>DATAZI010000020.1:0-68463 GCA_036272095.1 Marmoricola sp. | reverse complement strand
CAGGAACTGCTCGTCGAAGTGCCGGATCATCGGGGTCGAGAGCTGGACCTCGAAGGCGCTGTTGAAGGCCAGGAACGCCTGGACCACCATCGCCTCGTTCCAGTAGACCGGCGGGCGCTCGCCGAAGATCCAGGTGTCGGCCGGGAACGGGCCGTTGTAGGGGAAGTGCACGTCGTGGATGTGCACGTAGACCCCGGGCTTGATCCGCGGCAGCACCTCCAGGAACAGGTACGCCACGTCGCTGTCGATCTTCAGGGCGTGCGAGGAGTCGATGAACAGGACGTCACCTGCCTCGAGCTCGGCGAACCGGGAGACCGGCACGTCCTGGACGAAGCCCTCGATCAGGTCGAAGCCCTCGATGGTCCGCAGCGCGTCGTACGGGTAGGGCTCAATGCACGTGATCGACATCGGCGAGCCCTCGGCGGCGTTCTTGGTCGCCGCCAGGCTCGCGTAGTACGTCGAGAGCCCGGACCCGACCTCGAGGTAGCGGGCAGGCTTGTGCTCGCGGATCTTGTAGTAGAGCGTCCGGGCGTCGAACGCCGGGTAGCCCGGGCCGAAGCCCTTGGCAGCGTTGGCGCCGTGGTCGGGAGCGACAGTCCGGAACTCCTGCTCCCACGCATCGGCGAGCGTGCCGAGGTTCTTCTGCACGGCATTGAGGTCGATCTCGACACCGGCCAGCTCGCTCGGGCGGTCCCAGCGCTCGCGGGTGGCGGCGATGTCCTCGAGGACCGGCAGCGTGGAGTAGTAGTCCTTGCGGGCCACGATGTTCAGGCCGAGCAGGCCGAAGAACCAGTGGGACAACCGAATCCGGTTGCGACGCACCTGGAATGCCAGGCGGTCGAGGAAGTTGACTCCCGCTGCGGGCACGAACTTCGCGACCCGCTGCTTGGTGGTCATCGGGGTGGACAGGGTCCCGGACATGGTCGAACTCCCTCGCACCCCCGTGCTGGCATCAGTCGGACGCGTCCCCCACACATCCGACAGAGCGAACGATACCGGACAGCCGCGACCGGCCGCGAGGCCCACAGCTCACATGGTGAACGGCGCTGTCCCTCAGAGTCGGAAGAAGACCCCGTCGGCCTGGAGCATCTGGCCCGTCGGCGCGGCCCAGCCCTGCTCGACGCCGACCATCTGGAACCCGGCGTCGTAGGCCAGCGAGATGGCGTCGTCGATCAGCATGCCGCCGTCGTAGAGCGGGACGAACGACAGCTCGAGCTGGAGTCCGCGGCAGCGCTCGAGCGTCTTCTCGGCACCGGCGAGGACCTCGCGCTCGAAACCCTGGGCGTCGATCTTGAGGAAGATCCGGCTGCTCGGCGTCGCGATCTCGTCGATGATGTCGTCGAGGCGGACGACCTCGACCCGCTGCTGACCGACGATGCCGACGCTCGGCTCGGCATCGGTGTGCGTCTCGTTCATCGGCAACAGCGAGCTGCTGTCGGAGTTCGAGGCGATGTTGATCATCGACTCGCCCGGCTGGCTCCCCAGGGCGACCTGGCGTGCAGTCCACGCCGGGTCGCTGGCGATCGCGGCCGAGAGCAGCCCGAACGCGCCATCGAGCGGCTCGAACGACACGATCCGGCCGGCGTACCCGAATTGACGCAGCTGGCTGCCGTAGCCGCCCTTCGCACCGCCGACGTCGAGCACCACGTCGACGTTGTGCGCGGCAAGCATCCGCGCCCGGCGTACGGCGGGGTGCCGGCGGATCTCGAACCCGCGCTTGTATGCGGCCATCAGCGCTGCGTTCACAACGCGGGACATCAGGAGGTGAGCCCTCCGTCGACGACGATGACCTGCCCGGTGAGATAGCCGTTGGCCGGGTCGGTGAGGAACTGGCAGACCCGGGCAATGTCCTCGGGGTCGCCGAGGCGGCCTGCCGGCGTACGGCGCACGATCTGGTTGAGCTGGTCGGCGTCGAGGCCGTGGCTCATCTCGGTCTTGAGGTAGCCGGGTGCGATGCCGTTGACCACGATGCCGCGCGAGCCGAGCTCACGGGCGAGCGCACGGGTCAGGCCGTCGAGCGCCGCCTTGGTGGCGCTGTAGGTCGCCAGGCCGCGGTAGCCGGAGAGGCCGACGATCGAGGAGATGTTCACGATGTAGCCGCTGCGCCGCGCGAGCATCCGCTTCGCCACCGCGCGGGAGACGTAGAGGGTGCCCTTGATGTTCAGGTCTACGACGGTGTCGATGTCGTCATCGGAGAACATGCTGTGGATGCCGTCGCGCGCCACGCCGGCGTTGTTGATCAGGACGTCGACGCGTCCCCACTTGGCGAGCACCGCCTTCACGAAGCCGTCGGCGTCTTGGACCTTGGCCAGGTCGGCCGAGCCCCACAAGAAACGGTCCGCGGTCGCCGGGTCGGACTGCCAGGCCTCGACCTCGGGGGTGATCGAGCGGGCACAGGTCGCGACCAGATCGCCCGAATCCAGGTAGGAGCGGACGATCCCGGCGCCCAGGCCCCGGCTGCCGCCGGTGACGATGACGACGCGGGGCTCGCGGGCGGGCGCTGCCGCCTCGACGGAGGTGCTCACTCAGGCGCTCGCGGCGTAGAACGCGAGGATGTCGCCGACGGTCGCAGGCATCTCGCCGTCGTTGAAGGGGTCGGCGCCGTGCTCGTCCTCGAGGACCGCCGACAGCTCAGCGGTCTCCAAGGAGTCCAGGCCGATGCCGTCGGCGTACAGCGGGAGGTCGGCCGTGAGGCTCGCCGGGAGCTTGTCGATCCGGGTGAGGAACTCGGTGATCGTCTGCTCGACGGCGGCGGCTTCGGTGCTCATGACTTCGAATTCCGGTTCTGTGAGAGGGGTTCGTCGCGGTGCGCGCGCTGCGCGTCGCGCACGCAGACCCTAACCGAATCCGGCCACCAGCCCGGAAGCTTCGCCGAATGTGTGAGCAACGCCCCGCGTCAGCCGGCGGCGAGCGCCGCGAGGACCTGCTGCTTGGTCGGTGCCCCGGTCGCACGGGTGATCTCGGCTCCGGCGTGGTCGAGGACCAGCGTCGTCGGGGTCCGCATGATGCCGAGCCGGCGTACGACGTCGAGGTGGTGCTCGGCGTCGACCTCGAGGTGGCGCACCCCCGGCACGACGCCAGCAACGTCTTCGAGCACCCGCCGGGTCGCGCGGCACGGCGCGCAGAACGCCGAGGAGAACTGCAGCAGCGTGAACCGCTCGCCGAGGTCCGCCGACCACGGGGTGCCTTCGAGCAGCGAGGCGGCGGGCGGCTCCGCTGTCGCAGCTGGTGTCGAGGCCCCTTTGAGGCGCCCTTTGAGGCGCCCTTTGAGGCGCTTGGTGCCGCGGAAGGTGCCGTCGGTCAGAGCGCGGTAGCCGCCGAAGGCGAGCGACACCGCGACCGCGACGATCAGGATCCAGGCTCCAGGACTCATGCCTTGTCCAACGCGCGGCCGCGGAAAAGATTCCGCACTAGACCAGTCGACATTGGCTCACCGCCCGGCACACTGCGAATTCAGCCTCCGGCAAAAGGCGGCAGAAACTCCACCGTCTCCCCCGCAGCGACCCGCACGGTCGAGGCATCCGCACTGCTCACCGGCCGGTCGCCGACCAGGACAGAGCAGGTCGCAAGCACCCTGGCTAGGGGGCTGTCGGCGCCGTGGCGCTCGAGTACGACGGCGCGCAGGTCCTCCAGCGAGGTGGTGCCGCGGACGTCCACCTGCTCCTCGGCGACCCCGGCCGCGGCCCGAGCCGAGGCCCAGTAGCGCAGTGTGATCTGTCCGACCACTGGATCATCCTGCCTCGCAGCCCCGCTCATGTTGGATATCCTCCCGTATTGCCCGACCCGAGAGGGTCTCCGTCAGAGGGAGGTGCTCGCCGTGAGCACGCTGCTCCTACTGACGAGCGCCCTGCAGCCTTCGGCCGAAGTGCTGCCCGGCCTCGCGCTGCTCCCGCATCAGGTCAAGATCCTGCCCGCCGAGGGCAGCGCCCTCCTCGAAGCGCCATCCTCGGACCTGGTGCTCATCGACGGGCGCCGGGACCTCGCGCACGCCCGCGACCTGTGCCGGCTGATCCGCACTACCGGCTCCGACCAGCCGGTACTGCTGATCGTGACCGAAGGCGGGCTCGCCGTGGTGGCGGCCGACTGGGGCATCGACGACGTCCTGCTCGTCACGGCAGGACCGGCCGAGATCGACGCCCGGATCCGGATCGCCCTGGGCCGCCAGGACGGCACCCGCAACGGCGACGACCCCGAGGCGCACATCATCCGCGGCGGCGAGGTGGTCGTCGACGAGGCGACGTACACCGCGAAGCTGGGCCGACGGACGCTGGACCTGACGTTCAAGGAGTTCGAGCTCCTCAAGTACCTCGTCCAGCACCCGGGCCGCGTCTTCACCCGCGAGCAGCTGCTCCAGGAGGTCTGGGGTTACGACTACTTCGGCGGCACGCGTACGGTCGACGTGCACGTCCGGCGCCTGCGGGCCAAGCTCGGCCCCGAGAACGAGTCCCTGATCGGGACGGTCCGCAACGTCGGCTACCGGTTCGTGCTGCCGCCCAAGGACAAGAGCCGTGAGCTCGAGGACGTACCCGCGAATTGAGGCTGAACCGATGAGTCTGGTCCAGATCGACCCCGCCGACTTCACCGACTCCGACACCGGCTCTGGCCCAGCGGCCGAAGTACGCCGCATCGCCGAGGCCTGTGACAAGGCCGACGGCGTGATCACCTTGAACGAGCAGGCCTGCCTGCAGCTGAAGTACCGCGGCCTGCGCGATGCCTCGCTCTGGCTCGGCGACGGCGGCTTCGCCCTCTTGCACGGCCAGATCCTCGACCTCGCCGTGCACCCCGAGTCCCGCAACGCCGGCGTCGGCACCGCACTGGCCCGGGCAGCCCTGGGTGCGACTGACAAGGTCGAGGCCTGGTCGCACGGCGACCACCCCTCCGCCGGGCGGATCGCTGCCCGCCTCGGGATCCCCAAGGAGCGCGAGCTGCGGATCATGGCGCGGCCGACGGCGCTGCCTGTCACGGCCCTGCCGGTCCCTGCCGGCGTCCGGATCCGCACCTTCGCCCCGGCCGACGAGCCCGGCCTGCTGGCGGTCAACGCTGCCGCTTTCACCCACCACCCCGAGCAGGGCCACATGACCCACGAGGACTTCATCGAGCGGACGAAGGAAGCCTGGTTCGACGCCGAGGGCCTGTTCCTCGCGGTCCCCGAGGACGAAGCGCTGACCGGCGACGGCGACCCCGAGATCCTCGGCTTCCACTGGACCAAGGTCCACCGCGACGAGAACCCGCCCTACGGCGAGGTCTACGTCGTCGCTGCGAACCCCAAGGCAGCCGGACGCGGGCTCGGCAGCGCGCTGACCAATGTCGGCCTGTCCTACCTCGCCGAGCAGGGCGTCGACGACGTGATCCTCTACGTCGACGGCGACAACGACCCTGCCATCGCGGTCTACAGCCGGCAGGGCTTCACCACGGTGCGCACCGAGGTCCAGTACCGCGGCTCGACCACGACCCTCAGCTGAGAGCCTCACGCAGCACGGCGGCGGTCTCACGGTTGTACTGACGCGCCTCCCGACCGGCACCGACGAGGTTGAAGAACCCGTGGATCATCGACGGGTAGCGCTTCCGGTCGACCCGCACGCCGTGCTCGGCCAGCAGATCGGCGTACGCCTCGCCCTCGTCGCGCAGCGGGTCGAACCCGGCTGTCACGACGTACGCCGGCGCGAGCCCGGCCGGCAGCCCGGTCCGCAGCGCGATGGAGCCGAGCGGGTCGGCCTTGTCGGCCTCGGTGGCGAAGAACGCGTCCCGCGCCTGGTCCATGAACTTCGCGCTGAGGAAGAACCCTTCCCCGAACAGCCGGCTGCTCCGCGACTTGTTCACGAAGTCCGTGCACGGGTAGACCAGCAGCTGGAACGCCAGCGGCAGGCCCGCCTCGGCGGCTTTGATCGCGGTCGTCGCCGAGAGGTAGCCGCCCGCCGAGTCGCCGCCGACCGCGAGCCGCTCAGGGTCGGCGTTGAGGTCGTCAGTGTGCGCCAGCAGCCACCGGTACGCCGCGAAGCAGTCGTCGTTCGCCGCCGGGAACGGGTGCTCGGGGGCGAGCCGGTAGTCCACCGCGAGCACCTGGACCCCGGAGTTCTCAGCCAGGAACCGGCAGGCCGCGTCGTGGCTCTCCAGCCCTCCGTAGATCATCCCGCCGCCGTGGATGAACATCAGCGTGGGCACCGGGTCGGCGCCCAGCCGGCTCGATGGGATGTAGAGCCGGGCCGCGAGCGGGCCGGCTGCTCCCTCGACGATCAGCTCGCGCAGCGCCCCGATCGGCTGGCGTCCGCCGACCATGTCTGCCTGCTTGTCGGTGGTGGCCCTCGCCTCGGGCAGCGGCAGGTCCTCGATCCGCGGCTCCCGCGCAACCCGCTGCAGGGTCAGCATCATCTGGGTCTCCGGTGACAGCGTCTGCCCGTCCAGGACGACGGGCCGGCGCAGCAGCCCCCGCTGGAGGGCCGGAGGCAGCCCCATCAGGGTGCGCAGCAACAGGATCTGGGCGGTGAGCAGACCGGGCATGCGGTCAAACTACTTCACCTGCATTTCACCGGCTGCTGTCAGACTTCGCCCATGAGCACCGACACCTACACCGCCGACCCGGACGAGGGACCGCTGGAGTCGGCGCTGCACGTGGTGTCGTCCTTCGACGTCGACCCGCCGTACGAGCCCGAGCTCGACGACCTCGAGACCGGGGAGTACGACGACCGGTTCCTCGACCGCGAGGTCTCCTGGCTGCGGTTCAACCAGCGCGTCCTCGAGCTCGCCGAGGACCCTGAGACGCCGCTGCTCGAGCGGGTCCGCTACCTGGCGATCTTCACCAGCAACCTCGACGAGTTCTTCATGGTCCGCGTCGCCGGCCTCAAGCGCCGGATCGCGGCCGGCGTGGCCGTACGGTCGGCCTCCGGGCTGATGCCCAAGGAGGTCCTCCAGGTGATCTGGGCCGAGGCGTCCGAGCTGATGCAGCGGCACTCCCGGGTCTTCGCCGACCAGGTCGTCCCGGCACTCGCAGACGAGGGGATCAGCCTGGTCCGCTGGGAGCAGCTCGACCGCGAGGAGCAGCGCGAGTGCAAGCGGATCTTCAAGGAGCGGGTCTTCCCGGTCCTGACCCCGCTCGCCGTCGACCCTGCGCACCCGTTCCCCTACATCTCGGGCCTCTCGCTGAACCTCGCCGTCCTGGTGGCCAACCCCAAGACCGGCAAGGAGCACTTCGCCCGGGTCAAGGTGCCGCAGAGCTTCAACCGGTTCATCCCGTTGGGCAACCAGCGGTTCGTGCCGCTCGAGGACGTCATCGCCGAGCACCTCAAGCGGCTCTTCCCGGGCATGGAGGTCCGCGCGGTGCACACCTTCCGGGTGACCCGCAACGAGGACCTCGAGGTCGAGGAGGACGACGCCGAGAACCTGCTCAAGGCCCTGGAGAAGGAGCTGCTCCGCCGCCGTTTCGGCCCCCCGGTCCGGCTCGAGGTCGAGGAGACGATCGACGAGCGGGTGCTGAGCCTGCTGGTCTCCGAGCTCGGGGTCCGCGACGACGAGGTGGTCCGGCTGCCCGGGCCGCTGGACCTCCGCGGGCTGCACGGCATCGCCGACATCGACCGCGGCGACCTGAAGTTCCCTGTGTTCCTGCCCTCGACCCACCGGCTGCTCGCGCCGGTCGAGTCGGCCTCGCCGGTCGACGTCTTCAAGACCGTCTCGCGCGCCGACGTGCTGCTGCACCACCCTTACGACTCGTTCAGCACCTCGGTGCAGCGGTTCATCGAGCAGGCCGCCGCCGACCCGCACGTCCTGGCGATCAAGCAGACGCTCTACCGCACCTCTGGCGACTCCCCGATCATCGATGCGCTCGTCGATGCCGCCGAGGCGGGAAAGCAGGTGCTGGTGATCGTGGAGATCAAGGCCCGGTTCGACGAGCAGGCCAACATCCGCTGGGCCCGCAAGCTCGAGCAGGCCGGCTGCCACGTCGTCTACGGCCTGGTGGGCCTCAAGACGCACTGCAAGCTGGCGATGGTGGTCCGCGAGGAGCCCGACGGCATCCGCCGCTACACCCACATCGGCACCGGCAACTACAACCCGAAGACCGCGCGGATGTATGAGGACTTCGGCCTGCTCACTACCAACGAGGCCATCGGCGAGGACGTCGCGCACCTGTTCAACAACCTGTCCGGCTGGTCGCGCAACGCCTCCTACGACCAGGTGATGGTGGCTCCGGACTCGGTGCGCTCGGGCCTGATCGAGCGGATCCGGGCCGAGGTGGCCCATCACCAGGCGGGCCGTCCAGCGCGGGTCCGGATCAAGGCCAACTCAGTCGTCGACGAGGCCGTGATCGACGAGCTCTACCGGGCTTCGCGGGCCGGCGTACCGGTCGAGCTGCTGGTGCGCGGCATCTGCGCGGTGCGGCCCGGCGTGCCAGGGCTGAGCGAGACCATCACGGTGCGGTCGGTCCTGGGCAGGTTCCTCGAGCACAGCCGGATCTTCTGGTTCGAGAACGGCGGCGAGCCGGAGGCCTACATCGGGTCGGCGGACATGATGCACCGCAACCTGGACCGTCGCGTCGAGGTCCTGGTCAGGCTCCCCGGCCCGGACCTGGTGGCCGAGGTCGGAGCGGTGCTGGATCTCGCCTTCGACCCGTCGACCGCGAGCTGGGAGCTCGGTTCGGACGGGGCCTGGACAGCGGTGCGATCTGCTGCCGGCAAACCGCTGGCGGACCTGCAGAACACCTTGGTCCGCGCGCACCAGCGACGACGCTGATCCCGGCGTCCGGGGAGTTGCACCGGTTCTTCCGAACTGCCTGATTTCCCGCGATAAGGTCACGCACGGGCTCGTCCGACCGCGGGTCCGGGACGCGGAGGGATGCAGATGCGCCAGTACGGACCGGGGAACCCGCTCGTGTTCAGCCACATCCCGAAGACAGCCGGCACCTCGCTGACCGCGGCCTTGCGCAACGCCATCCAGCCTGAGGTCTTCGTGATGGGCATGGACCGGTCGCTGGCCGGCGGGTACGACGACTTCGACGCCTTCGACCAGACCGCCATGGACATGATGTACCTCTCCCCCGAGGCGCTGCCCGCGGACGCGACCCTGGTGGCCGGGCACATCGGCCCGCACACGACGATGACGCGCTACCCCGGCGCCGACCACATCACCTTCCTGCGCAACCCGCGGTCGCGGCTCGTCTCCCAGTGGATGCACAGCCGGTCGCTGACCGAGTTCGACATCCGGCACTGGGGTCGTGGCGCAGAGGCGTTCCGCGTCGGCTGGCTGCCGCTCGCGGACTACCTCGAGCACCCCCTGGTGGCTACCAACACCGACAACACGATCGCTCGCTTCCTGGCCTGGCCCAACGACCTGATGCCCGGCAACGACTTCATCCCGCACGAGAACGACGACGCTGTGGCTGCCTCAGCGCTGGCCCGCCTGGACTCGATGTCGCACGTGGACCTGGTCGAGAACCCGGACCTCGTCGCCGGGCTGGGCCGCTGGCTGGGCACGGAGCTGTCCGACGACCGGCTCAACGAGCGCGCGTTCGTGCCGCGCCGGATGCGTCCGGACTTCCCCGCAGAGCTCGACCGGCGTACCCGGGACCTGCTGGCCGAGCGGACCCGGATCGACGAGCGGCTCTGGCGCCACGTCGCGGCCCGGGTGCTGCCCGAGGCCGATCTCGACGAGCTTCTCGAGCGGTCGTTCGACACCGCGATCGCGCGCTACGTCGAGTCCTTCAAGAACCCGGACACCTCGAGGCCGCTGCGCCGAGTGGTCGCCTTCGGCTACAACACCGTGAAGCGGTCCGGACGCCGCTGAGCCCCGCTGACACGTCCTGGATCAGCAGGTCGCGAAGAGCAGCGGGCCGCTGTCCAGCGCGGAGATCACGTAGCCGGTCTTCGTACGCGGCTTCATCACCAGCTGCACCGTCGGACCGTCGGTGCGCGAGGTGACCAGCTTGAGGTCGTCGCTGAAGGAGCCGCCGCGTCCTGGGGCGTCGCCGACTGCCAGCCGCGCCCGGGCGCGGAGGTTCTCCTTGGCCTCGATACCGCTCTCGAAGAGCTCGGAGACGTTCAGGGTCCGGTCCGGAGCGAGCGCGAGCACGAACCCGGTCAACGGGGTGGTCTCCCCGGCGCTCGCCATCAGCTGCCTGGCCGTGGTCTGGTCGTCATCGGAGGCCTGGGACATCGCCAGGTCCGTGCAGACGAAGTCGCGGGACCAGAACATCGCCGCCGCGGGCTCTGCCAGCGGGTCGACCGCGCCACGGGCCTCGGAGAGGTCGCCCAGCGACTTGCCTTTGCCATCCGCGACCGCGGCGGCCGTGCGCGCGTAGGACTCCTGATCGCTGGAGACGATCAGATGCTTGTCCGCCAGCACCGCGACGTACTGCAGCTCCGGGCTGATCGTCGGATTGTCGGGATCGATCGACGCGATCAGGTCGGTGCCGCCGACCCAGACCCCGTCCGCAGACTTCGGCTTGGTGAAGCCGAGGCCCTTCAGGTCCGAGGTCACGTGGGATAGGTCGAAGCTGTCAGGCACCCGGACCACCATCGCGGCACCGGTCCGGGCTTGGGCGTACGCCTCCCACTGGATCGTGGACGGCGAGAACCCGAAGTGCTTCTGCAGCGCCACCGCGGAGTCGTCGATGCTCGAGACCGCCGAGTAGTCGGCGTTGTAGGCACGGCTGATCAGGCTGGCGACCGTCTTGCTGCTCGGCGACTTCTGATCCTTGATGTGCAGGGCCTCGCGGACCTTGGCCCAGTCGGTGAACGAGAACCGCAGTGTCGCGGACGGGACGACGTCCATCGCGCTGCTGAAGTCGGTGCGGTCGCTGCGATGCACCCGCACGACGATCACGACGACAGCGAGAACGACGATGATGGCGATACCCGCAACCGCGACGCGCCGACGATTACCCACGCCTACTTCCCCAATGCTCGACTCCCGGTGAGACTAGCGCCATGGCCCCGAAGGACCAGCCGGCTTCCGGCAGAACGTCACCCGCAGATCCGGATCCAGGAGCTGCCTCGACCGCCGACGTGGTCGCGGCCGGCGCGGTCGTGGTGCGCAAGGACGGAGGCGGCGGCGAGGTGCTCCTGGTGCACCGGCCGAAGTACGACGACTGGGCGTGGCCCAAAGGCAAGCAGGATCCCGGCGAGCACGTCAGCGCGACGGCGGTCCGCGAGGTGCTGGAGGAGACCGGGGTCGAGATCCGTCTCGACCGGCCGTTGCCGCGCCAGGCGTATGCCGTCTCCGGTGGCAGGGAGAAGACTGTGCACTACTGGATCGGCCGCGTCGTCGGCGATCCGGACGTCTCGGGCTATGCCGTCAACGACGAGATAGACGAGGTCGGGTGGTTCGCCTTCGACAAGGCCCGGCAGCGATTGACGTACGCCGACGACGTGGACCTCCTCGAGGAGGTCGAGCGGGAGTCGAAGCGGACCGCGGCGCTGGTGGTGGTCCGGCACGGGCGTGCCACCAAGCGGGGCACCTGGAAGGGCCCGGACGGCAAGCGCCCGCTGACCCCCATCGGCCGCGAGCAGGCCCGCAGCCTGGTCCCGGTGCTCTCGGCGTTCGGAGTGACCCGGGTGACGTCCTCAGACAGCCTGCGCTGCGTCCGGACCGTCTCGCCGTACGCGCACGAGCAGGTCCTCGAGATCGAGACCCTCGCCGGGCTCAACGAGGAGGACTCGTCGCCGGGAACGGTCAAGCGGGCGGTGAAGGCCCTGCTGGCCACCAAGGAGAGCTCGGTCCTGTGCACCCACCGACCGGTGCTGCCCGGGCTGCTAGCGGCCCTCGGCGTCGACGAGGAGCCGCTCGGACCGGGCGAGATCGTCGTGTGCCACCACCGCAAGGGCCGGGTCGTGGCCACAGAGCGCTACCTGGTGCGTTGAGGGCGGCCTCGATGGGCAGACGACGTGATCCGGCTCTCGTTCACGCTCAGCGACTACTAAATGGCAGTCCTGCGTTCACCTTCCGTTCACTCTCTCCAAGGGGGAGCGTTACCTCTCGTTCCTACCGTCGGAGATGACAAGTCGCTTACGACAACAGGAGATCCAAGTGAACCGCTCTGCCCTCCGCCGTGTGGCAGCCCCTAGCATCGCCGCACTTGCCCTCGGCCTCTCCCTGACCGCCTGTGGCGCCGGTAACGAGTCCGGATCCTCGAGCGGTGGCCTCTCCGGCACACTCAAGGGTGCCGGGTCCAGCGCCCAGCAGGCCGCGATGACGACGTGGATCGCCGCCTACCAGACCAAGAACAGCGGCGTGACCATCAACTACGACCCGTCCGGCTCTGGCGCCGGCATCACCGGCTTCACCGGCGGCTCGCTCGACTTCGCCGCCTCCGACGCGGCCCTGGACCCCACCGCCGGTGAGGTCGACGCCGCTAAGAAGCGCTGTGGCGCCAACGCCCTCGAGGTCCCGGACTACGTCAGCCCGATCGCCGTGATCTTCAACCTCGACGGCGTCAAGAGCCTGAACCTCGACGCTGCGACGGTCGCGAAGATCTTCGACGGCTCGATCACCAAGTGGAACGACTCCGCGATCGCCGCCGCCAACCCGGGCGTCAAGCTGCCGTCCTCGAAGATCAACACCGTGCACCGCTCGGACGACTCCGGCACCACGGACAACTTCACCGACTACCTGTCCCAGGCCGCCGGTGGCGCCTGGACGTCCCCGGCCAGCAAGACCTGGCCGCTGAAGTCCGGTGAGGGCGCCAACGGCACCTCCGGCGTCGTCGCCGCGGTCAAGGCCGGCTCGGGCAGCATCGCCTACGCCGACAACAGCCAGGCCGGCGGCCTCTCGGTGGCCTCGATCAAGGTCGGCGACACCTACACAGCGCCGTCCGCCGACGGTGCCGCCAAGGCGCTCGACGCCTCGCCGATCGACACCAGCCGGACCGCGGGCGACCTGGCCGTCAAGGTGGACCGCACCACGACGGCCGCCGGCGCGTACCCGCTGATGCTGACGTCGTACCTCATCGCCTGCCCGACGTACTCGAGCGCCTCGACCGCCAAGCTGGTCAAGGGCTTCTTGAGCTACGTGGTCAGCACCGACGGTCAGAGCGCCGCGGCCAGCGGCGCCGGCTCGGCCCCGCTGCCGGCTTCGCTGCAGACCAAGGCTGCCGCGATCGTCGCCGGCATCACGTCCAAGTAGTAGACGAGCAGTCATCAGCTCGTGAGCACCCTGACGACGAAGACCGGATCGCCCAAGCGCCGCTTGGGCGATCTGGTCTTCGCCAACCTGACCCGAGCCGCCGGCCTGACGATCCTGGTCGTGCTGGCCGGCGTGGCGATCTTCCTGACCGTCCAGGGCGCCCCCGCCCTCGGCGCGAAGTCCGTCGACCTCAAGGGCCACGCCAACTTCCTGGGCTACGTAGCGCCCCTGGTCTTCGGGACCCTGCTCGCCGCCGCGATCGCCCTCGCGATCGCGCTGCCGCTCTCGCTCGGGGTGGCACTGGCTGTCTCGCATTTCGCGCCCCGGCGACTGGCCGCCCCGATCGGCTACGTGATCGACCTGCTGGCAGCAGTGCCCTCGGTCGTCTACGGCCTCTGGGGCATCAGCTTCCTCGGCCCTCAACTCGGGACGGTCTACCAGTGGCTGGGCGACCACCTCGGCTGGATCCCGCTGTTCGCGGGGACGCCGCTGAACGACGGCCGCACCATCCTCACCGCCGGGATGGTGCTGGCGATCATGGTTCTCCCGATCATCACTGCGATCACCCGTGAGATCTTCATCCAGACGCCGCGGTTGAACCAGGAGGCCGCACTGGCCCTCGGCGCCACCCGGTGGGAGATGGTCCGGCTCGCAGTCCTGCCCTACGGCCGGTCCGGGATCGTGTCGGCCGCCATGCTCGGCCTGGGCCGCGCGCTCGGAGAGACGATGGCTGTCGCCATGGTGCTCTCGGTCGGCAGCGGCGGCGTCGTCTCGTTCAAGCTGCTCACCGCCTCCAACCCGAGCACGATCGCTGCGAACATCGCGCTGACCTTCTCCGATGCGACCAGCGTGCAGCGCAACGTCCTGATCGCCTCGGGCCTGGTGCTGTTCGTGATCACCTTCGCCGTCAACTTCGGCGCCCGTGCGATCGTGGCGCGCTACGACACCGGGAGCAAGTGATGGCGACCCTCGAGACCGCACCGAGCACCGGCGCCTCCCTGCGTGGCGCCCGGCTGCCGCGGTACGCCCCGGCACTCGCCGGCGCGCTGTCGATCATCGCTGCGGTCCTGGTCGGGATGCTGCTGAGCTGGAGCATCGCCGGCATCGTGGTCCTCGCGGTGCTCATCGACCTCATCGGCCTGACCACCTGGTCGCGCCTGGTAGAGAACGCCAGGGCTGCGAAGAACCGGCTGGTCACCTCGCTGATCTGGACCTCGCTCGGAATCGCGTTCGTGCCGTTGGCCTCGCTGCTCTACGAGGCGGTCTCCAAGGGCGGCAGCCAGATCAACGGCCGGTTCCTGAGCTGGACGATGCGCAACGTGGTCAACGAGCCCGGCGGCATCTACCACGCGATCATCGGCACCCTGCTGATCACGTTCGCAGCCACGATCATCTCGGTGCCGATCGGCCTGCTGACGGCGGTCTACCTCGTCGAGTACAGCGCCGGGTCACGGACTGCGTCCTGGATCCGGTTCCTCGTCGACGTGATGACCGGCATCCCGTCGATCGTCGCAGGCCTGTTCGCCTACGCACTCTTCTCCCTGATCCTCGGACCAGGCACCCAATTCGGCCTCGGGGGCAGTGTGGCGCTGTCTCTGCTGATGATGCCGATCTTGGTCCGCTCGTCGGAGGAGATGCTGAAGCTCGTGCCCTCGGACCTGCGCGAGGCGTCGTACGCCCTGGGGGTGCCGAAATGGAAGACCATCATCCGAGTGGTCATCCCGACCGCCATGGCCGGCATCATCACCGGTATCACACTCGCGATCGCCCGGGTCATCGGCGAGACGGCCCCGCTGCTGATCATCTGCGGCGCGACGCCGTCGTTGAACTACAGCCTGTTCCACGGCCAGATGGCGAGCCTGCCGGTCTTCATCTACTACAGCTACACCCAGCCGGGCCAGAATCCGGAGATCCTGCAGAACATGGCCTGGGGCGCGGCCCTGGTGCTGATCCTCATCGTGATGATCCTCAACATCCTGGCCCGCCTCGCTGGCCGGTTCTTCGCCCCCAAGTCCGGACACTAGAGCAGGACGAGCACCATGAAAGAACGAGGCTAGGAAAACACCATGGCCAAGAGCATCGACGTCTCTGACCTCAACATCTACTACAGCGACTTCCTCGCCGTAGAGGGCGTCAACATGACGATCAAGGCCCGCTCCGTGACGGCCTTGATCGGCCCTTCCGGCTGCGGCAAGTCGACCTTCCTGCGCACGCTGAACCGGATGCACGAAGTGATCCCCGGGGCGCGGGTCGAAGGCAAGGTGGCCGTCGACGGCCAGTCGCTCTACGACGCGAGCATCGACCCGGTGGAGGTGCGCCGGATGATCGGCATGGTGTTCCAGCGTCCGAACCCGTTCCCGACGATGTCGATCTACGAGAACGTGCTCGCAGGCCTGCGGCTGAACAACAAGAAGCTCTCCAAGTCCGATGCGGACGCGGTCGTCGAGCGCTCGCTGCAGGCCGCGAACCTCTGGAACGAGGTCAAGGACCGGCTCAACAAGCCCGGCATGGGCCTCTCCGGCGGCCAGCAGCAGCGCCTGTGCATCGCCCGCGCGATCGCGGTCGAGCCGCAGGTCCTGTTGATGGACGAGCCGTGCTCGGCTCTCGACCCGATCTCCACCTCCGCGGTCGAAGACCTGATCCACGAGCTCAAGGAGCAGTACACGATCGTCATCGTGACTCACAACATGCAGCAGGCCGCACGCGTCTCGGAGGACACCGCGTTCTTCAACCTCGCCGCCACCGGCAAGCCCGGCCGGCTGGTCGAGATGAACCCCACCAAGAAGATCTTCAGCGTCCCGGACGAGGAGGCCACCGAGGCCTACATCTCCGGCCGGTTCGGCTAAGCAGCGGCGTACCGGAACCTCACGAAGAGCCGGTCGGCATTGCGGCCGGCTTCCGCACGCGCACCCCGGCATGCAGATGTGGTGGTTGGGGCGTCGAGCACGGCCTCATCGCCACTTACGCGACATCTGCATGCCGCTGCGCGCTTCTTACGGCGTCGGTCAGCACCTTGAGCACGTACGCCGGCTGGAACATCACCTGCTTCCAGCTGAAACGGAGCACGGTCCAGCCGGCCAGCACAAGATCGTTGTAGCGCACGCAATCGCGGGTCAGCGCAGACTGGTCACCGTGCCAGGCGAAGCTCTCGGCCTCGATGACGATCCGGTTCACCGGGTCGACCAGGTCTGGGCGGAGCTTGCGACCTTCGTTGGTGCGCACGGGAGCCTGCGGATGTGCGACCAGCCCTGGCACCGTCGCAGCGAGCGCTCGCAGCACCGACTCGTAAGCATTCGCCGTACGCCCGTCTGCCAACGACGCGACCCCGATCGCGCGAGCTCGACCACAGCCCAGCATTTCCGTAGCGATCCGGCGGAGGCCGGCTTGGTCGACGTCTCCTGACCGGATCGCCGAGTCGGCGATCGGCACCGACTCATCCCAGGGCAGCATCCGCATGCAGTCGACGAGCGTGCGTCGCTTCGTTGTCACACCGTTGCGGACATCTCCCGCCGCGAAGTCCGCCCAGTGCGGCACCAGCCTGCGCCGCAACGGCGGCTCGATGTGCCGCGTCCTCGCGAAACTGACATCTGGGAGTTCGGGAACCATCCTCTGCGCCCATCCATGTGCCTGAGCAGCGCTTCGCAGCGACACCACTCCACCAGAACCGGCGGCCGCCTGCCGCGCGCCAGAGGAGGAAGGCAGCGTGTACTGGCCGCGGCCGACCTGGAGCAGCCGCCCGTCGCGAACGGCGCGCTCAAGTCGTGCCCGACCGCCGTGCATGACCAACTCACCGTGACGACCTACCCCGCCTAGCAAAGCGACGTGCTCCTCGAGATCCATAGGGCCAGCGTGAGGCGCCGTACGGAGTATTTGGATTGCAGCGGGATCGGGTGTGCATCACCGCACACCGGCATGCAGATGTGGACGACGAGGCGCCCAACCGCGGAAATTCGACTCGCTGGCAACATCTGCATGCCCGGGTGCGTGCGAGCGGCCCGGACACGTCGCCATCAGCTGATCACGGCAGCTGGAAGACGTACCGCATCACGAGGTAGAAGACGGCGGCGACGGCACCTGCGGCGGGGAAGGTCAGCAGCCATGCGGTCAGGATCGACCGGGCCACCCCCCAGCGGACGGCGGAGAACCGCTTGGTCGCGCCGGTGCCCATGATCGCCGAGGTGATCGTGTGGGTCGTGGAGATCGGCGCCTGCCAGACGTACGCCGTGGTGTACAGCACTGCGGCCCCGACGGCTTCGGCCGTGAAGCCTCGGGCAGGGTCGAGGTCGATGATCTTGCGACCGAGGGTGCGCATGATCCGCCAGCCGCCGGAGTAGGTGCCGAACGAGATGGCCGAGGCGGAGCAGACCACGACCCACAGCGGCAGCGGGTCAGTCTTGAGCGCGTGCCCGGAGATCACCAGGCACAGGAAGATCACGCCCATCGTCTTCTGCGCGTCCTGGAGCCCGTGCCCCAGGGCGAGCGCCGCGGCAGAGAACGTCTGCATGAAGCGGAAGCCGCGGAAGACCCGGTGCGGGTTCCGCCGGCGGAAGATCCACATGATCGCGAGCATCACCGCGAAGGCCAGCACGAAGCCGACCAGCGGCGAGGCCACCATCGGGATGACGACCTTGTCGATGATCGTGTGCCAGTGCACTCCGACACCGGCGAGCAGGGCTGCACCGACCAGTCCGCCGATCAGTGCGTGGGTCGAGGAGGACGGCAGCCCGAAGTACCAGGTGATCAGGTTCCAGACGATCGCCCCGACCAGCCCGGACAGCACGATCACCAGGCCACGGTTGGCCGAGACTCCCCCGGTGTCGATCACGTCGCTGATCGTGTGCGCCACCTTCTGCCCCAGTAGCGCGCCGACGAAGTTCATCACGGCCGCCAGCACCAGGGCGATCCGCGGCGTCAGCGCCCGCGTGGAGATCGAGGTCGCGATCGCGTTCGCGGCGTCGTGGAACCCGTTGGTGTAGTCGAAGACCAGGGCAACCAGGACCACCGTGATGACGATGGCAAGCGTCACCGCTCAGGACTCCTTGACATGGATCTGCTCGATGATGTTCGCGACCTTCTCGAAGGCGTCGATCGCGTGCTCGAGGGCATCGACGACATCCTTGAGCTTCATCACCTCCAGCGCCTCGTACGCGCCGCTGAACAACTTGGCCAGGATCCGCCGATAGCTCTTGTCTCCGGCGTTCTCCAGCCGGTTGATCTCGATCCAGTACTCCTCGAGGTCCTTCATGCTCTGCAGCCGCGGCATCGACTCGGCCGTCAGCTCGGCGCAGCGCTGGATCACCTCGATCTGCTCGGCGACTCCGGCCGGCAGCTCAGCGACCTCGTAGAGCACGACCAGGTCGACGGCCTCCTCCATGAAGTCCATGACATCGTCGAGGCTCGAGGAGAGGGCGTAGATGTCCTCCCGGTCGAACGGGGTCACGAAGGTGCTGTTGACCCGGCGTACGACGTCGTGGGTCGTCTCATCGGCCTGGTGCTCGGCCTCCCGCATCCGCTCGGAGAGATCCGGCCGGTCGTTGCTCTCATCCAGCAGCTCCGCCAGCAGGCTCGCGCCGTCAACCAGGTGTACCGCCTGAGCGGTCAGCAACGAGTAGAACGCCGTGTCGACCGGCTTGAATCTCAACGCCACGTGAACTCCAGGGATGCAGGGTCGGAACGGCACACATGCTAGGTGGTGATCATGGCCCCGTTGCAAGCCGCGGCGCTACCCGCGGACGCCCCCCGCGTCGAGAGGGCGGAAACCTGGCCGACAGGGTCGCCCTGGCCCGGACGCCCAGGTGACCCGCCGGGCTCAGCCCAGGCCGAGCAGCCGGTCGATCTCCTCGGGCGGCAACGGCCCGTCGGACTGGTTGGCGGCGGCGATCAGCGTGGTCGTCAGATCGACCTCGTCGAGCAGATCGGCGTCCTCGAGCTCCACGTCGAGCGGGTCACCTGCCATCGGGCGGCCTCCTGATCCTCGCGGCTGGTCCTCGCGGCTGCTTCTCGTGACTGGTTCTCGTCGGAGCATCTGCACGGGCGCCGGGCGGCGCTGGGACGAACCTAGACCCAAAAGCCTGGGGGCTCCGACCGAATGGTCGAAGCCCCCAGGACTGTCTTGCTTGATGCTCGATCAGACCGGGCGGACGTTCTCCGCCTGCGGGCCCTTGGGGCCCTGCGTGACGTCGAACTCGACCTTCTGGTTCTCGTCGAGCGACTTGTAACCGTTGGTCTGGATCGCAGAGTAGTGAACGAAGACGTCGTCGCCGCCGTTCTCCTGCGCAATGAAGCCGAAGCCCTTCTCGGCGTTGAACCACTTAACGGTGCCCTGAGCCATGCTGGTAATTCTCCTTCTTGGGGCGAGAGACGGCCACCTCGGCTGACTCTAGACAGATGCGGTGAATACGCCGTCCCGCCTCGCAAAGAGAAGAAACGCCGTTGGATCACGAAACCAACTGCGTTGTGTACCGCTGGAACTTGCATCTGCTGATCTGAGAATACCAACGTTGAGCGTTCTGTCACCTGCCCCGAGGCGATGAAGCCGCATGTTTGCTCAAGGTTGCCTTTCAGTTCCCCGGCAACGCGGCCCGTCGGCGTGTCGATTCACCTGGTGGTTCGTTGGGCAGGTACCTGAACCTGAGTGCGACAATTCGTTGCGAAGCGCGGCATTCGCTGGTCAAACATGCAAGGGTTCAGGCTAGGTGCAGGCCGCCCGTTGGTCGGGCGGGACAGGGAAGGGGTACGTCGTGGCAAGTGGTCGCCGCGCAGGCTCCAAGGACCCGTCCGAAGAGCCGGAAGGCGCCCACGCCACCGGCACCCCGGACGCCCTGATCGACCCCCTGCGCATCGCTTCCGAAGGTTTCGACGACGTCACCTCAGCGACTCCCGGTCCGGGCTCCGGAGCCAATGTCGGCCAGGACGCGCCGTACGACCCACTTGCCGTGCTGAGCAGCGCGATGGACGAGACCTCGAGTCCCGCCACCCCACGCAAGGACAGTCCCAGGGCGAGCAACGAAGACGCCCCGTACGACCCGCTCGCAGTGCTCAGCAGCGCGATGGACGACGACGACGCGGCAGCGGACGAGGAGGAGGAGTCCGCCTCCCGACGCGGCTTGTTCGGCCGGCGTCGCGCCAAGGAGGGCTCGACCAGGTCGTCCAAGCGCGAGCCCGAGGACGAGCCGATCGCGCCGCCGCGGGACTCCGACTCGCTCGTCCCGAGCGGCTTCGACGATGCCACTGGCGCCGGCGCGGCCGCGACCGCTCCTGAGCCGCCCGTCGCAGACTCCAGAACCGATCTGCCCCGGGTCACGACGTGGGCGGACGACCTCGCTGACGACACCTTCACCATGGAGCCTTGGGCGACCGGGGAGATCCCCGCGATCCGCGATACCCCGGCCTCTGATACCGCCGATGAGCCGGCAGGCAGCTCGCGCCGCGGCCGCCGGCGTCGGGACTCCTCCGAGGCCGCCGCGGCCGAGCAGCCGGCACCCGAGCCCGTCAGCCAGCACGACGAGCAGCCGCCGGTCGCCGAGCCCTACCCGATGCAGCCTGCCCCCCTTGAAGACGCTGGGGACCTGATCAGTCAGGACCTGATCAGAAGCGTGACCCCCGACGACGGCGCCGAGCCCGAGCGGCACGACGCCGACCCCGCGTGGGACGTCTCGGTCGACGGAGGCGAAGCGCCTGCCAACTTCCTCAGCAACTACCTCGACGCACCGGGGTCGGCACCCGCGGCTGCCGACCCCCTCGGCTCGGAGCCGTCCGAGGACCTGCGCGTCGAGGACGATCGGCTAGCCTCCGAGCGTGACGAGCAGGTCCGGCTGACCGCCGAGCGCCAGCTCGCCGAGGAGACCGAGGCCGCCCGCCTCGCAGAGGTACGGCGCGCAGCCGAGGAGGCAGAGGCAGACCGGGCTGCTGCCGAGCAGGCCGAAGCCGCCCGCCTCGCAGCCGAGGAGGCTGCAGAGAAGGCCGCCGCCGAAGAGGCCGAAGCCGCCCGCCTCGCCGAGGCCAAGCGGATCGCCGACGAGGCCGAAGGTGCCCGGCTGGCTGCGGAGAAGGCCGAGGCGGACCGGATCGCGGCCGACAGGGCTGCGGCAGACGAAGTAGAGGCAGCCCGGCTCACCGAGATCAAGCGGATCGCCGACGAGGCAGAGGCCGAGCGCGTCGCAGCCGAGGAGGCCGAGGCCGAGCGCCTAGCAGCGGAGAAGGCCGAGGCGGACCGGATCGAGCAGGCACGGCTTGCCGCCGAGCAGAAGCGGATCGCAGACGCGGCGAAGGCGGCAGAGAAGGCCGAGCGCGACCGAATCGCCGCCGAGAAGGCCGAGAACATCCGTCTCGAGAAGGAGCGGAAAGCGGCTGAGAAGGCCGAGGCCGAGCGCATCGAGGCCGAGCGCATCGAGGCCGAGGAGACTGCCCGGCTCGAAGCCGAGCGGATCGCGGCGATCCGTGCCGAGGCGCTGCGCAAGGCGACGGAGAAGGCGGAGGCCGACCGGCTCGCTGCCGAGGAAGCGGAGCGGCAGCGGCTGCAGGCGATCCGAGAGGCTGCCCAGCGCCGAGAGGCCGCGCGTCTAGCGGCCCTCCAGGCCGAGGAGCAGCGCCGCGCCGCCGAGGAGGCCGAGCGCGCGCGCCTCGAGCGCGAGCGTCTCGAGAAGGCCCGCCAGGAAGCGATCCAGCGCGAGAAGGAGCGCCGTGCCGCCCTGCAGGCCGAGCAGGAGCGCATCGCCGTTGAGAAGGCCGAGGCCGAGCGCCTCGAGTCCGAGCGCCTCGAGGCTGAGCTCGAGGAGCAGCGGCGTGCCGAGCAGGCGCACCGAGCCGCGATCGCCGCCGAGGAGGCCCGGCTCGCGGCTGAGGCCGAAGAGGCTCAGCGCATCGAACGCGAGCGCGCCGAGGCCCAGCAGGCCGAGGAGGGCCGGCTCGACGCCGTACGGATCGCGGCGATCGAGGCTCACCAGCGCTGGATCGCCGCCGAGGCAGCTGAGGCGGCGCGCCTGGAGAGGGACCGGGTCACCGCTCAAGAAGCAGAGGGCGGCCGGCTCGAGGGCCTCGCACTCGCTGCGTCGAAGGCCGAGAAGGGCCGCCTCGTCGCCGAGGCGGTCGAGGCGGCCCGCATCGAGGCCGAGCGGATCACCGCCCAGGAGGGTGAGACCAATCGTCTCGAGTCGCTGCGCCTCGCCGTGATCGCAGCCGAGAAGGCCCGCATCGCCGCCGAGAAGGCCGAGGCCAAGCGGATCGAGAACGAGCGCCTCGCCGCGCAGAAGGCCGAGGCCGAGCGCCTCGAGGCGATCCGGCTCGAAGAGGAGCGCCTCGCCGCCGAGGCCGCCGAGGCCGAGCGGCTTGCAGCCGAGCAGGCCGCCGCCGAGCAGGCCGAGGCCGACCGCCTCGAGGCCGTACGCCTCGAAGAGGAACGGCTTGCCGCGCTCAAGGCTGAAGAGGAGAGGCTCGCAGCCGAGGCGGCCGAGGCCGCGCGCCTCGAGGAGGCCCGCCTCGCAGCCCAAGCCGCCGAGCTCGAGCGTCTCGAGATCGAGCGGCTCGCAGGCGAGGAGGCTGAGCGGGTCCGGATCGCCGCAGCGAAGGCTGAGCTACGCCGGCTCGCGGCGGAGAAGGCCGAGGCCCAGCGCTTGGAGAACGACCGCGTCGCCGCTCAGGCTGCGGAGGCCGAGCGGATCGAGGTCGCCCGCGTCGAGGCCGAGCGGCTCGCCGTCGAGACCGCGGAGCGGGAGCGGCTCGAGACTGAGCAGGCCGAGGCGGAGGCGATCGCAACTGCCAAGGCAGCGGCCGAGCAGGCCGAGGCCGAGCGTCTTGCCGCCCTTCAGGCCGAGGCCGAGCGGATCGAGGCCGAGCGGCTCGAGGCCGAGCGGATCGCCGAGGTCGAGGCCGCGGCTGCGCTCGCGGAGGCCGACCGGATCGCCGCCGAGCAGGCCGAGGCCGAGCGCCTCGCTGCGATCGCAGCCCGTCGCGAGGCTGCCCTCCGCGAGAAGGAGCGGATCGCCGCCGAGCAGGCCGAGGCCGAGCGCCTCGCCGCTGAGGAGCGCGAGCAGCGTCGGGCCCAGGCCATGCGCGACCAGCAGGCCCGTATTGCCGCTCAGCGCGCCGAGAAGGAGCGCCTCGCTTCCGAACGGGCAGAGTGGGAGCGCCAGGCTGCGGAGAAGACCTCGAAGGCCGCCGCACCGAAGGCGCCCAACCGGGGAGCCGCGACAGCCGCCCTGGCCGACATCACTGGGATCCCGCCCAAAGGAGCGATCCCGGCCGCCGCGGCCACCGCAGGAGTAACGACCTCGATCTCCGGACCTGACGAAGAGGGTTCCTCGGATGCCGAAGGTGATGACCTAGCGGGCTCATCGGAGGACCAGTACGACGCGCCTGAGTTCGCCGACGAGGATGTCGAGGACGAACTCGAACTGGACGATGAGGACGTTCCTCAGACCGACTCTGAGTCGGACTCCGGGACGGACTCGACCGCCGGCGTCGAGGAGGACCCGGACGAGTACGCCGAGGATTACGAGGCCGCCGACGAACCCGACGTCGAGGACGACGAGCCCGAAGATGGGGAGCTCGAGGCAGAGGAACTGGCGGAGCCCGAGCCAGAAGCCGAGGCAGAAGCCGAGCCAGACCCAGAGCCAGAAGCCGAGCCTGAACCCGAGTCCGACGTCGCGACCCTTGGCTTCGACGACCTCCTCGATGCAGACGTCGAGGTCGAGTGGACCGACCCGCTCGATACCGGGATCATCCCGATCATCGAGGAGCCGCTGCTCGAGGACGAGCCTTCAGCCGCGGAGCCCGAGCCGGACCCCGAAGAGTCTGACGCCGCCATTGCCGAGCCCGAGCCGGACCCCGAGCCCGAGCCGGAGCCGGAGCCCGTGATTGCCTCCGCCGAGCCGGCCAAGCCCTCCCGGCGCGACCGGAAATCTGAGAAGCAGGCGGACAAGCAGGCGGCTGCTCAGAACGACGAGCCCCCTGCCGCCAAGCCGGCCGCCGCCGAGCCGATCCCGCGGTTCGTCGAGTTCCGGCCGGGCAACGGGTTGAGCTATCTGTTCGGCACCCTGTTCACCGTGTTCGCCGTCGGGGCCGTGATCTCGATCCTCTGGGCTGTCTCCTCAGGGGGCCAGCCGGCCGTCATCAGCGCCATCAGCCTGACCCTGCTCGCGATGGCCGCCTGGTGGGCGCTGCTGAGCTGGACGCCGGAGATCGTCTCGATCAGCAACGGCAGCCTCGAGGTGTCCCGCGGCACCAAGGGGCACATCTGGGACCTCCGCTCGCCGGACACGGCGTTGACGATGTCGGGCAACGCCTCGTCCCGGTCCTGGAAGGCCGTGCTCAAGGACGAGGACGGCAAGCAGCACACGATCAGCGCCTCGACGGTCGACCCGAAGCAGTTCGTCGCCATCGTCGAGCACTACCGCGCCAGCGCTGACTGACCCGCAACCGATCAGCCAGCCACGGCACCGAGCGCGAAAGCGACCGCGGCTTCCGCGTGCAGCCGGGTCGTCGGCAGTAGCGGGACCGGGCTGTCCTGGTCAGCGACGAGCAGCTCGATCTCGGTGCACCCGAGGATCACGCCCTCGCAGCCCTGCTCGACCAGCCGCCCGATGATCTCGACGTACGCCGCCCGAGACTCCGGGCTGACGATCCCGAGGCAGAGCTCGTCGTAGATCACCCGATGCACCAGCGCCCTGTCGGCATCGTCCGGGACCACAACGTCGAGCCCATGGGAGGCCAGCCGGTCGCGGTAGAAGTCCTGCTCCATCGTGAACGCTGTACCGAGCAGGCCGAGCTTGTGCAGCCCGGCCGCTTCTGCCGCCTCCGCGGTCGCATCGGCGAGGTGCAGGAACGGCACACCTACCGCGCTCTCGATCGCATCAGCGACCTTGTGCATGGTGTTGGTACACAGCACGATCACCTCGGCTCCGGCAGCCTCGAGTCCGACGGCGGCCTCCGCGAGCAGCTCGCCGGCCTCGCGCCAGTGACCCTGGACCTGCATCGCCTCGACCTCAGCGAAGTCGACCGAGCGCAGCACGCAGTCGGCAGAGTGCAGCCCACCGAGCCGATCGCGTACCAAGGTGTTGAGCAGCCGGTAGTACTCGGCGCTGCTCTCCCAGCTCATCCCGCCCAGCAAGCCGATCCGCTTCATGGGGCCAGCCTCTCAGGACCGGTCAGATGTTGGTCGGGATGTGCATGACGGTGCCACCGTCGACGACGAACTCCGAGCCGGTGGTGAAGGAGGACTCGTCGCTGGCCAGGAAGACCACGAAGGTGGCGACCTCCTCGGGGCGGCCGGGCCTGCCCAACGGGATCGGGATCAGGTCATCGGGCATCTGGTCGGTCGCCGGGGTGCTGATCCGGCCGGGGTGGAGCGAGTTGACCCGGATTCCTTGCGGAGCGAGCTCCATCGCCAGCGACTTGGTCAGGCCGGTCAGGCCCCACTTCGACGCGACGTACCCATGCGCCCAGGGAGTGCCACGCAGGCCCTCGATGGACGAGGTGTTGATGATCGAGCCGCCGCCGGCCGCGATGATCGCGTCGGCAGAGGCCTTCGCGCCGAAGAAGGCCCCGGTCAGGTTGACGTCGATCATCTGCTGCCACTGCTCCACCTTGTAGCGCTGCAGCTGGCCGCCGTTGAAGATGCCCGCGTTGTTGAACAAGACGTTGAGCTTGCCGAACTCCGCGACGGTGAACGCGACTGCGGCCGCCCACTCCTCCTCGGAGGTGACGTCGAGGTGGATGTAGCGGGCAGCGCTCCCCAGCTCCTCAGCGAGAGCAGCACCCTCATCGTCGAGCAGGTCGCCGATGACGACCTTGGCGCCCTCCGCGACCAGCATCCGGGCGCTGGCGCCGCCGATGTTCCGGGCTCCGCCGCTGATCAGAACGACCTTGTCCTCTACACGTCCCATGGTCGGAGACGCTACCGTGATCACGGTAAAAGTAGAACACGTTCCACTAGGAGAGATCATGCCCATCCGCGTCGCCCAGGTCAGCACCGGCAACGCCGGCAAGCTCACGCTCCGCCAGCTTATCGCCGACGATCGGTTCGAGCTGGTCGCCGTCTCGACCTCGACGGCCGACAAGATCGGCAAGGACGCCGGCGAGCTCGCCGGGGTGGACGCCGTCACCGGGATCACCGCGGTCGGGGATCTCGACGCCCTGATCGCGGCCGAGCCCGAGTGCGTCGTGTACTGCGCGATGGGCGACACCCGCCCGGTCGAGGCCACCAACGACGTCCGCAAGATCCTCGAAGCTGGTATCGACGTGGTCGGCTCGGCCCCGGGGACGCTCCAGTTCCCGTGGGGGACCATGCCGCAGAAGGTCATCGACAAGGTCGAGGCCTCGGCCCAGGCAGGCGGCGCGTCGGTCTACATCACCGGCGTCGACCCGGGATGGGCCAGCGACATCGTCCCGCTGGCCCTGGCGAGCACCTGCCAGCGAATCGAGCAGATCAAGACCTACGAGCTCGCCGACTACGCGACGTACGACGGCGCCGAGGTGATGTTCGACCTGATGGGCTTCGGCCACCCGGTCGATTCGGTGCCGATGCTGTTCCTGCCGGGCGTGCTCGGTCTCGCCTGGGGCACCGCGATCCGGATGACGGCCGCGGCGCTCGGCATCGAGGTCGACGAGATCGTCGAATTCTGGGAGGCCGAGCCGGCCCCGGAGACCTACGAGATCGCGGCCGGCACCATCGAGAAGGGCACCATCGCCGCCCTGCACTTCTCCATCTCCGGCATGGTCGACGGGCATCCGGCGATCGTGGTCGAGCACGTCACCCGCACCCGCGACGACCTGCGCCCGGACTGGGCCCGCCCGTCCGCCGGCGGCGGCTCGTACCGCGTTGAGATCACCGGCGAGCCGAGCTACGTCGTCGACGTCGTACCGAGCAGCGAGCACGGCGACCACAACCACGCCGCGATCGTCGCGGCCTGCGGCCGGATCGTGAACACCATCCCCGACGTCATCAAGGCGGCTCCCGGGATCCGCACCACCCTGGAGCTGCCGCTGCCGACCGGGCACGGTACCTACGTCGCGCCGAGGAAGTAGCCCGGCTCGCGCCGTACGGTGAGCCCATGGAGATCGCCTACTGGATCATTGCCGGACTCCTCGCCGCGCTCTACGTCTTCGCCGGGTCCAAGAAGCTGACCGGTTCGCAGGAGTCGCTGCAGCCGATGATGGCGTGGGCCGGGACCACGGTGCCGATGCCCGGCGTACGGGCCATCGGACTGGTCGAGCTGCTGGGGGCCGTCGGGCTGATCCTGCCTCCCGCGATCGGCGTCGCCCCGGTGCTCGCACTCGCCGCCGCCGCCGGCTTCCTGGTCCTCCAGATACTCGCGCTGCGGCTGCACCTCTCCTTGGGCGAGTCGCTGCGCGAGAGCACGATAAACGTCGTCCTGATCGTCGGTGCGGCCGCCGCGATCTGGCTTTCTACGACCTGGCTCTGAGCACCGGGTCGGTCTCGGCCCGAACCTTGGCTACGCTCTCCCGGTACGAATCTCCTGCAGGAGACCGTCGGGGCCCCTAGCTCAATCGGCAGAGCAGCGGACTTTTAATCCGCGGGTTCAGGGTTCGATCCCCTGGGGGCCCACCCAGTGATCTCAGAAAAGATCCAACGAACGTCAGCTCGCCGCTCGTCCCCCGCGCTGCCGCCGGGTCGCCTGCAGCACAAGAGCCGCTCCGGCGAGAAGCAGGCTTGACCCCCAGATCGCAAGCAGTGCCGAAGGCCCACCCGTGTTGGGGAGAACGCCCGAGCCTCCACCGGACGTGCCGCCGTTCGCTGTCACCCTGACCACCAGGCCCGCGTCAATGGTCGGCAGGTCCGGCGTCTTCGCCGAGTCCGTCCCCTGTGAGGGCGTGGTGAAGAGGGGAGTCAGCCCGGTCGCCACTGCTGCATCTGAGTCCAGGCCTTCACTCGCACCTTGGCGGGGACGGGTGAACGCCGTACCGGACGGCGTTTCGAAGAGAACCCGGTACCGAGTCGAGGGCGTCAGGCCCGTGAACACGTAGAAGCCGCGTGCATCGGTCTTCGTCGTAGCGATCACTGCCCCGGTCGCGTCGAGGAGCTCGACGGCGATCCCCTTGGCTGGCGCCTCCCCACGGTCCTGCACCCCGTCGCGGTTCGTGTCGAACCAGACGTAGTGGCCCACGGAGACGCGGACCTTGGCCTTGAACGTGACCGTCGCCGAGGAGCCGATGCGCGGAGCCTTGGTACGCCGGAAGGTCGCGTAGTGCTGGCAGCTCTGCCCTGCGTCCGGGTAGGCGCTCTGATCCCAGACCATCGCATCCGGCGACGGAGGCGACGCACTGATGGTGACTGCGGCGGTACCGGTAGATCCACGGGTAACGCACAGGCTCAGGTGGCGCGCAGGACCTGGTGCCGACTTGGCGACGACCAGGTCTCCTGCTGCGGAAAGGGTCACCCCGCCGTCGGCCCCGCAGAGCGACACGGTCCCGCCGGAGGCGACCACGCGTACCGGCTCGTTGAACAGGTTCGTCGCGAGGTCGAGCTTGACCGAGGTCGCTGCTTCCGCTGCAGAAGAGCTGCTGCGAAGGTCGAGCACGGCCGGGTCCGGCACAGACGCGAGGATGCGCTGCTGCTCGGCTGGCGGCAGATTCGCGGCGCACATCGTCGCGAAGCCAGCGTCGGTGGTGGCCACGCTCTGGTCACTGATGCACCAGACCAGGGCCTGGAGCGCGATCCGCTCGTTGGTTCCGAGATCCGACGCGGCCCGCGAGACTCCCCCGGACGCCCAGGAACCGGGGCCAGGCGTGAACGAGTGACCGCGCTGGATCAGGAAGGAGATGATCCGTGCCTGATCCGCAGTCAGCTTCGGGTTCGTCGTCTGCGGCTCAAGGTCGCCCACCACGACTCCGTCAGCCACAAGGTCCCCGTCGGCGTTCGTCTCGCCGCACGCGTGGGCCGTGGCGTCGGTGCAGAACATCCACTCCGTCACCGGTCGGCCAGTGGCGGCGTCGTAGTGGACGCCGCAGAGCGGAGGGTAGGGCGCGGTGTTGTCGCCGTACGAGTCGTACAGCGGCACCGTCTTGCCCGCCTCGTATTTCTCGAGTCGAGGTCCCGCCACATCGGTGAGATCGGTGATGGGCGCCGGCGACAGAGTCGGGTCGTCCGCTGTCGTGCCTGGGCACATGGCAGTGAACGCCTTCGCCGCGACTGGCGGCGACTCTCCGTGAGCCGGGACGCCCGTACTGAGGGCGAAGGCGATCGCGATGAGTACAAGCCCACTTCTACGCAGCATCATGTGCCGTTCCCCCTATGCGCGGACGCGGACCCCCCTGGACCGCGTTCTCTGAGGTAGACACCCGAGATCGTGAACTAGCACGCCATTTTGCGCACCGGGTCAGTCGCACCGGGTCAGTCGCGCCCGGTCGACTGCGCCGGGACGACCAAGTGATGTCTGATCGGCGGGAAGACGGGTTCGACGGTGAATCGCAGCCGTTCTTCGTCAGGGTCTTCTAGCCGGGCTTCGTACCTCGCAGCGGCCAGGGCCTCCTCGCGCGTGGGGTACGGGCCGGAATAGGACTGCGCCCCTCCGCCGACGTCGGTGCAGATCACCAGGTGCGGCAATGCCGCCTCCTGAGCGAGATCCTCCAGCTCCACCAGCGCCGCCCTCGCGATCAGCACGGTGCCGTCCTGGTCAGCCATGGTGACTCCCTTCCAACTGTCAGCGTCTCCTCTCGTGTGGACCCTTCAGGCGGGCCGCCATCACGCCGTACCGCCGAACAGATGTGCCGCGGCCCGCACAGTCAGCTCGACGACGACGTGCTCCCGACGGTCTTCTGCGAAGGGACGGCTCGCCGCGTCGACTGCTCCTGGAACCAGGTCGCGATCCTGGTCCTCGACGAGAATCCCAGCTTCCTCAAGGCACTCTGGACATGTCCCTCCACGGTGCGCTCGGAGAGGAAGAGACGCTCGGCGATGTCCCGGTTCGTCAGACCGTCAGCGACCAGAGCGGCCACCTCGGTCTCTCGCCGGCTCAACGGTCCGTTGGGCGAGCCGGTACTGCTCGGGTGAAGTCCGGCAAGCGCGAGATCGACCACGTCCGGCAATGCCATCGTCATGCCGCGGGCGACCAGGCGGTCGAAGGATTCCTCGCTGACGAGCTCGCGGGCCTGGGCCTCCCCGACCCCGTGCAGATCCCTGATGTACGGCGTACGGTCGATCGGCATGCCGATCCGCCGCCACAGCGATCCGGCTCCGCCGACGAGCAGTGCTGCTCGCTCGGCGTCCTTCTGCATGGCCGCGAGCCATGCCATCGTCTCGAGTTGCAGAGCCATCGCCAGGTGGTCGCCCAGGGCAGAGGACTGAGTCAGCGCGACGCGTTCCAGCGTGTTGGCGCGATCGAGGTCTCCGCCCATCAGTGCGCCGAGTCCGAGGGACCAGCGTGCGTAGCCGCCGATGAAGGAGTCACCGAGGCGGTCGGTCATCTCGAGGCAGGACCCGTGAACCGATCCTGCGCTGTCGTAGTCGCCGGCGAAGACGTAGGCAATCCCGGAGTTGAGCCTGGCCGCGATCACGCCGGGCAGATGCCCGGCTCGCTCGTAGGCCGCCTCACTCTCGAGGAGGAAGGCGATACCTGCCTCCAGGTCCTGCTCCCAGCTGGCGACGACACCACTCGCGAACAGGTGGTGACCCAGGACCAGTCCCGAGGCGTCCTGGGCAAGCCGGGCAGCCTCCTCGGCTTGGAGCCGGGCATAGCCGAGGTCCATTTGAAGGGCACCGAACCACGCACAGAGACGGAGACCGTTCACCTTGTCCTCCGTCGCGCCACCGGTCAGCGCGATCGCACGTTCGAGCCACCGCCGCGCTTCGCTCAGCAGGCCCGTGCAGATCCACCACGGCTCCAGCCGGTGGGCCAGCTGAAGCGCCGCGAGCGCAGTAGCGCGACTGCTGAGTGCGTACTCGAGCGCGGCGCGCAGGTTCGGGTGCTCCGCACGCAAGGTGTCCATCCAGGCCAACTGGTCCGGCCCCGTCCAGGTCTGCTCGAGCCGGACGGCCAGCTCGCTGTACCACTGCAGGTGCTGATCGCGCCAGGTCGAAGACGTCTCGCTCTCGTCGAGACGCTCCGACCCGAACTGCCGGATCGTCTCGAGCATCCGGTACCTGGCGCCGGTCTCTCCGACGCGACCGACAACCGACAGGTCGGTGAGCGTGGACAGGAGGCCCAGGACGTCAGCGGCTTCGATGCTCGACCCGGCGCAGACGGTCTCGGCTGCCTCCAGCTCGAAGCCGCCGGTGAAGACAGAGAGCCGGCGCCACAGCTCGCGCTCGCTCGGGGAGCACAGCTCGTAGGTCCAACCGACGGCGGCGGTCAGTGATCGATGTCTTGTCGGACGGTCCCGCACGTCGGATCGGAGCACGGAGAAACTGCGGGAGACCTTCTCAAGCAGCACGTCAGGCGACAGGAGTCGGACCCTCGCAGCCGCTAGCTCGATGGCCAAGGGCAGCCCATCCAGGTGCGTCACGAGCGCGCCGACTGCCGCAACGTTCTCGTCGTTCAGCCGAAACGAGGACAGCGACTCGGTAGCCCGCTGGACGAACAGTGCGACCGCCTCGTAGTCGCCTGCTTCGTCCATGCCCAGAGGCTGTCCGTGCCCGGGAGCAGCCAGGGGCGGCACCTGGTAGGTGACCTCGCGCGTCACACCGAGCGGGAGCTGGCTGGTCGTCAGGACGGTGAGCTCAGGGGCCGCCTGCAAGATCTCTGTCACCAGGTCGGCAACGCGGTCGGCGAGGTGCTCGCAGTTGTCGAGCACCAGCAGACCAGGGTGGTCGGCGAAGAACCCGGCGAGGGCTGAGCGGTCCTGGTGGTCAGGGCCGAGGCGCACGTCGACTGTGTTGGCGATGACATCGGCGACCAGACCGGCATCGGTGAGGTCCGCGAGCTGCGCAACCCAGACGCCGACGGGATAGCGCTCCGTCGAGTCCGCGATCACCCGCTGCGCGATCCGGGTCTTGCCAGAACCACCGACCCCGGTCAGGGTCAGGACCCGTCCAGGCTGCAGCAGCTGGACGACGTCAGCCACCTCGGCGATGCGACCGACCAGGACGCTCTGCCCATCACCTCGGGGCCTATCACCTCGGGGTACGTCGCCTCGCAGTCCGCCATCTCGGGGCACGGCCATCGTTCGAGGCTAGCCCAGCCCGGAGGCCATTCGGACTTATCCACAGGCCCTTCTGGGAAGGGTACGCGGAACGCCGAACAGGTACTCGAACAGGCAGTTCCACCGATGCAGCCCACGATCGAGCGCCGCAGTCTGGAGAGACGAATCCAGCCTGCGAAGGAGCCGTCTGATGCGACCCAGCGAACCGATGCGACCCGGCGAGAAGTGCGACACCGGGCCAGCGTGCCTTACCGCCAACGACGAGGCCTGTATGGCGAAGATCCGTGACGGTGACCTGCACGGGTTCACTCCGCTCTACCTCCGTCACCACATCCAAGTAGAAGCTGCCGCCAGGGCGATGGTCGGCCGATCGACCATGACCGACCTCGCGAACGAGGCATTCGCCAGGCTGCTCCTGATCCTGCTCGACGGCGGCACGCTTTCTACCGGTGCCCGCTGCTTCCTCAAGGCATCGGCCAGGGAGACCTTCTGTAAGCGCGTTGCCGTGAGCGTGGGCCGCGCCACCGGTGGTGGCTCCGACGGCGGTCCCGGATCGGTGTTCGCAGGCATGCTCGCGGTGACCGACTCGTCTTTCGGCCTACGGTCTCGGTGTCCGGCGCCTGCGGCCCTGCCCGAGGACTGGTGCCAGCAGCTTCGTGCCATCGCCGATGAGCACCTCCTCCGCGTGCCGTATCCAGGCCGATGCCGCTCCGCGGAGACCGTCATGCGCTTGACCTGTCGCACTGGCCAGCGGCACCTTGTCAGCGGCTGCTAGCCGTGATGCAACCTGCCGGCGCGCCGACCCTGCGCAGCCTGCGGAGGTCGCCGGTGGCGAGCACATGGTTGTAGCGGCTCACGGCCGGGTTCATGATCTCGTCGCGGTCGCTGACATGGGCCAGTCCGACCGCGTGACCGAGCTCGTGCAGGTAGACCTGACCCCAGGCCGGGAGACCCGAGGTCGGGAATCCATGACGAATTGCCGTGGTCCGATCGAGGTAGATGTTCGCGCCGATGATCTCCTCGACCCCGCCGTCGCTGACGCTGAGGGTCTCGGTGCGCGCCGCCACGGCTCCAGCAAGGTCGGGCTCGGACCTCGGCGATTCCCACTCGATGGTGATGTCCGGGTTCGCGGCCGCGCTCCTTACCTCCGTGAAGCGGAGGCCCGAGGCCTTGCCGATCAGGTGGACCGCATGACGGATCTCGGATGCGGAGCCGGCGTACCCGCCACGCTGCTTGATCTGGAAGCTGATCACCCTGCACGCGTTCCATCGCGGGCCCTCGAAGCCGGTGCCAGGTACAACCGACGGCGTCGACCCGGTCGCGGCCGAAGCGACGTGCACCGCGAGGGGCGATGCCGTCGACCCGGCGGTCGGTGGCAGTGCAGTTGACGCAGTCGGCGCAGTCAGCACAGTCGGCACAGGGCCGCTCAGAGCGAGGGCGGCGAGTAGGGCTGCGGGCAGAAGAAGAGTTTTCACGGTGGTCCTGAGTCGAAGAGTCGAGCGCGGGAATGCGGTCTCAGCTCGAAGACTCAGGACAGGTCCAGATGTTCACGGGCGACAGTCGGTGACCTCTCTCACCGGCGGTTCGGCGTGATCGCCAGCGCCCCTAACGCTCGCGGGCAGACAAGCCCGGCATACGCCTCATATCCTCTCAAATACCTCGCTAGTGTTTGAGGCCAGCCCGATCGGATACCGCTACCTGATCCGAAGGACGAACCAGAGCTCCCGGAAGGAGCCATCTCCATGAACGTCATCCCCACACGCCGCCTCGCCCAGGCAGGGGCGGCTGCCGTGCTCACTGCAGCGACAGTCGTCGCCGCAGTACCGGCGGCGAACGCAGCCAGCGACTCGGCAGTCACCGGCGGAAAGTCGTACATCGCGCCGACTGCCGCGATCGCCAAGGCGCTCGCCGCCAAGCACATCAGCCTCACGGGGACCGGGCCGGCGAAGATCAAGACCATCGACGGCGCGAAGACGCTCGTCCTGCCGATCAGCGGCGGCACGGCTGCCCCTCCGAACTACGTCACCAAGCTCGGTGGCGGGATCCGGCTGAAGCTGAAGTCGCATGTCGTGACGCTGACCGGCATCGTGTTCGACACCAAGACTCACACCGCCACGGCGCGCGTCGACCGCGGGAGCCGGGTCACGATCTTCAGGCTCGGCGACCCGCAGGAAGGTGACGGCGGTCCCGGCGAGGTCGCGTTCGGCGACTACCCGGTCACGCTGACCAAGGCCGGCTTCAAGAAGCTCGACACCAAGCTGCACACGCAGTTCTTCGCTACCCACAAGCTGGTGGGCTACGGCACCACGGACGTGAAGTTCAAGTAACCCCTGCGGCGTGAAGGTGGCCTGCGGTCCTCGGACCGCAGGCCACTGCTGTTTCCGCACACGGGTCGGCCGAGGGCGACGTCGTACCGGATCTCGACAAGCTCGATCACCGGGCCGGGGCGGGTCAGCCGAGGGCGACCACATCGGCGATGACGCCCGCCAGCTCGACCCCTGCGTCCTCCTGCAGGAAGTGACCGGCGCCGACGATCGTGACGTGGCACTGTCCGCGCGCACCTGGCACGTGCTCGGCGAAGACCTCGGCCCAGCCCCGGGTGGCCGGGTCGCCATCGGAGTACGCCGTGACGAACGGCCGCTCGAACTCCGCCAAGGCCCGCATCGTGCGACGGCCGATCCGGGCGCCGACGTCGTTGCGGGTCAGCGGCAGCAAGGCGATCATCTGGCGCATCCCGGCCGTCAGCCGCTGGTCGGGGAACGGGGCGTCGTACGCCGCCAGGACCTCTGGCGGCAACGGCGTCGTGGTCGCCGCACCGACGAAGAGGCTGGCGACCAGCTCCGGCGCCCGCTGCGTGTAGAGCAGGTAGTCGACCAGTCCCTCCTCGAGCACCACCCGCGAGTCGCCGGTCCCGTGCACAGCCCAGGTCAACCGGCCGGCCAGGCCCTGATCGGCCGTGTGCAGGATCGTGTTCGCAGCGACCACGCTCGCGAACCTGGTGGTCTCCGCGGCGAGCACGCTGAACCCGATCGGACCTCCCCAGTCCTGGGCTACCAAGGTCACCCGCTGCAGGTCCAGGCCGACCACGAGGCTGCGCAGCCAGGCGATGTGCCGCTCGAAGGTGTAGTCGGTCCGCTCCACAGGCTTGTCCGAGCGCCCGTAGCCGATCAGGTCGGGTGCGATCACCCGGATCCCCCGCTCGACCAGTACCGGGACGACCTTGCGGTAGAGGTAGGACCAGGTCGGCTGGCCGTGCAGCAGCAGCGCCACCGGGCCGTCCGCAGGACCTTCGTCGAGATAGTGCATCCGCAGTGCCGGCATGCCCTCGGCCGCCACATCGGCGTAGTGCGGCGTAAACGGATAGCCCGGCAGGTCGACGAAGCGCTCGTCCGGAGTCCGGGCGATCTCGCTCAACGGCGTCAGCGTGCCAGGTCGGGGTGTGCCCGGCCGGCGACCAGAGGCATGTCGACGAAGGTGAGGATGCCGGGCTCGGCCGCGCACACATAGGGGATCGAGTTGACGCAGTGTGCCGCGGTGACCACGATCCCGGGGTTGCGCTCCAGACCCGCTGCCACCGTCGTCGGGTGCCAGCCGTGGATCATCACCATGCAGTCCGGGTCGCCCTTGACCTCGACCTCGAAACGCTTGCCCTCGGGGCCGAACTTCCAGGCCGGCTCCAGGTGCTCGTCGCCCATCAGCCAGTTCACCGCGACCCGGACGACCTTGGTGTCGCCCACGAATGCCTCCCAGGCGAACTGCTGCGCAGCGACCTGTCCAGGCTCGATCACGCCGATCGGGGAGTCGATCGGGGCAGTGGCGACCGCGATGGTCCGCTCCGAGCGGATCTCCGCAGCGGCGAAGCCCAGTGTGTCCAGGCACATCTGCACCGACTGCTCGAACCCGTTGGCGAGCAGTGCCAGCATCGGGCCGTTCATCGCCTCCTCGGGCGACTGCCCGAAGCCCATGATGTGCCGGACCACATCGGGGGCGTTGTAGGTGCGGATGTCGGAGTACTCCTCGCCGCGGACGAAGGTGATCGCCGAGGACAGGCCCGAGAAGAAGAGCGGCTGCTGCTCGGTCGCGCCACCGGGGTCGATGCCGGTGCCGTGCAACGTGACTCCACCCTCGATCGCCGCCGGCGACATCCGGCTCTTCTCCTCGTCACTGGGCCAGAACCAGCCGAGCGGGGTCACCACGTTCTTGCCGGAGCGCAGCAGCGCCGCCACCTCCTTGGGGTTCGGCATCAGCGGCGAGTACAGGACGCAGTCGGCGTCCAGCGCAAGGATCTCCTCGATGCTGTTGGTCGCCCGTACGCCGACCGGGTCGCTGCCGATGATCTCGCCCACGTCCAGGCCGGCCTTCGACTCCGAGTGCACCCAGCACCCGACGAGCTCGAGCTCAGGGTGCAGCAGGATCTGCCCGATCGCGGCCTTGCCCACCCCACCGGTGGCCCACTGGATCACGCGCAACGTCATCGTTGACTCCTCGTCGTCGGTAGAACACGTTCTAGCACGGCGTCGGCAGAAGGCACCAGGTTTCGACGCTGTCGCCACGTCTCGAAGCCTCGACCGGCCCTTCGACTGGCCCAGGGCGGCGCAGGCTCGACGAGCGGTCAGCGGGAGGCGACGACCTCGGCGAAGGCGTCCAGGCAGCGCAGGTCGGTCGAACCGGGGACCAGGATGAACTCGTCGCAGCCAGCTTCCTCGGCGGCATCGAGGACCCGGCGCAATGCTCCGGGCGAGAACGTCCGCGCGGTGCCGGCGAGCGCCTCGGCGAGCTCTGGACCGGTGAAGCCGAGGTAGCGCGCGGTGAAGGCGTGCAGCTCTGCCGCCGGGTCGTCGGTGCCGAGCACGGCGAAGCAGCCACTGACCTTGTGCGGAGTACTTCGCCCGGTCTCGGCCCAGGCCGCGTCGGCGAGGACGTTGGTGGCGGTGATCTCCTCGCTACGTCCACCGATGCTGAAAGCGCTGATGCCATCGGCCCAGGCGGCTGCCCGCCGCATCGACTTCGGCCCCATCGCGCCGGCCAGGATCCGCGGGCCGCCGGGACGGAGGACGGACGGTCCGACGGGGTCGGCGCCCTCGAACGGCGGGTGTCCGGCCAGGAGCGCCTTGAGCTCGGCCACCTTGTCGTCGAGCCGCTGGTGCCGGGCGTCGTAGCCGCTGCCCAGCGCCCGGTAGTCGCTCTCCCGCCCGCCGACCCCGACGGCGATCTCCAGACGACCGCTCGAGAGATGGTCCAGCGTGCCGATCTGCTGGGCGACCATCGCCATCTCCAAGGGCGGTAGCACCCACAGGTTCGCGAAGATCCGGACCCGCTCGGTTACCACGGCGGCCGCGCCGAGCGTCGCCACCATCTCGGGATTGGTGAAGGTGACCCGCTCGCCGGCCGAGACGCTGGAGAACGGTCCTGCGTCGATGCCACGGGCCCAGTCCACGGTCGTGCCCGGTCCGTAGCCGAGTGCCATCTGCGGAAGCGCGACGCCGATCTCCATGCGCCGACCCTAGTGTGGAGAACTGCTCAGGTCTGCCGGCGACTGGACGGGAGTACAGACCACGACCGGGATGGTCCGGTTGGTCGCCCGCTCGGCGTACCCGGCGTAGCCGCGGTAGAGGGTGACTGCCAGTCCCCACAGACGCTCGCGCTCGGCGCCGGTGGCGGTGCGGGCGACGTACGGGCCGCCATCGGGGCCGACGTGCAGACCGACGTGCGGGTTTGCCTGCAGGTTGCGGTACCAGAGCGGGTCCTGCGGTGCGCCGCCCTTCGACGCGATCAGGATGACGTCGTCGCCGTCGGTGAAGTAGACCAACGGGGTGGTGCGCTCGAGACCGGTCTTACGCCCGGTGTGGGTGAGCACGACGACCTGGTTGGTGCCGGTGCTGTTGAACCGGCCGTTGCTCAGCCGCATCAGGAACGGGTCAACCACCCTGCCGACGTGGACGAGGTACCAGGTCACCGCCCGGACCTCGGCGAGCCTGGAGCCGACGCGCTCGCGCCGGTTCTTGACGCGCGTCGGGTCGCTGGCGGGTACGCGGCGGGAGGCACTCACGCCCCGATCCTCGCCCAGCACGCGGCGCGCGTCGAGTGCGCAGGCTCACGGACGCGGTCGTCGCCAGAAACTGGAACTCGTTCTAGTCTGAGGGAATGAGCAGATCCCCGTTCGAGTACCGGACCGTCGACCTGACCGACGAGGAGTTCGCCGCGGAGCAGGCCGTGTACGGCGACCTGACAGCTGCCCTCCGCCGCCTCAACGAGGTGAGCCTGAGGACCACGGCCGCCCCGGACATCGTCCTCGCTGCAACCCGGCAGGTCGAGGAGATCACGGCACAGCTCGAGGGCGAGGTGATCGCCGCGAACTTCGGCGTCGTGGTCACCGCCAGCGGCCACGTACGCGGCCTCGGCAATTCGGTCGTCGGCCTGCGCAACCCGATCGCACCGCCGCTGACGATCGTGCAGGACCGGGTCAAGGGCGGGGCGAGCTCGGAGTTCTTCCTCAACGCGCTCTACGAAGGGCCTCCGGGCAAGGTGCACGGCGGCGTCCTGGCACTCGTCCTCGACCAGATCTTCGGCGAGGCCGCTGCGGCAGGAGGCACGCCTGGCATGACCGGCACCCTGACCCTGCGCTACCGGAAGCCGACCGCGCTCGGCGCGTGCAGTGCGGCAGCGTGGGTCGACTCGACCGCCGGCATCAAGACCATCGTCAAGGGCGAGTTGCGCGACGCTGACGGCGAGGTCACCGTCGAGGCAGAGGGCCTGTTCATCCTGCCGCGCTGGGCCCGCGAGCAGCTCGCCGAGAGCGGCGAGATGCCACCGCAGTACGAGTAACACTGCGCCCGTTCGACGGTGAGGATGCGCCCGTTCGACGAAGGGTCGAGACGCGGGCACCTACTCGGCGCCGACCTCGGCGTGGTGCCCACGGACGCCGGCGTCGGTGAGCCGGACCTCTTCGAGCGCCTGCGCCTCGAGGTCCTCGCGGCTGCGGCCTGCGGACGGAGCGCTGACCAGCTCGCTGGTCCCGCCCGAGAGCCGCTTGAGCGCCTCGCGCGCGAAGATCTGCTGCTCGGTCGCGGTGCGCTCCGAGCGGTCGTTGCCCACGAACGTGATCGACCAGTGCAGCAACGCGGTCACCTGGTTCTTGAACCCGGTGATGTAGAAGAGGTGGACACCGAGCCACATCAGCCAGGCGACGAACCCGGAGAGCCGGAGCTTGCCGACGGTGGCGACCGCGCTGAACCGCGAGATCGTCGCCATGCTGCCCTTGTCGAAATAGTGGAACCCGGCCTGCGGAGCCTTGCCGCGCAGCCGGCCGTCGATCTCGCGGGCGGCGTACCGAGCGCCCTGGATCGCGACCTGCGCGACACCGGGGAGATTGTCGAGGGTGACCATGTCGCCGACGACGAAGACCTCGGGGTGCCCCGGCAGCGTCAGGTCGGGGTTCACCGCGATCCGACCGGCGCGATCGAGCGCAGCGCCAGTCTGGTCCGAGAGGGTCTTGCCCAGCGGGCTCGCTTGCACCCCTGCGGCCCACACCTTGGTGACAGCCTCGATCCGCCGTCGGCTGCCGTCGCGCTCCTGGACCTCCAGACCGCGCTCGTCGACCGCGACCACCATCGCGCCGAGCTGGACCTCGACGCCGATGCTCTCCAGCTTGCGCTCCGCGACACCGCCGAGCTTGGCTCCGAACGGCGGCAGCACCTGGGGCGCGGCATCGAGCAGGATCACCCGCGCCTGGCGGGTGTTGATCGAGCGGAAGTCGTGCTTGAGCGTCTTCTGGGCAAGCTCGGCGATCTGGCCGGCCATCTCCACGCCGGTGGGGCCGGCACCGACGACGATGAAGGTGAGCAGGTGGTCGACTTCGAGGCCGCTGGCCGCCATCACCTCGGCGAGCTCGAAGGCACCGAAGATCCGGCCACGCAGCTCCAGTGCGTCGTCGATGCTCTTCATGCCGGGGGCGAACTCGGAGAACTGGTCGTTGCCGAAGTAGGACTGGCCCGCGCCTGCGGCGACGAGCAGCGAGTCGTACGGCGTCTCCAGCTCGCGGCCCAGGACGTGCGACTTGACCACCTGGCGATCGAGGTCGATGTCAGTGACATCGCCGAGCAGGACGCGGGCGTTCTTCTGGCGGGAGAGCACCTCGCGGGTCGGCGGGGCGATCTCGCCCTCGGAGAGGATCCCGGTCGCGACCTGGTAGAGCAGCGGCTGGAAGAGGTGGTGCGTGGTGCGCGCGATCATCGTCACGTCCACGTCGGAGTGACGCAGCCCCTTGGTGCCGAACAGGCCTCCGAAGCCTGACCCGACAACGACCACCCGGTGTCGTTGGCTCTGCGTCTCTTCACCCATAGGTCCATTGTCCCGAATTGCCGCCCGGGCCCACAATCGAGAGCGAGTTCCGTCGGTCACATGGTCCACGATTTCGACGGTTTGATGTGGTTTGATCGGAGGTGGAGGGATGGGGCAAGTGCCCTTACTGAACCGTCCCCGAACTCGGAGTCGCCGCTGTGCCCAGGAACACGCGAACGCTGGCCCTGCCGGCCCATCCGCCATCAGTGCGGCTGGCCCGCGACTGGGTCTCCAACGTGCTGGTCGACATCGGCCGTCCCGAGCTCGCCGACAGCGCCAGGCTTGCCGTCTCCGAGCTGGTGACGAACGCGATCCTGCACGCGGATCCTCCGATGACGGTGCACGTTAGAGGCACGGTCGAGCATCCGCGGATCGAGGTCACCGACCAGTCGATGGTGCCGCCGCAGCAGCGCAGCCTCCCGGTCGAGTTCGACGTCGACGACGAGTTCTCCTGGTCCACGGTCGGACGCGGCCTGGACCTGGTCGCCTGCTACGCGCTGCGCTGGGGAGCCGACATCGACCCACGCGGCAGCGGCAAGGTGGTCTGGTTCGAGCCGAGCGCCGAACCGCAGGACACGCCGGTGGAAGGCGCCCTGTTCGACCTCGACGAGGCCGTCGCCCAATGGATCGCGCCCGGTGACGGCCCGCCGGAGATGTTCACGCTCCGGTTGCTGAACATGCCGGTCGAGCTGTTCTCGCACCTGCGGATGCACTTCAACGAGCTGGGCCGCGAGCTGCGCCTGCTCGCGCTCAGCGCTCCCGAGCGCTATCCCCTCGCCGTCGAGTTCGCCGAGGTCTACCTGCAGATCGAGCACGAGCGCCGTCAGGTCGTCGGTCTCGAGGTGCTCGACCGGTCGATCGAGGACGGCACCGAGTCGGTCGACCTCACCTACGACGTCGTCGCGAGCGCGCCCGCGTCGATGGCCCGGCTCGCCGAGCTGCTCACCGAGGTCTACCGCAGCCTCGCCGACGAGAGCCTGCTGGCGATGCGCCCCGGTCCGGATCTGATGTCTCTGCAGCGCTGGTATCTCGGCGAGTTCACCCGTCAGCACACCGGTCTGGAGCCTGTGCCGTGGCGTGGCCCGACGCACCTGTCGGCCCGCCAGGAAGTCTCGTGACGCCACCCCGGCTCGGGGTCGCACTCGGCGCTGCTGCTGCCGGCGGGATCCTCGGGTCGCTCGCGCGAGCCGGCCTGACCTCGTGGCTCCCGGTCGCAGACGGGTTCCCGTGGACGGTCTTCTGGATCAATGTCGTCGGCAGCGCCGTGCTCGCTGCGCTGCCGGCCCTCGCCGCTGTCCGGCGTACGCCGTGGCTGGGGGTGTTCCTGGGCACCGGCGTCCTCGGCGGCTTCACCACGATGTCGACAGCCTCGGAGCAGACAGCAGCGCTCTTCGAGCACCATCACGCCCTCACGGGTATCCTCTACTGCGCCGGCACCCTCGCGGCCGCCGTGGTTGCGGTCTTCGCTGTCAGCCGGTGGGTCCCGGCACCGGACCGGCTTGCCGCCGACGCTGCCGGGGTTGACGAGTGACGGCCCTGCTGGTTGCTCTCGGAGCAGCGGTCGGGGCGCCGGCCCGGTTGCTCGCAGGCCGCCTCCTGGACGACCGGACCCACTGGGGCACGCTGCTGGTGAACCTGATCGGCTCGGCGTTCCTAGGCTGGCTCGTCGGTCACGGGGTCCACGGCCGGCCGCTGACCCTGCTCGGCACCGGCTTCTGCGGCGCCTTCACCACGTACTCGGCGATGGCGGTGCAGTCCGTGGATCGCGGCGGCCTGCGCGGCACGGCGTACGCCGTTGGCTCGGTGCTGGCCTGCCTGGGTGTGGCGTGGGCCGGCTACCAGCTCGGGTGAGCGCGCCTCAAGCCCAGCCCCAGGCGTGCAGCTGGTCATCGTCGATGCCGAAGTGGTGCGCGATCTCGTGCACGACGGTGATCTCGACCTCCTCGGCCAGCTCCTCGACGTCGTGGCACATCCGCAGCAGCGGGCCACGGAAGACGAGCACCTGGTCGGGCGACCGGAAGGTGTAGTCCGAGCCGCGCTCGGTCAAGGGCGTGCCGACGTACAGACCGAGCAGGTCCTCCTCGCCCGAGGGCGGCTCGTCCTCGACGAGCACCACGACGTTGTCCATCAGGGCAGCGAGCGGCTCCGGCAGCCGATCGAGGGCGTCGCCGACCAGCGCATCGAACTCGAGCGCAGCCAGCTGCATCGTCCCAGCCTAGGAGCAGACCTGATTTTGGCGGCCTCTCGGCACCACCTATGCTTGAGCGGTTCAGCACGTCCCGGACGCCGTACAGGATCCGGACCGGACTGGGCCGGGCCCCCATCGTCTAGCGGCCTAGGACGTCGCCCTTTCACGGCGGTAGCACGGGTTCGAATCCCGTTGGGGGTACGAGCAGGAGCCGATTGGGAGCAGGACGCATCCATGCGTTAGCATTCCGTGGCTTCAGTTCATGAAGTAGTACGAGCAGCAAACGAGGCCCCGTAGCGCAGTTGGTTAGCGCGCCGCCCTGTCACGGCGGAGGCCGCGGGTTCGAGTCCCGTCGGGGTCGCAGAGATGAAAGCCCGGACCACCAGGTCCGGGCTTTCGCCGTCTCGGAGCGAGCGCAGGCCGACCGATCATCGACGCCAGCTCGTTCAACGCTCAAGGATCACACCGGGACCGGCACCCGTACAGGCGATTGGGCTACGAGACCTCGTCCGCAGCTGCCGCGCTCAGCGAGGCCCGGCGTCGCGCGATCACCTCGAGGACTAGGGCCCAGGCCGCGGAACAACAGAGTGCTCAACAGTAGGTACGCGGCGACGGCGACGAATATGAAGACGAATCCCGCCCACCCCGGAAGGTCCCACCAATCCGTCACGACGTGCGCGACCTCCAGCCCGAGAAAGACACAGCCGAGCCGGAGTGCGAAGGTGACGAGCACGATGAGCGGCACCCGCCTCCTGAGCGTTCGAAATCGTGCCTGCTCCACACTGCCTTCGACATGGGCAGGGGCGATGGGCCCCGCGAAATGGGCCAGCGACCCGTCCTTGCTGGTGAGCGCAAGGTGATAGACCACCCCGTCCGGGCGGTCCTCTCGCGTATAGGCCCCCCGCGCCGGACCGTAGACGCGTCCGTTCTCCCCGGGCCTCCAGATGCCCTCACCCTTGCGGAGCCGCACCGAGTACGTCGCACCGTCGTGAGTGAGCTCGCGTCGATAGATCCGGCCGAGCGCCCGCCTCCGCATGCTCAAGAGCGGCGGGAGCAGGAAGGCCGTCCCGATACCGACACCGATGGCGACGATCAGGGCGTTGACAAGGAAGTCGTTCACCGCGCGCACACCCGGTCAGCGGCTCCGCCCTGGGCGAGGGTCTTAGCGTCGACCCGCTCATATGCGGGGCTTGCCGTAGTCACCTGATCACCCTGACAGGGTGCAGCGGCGTCCGTGATCAGAACCGTTCCGTTCCGGACGACGCCGTCGTGATGCCGGGGCCATCCCCCGCCGATCAGTTGATGATCTCGCCGCGTTCATCGGCTCGGAGCACCGCAAGACGGTCGTGCCACCCCTGCAATGCCTCGGGGGTCAGCCGAGTCCAGTCGGCGACCTCACGGACAACCCTGAGCGGCTCCGGCTGCGATAGGAACGCGTCGGGTTGCCCGGAAACTTCCTGTCAGTGACGTTCGGATCGTTCTCGAACACGCCGGTCGGCTCGACGACATACACACGTGGGGCACCGTCGCCCGCGGCGAGCTCCGCGGCCAGGCCGGCCCCGTCCGAGACGGCGGTGAAGTAGATGTGGTTCATGACGACCTCGGGCCGGTAGTTCGACCGGAAGCCCGCGCTGAGGAGGTCTCCGACCGCGAGATAGGCCCTCGTGCCGTGGAAGAACGGCCCCTCATCCAGTACGTCGCTCATCGCTCCAGCCTAGGTCCGATGCCTCCGAGGGTTATCGGCACATCGGGCGGCTAGCCGGACCTGCTCAGCCATCGCCACCACGACCGCTTCCCCGCGGACGGGCTGACGCTGCGCTTCCATTCGGCCTTGGTGAGAAGCCGCCCTGCCTTCCGTTCCGCTGCGACGCACACCGTGTGCGCATGCCGGCGTCGCTCGCGATCGCCCTCGGGGAACAGCAGCGTGTTGGGGTTCATCGAGAGCAAGCGCCGGTGGCAGATCGGGCAGGTGTAGGTCTTCGGCTGCCTGCTCTCCGCAGGGCGCGTCTCCCACCAACGCGGTGCATCAACCATGACTCGAGCGTAGAGCCGTTCCCTCCGAACACGCGCCTCCGAGCGCGGCGGGCTCAGTCGAGGGACAACGGCAGGCCGAACCACCCGAAGACGCTCGTCTCGTAGCAGCCGAGCTCGGCCACCTGCTCGCCGGCCAGCGTGATCGTGACCAAGCCGATCCCGTGCCTGCCACCGTCCGGTGTGTGCGCGTAGGCGCCGAACGCCGGCTGCCCGTTCGCCCGGGTCGGGACCAGCGTGAAAGCCCGCGACCCGAAGAGCAGGCCGAGGAACTCCCCGACCGGACCGCGGCCGAGGTACTCCAGCGGGATCGGAGGCATCGACATGAACACATCGTCGGTCAGCATCGCGACGACACCGTCCACGTCGGCCGCCTCGTACGCCGCCACGAACGCCGCGACGAGCTCCTGCTCGGCCTTCGATCCGGCGAGGGGTGGCGCCTGCCGGCCGGCCGATACAGAACGCGACTTCTCCAAGGTCGCGCGCGCTCGCTTCAGCCCACTGGTCACCGACTCGACACTGCGGTCCACCATCGTGGCGACGTCGGCTGCCGGGAAGCCCAGCACGTCACGCAGCACCAGCACGGCCACCTGGAACGTCGGCAGGAGCTGGAGCGCGGCCACGAAGGCCAGCGAGATCGACTCGGTCTGCTCGTACCGTGCCTCCGGGCCGAGCGGCAGATCGTAGGCCCCCTCGAGCAGGGTCTCGGGGAAGGGCTCCAACCACGGCACCTCCCCCAACCGGGTCGGCTCCGGCGGCACCATCGACGGCACCGACCACGCCTTGGCCGGGCGGCGAGCAGCTGTCCGCAGCGTATTGAGGCAGCGGGTGGTGGCGATCCGGTACAGCCACGTCCGCAACGAGGAGCGGCGCTCGAAGCCGTCCAGGCTCCTCCACGCGGTGAGCATCGTGTCCTGGAGCGCGTCCTCTGCGTCGGCCAGCGAGCCCAGCATCCGGTAGCAGTGCACCAGCAGCTCTCGGCGGTGCGGCTCGGTCAGTGCCCGGAAGGCGTCGTCGTCGCCTGCTCGGGCCCGGGAGATCAGGTCGTCCATGGTGCTCGCTCTCTCGTTCGGTGATCAGTCTCCCCGTACTGACACCAGCTCGGCCCAGAACTGGGCGGTCCACGGCCGACCGTTTTCCGACGACTCCGGTGTCTATCCCTGCGTACCGAACACCAACTACCAAGGAGTGCACCGATGGGCACCATCGTGGTCAACACCAACATGACCCTGGACGGGGTCGTCGACAACCCGACCGGCGAGGACGGCCCCGGCGGCGGCTGGTTCCTGGCGATGTCGGAGACCGATATGGCAGCGTGGGCGAAGTTCGAGTTCGGCGAGGCTCTGGAGACGGACGCCCTGCTGCTCGGTCGCCGGACCGACGCGTGGTTCGCGCAGCGCTGGAACGAACGCACCGACGAGTGGGCGGTGCGGCTCAACGGCCTGCCGAAGTACGTCGTGTCCTCGACGGCCACCAGGACAGCCTGGCTCAACGGCAGTGTGCTGAGCGGCGACGTGGTCGAGCAGGTGAGCCGGCTGAAGGACGAGGTCGAGGGGCGGATCGTCGTCTTCGGCAGCCGTCAGCTGGTGCAGACCCTGCTCGAGGCCGGCCTGGTCGACGAGCTCCGTCTCTTCGTCTTCGGGACGCTGGTCGGCACCGGCGAACGGCTCCTCGACGCGGGGGCGCCGGAGAACCTGCGGCTGACCCGGGCAGAGCGAATCGGCGACGGCCTGCTGTTCGTGGCGTACGACGTCGTACGCGGCTGAGCGACCGCTGGGCGGTCCCGGTCACAGGACCGTGATCGGGATCGCCTTCCGGTGGGTGAACTCGAAAGAAGCGCCGGTGCTGAACCTGGTCACCGCGACCTCGCCCGCCTCGGCGGCGGCCTCAGCCCGGCGTACGACGCACGCAGTCCACTCGTCGTCGGTCCCGGTCACCTCGACGTCGAGGCACGGGTCCAGCGCCCGTACGGCGGCCTCCAACGGCGCAGTCCGCCCGGGGCCGACGATGCTGATCCAGGTGCCGTCGTCGTGGGCAGGACCATGGCTGACCCGGACCTCGTCACCGACGGACGCCGTCACGTAGGCCGCCGGGTTCAGCAGTGGGTGCAGCTCGAGCACTCGCAGCGCTCCGGCCTCGTCGACGGGCAGGTCGAGGGCCGCCCTGATCCGGTCGGCCGCGATCCCGGCCAGGCCGACGAGCTGCTTGGTCGCGATCTCGACGTACTGATCGGCCTCGGTCCTACGGTCGATCGCGCGCAGGAAGCTCAGGTTGAGCAGGTGCATCTGCAGGCAGACCTCGTCGGCGATCCGGACAAGTGCCGAGTGCGAGAACTCGGAGAAGTCCAGGTCGGCCAGCACGTCACCGCTGTAGTCGGCGCGCCCGTCCGCGGACGCGTCGATCACCGAGAGGTCGGTGAGCGCAGCCTTCGAGCCGCGCAGCACCGTGCAGTCCGCAGACTCGAAGACCTCAGGGTGGGACTCGTCGATCTTCACGGTCCACGCACAGTGCGGACTCCTGTCGGCAGGCATCCGCGGCGGCCGGTGGATCGGCCGGATCTGCGCCTTGGCGTTGGTCGCCACCGCGGTAGCGTCGAAGGTCGGGTCCTCGATGTCGTGGCACATCGAGCGCACGTACTCCGGGCCCATCGGCTCGACGTCCATCAGCGCACCGCAGTGGTCGAGGTGGAACTCGCCGTTCCAGCGGTCGTGGATGGTGTAGCGGAAGTCCATGAACTGAGGCGGCGCACCGATGTCGAGCTGGAGCCCCTTGAAGATGGTGAAGATGTCGTTGCCCTCGTACTGCAGGGCCTTCTGCATCCGCACCGTGTAGATCGGGCTCGCGCCCATCCACTCCTCGATCGCGACCTGCGCCATCTCCTCGCGCCCGAAGGCCGCGATGCACCACGCCATCCCGGACCGGTCGATCAGCTGGCCGATCAGCAGCAGCTCGGGGACCAGGACGGCGAGCTCATCACGGGTCAGGGACGCGTACCTGCTTGTGATCGTGCTCTGCGTCATCGCGCGACGACCCCGACCGGGAGTGACGCATAGCCGCGCACGTTCGCGGAGTAGAACCGCGTGGGCTCGCCGTTCACCTCGATCGAGGAGCACTTCTCGATCAGCCGCTCCAGCGCGATCCTGGCCTCGAGCCGGGCCAGGTTCGCCCCGAGGCAGAAGTGCCGGCCGCCACCGAACGCGATGTGCTTGGCCAGCTCGGCCTTGTCGCGGCGGATGTCGAACTCCTCGGCGTTCTCGAAGACGTCGTGGTCGTGGTTGGCGGCGCCGATGTTGAACATCAGCTTCGAGCCGGCCGGGCAGGTGACGCCGCCGATGGTGAGGTCCTTGATGGTCAAGCGGGCGAGCAGCTGGCTGGAGGCCTCGTAGCGCAGGGTCTCCTCGATCCATGGCTCCACCAGCGTGGAATCGGCGAAGACCGCCTCACGCTGGTCGGGGTGCTTGCTGATGTTGGCGACCGCGTTGCCGAGCAGCTTGGTCGTGGTCTCGTTGCCGGCCACGACCATCAGGAACAGGAACGCGGTGAGCTCGCCATCGGTCATCCGCTGGCCCTCGTCTTCAGCGTTGATCAACGCGGAGACCAGGTCGTCGCTCGGGTTCGCCTTCCGGTCGGCGATCAGCTCGGCGTAGTAGTTGAACAACCAGCCCGCCGCCTCGAACCCAGCAGGCGGTACGTCGCGCAGACCATCCTCGCGCACCACCAGCAGGTCGGCGTACTTGCGGACCTCGTCACGGTCGGCGACCGGCACCCCGAGCATTTCGGAGATGACGTCCATCGGGAACTTGCCGGCGAAGTCGGTGATCCAGTCGAAGCTGCCCCGGGCGACGGCCGCGTCGAGGTACTCGTCGCTGATCTCCCGGATCCGCGGCTCGAGGTCAGCGACCCGCTTCGGGGTGAAGCCCCGGGAGACCAGCTTGCGCAGCCGGGTCTGCTCCGGCGGGTCCATGCCGAGGAACGAGGTGACCACGTAGGCGCTCTCGTTCCACGCACTCGGGTCCAGCGATACGCCCATCTTGTTGGAGAAGGTGTCGTCGCTGCGGAACGCCTGGTGCAGGTCGGAGTGCCGGGAGACGACCCAGAAGTCCTGCTCCTCGTTGTGGAACAGCGGCGCCTCCTCCCGCATCCGCGCGTAGGTCGGGTAAGGGTCGTCCTGCAGCGCGTGGTCGTAGTGGTCGAAGTTGATCGGGCACTTGCCTTGGATCTGGGTGGTCTCGGTCATCTCAGTGGCCTTCCATGATCACGGCGACGACGTCGTCGAGCCGCTGGGAGAGTTCTTCGTAGGTCATCAGGCCCATGCCTGCCTGCAGCAGCGCGCCGGAGAAGGCCAGGGTCAGCGCTTCGACCACGCGAGGGTCAGCAGGCTCCCCGATCGCCTCCCGGAACCGGGTCACGAACTCGGCGCCGATCACCAGCCGGAGCCGTTCGACCTCAGGGTCGGTGCCGAGCAGGGCGATGTTGGCTGCGGTGGCCAGGTTCGGCGACCTCCCGAGCATCGAGGCGTAGTGCCGGGTCACCACCCGGATCCGGTCGACCGCGGTGGGCCCCGTCGGCTCGCCACCGGCATCGGTGACGATCTTGCGCCAGAACAGCTCGGCGAACAGATGGTTCTTCGAGGCCAGGTAGGTGTACGCCGTCGCCGGCGATACCCCGGCTCGCTGGGCCACCGTACGGATGGTGAGGGCCTCCGGGCCGACCTCCTCGAGCTCCGCCTCGGCGGCGAGCAGGAGCTTCTCCACCGTCTCGACCTGACGCGGGTTCAGGCCGAGCCGCAGGTGCGAGGTGACGGGCTCGGAAGCGGAGACCATCTCAGCTCTCCTCGGCTGCCTTGGCAGCCTTTGCCTCGGCCCGCTCTGCTGCTTTCTGGGCCTTGGCGATGGTGTCCTCGACCAGCGAGTTGACCCGAGCGCCGATCGGCCAGCCCGCGTAGTGGCAGAGCAGGATGACGATCTCGCGCAGCGCGACCTCGTCGAGCTCGCCACCGGCGTACGCCGCCGGGATCTGGATGCTCAGCACGTCCTGGGCCCCCTGGCCGGCCAGCATGCCGATCAGGATCAGGCGACGGTCGCGGTCGGTGAGCCCGGGTCGCTGCCAGATGTCACCGAAGAGGTGATCGGCGGTGTAGTGGAAGAAGTCGCCGTCCATGTCGTTCATCTCGAAGCCGTAGACCTGCTCCATCTTCTCCAGGCCCTTGCGGCGGACCTCAGGAAGATCGTCGAACTTGCCCATCACTTGCTCCCGTTCGTCGAGCTTGTCGAGACGTCTACTGCCGGCAGGCCGAGCGCGGCCGCCAGGTTGTCCTGCGCGAAGTGCGCCATCGGGACCTCGACCCCGAGCCGGTCGGCCAGCTCGATGGCATGGCGGAGGTCCTTGGCGCCGAGGGCGTGCACGTGCTGGAAGATCGAGAGCCAGAAGTCCCCGGGCTCGATCTCCTTGGCGGTGTTGCGGAGCATGATCGCGCCGGGCCCCCCGGTGATCGCGTCGGTGTGCCGGACGATCTTGCCCAGGACGGACAGGTCGACCCCGGCCGCCTCGGCCAGCCGCAGTGCCTCGCCTGTCGCGGTGAAGGAGACGAAGTGCAGCAGGTTGCGGGCCAGCTTGGCCGCCGTGCCGTTGCCGATCGGGCCGCAGTGCACGACCTCGGACCCCATCAGGCCCAGCGGCCCGCCGGCTGCGGCGAAAGCCTCGTCGGTACCGCCGACCATGATCGCCAGCGTCCCCTCGGCTGCTCCCATCGGGCCGCCGGAGACCGGTGCGTCGACAACCAGCAGGTCGTGGCGTCCTCCGAGGTCTTCTAGCCGCGGCGGCAGGTCGGGGGAGATCGTCGAGTGCACGGCCACGACGGTGCCCGGCTTGGCCGCGCCGAGGATCTCCCCGATCACGTCGCGGACCTGGTCGTCGGTGTTCACCATGACCGAGATATACCCGCATTCGAGAGCCAGGTCAGCCACCGAGGACGCGATCCGGGCACCCGCCTGCTCCGCCTCGGCGAGCGGCTCGGGGGCGAGGTCGAAAACAGTCAGACCGCCCTCCCATGCCGCCAGCCGGAGCGCCATCGGCTTGCCGATGTTGCCCAGGCCGATGAAGCCGGCGCGCACGGTCATGCGCGGAACACCTGTCCGCCATCGACGTCGAGGATCTGCGCGGTGATCCAGGAGGCGTCGTCGGAGAGCAGGAACAGGCAGGCGCCGACCATGTCCTCGACCTCGCCCATCCGCTTGATCGCGAGGCTGTTGCGCACGATGTCCTTGGCGGCGTCGCCGGCCTGGGTGCGGGTCGCGGCAGTGTCGGTCGGCCCGGGTGCGATCGCGTTGACCCTGATCTTCTGGCCGCCGAGCTCGTGGGCGAGCTGCTGGGTCAGGCTGTTGATGCCCGCCTTGGCGAGCCCGTAGAAGCCGGAGTAGAGCCACGCGGCCGTCGAGCTCTGATTGACGATCGCGCCGCCTCCGCGCTTGGCCATGTGCCCGTAGACAGCGCGGGTCACGACGAGCGCACCGTCCATGTTCACGCTCATGAACTTGCGGTAGTAGTCCCAGTCGACCGTGATCAGCAGGTCGAAGGCCATCTCGCCGTAGATGGCGGCGTTGTTGACCAGGTAGTCGATGCCGCCGAAGGCCTCGACGGTTGCGTCAGCCATCGCCGTGGCCGAGGCAGCGTCGGAGACGTCGGTGCGGACGAAGATCGCCGTGCCGCCTGCAGCCTCGATCGCGGCGACGACGTTCTTCCCGGACTCCTCGTTGAGGTCGGCGACCACGACGGACGCACCCTCGGCGGCGAGCGCCTTGGCGTAGGCCTCGCCGATGCCCTGGGCGGCGCCGGTGACGATGGCGACCTTGTTCTCGAAACGCATGCTGTTCCTATCCGTTGATTGAGGAAGGCGCTCCAGCGCCTGTCTCGAAATCTCTGTACGTATGGTCGCGATGGTTTCGAGACGGGCCGGGACGGCCCTCCTCAACCACCGGTGGATCGATCTAGGCGGGCTCGGCGATGGTTTTCGTCTCCAGGTACTCCTCGAACCCGGCGACCCCCATCTCCCGGCCGATGCCCGACTGCTTGTAGCCGCCGAAGGGAGCGTCGGGTGAGAACCAGACGCCGCCGTTGACAGCGAGGGTGCCAGTACGGATCCGGGCCGCGACGGCCTTGGCGCGTTCCAGCGAGCCGGAGTCCACCGAGCCGGAGAGCCCGTACGCCGAGTCGTTGGCGATCCGCACGGCGTCGTCATCACCGTCGTGCGGGATCACGACGAGCACCGGCCCGAAGATCTCCTCCTGAGCCAGCCGCGAGGAGTTGTCGAGACCGGCGATCACCGTGGGCTGGATCCAGTAGCCGCCGGCGAGCCCCTCCTCCATCGACGCCGTAGAACCACCGGTCGCGAAGGTGCCGCCTTCCTCGACGGCAAGCTTGAGATAGGCCTCGACGCGGTCGCGCTGGACGGCCGAGATCACCGGCCCGCAGATCGTGCCCGGGTCAGTCGGGTCCTTGGCGCCGATGGACTCCATCGTCGCGGCGGCGACCTGCACGGCCTCGTCGTACTTCTCCCGCGGGACGACCAGCCGCGTGGTGATCGCGCAGCCCTGGCCGGCGTGGATGCAGGCGGCGAACGCGGTCGCACCTGCGACCGACGCGACGTCGGCGTCGTCGAGCGCGATCGCGGCGGACTTGCCGCCGAGCTCGAGGAACACCTTCTTCAGCGTCGGCGCCGCGGCCGCCATGATCGCCCTGCCGGTCGCGGTCGAGCCGGTGAAGGACACCATGTCGATCCTCGGGTCGGTGGTCAGCACCGCAGCGACCTCGTTGGAGCTCGGGCTCACCACGTTGAAGACCCCGGCCGGGATGTCGGTGTGCTCCGCGATCAGGCGACCGAGCTCGCAGGCCAGCCACGGGGTGTCCGGCGCAGGCTTCAGGACGACGGTGCAACCGGCAGCGAGTGCGGGCGCGACCTTCGCCAGGTTGATCTGCGTCGGCACGTTCCACGGCGTGATCGCCGCAACCACACCGACCGGCTCCCGACGTACGGTCCGGCGGCTCGGGATGCCCATCGGCGCGGCGACGCCCAGGTCGGTCTCCCACGCGTAGGACTCAGCAGTGTCGGCGACGAACGTCAGCCCGTCGACGGGACCGTCGAAGCCGGCCGCGCCGATCATGAAGCCGGGCATGCCGACCTCGGCCGTGGTCAGCGCCCGGAAGTCGTCGGCGTTGTCGTAGAGCGCCTTCTGCAGCTGCCGGATGCAGCGCACCCGCAGCTCGTGGTTCGTCGACCAGTCGGACTCGTCGAACGCACGCCGGGCTGCGGCGATCGCAGCTTCGACATCGTCCGCGGTCGCGTCCGGGGCCTGCCCGATCTCACTGCCCGTGGCCGGATTCAGGATCGGGTACGTCGCGCCGTCGCTGGCGGCAGTGAGCTTGCCGTCGATCAGCAGCCGGGGTGCGGGGGTGTTGAGCGTCATGCCTGGTCTCCTGAACCGGTCGTCGAGCCTGTCGAGACGTCTGTCGGGGCCTGTGTCAGGTACCAACCGGCCTCGACCGGGGGCGGCCAGACCGACGAGGGGATGTCCTCGTACGTGTAGTGGCCCGGTACGCCGAGCCCGCTGACCGACATCCGCTTGAGCAGCGTCTCGGGCGCCTTGTCCGCCTTGAGGATCTCGATGAAGGTGTGCGAGGTCGACGGCATGTCGAACCAGTCGCGCTGCCAGGCGAACTTCAGCTGCCCCGCGTCGGGGCCTGACGTCTGCCGCTCGATGCCGAACCAGGAGCCGCCGATGCCGAGGATCTCGAACTCTTTGCCGGCGTCGTCGAGGATCCCCGACTTCTGCTTCCAGAAGCCGACGACCATGCCCTTCTTGTCATCGATCAGCGACGCCTGGTAGTCGTAGTGCCAGCCGTCGAGCCCGTCCATCTCGATGCCGATCGCCCAGTCCCGGATCTGGTCGCGGCCGACCGCCATGAAGTGCTCGTCGGGCGCGTACATCCAGCCGTACGTCGCGTCGAGGGCGTAGTGCTCGGCCATGATCCGCCAGTCGCCGATCCGCTCGGCCTCGCGGTTGACCTCGAGCCAGGACTCCCAGAACTCCTCAAGCTCCGCGCGGGTGCCGTGCTGATTTTGGGGCGTGGTCATGTGGGTTCCGTTTCGTTCGTAGGTGCGGGCATGTCGACAGGCTCGATGCCCGATACGGAAAGAGCCATAGCGGGGCAGTACTTGACGGCCCGGACGACCTGCTCGCGCAGGTCCTCGGGCGGGTTCGGTTCGAGCACGACGACCTTGTCGGCGGCGTCGTCGTACCCGAAGACATCAGGTGCCTCGAACTGGCACATCTGGTGTCCCTGGCAGAGCTCCAGATCGGCGGTGACGTTCATGCGTTGGTCGAGCCTGTCGAGACCCGCCTCCGGTAGCGCACCTTGGCCGGCGACGCCAGCTGGATGACCATCTTGGAGGTGTCATCGGCGTAGCTCTCGGACGGCTGCGTCATCTCGAACTCGTAGTCGCGCAGCAGTACCGAGAAGATCGCCTTGAGCTGCATCATCGCGAACGCGTTGCCGACGCAGCGGTGCTTGCCGGCCCCGAAGGGGATCCAGGTCCACCGGTTCTGCAGGTCGGCCTGGTTGGGATCGAGGTAGCGGCTCGGATCGAACGCGTCCGGGTTCGGGAAATCCTCGGCGATCCGGTTCGAGACCCGCGGGCTCGCGCCGACCATCGTGCCGGCCGGCAGCAGGTGCCCGCCGATCTCGAAGTCCTCCTGCGCGACCCGGAGCAGCAGGATCAGCGGCGGGTGCAATCGCAGCGTCTCCTTCAGGGTGGCCTCGAGGTTCGGGATCGAGCGCAGTGCCTGGAAAGAGACCTCCACGGGACCTTCTCCAGGGCGATCGGCGTACAGCTCGTCGAGCTCGGCAACGATCGTGCCCATCGCTTCCGGGTTGCGGAGCAGCTCGATCAGGGTCCACGCCGCCGTACCGGATGACGTGTGGTGCCCGGCGAACATCATCGAGATGAACATGCCGGTGATCTGGTCGGTGCTGAAGTGGTCGGAGCCGTCCTCGGTCTTCAAGGAGATCAGCACGTCGAGGAGGTCACGCTCTTCTCGCGGGACCTTGCCGCGGATGTGGCGCTTGTCGATGATCGCCTGCACCAGGTCGACCAGCTTGAGTCGCGCGGCATCGCGGATCTCGAAGGACTCGACACCCTTCATGTAGGGATCGACGTAGGCGAGCGCATCGGTGCCGCGCTCGAGCTCGTGGTAGTACTCCGCGAACCGGCCGTCGAGCTCGGAGCGGAACGGCATCCCGATCAGGCAGGCGGACGTCGTGTAGATGGTGAGCTCGGCGAAGAACGCCAGCAGGTCGATCTCACCGCTCTCGCCCCAAGCAGCGACCATCTGGTTGATCTCGTTCTCGATGGTCGCGGCGTGGCCGCGCATCATCTCTCCCTTGAGCGCCTGGTTCTTCAGGCCTTCGGACCGCTGCTCCGGGGTGGTGTCGAAGACGACTCCCTTGCCGAAGATCGGGGTCATGAACGGGTAGGCGGCCGCCTGGTCGAGGATCGAGTCGGGTGCCCGGAAGAACGCCTCATTCGCCTCGGCACCGGTCACCAGGACGACGTCGCGCTCCGCAAGCCGGAAGCGGCCGATCTCGCCGCACTCCTCGCGGACCCGGTGCAGCAGGTCGATCGGGTCATCGCGCAGGTCCTCGAGGTGGCCGTGCTCAGACTCGGGAAAGCGGCGGGAGACCTCGCGGATCTCCTCGACGCCAGCGACAGTCGCAGTCATGTCCACAGTCCGTTCGTCGAGCCTGTCGAGATGTCGTTCACTTCTCCTCCAACGGAGCTTCGGGGTTCACTTCGATCAGGTTCAGGTGCACGCCGCGCGGGGCGCCGACGACGGTCTCGATCGCGTTCGCGAGAGCAGCGGGTTTGAGGAAGTGCGAGTGCCGTGCGTGCCCGAACTTGATCCAGCCGTTCAGTACGTCGGCGGCTGCCGCGTCCTGCCAGTCGGTCCCCATCTCGCTCCACGTCGGCCCGGGCCGGACCAGCGAGACCCGGATGCCGGAGCCCTCGAGCTCCATCTGCATCGCGTGCGCCATCCCTTCCAGGCCCCACTTGCCGGCGGCATAGGAGGACATGAACGGGCGTGCCCGCACGGCGACATCGGAACTGACGAAGAGCACGTCGCCACGACGGCGCTCCACCATGCCGGGCACGAAGGCCCGGACGAGCCGGTGTGCGCCGATCAGGTTGAGGTCGATCTCGGCCGCGAAGCGCTCGGTCGCGACCTCGTGGATGATCCCGGGCCCGACGTGTCCGGCGTTGGAGACCAGCACCTCCACGTCGCCGAGGTCGGCGGCGACTGCCTTGGCGAAGGACTCGACCGACGCATCGTCGGTCACGTCCAGCGGGTGCGCAACCGCCTCGCCGCCGGCCGCGCGGATCTGCTCGACGATCTCCGCGCACTTCTCGACCCGGCGCGCGCCCAGTGCGACCGGGTAGCCGGCGGCGGCAAGGGTCAGCGCCGTCGTGGCGCCGATCCCCGAGGAGGCGCCGCTGACGACCGCAGGACGACGCTCGGGATGGACGGGCTTGGGCATAGGTGAGAGCCTTACTGGACACGTGATTGGACAGGTGTCTAGTTCTACTCCAGGATCCTCGCTCCCGCAAGGGGGTCACACGGATTCGGCGGCCCGGAACGATCCCGGTATGCTTCTCGCTCGTTGGCCAGGTAGCTCAGTTGGTACGAGCGTCCGACTGAAAATCGGAAGGTCGGCGGTTCGACCCCGCCCCTGGCCACCACCAGCGAAAGACCCCCGTCGAGATTCTCGACGGGGGTCTCGTACGTTCCGGGCCGTCGCGCGCCTAGGTGACTCGCGCGTAACCCCGCCAGGCTGCGACTCTGGGATGGTGCCTCGTACTGCAACAACCTCGTCCTACTCGATCACCATGCGGCTGCACACGTCCCCGGACCACGGGCTCGTAGGCGCGGTGGCGACTGCTATCTCCGAGGCCGGCGGTGTCGTCACCGGCATCGACGTCGTGGAGTCCAGCCCGACCCGGCTGCGCCTCGACGTCACCTGCTCGGCTGCCGACGGCGACCACGCCCTCGTCCTGCAGGACGCCGCCAGCGCGCTGCCCGGCGTCGAGGTGCACAAGGTCAGCGACCGCACCTTCCTGCTGCACCTCGGCGGCAAGATCGAGGTGGCCTCGAAGGTCCCGCTGAAGACGCGCGACGATCTCTCGATGGCCTACACCCCGGGCGTCGGCCGGGTCAGCATGGCGATCGCCAACAACCCCGAGGACGTCTCCCGCCTGACCATCAAGGGCAACGCGGTCGCCGTGGTCACCGACGGCTCCGCTGTCCTCGGCCTCGGCAACATCGGGCCCGAAGCCGCCCTGCCGGTGATGGAGGGGAAGGCTGCGCTGTTCAAGCGCTTCGCCGGCATCGACGCCTGGCCGATCTGCCTGGCCACCCAGGACACCGACGAGATCGTCAAGGCCGTCGAGATGATTGCTCCGGGCTTCGGCGGCATCAACCTCGAGGACATCGCTGCGCCCCGCTGCTTCGAGATCGAGCAGCGACTGCGCGAGCGGTTGAACATCCCGGTCTTCCACGACGACCAGCACGGCACCGCGATCGTGGTCCTGGCCGCGCTGACCAACGCACTGCGTGTCGTCGACAAGCAGCTGCCCTCGGCTCGGATCGTGGTCTCCGGCGCGGGCGCGGCCGGGACGGCGATCGTCACCCTGCTGCTCGCCGCCGGCGTGACCGATGTCGTCGTCTACGACCGGGCCGGCTGCCTCGTCCCCGATCTCGACGGCCTCACTCCGGCTCAAGTGGTCCTCGCCGGTGTGACCAACCCGCGCGCCGTCACCGGCGGCCTGCAGGATGCTCTCGTCGACGCCGACGTCTTCATCGGAGTCAGCGCGCCAGGCATCCTCGAGCCCGAGTGGATCACCACGATGTCCCCGCGGTCGATCGTCTTCGCCCTCGCCAACCCGGACCCGGAGGTCGACCCGGTCGAAGCCTCGCGGCACGCCGAGGTCGTGGCCAGCGGCCGCTCGGACTACCCCAACCAGATCAACAACGTGCTGGCCTTCCCGGGCGTCTTCCGCGGGCTGCTGGACGCGCGTGCCACCGAGATCACCGTCGACATGCTGCTCGGCGCGGCCCGGGCGATCGCCGACGTGGTGCAGCCCGAAGAGCTCAACCCCAGCTTCATCATCCCCTCGGTGTTCCATCCCGACGTACCGGGCGCAGTCGCCGCTGCCGTCATCCGCTCAGCCGGGGCGTGACGCACGGCACACCACGCCTTGCGCACCGTCGTCTACGCTCCGAACCATGAGCGACCTCAACGAATCGGCCAGCACCACGATCGCGGCGCCGCCGTCGGTCGTCTTCGCCATCCTCTCCGACCCGCGCCAGCACCCGCGGATCGACGGATCGGGCAACGTCCGCGAAGCGGTCTCCGGTCCCGACAAGCTCGAGCTCGGCTCCGAGTTCGGCATGAGCATGAAGATGGGCGCGCCGTACAAGATGAAGAACCGCGTCGTCGAGTTCGAGCAGGACCGGCTGATCGCCTGGCGGCACGCTGGCGTGCACCGCTGGCGCTACGAGCTGGCCCCCACCGCCGACGGCGGCACCGACGTCACCGAGACCTGGGATCTGTCCCACTACGGGCCGGTCGGGCGCAACGTCCTGCACACGCTCTTCGGCAAGAAGACCTCGGCGGCGGTTGCCGCGACGATGGTCAAGCTGAAGGCGGCTGCCGAGGCCGACACCACCAGCTGACCCGTGCCCTTCACCCTGGCCCACCCGGCGGCCGTGCTGCTGGTGCGCGGTACGCCGCTGCCGGTCTCCGCGATGGTGGCCGGCTCGATGGCGCCGGATGCACCGATGTTCGTCAAGGACCGTGGCGGCTACGACTTCACTCACAGCCTTGCCGGCGTCTTCACTGTCGACCTGGCCCTGAGCGTCCTGGGAGTCGCGGTCTGGTTCGCGCTGATCCGGGACCCGTTGCTCGATCTGATGCCCGCCGTCGTGCGTGAACGGCTGCCGGCGACCGCCCGCTACACCCGGAGCCAATGGCTGCTGGCCGTGCCCGCCGTCGTGGTCGGCTCACTGACCCACGTGGCCTGGGACTCCTTCACCCACAACGGCCGCTGGGGCGCGCGGCACGTCACCTGGCTGCACCAGCTGCACCACGGGCACAGCGGCGCCGAGTGGGCGCAGTACGGCTGCAGCGTGCTGGGGCTGCTCGTCGTCGCGGCCTGGGCGGTCATCACGGTCGCCCGCCTGCCCCGGGTCCCGAGGCCGGCCACGGTCAGCTGGCTCGGCGTACGGGCTCTGACGGTGGTGCTTGTGCTCACCGTCGCCTCCGGCACGGCAGCCGCTCTGACTGCCCGATCGCCGGGCCTGGGTGCGGCGCTCGGGCAGGCAGCCGTCGTCGGCACGATCATCGGCGTATTCGGGATCCTGGTCGCCGCCGGGCTCTGGCAGGCCCAGGTCAGCCGCCGCCGTACTTCAGTCGCAGGAGATCGCGCCGATCTTCGCTAGGCCCTCCAGGTCGCCCGGGCCGTAGTGCAGCAGCCCGACGTTGTCGGCGTTCATCAGCTCGGCGTCGTCGTGCACGTGCGCGAGGCCGACCAGGTGGCCGAACTCGTGCAGGGTGATCGCCAGCTCCTCGCGCCGGCCCTGCTCGGTGCCGTCGATCGAGGTGAAGTAGTCCCGGTCCAGGGTGATGCCGCCGGTCACATAGCGGACCCGATCGCCATCGGCGACAGCGACACTGCCGCCGATCCCGGCCACGTTGCCGGCGAGCTGATCGACCTCTCCCGCAGTCGCCCAGCTGACCAGCGCAGGTGTCGACTGCGGCCGTCCGAGCACGGTGGGGACGTAGGCACTGGACCAGTGCGGCCTCTGGTGGGTGATGCCCTGATAGTCGAACCGCAGCCCGGTGACCCGTTCGACCTCGGCCATCGCCGTCCTCACCAGGGCGACGCCGTCAGGCGGAGCGCCCTGCGGATTGATCCGCAGGGCGATCCGCGAGCACGGGTCGTAGCCGACCGGCACATCCTGGTCTCCGTTCTGATGACCTAGGAACGCGTAGGGCCCGGTCGTGGTGACCGGGACGGCCGGCGCCACCCGGTGCGGCCCGAGGCCGACCAGCCGGCGCGTCGACGCCGGCAGCAGCGACGGCATCGCGATCGCGAGCCCGATGATCGCGACGAGCGCGATAGCCAGGGCGAGCATGCCGGTGGCGTCCCGGGGCTCTCGGTAGACCATGGATCAGACCTTAGGCGTCAATCGAGGACCGTGAAGGATCCGACCTTGTAGAGCCGCAGCGCCAGGGCGATCGCCGCCGGCGTCAGGATCGCTACCGGCACCAGCAGCAGGAGCCGCCCGGCGTCGTGCACTGCGGCGACCGTGCCGTGCAGCCAGGCCGACCAGACCTCGTCGTGGTACGGCGCGACGGTCTCGTCGACGTCCCAGGTGCTGACGGCGACCCCGTCAGGTTGCGTGAGTGTTCCGCGTTCGTTCATGTCGACCCCTCCCCAAGGTCCCTTCACGCGCCGCCGCGCTCCGTCAGGCTCTTCACGGGGCCTAGCGGCAGGCGGGCAGCGCACGTACGCCAATAGTACCTAAATACTCAATTCGGACACGAGGAAGCCGATGAAAATGTCGACGCCGTTGTCGCAGCCATCGACGGAGCCCCATCAGCGGGTGCAACCGAGGGCACCGGATCATCAGGCACGGGGAGGTGCCATAGACGACCAGCCGGCCCCGAACGACGTCTTCGTGCTCTCCGGCGGTGCGGCCCGTGGTGCGGTCCAGGCCGGGATGATGCAGGCCCTCGCCGAGGCCGGGATCCTCCCCTGCGGCCTGGTCGGCACCTCGGTCGGCGCTCTGAACGCCGCCTTCATGGGCTGGCAGCCCAGCATCGAGCGGGCTGACCGGCTCGCCCGAGCGTGGCAGCGGCTGACCCGTCGTGACATCTTCCCTGGCGGCAACCTGGTCCGGCTGGCGCACCTAGCGCAGCTGCACCCGTACCTGTTCTCCTCCGATGCGCTGGCGGCGCTGATCGACGCCTGGGTGCCGGTCAGGCGGCTCGAGGAGCTGACGGTCCCGGTGCGGGTCACGACCACGCCGCTGGCCGGCTGCGCCGCGGCGTACCACGACAGCGGGCTGCTGAAGCCGACGCTGCTCGCCTCGGCCGCGGTGCCGGGCGTGTTCAAGCCGGTCGAGCTGATCGACGCCGACGGAGTCCGCAGCACCCACGTCGACGGCGGCGTCGCCGACATCATCCCGGTCGCCGGAGCACTCGCGCTGCGCCCGACCCGGGTCTTCGTACTCGACGCGACTGTCCCGGTCCGCATCCCCCGCGCCCGTACGCCGATCGAGATCCTGATCGCCAGCCTCGGCATCGCCGTGCGGATGCGCCCGGCGCCCGACCTCGGCGAGGGCGTCACCGTGCACCACCTCACTGCACCGGACCTCGGCACCGGGATGATCGACTTCACCCGTACCGCGGAGCACCTAGCCCTCGGCCGCAGCGTCGCCGCGGAGCTCGTCGAGCGCCTCGAGGTGACGGCGCCCGTCGTCGGGGCGGCCCCCTCGGTCCTCCTCGAGCGGCCAGCGCGCTTCTGGGGAAGGTTCAGCCGAGCCGCCTAGCAGCCGCCCGAGGTAGTTGAATGGCCACATGACCGTCCACTACGAGACCGACGGCGCCGTCGCCGTGATCACGATCGACCGACCGCAGGCACGCAACGCCGTAGACGGGACCACCGCGGCCTCCCTCGCCGAGGCGTTCGGTGGCTTCGAGGCCGATGAGAGCCTCTCGGTCGCGATCCTGACCGGAGCGCACGGCACGTTCTGCGCCGGCGCCGACCTCAAGGCAGTCGGCACGCCCGCCGGCAACCAGGTGCTTGCCGACGGGGATGGGCCGATGGGGCCGACCAGGATGGAGCTGTCCAAGCCGGTGATCGCAGCGATCGAGGGCCATGCGGTCGCCGGCGGGCTCGAGCTCGCACTGTGGTGCGACCTCCGGGTGGCGAGCACCGCCGCTGTGCTCGGCGTCTTCTGCCGGCGCTGGGGCGTTCCCTTGATCGATGGCGGCACCTTCCGGCTGCCGCGACTGATCGGGGAGTCCCGGGCGATGGACCTGATCCTGACCGGGCGCGCTGTCGAGGCCGAGGAGGCGCTCGCCATCGGGCTGGTGAACAGGCTCGCCCCCGAGGGCGCGGCCCTCGCAGCCGCGAAAGTACTCGCCACCCAGATCGCCGGCTTCCCCCAGATGTGCTTGCGCAGCGACCGGGAAAGCGCTCGCGGCCACTGGTCGATGAGCGAGGCGGAAGCGATCAGCGCGGAGTACGAGTTCGGCCTCCCGACCCTGCTGGCCGAGGCACTCGACGGCGCAGCCCGCTTCGCCGGGGGCAGCGGTCGACACGGCTCGTTCGAGGACTGAGGCGATGCATCAGCTCAGCCTCTGGGCCGGCTTCCTCGGCACCTGGCTGCTCGTCGCAGGTCCCGTCTACCAGGCATCGTTGGAGCTGCGCGAGGAGGAGTTCGAGCGCGAGCGCCTCGAGGAGATCGACCGCGACCTGCCGAAGTCGGCACCGGTTCCACCGTGGTGGTGGCTGCTGCCTCCGGTGCACCTGGTGCTCTCGCGCAGGCGGAGCGCTGCCCGACAGCAGCTGATGATCGCCCGGTTGAAGGAGAACGACCTACGCGCCCTGGTCTCGTTCATGAACAAGACCACCGGCTGGCTGCTGGTCGGCGCCGGCGGCCTTCTGATCGCCACCAAGGAGACCTACGAGCTCATCGAGGGCAACGACTGGCCGGGCTGGCTGCTGGCGGTCGTGGTGCCCGCGATGCTCGCGGCATCAGTCGGCTACACGGCCGCACACGCTCTGCGGCAACAGCGGCTGGAGCGGCACCGCGAGGCAATGGCCGACGGCGTACCCGCGGGCGCAGGCGCCTCCGCGGATGAGATCACCGCCTCCGGGTAAGCCTGGGTTGGACCTCGATCGGTCCCCGAGGAACCAGGAGGCACCGATGAGCGCCGGAACCGCAACCAGACCTACCCCCAGCAGCGACCAAGGTCACCATGGCCTCAAGCGGCATGTCGGCGTGATCGGGCTGCTGTTCGCGAGCGTCGGCTCGATCATCGGCTCAGGCTGGCTGTTCGGCGCGCTGAACGCCGCCACCGCCGCCGGCCCGGCAGCGATCATCTCCTGGGCGCTGGGCGGAGTGATGATCCTGCTGATCGCACTGGTCTACGCCGAGCTCGGCACGATGTTCCCGCTCTCGGGTGGCGTGGTCCGCTTCCCTCACATGGCCTTCGGCCATTTCGCGAGCTTCACCGGCGGCTGGATCACCTACCTCGCGATAGCGACCACCGCGCCGATCGAGGTCGAGGCTGCGCTGCAGTACGGCACCAAGTACGCCGACTTCACCCACTCCCACACCGTCGACGGGGAGCAGGTGCACACCCTGACGGCCCTCGGCTTCGCGGTCGCCGTCGTCTTGATGGCGGCGTTCGTGCTGATCAACTACTTCGGCGTGCGCTGGTTCGCCCGGATCAACAACGCCCTGGTGTCGTGGAAGCTGTTCATCATCGTGCTGGTCGTCGTGGCGTTCCTGGTGACCGCCTTCCACGGGGGCAACTTCTCCTCCCACGGCTTCGCGCCCTCCGGCATCCACGGTGTCTTCACCGCGATCTCGACCAGCGGCATCGTCTTCTCCTATCTCGGGTTCCGCCAAGGAATCGAGCTCGCCGGCGAGACCGACAACCCCAAGCGCAACGTGCCGATCGCGGTGATCGGCTCGGTGCTGCTGACCGGGCTGATCTACGTCGCGCTGCAGGTGGCGTTCATCGGGTCCCTGAACCCCTCGGTGCTGGCGAAGTCGCACGGCTGGTCCAGCCTGGCCTTCAAGAACGACTTCGGCCCGCTCGCCGCCCTCGCGACCGCGCTCGGCCTCGGCTGGCTCGCAGTGATGCTCTACGTCGACGCGATCGTCTCCCCGGGCGACACCGGCCTGATCTACACCACGATCACCTCGCGGATCTCCTTCGCGATGGCCCGCAACGGCAACGCCCCGAAGATCCTCGAGCGCACCACCGACGAAGGCGTCCCGATGCTCGGCCTCGGACTCGCCTTCGTGATCGGCCTGGTCGCGTTCCTGCCCTTCCCGAGCTGGCAGCAGCTGGTCGGCTTCATCACCTCGGCCACCGTGCTCTCCTTCGCCTCCGGCCCGTTGGTGCACGCGGCGCTGCGCAAGCAGGTGCCTGAGGCCGAGCGCCCGTTCCGGCTCCCTGGTGGCCATCTGATCCCGATGCTCGCCTTCTGGGGCGCGAACCTGATCGTCTACTGGTCCGGCTGGACGACCGTGTGGAAGCTGATGGTCGCCGTGCTGCTCGGCTTCGTACTGCTGGCGGCCTTCGTAGGCTCGGGCCAGATGAAGGGGAAGTCCCTCGACCTGCGGGCCGGCGCTTGGATCCTGCCGTGGCTGGTCGGCCTGACGGTGATCTCCTACGTCGGCAACTACCCGGAGCCGGCGGCAGGCAACCTGGTCGACCTGAACTTCGCGAGCTCGACGCTGCTGCTGCTGGTGCTCTCGGTGGCCATCTACGTGATGGCCTACAAGCTCCGGCTCAGCCCGGAGGAGGCCCGCGCCTATATCGACGAGAGCGCCGAGGAGTCAGCCGTCGAAGCCGCACCGAGCGGGGCGTAGCCCGACAGGACTGCAGGCACGACAAAGACTCGGGACCCGGTGCCTGGTGGCACCGGGTCCCGAGAACGCTTCTTAGACCGACTCCGGGTCGGTCGTGCCGCGCTGGATCAGTCGGCTGCGCCGCGCTGGGTCGGGACGACGCCGCCGAGCAGTTCCTTGACCTCGGCCTCGCGGTACCGGCGGTGGCCGCCGAGCGTCCGGATGGCGCTCAACTTGCCGGCCTTGGCCCAGCGGGTGACGGTCTTGGGGTCGACGCGGAACATCGCGGCGACCTCTGCAGGCGTCAACAGGGTCTCGGTTTCGGAGTTGTGCTGCATCGTGGGGCCCCTCGTTTGGGTGTTTCAACTGCTTGACGACACAACGAGCATGACACTAGGGGGAACTCGTGTAAAGCCGACCAAACGGACACAGCCTCGACGGTCTAGACCGCGTCACAAATGGGGCAGAGTTGGCGTAACCAGGCCCGTCTGTGATCGTAGGGCAGCCGGTTCGCGACCGCCAGACCCTCCGAGGCAGAACTTCGCGAGAGCTTTCGGGCAGCCAGCAGCCGCCCGAGACCCAACCGGGCGTCGGGAGAGGTCAGTCCCGCGAGGACGAGGGCGAGTAATCCGCCCAGCCGTCGTTCTCGTCGGTGTCCGGTACGGACGGGCTCGGGGAGCTGCTGTCCCCGTGGAGCTCGTTCGCCAGTGCGCCGAAGTCGGTCTCAAACGTCTGATACTTCAGATCGCGAGCAACTTTGGTCTGCTTTGCCTTAGCTCGGCCGCGTCCCATTGGGTCGACCCCCTCGCACACTTGGCCGGAGCTCATGGCGTCCGGTCGGAATCATCGTCTCGTGGGGACAACGGTACCCGCCCAGGCATGATTCCCGCACATGGGTTCGCGATGTGATCATTCCGGACGCTGAAATTCGTCCTAGGCGTGTTCCCGCTGCGCTCGTCGACACGGTCGTCGTTCGGCCCGAACGCGAGCAAGCTCGGCTCGGAATCGCTCCTAGGCGTAGTCGTTGACCAGCCGCACGACGCCCCGGTCGTCGGCATCCTCCGCAGCGACCACGCCTCCGGCGACCCACGCGTCGATGCCGTGCTCGGCCAGGATCGCCACGGCCGCGTCGGCCTCGTCGGCGGGAGTGAGCGCGACCATGCCGACGCCGCAGTTCAACGTCCGCTCCAGGTCGGGCCGGGCGACGCCGCCGGTCTGCGCCACCAGAGCGAACACCGGGGGCAGTGCCCAGGTGCTCCGGTCCAGGGTGACTGTCACGTCGTGGGGCAGCACCCGTTCCAGGTTGGCGGCCAGACCGCCGCCGGTGATGTGCGACATCGCGTGCGTCCCCGTACGGCGAGCGAGGTCCAGGCACGCCTTCGCGTAGATCCGGGTCGGCTCGAGGAGCTCTTCGCCCAGAGTGCGGCCCAGGTCGTCCACGTGCTCGCTCAGCGAGCGGCCGGCAGTGGCCAGCAGCACGTGCCGGACCAGCGAGTAGCCGTTGGAGTGCAGGCCGCTGGAGGCCATCGCGATCGCTACGTCGCCTGGCCGGACCAGCGTGGACCCGAGCAGATCGGCCGCGTCGACGACGCCGGTGGCAGCGCCGGCCACGTCGTACTCGCCGGGCGCCAGCAGGCCCGGGTGCTCAGCGGTCTCGCCGCCTGAGAGGGCACAACCGGCTGCGAGGCACGCTTCGGCGATTCCTTGGACGATCGCCGCGATCCGCTCCGGAACGACCTTGCCGGTGGCGATGTAGTCGGTCATGAACAGCGGCTCGGCGCCGCAGACGACCAGGTCGTCGACGACCATGCCGACTAGGTCGAAGCCGATCGTGTCGTGCTTGTCCATCGCCTGGGCGATCGCGACCTTGGTGCCGACCCCGTCGGTCGAGGTGGCCAGTACCGGGTGGTCGTAGGCCTTGAGGGCACTGGCGTCGAAGAGGCCTGCGAACCCGCCGATGCCACCCATCATCTCCGGGCGGCGAGCCTTCTCGATCCACACCTTCATCAGCTCGACGGCCTTGTCGCCCGCCTCGATCGAGACGCCGGCGGCTTCGTAAGTGCTCATGTCACTGCTTTCGCTTCAGACGTCTCGGAGGCTCGACGAACGGGTTGTCAGGGGCGGTCGAGTGCGTCGACGGCCCCGCCACCGGACAGCGACGCCGCGAGCCCGTCGACGTCGAGCGCACGGTCGGGCACGATCACCTCGGCCTCGAGCAGGTTCTTGCCGAGGAACTCCGGCTCGGGCAGGGCGATCGGGTAGACGCCGTCGAAGCACGCGCGGCAGAGGTTGTCGATCGGCACAGTGGTCGCCTCAACGAGGCTCTCCAGCGAGATGTAGGCCAGCGAGTCAGCGCCGATCGAGGCGCAGATGTCGTCGGTCGACAGGCCGTTGGCGATCAGCTCGGCACGGGTCGCGAAGTCGATGCCGTAGAAGCACGGCCACTTCACCGGCGGGCTCGAGATCCGCACGTGCACCTCACGGGCGCCGGCCTCGCGGAGCATCCGGACCAGTGCGCGCTGGGTGTTGCCGCGGACGATCGAGTCGTCGACGACCACCAGCCGCTTGCCCTCGATCACGTCGCGCAACGGGTTCAGCTTGAGCCGGATGCCGAGCTGGCGGATCGTCTGGCTCGGCTGGATGAAGGTGCGCCCGACATAGGAGTTCTTGACCAGGCCGACGCCGTAGGGGATGCCGCTCTCCTCGGCGTACCCGATCGCCGCCGGGGTGCCCGACTCCGGCACCGGGATGACCAGGTCGGCGTCGGTCGGGAAGTCCTGGGCGAGGCGACGGCCGATCTCGACGCGGACGCTGTGCACCCGCTGGTTGGAGATCCGGGTGTCCGGGCGAGCCAGGTAGACGAACTCGAAGAGGCAGCCCTTCGGCTCCGGTTCGGCGAACCGCCGGGTCCGCAGGCCGTCCTCGTCGACGGCGATCATCTCGCCGGGCTCGATCTCGCGGACGTAGGAGGCACCGACGATGTCGAGCGCCGCCGTCTCCGAGGCGACGACCCAGCCGCGCTCGAGCCGGCCGAGCACCAGCGGGCGGACGCCCTGGGGGTCGCGGGCTGCGTACAGGGTGCCCTCGTCCATCCAGACGAAGCAGAACGCGCCACGGACCTGCGGCAGCAGCTCCGCAGCGCGGTCCTCGAGTGACTGGCCGGGGTGGAAGGCGAGCAGAGCGGTCACCAGCGAGGTGTCGTTGGTGCTGGTCTCCAGGTTGCGGGCGTGGATGTCGAGCTCACCGGTGTCGCTGGGCAGCTCGGCAACCATCCTGGCCAGGTCGCTGGTGTTGGTCAGGTTGCCGTTGTGGCCCAGGGCGATCGAGCCGTGAGCGGTCGGGCGGAACGTCGGCTGCGCGTTGTGCCAGGTGCTTGCTCCGGTCGTGGAGTAGCGCGCGTGGCCGATCGCGAGGTGGCCCTTCAGAGACGACAGCGTCGACTCGTCGAAGACCTGCGATACCAGGCCCATGTCCTTGTAGACCAGGATCTGGCGGCCGTTGCTGACCGCGATGCCGGCCGACTCCTGGCCGCGGTGCTGCAGCGCGTAGATGCCGTAGTAGGAGAGCTTGGCGACGTCTTCGCCGGGGGCCCAGACACCGAAGACGCCACAGGCGTCCTGGGGTCCGCGGTCGTGGGGGTCGAGTTCGTGCGTCAGAAGTCCGTCTCCGCGACGGCCTACGGGGCTGGCCACACCTGGAGTCTACGGGGTCAGTGACGCCAGATTCGCCAGCAGCAGCGTCTCGGCGAGACAGACCTTCTCGAACTCCTCCAGGTGCAGGCCCTCGTTGGCTCCGTGGGCCCGGGTGTCGGGGTCCTCGACGCCGGTGACCAGCACGCTGGCCGCGGGGAACGCCTCGAGGAACTCCGCGATGAACGGGATCGAGCCGCCGACGCCCATGTCGATCGGCCGGGTGCCGCCCCAGGCCTCGGTGAACGCCGCTCGAGCCGCGTCGTACGCCGGTCCGGTGGCGTCGATCTGCGTGGCCTCGCCGGTG
>DATAZI010000019.1:0-51539 GCA_036272095.1 Marmoricola sp. | reverse complement strand
ATCCTCATTCCTGAGCAGCCGTTCTCGCTCGAGCGGGTGTGCGCCTACGTCGAGAGCCGCTTCCAGTCGCACTACGCCCCGATCCTCGTCGTTGCCGAAGGGGCCGTGCCGGACGGCGGCGAGAACGCAACCGTCGACAAGGGGCTGGACTCCTTCGGGCACGTCCGCCTGGGCGGGATCGGGGAGTGGCTGGCCGGCGAGATCGAGAAGCAGACCGGTAAGGAAGCCCGCACCACCGTGCTGGGCCACATCCAGCGCGGCGGGACGCCGTCGGCGTTCGACCGGGTGCTGGCGACCCGATTCGGCTTGCACGCCGTGGATGCCGTGCACGATCAGGCGTGGGGGAGCATGGTCGCGCTCCGGGGCACCGAGATCGTCAGGGTCGCCCTGACCGATGCCACGAAGACGCTGAAGACGGTGCCGCCCGAGTTCTACGCCGAGTCCGAGGTGTTCTTCGGCTGACCGGCGCTGCGCTGATCGTCTCGGCGCGGGCGCCGCGGAATGGGTTGCCGGCGCGCCACTACTCTTGACGGCGTGACCGACCAGCTCATTGCCGACCCGTCTGCCGCGGCCGAACTCGGCCTGGACGCCTGGCGCGAGCTGTCGGCGGCCCAGCAACCGGAGTGGCCCGACCCCGACGTGCTGCGCGAGGTCGCCGGCACGCTCGCCTCGAGCCCGCCGCTGGTCGTGGCCTCCGAGGTCGACCAGTTGCGGGAACGGCTGGCGGCGGTAGCTCGGGGGGAGGCGTTCCTCCTCCAGGGCGGCGACTGCGCCGAGACCTTCGACGGCGTCACCGCCGACATCATCCGCAACAAGCTGCGGGTACTGCTGCAGATGGCGGTCGTCCTGACCTACGCGGCCTCGGTCCCGGTGGTCAAGCTCGGCCGCTTCGCCGGTCAGTACGCCAAGCCGCGGTCCTCGGACTTCGAGACCCGCGACGGGGTGACGCTGCCGGCGTACCGGGGCGATGCGGTCAACGGCTACGAGTTCACCGCCGAATCGCGGATCCCGGACCCCCAGCGGCTGGTCGAGGTCTACCACTCCTCGGCCTCGACGCTGAACCTGGTGCGCGCCTTCACCACCGGCGGGTACGCCGACCTGCGGCAGGTGCACGCCTGGAACACCGACTTCGTCCAAGGCTCGGCCGTCGGCAGCCGGTACGAGGCGGTCGCCAACGAGATCGACCGTGCGCTGACGTTCATGCAGGCGATCGGCGCCGATCCGGACGAGTTCCACCGGGTCGAGATGCACTCCAGCCACGAGGCGCTGGTCCTGGAGTACGAGCACGCCATGACGCGCATCGACTCGCGCACAGAGCAGCCTTACGACGTGTCCGGCCATTTCGTCTGGATCGGGGAGCGCACCCGCCAGCTCGACGGCGCGCACGTCGAGCTGCTCAGCAAGATCCGCAACCCGATCGGCGTGAAGCTCGGGCCGACGACGTCCGCCGACGACGCAATCGCCCTGGCGGGCCGGCTCAACCCGGACAACACCCCGGGACGGCTGACCTTCATCACCCGGATGGGCGCGGGCAAGATCCGTGACCTGCTGCCGCCGCTGGTGGAGAAGGTCGAGGCCGCCGGCCTGGCCGTCGCCTGGGTGTCCGACCCGATGCACGGCAACACCTACGAAGCGTCCTCGGGTTACAAGACCCGCAGCCTGAGCGACGTCACCGCCGAGGTGCAGGGCTTCTTCGACGTGCACCGCTCGCTGGGCACCTGGCCCGGCGGGATCCACATCGAGCTGACCGGCGACGACGTCACCGAGTGCGTCGGCGGCCTGGAGGACCTGGCCGAGATGGACCTGGGCAACCGCTACGAGTCGGTCTGCGACCCCCGACTGAACCGGGTCCAGTCGCTCGAGCTGGCCTTCCTGGTCGCCGAGATGCTCCGTAAGGCCTGAACACTGCGATCTGACGGCGCCTACTGCTGGGGGACCGGCGCCAGGTGCCAGGCGCGCTGCAAGGTGATCCAGCGTTGCGAGGCGAGAGCCAGAGCGACGTAGAGGAGCACGCTGTCGTTGCCGAGGTCGCGGGCTGCGTGGCTGGTGTGCGCGATGACGGCGTCGATGCCGAAGTGGATCGCCAAGCCGACGACCCACAGCACGATGGTCGTCGCGTTGCCCTGCCGGAAGAGCTCGCCGTCCTTGCGCCAGACGTGCACCAGGGCTCCGCGCAGGGCTCCGAACCCGGCGCCGATGATCACGCTGACGATCAGCAGCGCCCAGGCCCCGGCCGGGACGGTGGTGCCCTGGGCGTACTGGACGACTTCGACCGCGCCGAGGACCGCGAGCACGATCAGCAGCCGGAAGGGGGAGTCCTGGCGCACCGGGCGAGGCTGCAGCTGCCGGCTCACGATGAAAGCGAGGATCAGGACGGGGACCGCGATGCTCCAGAGGTTCACGTCGTCAAACCTAGGGTCGTCGCGGCACCCGCAACGATGCCGCCCGTCATCACCTGGCCATGACACTTGTCAGGGTCTGGCAGGGTCCGGCAGCGTGTTGGCGCCTCTCCGGAATGCCGCGCCGCACGGCTGACGCCCGTCGAGACGGGCCAGGTCAGCTGCCCGCTACGCTCGCAGCGTGATCGATCTGCGCTCCGACACACTCACCAGACCCACCGAGGCCATGCGCCGAGCGATGGCGGAGGCCGAGGTCGGCGACGACGTGTACGGCGAGGACCCCACGGTCATCGCACTCCAGGAGCGGGTCGCCGAGCTGTTCGGCCACGAGGCCGCCTTGTTCACACCGACCGGCTCGATGGCCAACGTGCTGGCTGTGGCTGCCCTGGTGGCGCCCGGGCAGGAGGTCTTGTGCGAGTCGCGGGCGCACATCGTCCGGGCCGAGCTCGGAGCGCACGGGGCACTGACCGGGATCACCAGCCGGACCTGGGTGAACGCCGAGGGCCAGATCGACCTGCCGGTGATCCAGGACCTGTACGCGCCCGACATGGGGATGTACTTCGTCCGCACCACTGCGGTGTCCGTCGAGAACACCCACAACTTCGCCGGTGGCACCGTGCTCCCGATCGAGGACCTGCGAGCGCTGCGCGCCTGGGCCGACCAGATCGGCTGCGCCGTGCACATGGACGGTGCCCGGATCTGGAACGCTCATGTCGCGACCGGGACGCCGCTCGCCGAGTACGGCGCGATCGCGGACACGATGGGGGTGTGCCTCTCCAAGGGCCTCGGTGCTCCGATCGGGTCTCTGATGGTGGGCAGCCATGAGGTGATCGAGGAGGCCAAGGTGCGGCGCAAGCGCATGGGCGGCGGGATGCGCCAGGTGGGTGTTCTCGCTGCAGCCGGCTTGCACGCACTGGACCACCACCTCGAGCGGATGGTCGAGGACCACGCGAACGCCCAGCTGATCGCCGAGCGCTGCGGGCTGGACCCGGGAACGGTGCCGACCAACATCGTCGTCGTCGATGTGCCGGACGCACCGGCGTTCGTCGCGGCTGCGGCCGAGCAGGGCGTACGTGTCGGTGCCGTCGGTCCGCGCCGTGTCCGGTTGCTGACCCATCTCGACATCGGCCGCGCCGACGCCGAGAAGGCCGCCGGGGTGCTGGCTGCTGCGCTGGCCGCGAGCTGAAAGGGAGGTGACGGGAGTGGCCGGTCCACGAGGCAACGCAGCCTTCCTCGCCGATCACGAGCCCGCCTGGGCGGGACAGGCTGCGGATGCACTCGGCGAGATGCGGGCGGTCCTCAGCGACCTACCGGGTGGCAGTTCGGCCCTGTTCGACCACATCGGATCGACATCGGTCCCGGGCCTCGCGGCGAAGCCGTTCGTCGACCTGCAGATCCGGATCCTGCCGCTGCCCGACGAAGCGCAGCTGGCCCGACGGCTTTCGCCGCTCGGATTCGAACCGGCCCGAGGCTCACGGCCCGACTCGCCTGGGGTCACTCACGATCTGCCGCGAGGCACGGAGACGGTGGCCGAGGACGTCTGGGCGAAACACCTCTACGTCGATCCCGTCAGGTCGATGATCCTGCACGTCCGTCGGGCCGACTCGCCGTGGGGCCGCTACACGGTCTGGTTCCGGGACTGGTTGACCGCCCACCCGGACCGGGCCAGGCAGTACGAGCAGACGAAGAGAGCGCTGTCCGAGCAGAACGTCGGCAAGGCCGACTACGACGACTACACCCGGGCGAAGACGGCGTTCTTCGATGAGGTCCAGCCAGAGTTCGAGCGCTGGGCGAGTTTGCGATAGCCGCAGTCAGCGCTCCAGGTCTCGGTCCAAGTCCGTCGGCTGAACCGAACGCCGCCGTTCGGCAGCTCGGCGTGCAGGTAGGGACCATCGTGAGCCCGGTGATGGTGCCGAATATGGAGAACTATTTGCTGCTTTCCAAGTAGGCCTCAGTGGCGGATGCGCTCGGCCGCGTCGACCCGGCCGAGTACCGGCGGGATCTGCCGGACGGCCTGGGCCAGCGCCCGCAGCTCGTTGCCGAGCAGTGCCTGAGGGCCGTCGCAGAGCGCGTTCTCCGGGTCGGGGTGCACGTCGACGATCACGCCGTCGGCGCCGACGCCGATGGCGGCCTTGGACAGCGGCACCACCAGGTCCTTGCGACCGCCGGCGTGCGAGGGGTCGACGATGACGGGCAGGTGGCTGATGCCCTGGACCACCGGCACTGCCGAGATGTCCAAGGTGTTGCGGGTCGCCGGCTCGAAGGTGCGGATGCCGCGCTCGCAGAGCACCACGTCGAGGTTGCCGCGCTGGGCGACGTACTCCGCGGCCATCAGCCATTCCTCGATCGTCGCGGTCATGCCGCGCTTGAGCAGGACCGGCTTGCCGGAGTCGCCGACGGCCTGAAGGAGCCCGAAGTTGGCCATGTTCCGGGTGCCGATCTGCAGCATGTCGGCGTGCTCGGCCACGATGGCGACGTCGCGGGCGTCGACGACCTCGGTCACGATCGGCAGGCCGGTCGTCTCACGCACATCGGAGAGGATCTCGAGGCCCTTCACGCCGAGGCCCTGGAATGCGTACGGCGAGGTCCGCGGCTTGTAGGCACCGCCGCGCAGCAGCGTCGCGCCGGCCGCCTTGGCCATCTCGGCCGCCTCGAGGGTCTGGCTCGGTGTCTCGACCGCGCACGGACCGGCGATGAACGTGAACGTCTCCGGCCCGATCGGCACCTGGTGCCCGACCCGGCCGACCCAGACCGTCGAGCGATCGGGATGGTGCTGGCGGCTGACCAGTTTGAACGGGTCCGAGATCCGGTGCACGGCAGCGACCCCGGGCATGCTGCGCAGGTTGAGGCCGTGGAAGGACTCGATGTCGCCGACGAGCCCGATGATCGTGCGGACAACGCCGCGGCTGACGAACGCCTGCCCGCCGACACCTTCGACCCGCTCGGTGACGTGCGCGACCTGCTCGTCGGTGGCCTCGGGGGCCATCACCACAACCATGGCCCGACCCTAGGGGCGCGGTCGGCGTCCGCGGACTGGGATCCCGCCCCTCGGGATGGCTCAGTCGTCGGTCGAGCTGCCGCAGTGGAAGCTCGACGTGCCGTTGCTGCTGGTGTCGTGGCAGTTGCCGGTCGCAGCGAGGACGCTGAAGAGGATGATCGCGAGGACCGTGAGGACCAGGCTGACCACGCCGAGGATCCAGCCTGCCGTCCCCATGCCGCGTCCGGTCTTGGCGCCCTGCGAGGCATCGATCTCCTTGACGGCACCGCGGCCGACGATGATCGCCGCGATCGGTGCGATCAGCGGGCAGCACAGCAGGCCCACGATGCCCAGGACGAGGGCGACGATCGCCTTGGTGCTGTTCTCAGAGGGGGGCGCGTAGCCACCGACCGGAGCGCCAGGTGCGCCGGCGTAGGCCGGAGACCCGTAGGCAGGCGACCCGTAGGCAGGCGGGGCTGGATAGGTCGGAGCGCCGTACGTCGGCGGGACCGGGCCGCCTGCTGGGGGCTGGGGAGCCTGCGGAGCGTAGGCCGGTGGTGCGGCCGGTGGCGGCGGGGGAGGCATCGGCGGTGTTGCCGCCGGCGGCAACGGGGGACCCGGGGGTACGGCGGGCTGCTGCGGGTCGTTCGGGTTGCTCGACGGGGGCTGCTCGCTCATGGTTCCTCCTCGGACGGATGCCCGGAGTCTAGGGTCCCGAGCAGCGAGCGCGACGGCAGAGTGCACACCTAGACGGCGATGTGCGGCACCTCGCCCTCGATCCGCCGTCGCGGGACCAGCTCGGCCAGCAGCATCGCGCAGAGCACCAGTACACCGCCGAGCACCATCCGGGCCGACAGCGACTCGCCTCCCAGGCCTACTGCGAAGCCGGCAGCGAAGACCGGCTCCATGCTCATGATGATCGCGCTGCGGGTTGCCGGCAGGTGCGCCTGGGCCCAGGTCTGGCCGAGCAGGGCGACCGCACTGGCGAAGACGGCCGTGTAGAGCACTACGGCCCAGTCGCCGGGACGCTGCGGCAGGGTGATGCCGCCCGGTGCGGCCGCGACGAGGGCGATCGCGGTGATCACCAGGCACTGCACCAGGGACATCCCGAGAGCATCAGTCGGACTCGACCAGGCGCCGAGGCCGACGATGTGCAGCGCGTAGAGCATCGCGGCGAGCAGGGTCAGGCCCTCGCCGGCGCCGATGCTCAGGCCGTTGAGGCTCAGCACGCCCAGCCCGACCGTGGCCAGCCCGACGGCGATCCAGGTCAGGGCGCTGGTCGGTGTCCGCAGGATGGCGGCGGCGAACAGCGGTGTCAGGACGACGTACAGGCCGGTGATGAAGCCCGCCACACTCGCGGTCGTGTGCTCCAGGCCGACGGTCTGGCCGATCTGCGCAACGCCGTACAGGCAGCCGAGGACGACTGCGTGCCTGCGGACCGCAGGGGAGAGGCGGGCGATCGCGCGCGGCGCGGCCAGCAGCATCACGACCGAGGCGATGCTGAACCTGACGGCGAGGAAGTCGGCTGCCGGCACCCGGGTGACCAGGCCGTGGATCAGGAAGAACGTCGAGCCCCAGCACGCGGTCATGGCCACCAGGACCAGGGTCGCTGCGCCCGAGCGGCGGCTGCCAGGTGCCGTCGATCGCATCGGCCAAGCCTAGGGGCTGGTACGCCGCAGCCGGGACGGCAGGTACGCCGCGCCCGGTGCCTGGGCGGATGCCATGTCGCCCGGGTTCGAGAAGGCGCATCGCTGCAGCGAAAGGCAGCCGCAGCCGATGCAGCTCTCGAGCCCGTCGCGGAGACGTTCCAGGGCTCCGATCTGATTGTCGATCCGGGTACGCCAGTGTCGCGAGATGCGCTGCCAGTCGGCCTTCGTCGGAGTCCGGGCCGACGGCAGCGTCGCGAGCTCTTCGCGGATCTCGCCCAGGCTGAGCCCGATATTGGAGGCCGCCCGGATGAAGGCGAGACGCCGCAGCACCCCTCGCTCGTAGCGGCGCCGGCCGTTCGCGCTCCGTGAGGCCGTGATCAAGCCCTGGTCCTCGTAGAACCGGAGCGCGGAGGCGGCGAACCCGCTTCGTCGGGCCACCTCGCTCACGCTCAGCACATCGTGGGTGTCCATCGCCAGTCTCCGATTCCTCTTGACTTCAAGTTCACTTGAACTTGAACGATGGCATGAACAAGCCGTCCTTTCAACGCCGTTCAAGGCCATACAACGCAAGGAGCACCTGACATGCCTGTCGCCCTCGTCACCGGAGGCTCTGCCGGCCTCGGCCGCGCCCTCGCCCGCTCTCTCGCCGACCAGGGGTGGACCGTCGTGGTCGACGGCCGCGACGGCGAGCGCCTGGCAGCATCTGTAGACCGGCCCGGGATCCTGCCGGTCGCCGGCGACGTCACCGATGCCCAGCACCGCGAGCGCCTCGTGGCTGCGGTCCGGATGCACGGGCCGCTCGACCTGCTGGTGCACAACGCGAGCACCCTCGGGCCGCTGACTTCCGACACCTGGCTGCCCAGGCTCGCTGACGTCACGGTCGAGGACCTGCAGCACGTGTGGCGCACGAACCTCGGCGCGCCCCTCGTGCTCACCACCGAGCTGCTGCCCGACCTCGTCGCCGCCAACGGCATCCTGCTCGCGATCACCTCGGATGCCGCTGTCGAGCACTACCCGGGCTGGGGCCTGTACGGCGCCTCGAAGGCAGGGCTCGAGCACCTGATGGCGACCTTCGCCGCGGAGAGTCCCGAGATCGCCGCGTACGCCGTCGACCCCGGCGACATGCGCACCCAGATGCACGCCGATGCGTTCCCCGGCGAGGACATCTCCGATCGTCCCGCGCCCGAGAGCGTGGTCCCGCAGCTGCTCGCGCTGATCGCAGCCCGACCGCCCTCGGGCCGCTACCGGGCTGCCGACGTGCTCCTCGGGGCGGGGGCGTGACGTGCGGATCCTCGACGAGCGACCCGCCACCGTCTTCGGTGCCCCCGGCGACGATGCCACCGCACCCGCCCCGGCCGAGGCGCGAGGGCTGGAGCGAGACGCGGTGCGCCTCCTGGTCGCCGGTCCGGACGGCGTCGTGCACGGACTCTTCCGCGACCTCCCGCAGCACCTGGGTGCGGGCGACCTGGTGGTGGTCAACGACTCCGCGACCATCGCCGGGCAGCTCGACGCGCGCCGGGTCCGCGACCATGCGGCTGCGGTCCTGCACCTGGCGGTGCCGCTCGACGACGGCACCTGGGTGGTCGAGGTACGGACAGCACCCGACGCAGGCAGGGCAGTGCTGGACGCCGAGCCGGGGGAGGCCTTCGCCGCCGGCCCGGTTGCGGTGACCCTGCTCGCGCCGTACCCGGGGCGTGGCTCCTCGCCGACCGGCCGCGGCAACCGCCTCTGGCAAGCGCGGATCGAGGGGCCACTCGCCGAGCACCTGCGCGAGCACGGCCGCCCGATCGCCTACGGCTACCTGCCTCGGCGCTACCCGCTGAGGGACTACCAGACCGTCTTCGGCATCTTTCCTGGCAGCGCAGAGATGCCGTCCGCGGCCCGGCCGTTCACGCCTCGGCTGGTCACCGAGCTGGTGGCGAAGGGAGTGGCCGTAGCGCCGGTCACGCTGCACACGGGGGTGTCGTCCCAGGAGGCTGGCGAGGCGCCGCAGGCCGAGCGTTTCGCGGTCTCGGAGTCGACCGCACGGCTGGTGAACGCCGTCAGTGCCGGCGGCGGCAGGGTGGTCGCCGTCGGCACCACGGTGACGCGGGCACTGGAGTCAGCTGTCGACAGTGCCGGTCGGGTGACGGCCCGCGAGGGCTGGACCGAGCGGGTGGTCACTCCAGCCGACCCTCCACGGGTGGTGACCGGCCTGGTCACCGGGTGGCACGATCCCCAGGCCTCGCACCTGCTGCTGGTCGAGGCGGTCGCCGGGCGGGCGCTGACCCAGCGTGCCTACGACGCCGCTGTCGGCGCCGGCTACCTGTGGCACGAGTTCGGCGACGCCGCGCTGCTGCTGCCCTGACACCCAGCCCGAGGGCTGGTGCTGAGGACGGGCGTCGACAAGGATGCCGAGCAGGCTCAGGAGGCCCGCAGGCCGTCCATCACGATGCGCAGGATGCGCTGGGTCTGGTCGCGGTCGAAGTTCGGCATCATCGTGCAGCCGCCGACCAGGCGCAGCACGTCGGCACCGTCGACATCGCTGCGGATCTCGCCGGCCTCCTGGGCGCGGGCGACCAGCAGGTCGACGTTGTCGTAGATGACCGCACGCGAGTGGGTCATCAGCTCCGACTCGCGTCCGACGGCCTCGACGAGCTCGGTGAAGATGTGCCGCTTGGTGGCCGCGTAGTCGACGAACGCCTCGAGCCACAGCTCCAGGGCCTGGACCGGCGGGTAGTTCGGGATCACCTTCTCGGCGGTCTCGCGGAGCACGTCGACCTCGTCGCGGTAGACGGCCTCGAGGAGGTCGAGCCGGCTGGGGAAGTGGCGGTAGAGCGTGCCGATCCCGACCCCGGCCGCCTTCGCGACCTGCTCGAGCGAGGCCTGGCCGCCTTCGGCAGTGAAGACGTCGCGAGCGGTGGAAACGAGCTTGGCACGGTTGCGCGCAGCGTCGGCGCGCAGGCGCGGAGCCCCGTCGTCGAGGCCCTGCCCCTCACCTGTGACCGTCGTCACGTCGACTCCCATCGATTAATCCCTTGCATAAACGGAGGCATCCTCCGTATATTAACCGGAGGAACCCTCCGGATACCAATCGGAGGCGCCCTCCACATCATACGTCGACAATCGGACGGAGCACACTCCCGTGTCTGATCAACTTATCGCCGACACCCCGGCGAACCTCGCAACCGACTCACCGCGCCACGAGCGCCGCGGGTTGGTTCTCTCGGTGATCCTGTTGGCCCAGCTCATGGTCGTCTTGGACCTCAGCATCGTGAACGTCGCCCTGCCGGACATGCAGACCGCACTCGGCTTCAGCCCGACCGGCCTGTCCTGGGTCCTCAACGCCTACAGCCTGGCCTTCGGCGGCCTGCTGCTCCTCGGAGCGCGGACCGGCGACCTGATCGGCCGTAGGCCAACCTTCCTGGTCGGGATCAGCGTGTTCACGCTGGCCTCGTTCGCCGGCGGCTTCGCCAGCACCGGCCCGGAGCTGATCGCTGCCCGGGTCATCCAGGGGATCGGCGCGGCGTTCGCTGCCCCGGCCTCGCTCTCCTTGCTGACCACGATGTTCCCCGAGGGCCGCGAGCGCACCCGGGCGCTCGGGCTGTACACCGCAGTGTCGGTCGGCGGCGTGTCCTTCGGCCTGGTGGCTGGCGGGATCCTCACCGAGATCGCCTCCTGGCGCTGGGTGATGCTGGTCAACGTCCCGATCGGCATCGTGGTCGCGACGATCGCCTGGATCGCCGTACCGCACACGCCGCGGCGGCACGGCCGCTTCGACGTCGGGGGCGCGATCACGTCGGTGATCGGGGTCTCTGGCGTGGTCTTCGGCTTCGTGCACGCCGCCAGCCACGGCTGGGGCAGCCCCGTCACGCTGATCTCGATCATCGGCGGCGCCGCCCTGCTGGTCGTGTTCGTCATGATCGAGCGGACCGCAGCCGAGCCGATCACCCCGCTGTCGCTGTTCGCCAGCCGGGTGCGCAGCGGCGCGCTGCTGGCCCGGATGTTCCTGATGGCGGGCGCGATGGGGGCGTTCTTCTTCCTGACCCAGTACCTACAAGACGTGCTGGCCTTCAGCCCGATCCAGGCCGGGCTGGCCTTCCTGCCGATGACCGCGGGCGTCTTCATCGCCTCGCAGTCGGGCTCGCGGTTCCTCGTCGAGCGCTTCGGCGAGCGCCCGGTGATGATCGCCGGCGCGGTGCTCAGCCTGGCCTCGCTGGTCTGGCTGACCGGGCTCGATGCCTCCAGCGGGTACGGCGACGTGCTCATCTCCCTGCTGCTGCTCGGCCTGGGCAACGGGCTGGCCTTCGTGCCGCTGACGTCCTCCGCGCTGCACGCGGTCCGGCCCGATGAGGCCGGTGCGGCTGCCGGCCTGGTCAACGTCGCTCAGCAGCTCGGCTCGGCCCTCGGCCTAGCCGGTCTGGTGACCGTGTCGGGACACGCGAGCCGCTCGGTCCAGCTTGCTCCCGGGCTGGACGCTGTCGCACGGGCGCATGCCACCTTCCTCAGTGGCGCGCACGCGGCCTTCGAGGCATCGACCGTGACCCTGGTCGTGGTGCTCGCGCTGGTCGTCTTCGTGATCCGCCGTGACAGCGAAGCCGTGCTGACCGAGTCCCCGGTGGTCCTCGAGCACTAGAGACAGCACGCAGCAGGGCGGCATCCCGAGACCGGGGTGCCGCCCTGCTGTCTGCTCAGATGTTGGGTGCTCAGATGTTGGGTGCTCAGACGATGGTGATCGAGACGGTGCTGCCGTGCGGCGCCAGGGTGCCCTGGGCCGGGTCAGAGCTCACCACGACCCCGGCATGGACGTAGAGGCTGCTGTGCAGCACGATCACCCCGAAGCCGGCGTCCATCAAAGCCTGGGTGGCGTCGTCGGTGCTCTTGCCCTTCACGTTCGGGACCGTGACCATCATCGGGCCCTCGGAGACGATCAGGCTGATCACGTCGGTGCGGTACCCGGTGCCCGAGTTCGGCGTCTGGGTGATCACGTGCCCGACCGGCACGGTGTCGTTGTAGTCCTGGGTCGTGGACACCGCGAACCCGAGGCCGATCAGCGCCGCCTTGGCGGCCTTCGCGCTCTTGCCGGTCCAGTCGGGGATCGCCAGCGGCTCGCGGCCCTTGCTCACGTAGACGTCGACGGCACTGTCGGGGCGCTGCTCGGTGCCGGCGGCGGGGTCGGTACGGATCACCTGGCCGTCGGGGACGGTGTCGCTGAACTTGGTCAGCACGCTGCCCATCTTCAGTTTCGCGGAGTCGAGCAGGCTCTGGACCTCGGTCAGGGTCTTGCCGTGGCTCGCCGGCACCTGGTGCAGCTCGGGCCCGCGGGAGAGCACCACGACCACGGTGCCGCCCTTGCCGATCCGGTCGCCCGGCTTCGGGTCGGTGGCCAGCACCGAGCCGGCAGCCCGCTCGGAGTACTCCGCGGTGCCGAGCTTGAACTTCAGCCCCGCCTTGGTGATCTTCGTCTTGGCGGCGGCCTCCGAAAGGCTGATCACCGACGGTGTCGTGGTGTAGCGGCCGAGCTGCCAGGCGCCGATGCCGACGACCAGCGCGGCCAGCAGCAGCCCGATCAGCATGTAGAGGCCGCGTCGGGAGCGCCTCGGCGGACGGCCAGGCTCGGCGGCCAGCACCGGCGGCGGGCCGTCGCGCGGGTCCGCGGGCGGCGGGGTCGTGCGAGGTGGCGGTAGCACCGGGCGCGGAGCCGGCGTCGGCACGGCGGCCCGTGCGTCGAACTGAGCGGTGAACTCCGCGTCGCGGTCGTGGTCGTAGACCTCATCAGCGCTGGACCGGTCCAGGGGCACGACGCCGGTCGGGACGGAGTCGGCGTCAGCGAGAGCGCGTCTGCTGGGCAGCAGGTCGGCGACCAGCTCGGGGTCGTCTACCACGCCGTGGTCCAGTGCCAGGCGGACGCGGCGTACCTGGTGCAGCAGCATCCGAGCGTCGGCTGGACGCAGATCCCGGTCACGGGCGGTTGCGCGCGCGACCAGCGCATCGACGTACGCCGGGATGCCGGGCACCCGCTGTGAGGGCGGCGGCACGTCCTCGTGCACGTGCTTGTAGGCGATCTGAATCGGGCTGTCGGCCTGGTGCGGCTTGGCGCCGGTGAGCATCTCGTAGATCAGCACGCCGGCGGCGTACACATCGGAGCGCGCGTCGGCCTTGCCGTCGACGACGAGCTCGGGGGAGAGGTAGGAGACGGTGCCGATCAGGACCCCGCCGGTCGCGGTGTGCTGGGTCTCGGCGTTGACCGCGCGGGCCAGCCCGAAGTCGGCGACCTTGATCCGGCCATCGTCGGCGATGAGCACGTTCTCGGGCTTCACGTCGCGGTGGATCATGCCGGCGGCGTGGGCGGCGGCCAGCGCCGCGAGGACCGGCTCGATCAGGTCCAGCGCGCGGCCGGGGTCCATCGGAGACTCCGAGCGGATCAGGTCGCGCAGCGTCCGCCCGGGCACGTACTCCATCACCAGGAACAGCGTCCCGGCATCGTCGCCCTGGTCGAAGACAGCGACCACGTTGTGATGCGAGAGCCGGGCCGCCGAGCGGGCCTCACGCTCGAAACGGGCCACGAACTCCGGGTCGTCGGCCAGCCCGGAGTGCATGATCTTGACCGCCACGGTGCGGTCCAGCCGCATGTCCCGGGCCTGGTAGACGGTGGCCATCCCGCCGCGGGCGATCCGCTCGCCCACCTCGTACCGGCCGTCGAGAACGCGCCCGATCAACGGGTCGTCGGCGCGACCCGCGCCGTTGCCCGGGTGACCCGTGCGCTCCACAACGTCCTCCATGCCCGACCGGAGGGGAAGGTCCCGGTCAGGGGCTGAGTTTAGTTGTTACCAGCCCGGAATCGCGGCAACGCGGCGCTGCTGGGAGCATGGACCTGTGAGCGACCAGACACCGCACGACCCCGCCTCGAGCGCCCCCGACCTAGCAGACCTTATCGAGGAGTGGCTCGACTGGAAGGATGCGGCCACCGCCCTGGGGGTCACGGTCAGCAAGGTCCGCCAGTACATCCGCGAGCACCACCTCGCTGCTGCGGTGCCTGCTGCAGGGGCCGGTCAGCAGGTCCCGGCCGAGCTGATCATGGACGGCGAGATCGTCAAGGGCGTCCCCGGCCTGCTCACCACCCTGCACGACGGCCAGTACGACGACCGCGAGATCCTCACCTGGCTGTTCACCGTCGACGACACCCTGCCCGGCCGCCCGATCGATGCCCTGCGCGAGAACCGCGGGTCGGAGGTCAAGCGCCGGGCCCAGGCGATGTCGCTGTAGCGGCGTTCTGCCTTCCGTTCTGTCTTCGGGGCGACTCGACCCGGCCCGCGTTCAGGTCAGTCGGTCGCCCGGTGCTGCCGCTTGGGCGCGTCCGGCAGCTTCGCCGGTGGGAGGACCAGGCGGGTCGCCGGCTCGGGGTCGGGCGCCTCGTCGTCCAGCCAGCCGTCGTACCGGTCGACGAGCACCTCCAGCACGAGTGGCGGGGCGTCGGTGCCGACCGCCCAGGGATGGTCCTCGTCGTCGTCCTCGCCCGCATAACGGACCCGGGAGAGCGCGACGTCGTAGCCGTCGGCCGACAGCAGCCGCTCGACGTTGCGCGCGGTGTCCTCGTCGAAGAAGATGCCGCGCACGCTCAGAACCCCCGCTGGGTCGCCGCCGCAGCGAGATCGCGCAGGACCGTGACGGCGTCAGGCCGCAGAGCGGCGGAGTCCAGGGCGTCGAGGGCGCGGTCGGTCAGCTCTGTGATCATCTCCTCGACCTGCTCATGTGCGCCGCTGGCATCGATCAGCCCGCGAAGGCCCGCGACCTCGGCCTCGTCCAGGGGACGGCCGAGGCTGCTGTCGAGATGCTTGCGCTCGACGGCGTCCAGGCCGTCGAGCGCCAGGGCGATCAGTACGGTGCGCTTGCCCTCGACCAGGTCATCGCCTGCGGGCTTGCCCGTGACCGCGGGGTCACCGAAGACCCCGAGCAGATCGTCGCGGAGCTGGAAGGCCTCGCCCAGCGGCAGGCCGAACCGGCTGAGCTCGTCGATCACGCCGGCCGAGGCTCCGGCGAGCGCCGCTCCGATGTGCAGAGGCCGCTCGATGGAGTACTTCGCCGACTTGTAGCGCACGACCCGCATCGCGGTCTCGACGTCGCCGGCACCGCGTGCCTGGGCCGAGACATCGAGGAACTGCCCGGCCACCACCTCGGTCCGGGTCAGGTCGAAGAAGCCGAGAGCGTCCAGCACCCGGTCGGCGGGCAGGCCGCATGTCCGCAGCATCTCGTCGGACCAGGAGAGCAGCAGGTCGCCGAGCAGGATCGCGGCCGAGGCGCCGTACTGGGCGGCACCAGCGCTCCAGCCGCGATCGCGGTGCAGGGCCTCGAAGGCGCGGTGCGTGGCCGGCCGGCCGCGGCGAACGTCGGAGGCGTCCATGTAGTCGTCGTGGACCAGGGCGCTTGCGTGCAGCAGCTCCAGCGACGCGCAGGCACGCAGCAGCGCGGCGGCGTCTTCCGGCTCGGCCACCGCGAGGTGCCCCCACCAGCAGAACGAGGCCCGGAAGCGCTTGCCGCCGGACACGCTGACCCGGGCATGCTCGACGAGGCGCCGGGCGTCTTCGCCGAGCTCGTCGAGCCAGGCGGACTGGCCGTCGACGAAAGCCTGGACGCAGGTCTCGATGCCGTTTCGGAAGTCGGCGGAGTCCCAGGCCTGGCCGCCTCCGGGGAGCGCGACTTCTCGAGACTCGGTCACGCGGCGAGCGTATCCCCGTATCCTCACGACCATGGCGACGGGACGACCCACAAGCATCGCGGACCTGCTGGCGGCCGGCGAGCGCTCCTTCTCCTTCGAGTTCTTCCCACCCAAGGACGAGGCCGGCGAAGAGGTCCTATGGCGCTCGCTGGGCGAGCTCGAGGCGCTGCGCCCGACGTTCGTCTCGGTGACCTACGGCGCTGGCGGCACGACCCGGGACCGGACCATCGAGATCACCGGCCGGATCGCGCGCGAGACCACGATGACCCCGATGGCGCACCTGACCTGCGTCGGGCACACGGTCACCGAGCTCGGCGACATCCTGGACTCGCTGGCAGCAGCCGGCGTTGCCAATGTGCTCGCGCTCCGAGGCGACCCGGCAGGCGGTCCCGGCACGCCGTGGGTGAGCACTGAGGGCGGCGTGGACTACGCAGCCGACCTGGTCGGCCTGCTCAAGGCCCGCGCGGAGTTCGCTGTCGGGGTGGCGATGTTCCCCGAGGGCCACCGCGATGCGGCCAGTGTCGAGGACGACGTCGCGGTGATGCGGGCGAAGTACGACGCCGGCGCCGAGTTCGCGATCACCGAGATGGTGCTGCGCGCCTCGGACTACTTCGGCCTGGTCGAGCGTGCCCGTGCCGCCGGCGTCGACATCCCGATCATCCCCGGCATCATGCCGATCCTGGCGCTCGGCTCGATGAAGAAGATGGTCGAGCTCTCCGGTCGGGAGATGCCCGAAGAGGTGCTTGCCCGGATCGAGCCGCTTGCTGCAGACCCCGAGGCGGTCCGCGCCGAGGGCATCAGGATCGCCACCGAGCTCTGCGACGACCTGCTCGCCGGCGGAGCCCCAGGACTGCACTTCTACACACTGAACCGGTCCAAGGCGACCCGGGAGATCTACACCGCCCTGGCTGTCAACGCTTAGCGGCGCCCCTCCCCACCGCGCCCCTCCCCACCGCGCCCCACCGCGCTGGAGCATGCAGATGTCGCGGGTGTGGCGGCTCGACGCCGTTTCGCGCCACGGCACCAACATCTGCATGTCGCTGTGCCGTGGGCGCTGAGGGCTTCTACGCAGGCCCGATCACGTCAGCCACCAGCGCGGCAGACAACCCCACGCTCGGCAGGCCGCCGCCCGGCGTCGTGTGTGCGCCGGCCATGTGCACGCCGGCGATGGGGGTCGTCGTACCCAGGCGGTGGCGGATGGTCCCGCGACCCTGCCACAGCACGCCCAGGGGTGAGCCGTTCCACTCCTTGACCAGATCCAGGGGAGACTTGTCGACCCGGGTCGCGATCTGGTCGCGGACCCGGATCCCACGGCGGGCCAGTGCGGTCACGATGTCCTCGGCAAGGCGCCCGCGTCCCAGCAGGGTCCAGGCGTGCGCCCCGTCGGGTGCGGTCCCCGTGGTGCGCAGCACGATGGTCGGATCGCCGTGCAGGATGACCTCGGCCGGCAGGTCCGGGACCTCGCCGGAGACGCCGACGTAGGAGATCACCGGCGGGATGACCGGCATGGTCCGCTCGACGAAGCGCGCCAGCGCGGGTAGTCGTCGAGGGTCGATCGCGACGACGACAGCATCGGCAGGATGATCGGCCTCGGCGGTATGGACCGCGACGACGCGGCCGCTCTCGACGACCAGGTCGATGGCCTCGACCCCCGTCAGGACCGTGACTCCACGAGTGCTGAGCCGGTCGGCGAGCACGTCGACGAGCTGGCCCATCCCGCCGGGCACCGTCCAGGAGCCGAAGTTCTGCTCGACGTAGCTCCACAGCCCGACCCAGGCGGGCACGTTGCGCGGGTCGTGGCCCTCGAACGTCGCGGCGTGGGTCGCCAGGAGCCGCAGTCGCTCGTCCTTGAACTCCTTGGTCACCATCTTGTGCAGAGTCAGCCGGGTGTCGAGCAGGTCGCGCGCCTGCTTCGAGGCGTGCTCGGGCGACCAGGGCCGCTCGAACCAGTCCTTGCGCAGGGCCTCCCAGACCTCGGCGAAGTCATCGACATAGCTGGTCCAACGGCCGCCGGCGCCGGCGCCTAGGGCGGTCTCGACGGCTTCGAGCTGGGCGGCGCGACTGCCGCCGGGGAGGTCCAGGACGGTGTCGTCGGCGAAACGGTGCTGCGCGACGGGCTCGACCGGGACGAGGTCGAGCTCCTTCTCCAAAGGCCTCCCGGACTTGCGGAAGAAGTCCCGGACGACGGCAGGCAACAGCGTGCTGGTCGGCCCGACGTCCCATCGGAAGCCGTCCTGCTCGACGTAGCCGAGCGCGCCGCCGAGGCGGTCGTTCGCCTCGAGCACAGTCACCTGGTGGCCGAGCTTGGCCAGGCGCGCGGCACTCGCCAGTCCGCCGAACCCGCCACCGACCACTACAACGCGCGCCATGGGCACAACATAGTGGCGAAGCAGGTCTGCGGCCGCGCGCGGATCAATTCGATGGCCGCAATCGGTGCGGTGCCGTAATTTCGAAGACGTGGGGACCGACGAGGACTGGCATCCGATCGCCGACGTAGACGCCCTGGTGGCGCTTCTCGGCGAGCCGATCGCGCGCGTACGCGACAAGGTGCGCTCGTGCCTCTCCGATCTCGATCGCACCTGGCTCGCCGCCTCGCCGTTCTGCGTGATGGCGACGTCGTCGGCCGATGGCCGCTGCGACGCCTCGCCGAAGGGCGACCCGGCCGGCGGTCTGGTGCATGTGCTCGACGACGTCACGCTCGCTATCGCCGAGCGACCGGGCAACCGCAGGGCCGACGGCTACAAGAACATCCTGGAGAATCCGCACGTCGGGCTGAACTTCCTGATCCCGGGCCGCGGCGACACGCTGCGGATCAACGGCCGGGCCCAGCTCGTCGACGATGCCCCGTTCTTCGACGACCTCATCGTCAAGGGGCATCGGCCGCTGCTCGCCGTGGTCGTGGAGGTCGAGGAGGTCTTCAGTCACTGCTCCAAGGCGTTCCTGCGCTCGGGCCTGTGGGAGCCGGAGACCTGGGACCCTGATGGGCTCGTCCCACGGCGGGCGATCATTGCCCAGGCCAACGAGCGTCCCGATCTGACGCTGGCCGAGCTCGACGAGTACTACGGCGAGACGTACGCCGACGGGCTCTACCGCAACCCGTGATCAGCCGCGCTCGCGCTCGACGATCTCGCCGAGCGCGACGGCATCGCGGGCCACGACGGTGGTCCCGTCGGTCGCGGTGATGATCGGCCGCTGGATGGTCCGCGGCTCGGCGACCATCGCTGCGATCCATGCATCGCGCTGCTCCGGCTCCTTGGCAAGGTCGATGCCCGCGTCTTTGGTCTCCGCCGGCCGGGCGATGTCCCACGGCTGCAGGCCCATCCGGTCAAGGACCTCGGCCAGTTCGGCTGCGGTGGGCGGGTCGTCGAGGTAGCGCCTCACCGTGTAGACGATGCCGGCAGCATCAAGCTCGGCGGTCGCGGTACGGCACTTGCTGCAGGAGGGGTTGACCCAGATCTCGAGCTCGGGCACTGCTCAGTTCACCTCGATCTCGGTGGCACCGGTCAGCGCCGCCAGCTCGACGTAGGTCGTGGAGAAGACCGCCGCGGGGTGGCCGGCTGCGGCCCAGATGACGTCGTAGCGACGCAGCGTCGGATCGAGGTAGGTCCGGACCGGGGCCGGGTGCGCGATCGGCGAGACTCCGCCGATCACCTGGCCGGTGGCCTCCTTGACGAACTCGGGCTTCGCCCGCCGGATGGTGCTTACGCCCAAGGTCGCTGCGACCTTCTCGGTATCAACACGGTGCGCTCCCGAGGTCAGGATCAGGACCGGCTCGTCGCCCGAGGCTCCGGGGACGGCGAACAGCAGGCTGTTGGCGATGGCCCCGACCTCGCAGCCGAGCGCCTGCGCCGCGAGGGCTGCGGTGTGCACCGAGTCTGGGAGCACGACGATCTCGCCGGTGCCGCCGAGGGCTGTCCAGGTGCTCCGGAAGTGTGCGATCGAAGGGTGCTCATCGGCCATGTCCGGAAGTTATCGCACGGCAGTCGCCGGCTCTTGACGACCTGTCGGAGTGAGGGTGTACCTTGAGGTTGTTCGAACATATGTTCGAATCACGGCCCGGTGGAGGATCGACTCGACCCCCATCCTCCACCGGGCCACCGACAAGGCTCCTCAGAGTGGGGCGCAGGACGAGAGCGGAAGGAGACGGGGCGTGCGGACATATGACGCTGTTCAGATCGACACCGACCAGATCAACACTGATCAGTTCAAGGACGTGGTGGAGGTGCGGACCGGCCCGGTTCCCGGGTACGGCGCCGACGGCCCGCCGCTCGAAGGCCATGACCTGTTCGGCTCGGACCTGCGCGAGGTGCTCCCCACGGACGGCCCGCAGCAATTCCTGTGGCGCAGCCGGCTCTGGCAGGTCCGCGAGGTGATCGCGCACTGGACCGAGTCCGGCGCCTGGTGGCTGAGGCGGCCCGAGGCCGCGCCGGGTCGCTCGCAGCTGCTGACCCAGCGCGAGGTCTGGCGGGTGACGGCCGCGCGTGGTCGTGCAGTGGCGACGCCCGAGGACCCGGGGTTCGGGGTCTTCGACCTGACCTTCGACGGGGTCGAGGGCGTCTGGCGCCTCGCCGGATCGCTGGACTGAGGCGATGATGTCCAGGCCTCCGATCAACGTGCAGCTGCCAGCAGCAACGCACTCCTACCTCGAGCGCTCGGCGGAGTCGCTGCGCGAGGCGATCACCTGCACCGATGTCCCGCAGCGCTACGCGCTGGCCCACGTCTCCGCGCTCCGCGCGACAGCCGCGCTGCTGGCGGCGCGCGCCCAGCCGCTTCCGGTCGCCCGCCGCCGGCAGAAGAACGCGTGGGTGCTGCTCAGCGAGATCGCCCCCGAATTCCGCGAGTGGGCCACCTACTTCTCCGCAGGAGCGCAGAAGCGCTCGGCTGCCGAGGCGGGCTCGCGGCTGGCGGTGACCGAGCGCGAAGCGGACGACCTGGTCCGCGACGCCGATCGTTACCTGGCCCTGATCGAGACCTCGCTGGGTCTTGTGGAGCACCCGGCCTTCCGGGTGGCCTGAGAGGCCTGCGTTGCTAGATGTAGCGGATCGTCGACCGACGACAACGCAGCCAGCCGCTGCGGGTCGCATCGCAGCACTAGTGTTCGGGGCATGGAGCGACCTCTGGAGCGCCGGGCCTCGGTCCGGACGGCTGTCATCTGGGACGCATGCATGGCTCGCCTCGAGCTGGCCCCGGGCCAGACTGTCGTCGACATCGGCGGCGGTACTGGCGGCTTTGCCGTCCGGGTTGCCGAGCTCGGTCACCAGGTCACCGTTGTCGACCCGAGCCCGGACGCCCTGGCAGCCCTGGCTCGCAGGGCTGACGAGCAGGGCGTGGCGGACCGGGTTGCCGGTCAGCAGGGCGATCTTGCGAGCCTTGCCGAGCTGGTGCCGGACGGCAGTGCCGACCTGGTGCTCTGCCACGAGGTGCTCGGCCTGGTCGAGGACCCGGTCCAGGCGCTGCGCACCATCAGTGCGACGTTGCGTCCTTCAGGCGCGCTCAGCCTGCTGGTCAGCCAGCGCCATGCCGCAGTGCTCGCCCGGGCGATGGCGGGCCACTTCACGCAGGCTCGCCTCACCCTGGACGGCGAGGGCAGCGGCGAGCGCCGGTTCACCTCCGAGGAGCTCGGCGACCTGCTCGCCGAGGCAGGCTTCACGGTCGAGGCCGTCCACGGCATCCGGGTCTTCGCCGACCTGGTGCCCTCGACGCTTCTGGACCTCGAGCCCGGGGCGGTCTCCGGGCTGCTCGACCTCGAACGCGCCGTCGCGGTCCGCCCGGAGTACCGGGTGCTCGCTGCGCAGTTGCACGTGCTCGCGATCGCCTGAGGGCCGAGGCTGCCGGTGACCCCGCCGAGCGGCCTGCTCGGCAGTCTGGCTGATGCCTCCGCCGACTGCCCGATCCTGCACGTCGACATGGATGCCTTCTATGCGTCGGTGATGCTGCGCGAGCGACCGGAGTTGAAGGACAAGCCGGTCGTGATCGGCGGCGGGCACCGCGGTGTGGTGCTGGCCGCGAACTATCCGGCGCGTGCCTTCGGGATCCGCTCCGGCATGTCCGGCGCACAGGCGCTGCGCGCCTGCCCGCACGCGATCCGGCTCGCCCCGGAGTTCGCCGAGTTCGAGACGGTCTCGCGCTCGGTGATGGAGACGTTCAGGCAGGTGACGCCGCTGGTCGAGGCGTACTCGCTGGACGAGGCCTTCCTCGACGTGCGCGGCTCCGCGCGGCGGCTCGGCACGCCGCTGCAGATCGCCGAGCTGATCCGGGCCACGATCTACGACGAGCAGCGGATCACCTGCTCGGTCGGCCTGGCTGGCACCGTCTCGGTCGCCAAGCTCGCCAGCCGCCGCGCCAAGCCTGACGGTGTGCTGATGGTGCCGCCGGGCCGGGTCGTGGAGTACCTGCATCCGCTCGATGTGGGCGAGCTGTTCGGGGTCGGCGACAAGACCCGGTCCAAGCTGCACCGCCTCGGTCTGCTCACCGTCGGCGACGTCGCGGCCGTCTCGCTGCCGATGCTGCAGCAGATGATCGGCCGTGCCTCCGGCGCGCACCTCCATGAGCTCGCCTGGGGGACCGATCGGTCCCGGCTCGAGCCCCGTCGCTCCGACGATGATCCGGAGCGGAGCATGGGGGCCGAGGAGACGTTCTCGCGCGACACCGCCGAGGTCGAGGTGATCAGCCGGGAGCTGCTCCGGCTCTCAGCCAAGGTGACCGCACGGATGCGCCGGGCCGGCGTGGCGGGACGGACGGTCGCGATCCGGGTCCGGTTCGCCGACTTCACCACGGTGACTCGCTCGCAGACGCTGGCGGACCCGACCGACGTGACCAGCGAGGTACATGCGGCTGCGAGCGGGCTGTTCGCGGTCCTGCGCGGCACGCCCGGCGGGAGGGCCAGGATCAGGCTGGTCGGCGTACGGGTCGAGGGGCTGCGCCCTGCCAGCGAGGTGCAGCGGCAGCTGGTCCTCGGTCAGCGGGAGCGGGGCTGGGCAGAGGCCGATCGCGCGGTCGACCAGGCGCACCGGCGGTTCGGCAAGGGAGTCGTCGGGCCCGCCACCCTGCTGCGCGCCGAGCGACCCTGAGCGGTCCCGACGCCCCTTCGAGGTGGCTGCGAGGTGGCAAATTTTGGGCCTATGAATTCGCGATCCTGGGTACCGACTTCACCAGACCCTGCCTAGACTTGTCGCAGATCGTTCCCTGTCAGTCCTTGGAGGAAGTCGTGCCGCTCTCGGAAGAGGAGCTCCGTCTGCTTGAGCAGATGGAACGCGCCCTTGCCGCTGAGGACCCGAAGTTCGTCTCCGCCTTGCAGGGACGCACACTGCGTCGCGTGGCCCGGATGCGCTCGTTGGCAGCCGGAGCCGTGTTCCTGGGCGGCATCGCGCTGATGATGACCGGCGCGATGACGGCACAGATCTGGCTCGGCATCCTCGGCTTCGTCGTGATGCTCGCCTCGGCCATGGTCGGCCTCGCCGCCTGGCGCGGTCACCGGGTGCCCGACGAGCGCCCGAGCAGCCCTGATGCACTCTTCGACTTCGATGACCACCCGCACCGCTTCGAGGTGCTCGACGGAGGCCGTGCCAACAAGGCCAAGCGGCAGGTCCGTCACCCCAAAGAGCCTCGGCAGCGCAAGCAAGGCACCTTCATGCAGCGCATGGAGCAGCGCTGGCAGCACCGGCGCGACCAGGGTCTCTAACCTCGAGCCGATCCGGCGCCACCTGGGTAAGCCTGGCCGGCGCGTCTTTCAGCCGATCCCGTCTCAGCCGATCCCGCTCGTCTGCCTCGCGGCCGGCGCTTCCGCAGGCACCCGGTCGGGCATCAGGAGAGAGCGAGGCAGCCACCGTGCCCGGCGTACCTGCGACGCCGGGACCGACTCTGCGAGCAGCCCGCACCACACGGCGAGGGCGTCGCGCGCGGCGAGGAGCTCCTCGGCGTCGGGCTCGAAGGTGCCGCTGTAGCGCGATCGTTCGACGAGGTCGACGAATCGGTCCAGGGCCCACCTCTCCTCGGTGCCGACCCGGCGAATGAGCGCCTCGGCGATCGTGCGCACGGTCCGGCCCTCTGGCCAAGCGATCCCGAGGTCGATGACAGTGGCCCGCAGCTCGGCCCACAGGCCGGCGGCCTCCGCCCGCGGATCGTCCGCTGCAGCGAGCCGGCGCCGTCGCCGGCCGCGGCGTACCAGGCTCGGGACGAGCAGAGCGATCAGCAGTACCAGCACCAGCAGGGCCAGGGCCGGCTCCGTGCTGCTGTGGCTGTGCTGCGCAGGGGCCTGGTTCTGGATGCCGCGCTTCTTCACCGGCGCGATGGGTGTGACTGCCTTGCTCGGCTTCGGACTCGGAGTGGTGATCGGAAGGCTCTTCTGAACGCCTACCGACCACGCCGGCGCGGGGCCGGTGCGAGTCCCCGGGGTCGGCTCGAACCGGACCCAGCCCGTCCCGGTGAAGTAGATCTCCGGCCAGGCGTGCAGGTCGTCGCTGGTGTACTGATAGCGCGTGGCGGCACCGTCTGCTGTGCTCTTGCTCGGGTCCAGGAAGCCGACAACTACCCTGGCAGGGATCCCCAGGGATCGGGCCATCACCGCCATCGCTGCTGAGAACTGCTGGCAGTAGCCGAACTTGTCGTCGGTCAGGAAGTGCACGAGGCCCTGCATCCCAGCACCCGGCCGCTCGGTCAAGGAGTAGCTGAAGCCGCCCTTGGTGCGGAACCAGTCCTGCAGGAGGACCGCCTTGTCGTAGTCGGTCTTGCCGGTCGCCGTGACCTGCTTCGCGATCCGCTTCACCGTCGGGTCGAGGTCCGGGACCTTCGTCATGGCGCGCAGCAGGGTCGCTGACGCAGGCTGGGTGCCCTCGAGCAGCGCGGGGTTGATCGTCTGGTCGAACGCGGTCAGGGAGTAGTGGATCCCTGTGGGCGGGTTCTTGTCGGCGCTCGCGATATCCAGCGTCGAGGGGCTGTAGCGCCAGTCGCCCTTGTCGATGGCGATGTAGGTGGTCGGATACGGCACCGGCAGCCAGCTGGTGTTGAAATCCGGATCGGTGTCCATCGTCCAGTCTGCGGTCGTGCCGGGCGTCGTCGGGTCGATCTCGACCGGCTCGGTCACCGGGCCGTTGGCTTCCTTGGTCGAGCTGATCGTGCGGCTCGCCGCCTGCCAGCTCGATCCGTTGAAGTCGTCGAGCACGGCGAGCCGCACGTACGTCGGGTCTGCCGTGGTGACCGCCTGGAGCAGCGGCTGGTGATCCTGGTCGAGCAGATGGCGGGTCAGGTCGGCGGTCGGGTCGGTCAGCGTGATGGTCCCGCCGCCCGAGCCGCTGCCGTTGTGGTGGTGATGACCGTGGTGGAAGACGCCGCTGCTGATCGGCACCAGCGCCGGGAGCAGCAGCGCGACAACGGCGGTCAGCGAGCCGATCCGCAGCCCTGGCCCGATCACCGACGTGCGGTCCAGGATGTCTGCGCCGCGGCCGTGACTCCCGGTGACGGCGGTGCCCCAGGAGACCAGCTTGTCGGTCTCGGCGGCAGCGAGCAGCAGCACGAACAGGACACCGGTGCCGAGGAAGACCGGCACGGAGAGTCCGCCGTCCAGGACGCTGATCGGGATCGTGAGGGCGATGATCACCGGGAGCCCCGCCCAGGGCGGTCGGCGCAGCCCGCAGGCGATCAGATCGACCGAGAGCATCACCAGCAGCGCTGCGGCGACCAGGTAGACCGGGCCGTCGACGTGCTCGACGCGGACCGGGGCCGCGTACCGGTTGATCTCCGAGGCTCCGTCGTGAACCCGCTGGACCATGGCTCGCAGGCCGCCCGGGGTCGGCAGCCAGCCGCCGAGTGCGGAGTCGACGCCCGTGTGGTGGTGGAACCAGACCAGGACGACCAGCAACTGGACTGGAAGGACGACGTACCACTGCATCCGCAGCGTCCGCAGCGTCCCGCCCACGACCGCGACCAGGAGGGCGGCGAAGAGGGCCGGAGTGCTGAACCGCTCCGGCTGCTCGACCAGGCCGCGCCACGAGCATGCCGCTGCCCACGAAAGAGCAGCCGCCGTCCCGGAGAGCAGGAATTGGGATGCGGCCCAGGCTCCGCCCGATCGGGTGCCGGACCCGCCAGTGCCTCTCCCAGCGGTGCTCCCGGTGCTGCTCCTCCCGGCGCTGCCCGTGCTCTTGTTGCGGTGGCTGCCCGTCATCGGCCGAGCTCCTGCCAGGCCGCCTGCAGGCTGCCGGACCGCTCCAGCTCCGCGGTCTTCCAGCCCCGCTGCGCCAACCACATCTTGCTGGTCGTGCCCGGGACGGCCCGGTGCTCGCGCGAGGCCCAGGTGTCGACGGCGAGGGCGAGTGCGTACGACGCACCGCCCCGGGTGTGCAGCCGTGAGAGGAAGGCGCGGTCGTGCTCGCCGAGGGCGCCGAACACTCCGATCAGCAGCCCTCCCGTGGTGGTGTCGTCGACCCAGCCGGTGGAGAGGTCGGCGGCGGCGACAGTAGGCAGCCCGGCCAGCCGCTCCAGCACCGGGCGTGCGTGCGCCATCGCGTCGCCCTGGTGCCAGGACAGGTCGTCGCCGCGCCGGTGGTCGGCGTCGCCGTCGGCGGTGACCAGCCGGATCTGGAAGCCGAGCCGGGTCAGGTGCACCGCGATCGAGGCAGCAGCCGTCACCGCCCGCTCCAGGGAGGAGTCCGGTCCGCTGCCGCGATGCGCCGCGGCACGGTTGTCGATGAACAGCGTGCACCGCGACTGCCACGGCTGCTCCTCGCGCCGGACCATCAGCTCACCGGTGCGCGCGGTGCTTCGCCAGTGCACCCGGCGCAGGTCGTCGCCGAGCTGGTACTCCCGTACGGTCACGTCGGCGGCGCTGCCTACCGAGTAGGGCCGCGGCCGGTTGTCGCCGCTGCCGGTCCAGGTGCCGAGCATCGGGATCGCCGGCAGCGGCTCGGCGGCTGGTACGACGACCAGGGTGGTGGTGCGGGTGAAGGCGCGGTTCAGGGCGAGCATCCCGAAGGGGTCGGCGACCCGGATCCGCAGCGGCCCGATCTCATAGAGGCCGCGCACCTCGGCCCGTACCGGGTAATCGAACCGCCGGCTCCAGCCGGGCTGCATCGCGTCGATGACGAACCGGGGCCGCTGGCCCAGTGCCCAGGGGACCACTTCCTCGACCAGCAGCAGGCCGGTGGTCGAGCCCGCGTTCGTCACCTCGAGCTGCACCGTCACGCTCTGGTCGGCTTCGACGAGATTCGAGGTGATCGTCCGGACCAGGCTCAGCCGGTGGCTGGAGCGGGAGACGAAGGCCGCGGTGACCAGGGGGAGCAGCAGGATCAGCACCCCGATCCTGACCAGGTCGCGCTCGCCGAGCGCGATCCCGCAGACGGCTGCGGTCACCCCGCCGGCCACGAAGGCCCGGCCCCTCTGGGTGAGCGCCCGGATGCCGTCGCGCAGGCTCGCCGTCCACGCGCCCAACGGCCCGGGCTGGTCGGCCTGCGCCGGGCCCGAGGAGTCGGTGGTGGACGGTACGACTGCGGTCATGGGTCAGTCGGGGACCGGCACCGAGTCGAGCACGGAGCGCAGGATGTCGGTGGGGCCGCGGCCGTTCATCGCGGCATCGACCGTCGGCAGCAGTCGGTGCGCGAGCACGTCGGCTGCCAGGCCGTGCAGGTCGTCGGGGATCACGTAGTCGCGGCCGGCCATCGCCGCGGAGGCCTTCGCGGCCCGGACCAGGTGCAGGGTCGCGCGCGGGGATGCTCCCAGGCGGAGCTCGTGCCAGCCGCGGGTCGCGGTGGCCAGGGCCACGGCGTACCGCTGGACCGCCGCCGAGACGTGCACGCCGGCGACGATGCCGACCAGCTTGCGGATCTCGGCCGCATCGGTGACCGGCTCGAGGTCGTCGAGTGGGCTGGCATTGGTGCGCGCCGAGAGCATCGCGATCTCTGCTGCCATCACCGGGTAGCCCATCGAGACCCGCGCCAGGAAGCGGTCGCGCTGGGCCTCGGGCAGGGCGTAGGTGCCCTCCATCTCCAGCGGATTCTGGGTCGCGATCACCATGAACGGGGACTCGAGCTCGAAGGTCTGGTTGTCGACGGTGACCTGGCCCTCCTCCATGCACTCCAGCATCGCGGACTGGGTCTTGGGCGAGGCGCGGTTGATCTCGTCGCCGATCACGATGTTGGCGAACACGCCACCCGGCCGGAACTCGAAGGTGCGGTTGTCGGGGTTGAAGATCGACACCCCGGTCACGTCCGACGGCAGCAGGTCCGGAGTGAACTGGATCCGGCGGACGGTCAGGTCGATCGACCTCGCCAGCGCCTTGCACAGCATCGTCTTGCCGACCCCGGGGACGTCCTCGATCAGCAGGTGGCCCTCGGCGAGCAGCACCACCAGCGCCGTACGGGCGACCTCGGGCTTTCCCGAGATGACCTTCTCGATGTTGGCCTGCACCCGATCGGTAACGGTCCGCAACGTATCCAGGTCGCTCGCCGTCCGCAGCACTGATTCCTCCATGGCCCTAGTGAACATCACGGCGCCCCGGAGTGGTGCGCCAAATCTCGGACGCCGTCGGCGCGACGGCGGTTCCCCGGGCTCGACGAGCACGACCTCTCGATTCGTGGCGAGAAAGGGAGGGAAATGGAGCAAAGGTGGTTGACGGTGGGGGATCGTGGAGTAAAGTGGAGGAAAGTGGTGGAAGAGAAGGGTGAGGTGGCGCGATGTTCTCCGGCACCTTCAAGCCCAAGCTCGACGACAAGGGCCGTCTCTTCCTCCCAGCGAAGTTCCGCGAGGAGATGGGAGACGGGCTGGTGATCACCCGGGGACAGGAACGGTCCATCGACGTGCGCACCCAGGCCGACTTCGACCGGTTCGCGGAGAAGCTCCAGAACGCTCCCCAGACCGATGCCCGGCTGCGCGGCTACACCCGGATGCTCTTCGCGCTCGCCTCGGACCAGACCCCCGACAAGCAGGGCCGGATCACGATCACCCCCGAGCTGCGCGAGTACGCCGCGCTCGAGCGGGAGTGCGTGGTGATCGGCGTGTTCAACCGCCTCGAGATCTGGGAGCCACAGGCGTGGACGGACTACACCGCCGCGCAGGAGGCCGCGTTCTCCGACGTCGAGGAAGAGATCTACCCGGGTCTGTGACCGGTGGCTGCACCAGCACCTTCCACAGGACCCTCCACAGGACCCTCCACAACGCACCACCCAGCACCACAACTCAAGAACGGTGATCGCAGGGCGAGGCTCGTGTCCGCTCTTTCCCCACGTCCCTCTGTCGCACCTTCCCCGGTGACAGACGGACGCTTCCCGGGGACCGAGCGGACCCGAACCTGGTCAGGCGATCACCACCAGCAGCATCCACACACTCAGGTCAGCCAGCAGGGGTCGAGAGCATGAGCGGAACCAGTGGGTCGGTCGTCCCGACCAGGCGCGTGCGCCACGAGGTGCGCGACGGCCTGGCCGTGATGGCGTTCTCCGCGGGCGTCAGCACCTCGATCGCACTGCTCTGCCTCGTCCTCGTCGGACTCGGGAAGTAGGTCCGAGGCGATGAGCGGCTCAGCGCGCACCCCCAGCCACGTGCCGGTCCTGCTCGATCGTGTCGTCGCCCTGGTCGCACCCGCACTCGCAGAGCCCGGCAGCGTGTTCATCGACGCGACCCTCGGGCTCGGCGGGCACACCGAGGCAGTGCTCACCCGCTGCCCCGAGGCGCACGTGGTCGGCGTCGACCGCGACGTGCACGCTCTCGAGCTCGCCGGTCGCCGGCTTGCTGGCTTCACCGGCCGGACCACGCTGGTGCACGCGGTCTACGACGAGATCCCCGAGGTCCTCGCAGACCTGGGCCTCGGCCCGGTGCAGGGCATCCTGTTCGACCTCGGCGTCAGCTCGATGCAGCTCGATGTCCGTGAGCGCGGCTTCGCCTACGCCGAGGACGCGCCGCTGGACATGCGGATGAACGACACCGTCGGGCTCACCGCAGCCGACGTGCTGAACACCTACGAGGCTGCCGACCTGGCCCGGATCCTTCGGACCTACGGCGAGGAGAAGTTCGCTCGTCAGATCGCCCGGGCGGTGGTCGCTGCTCGGGAGACAGCGCCGTTCACCTCCTCGGCCCGGCTCGTCGAGCTGCTCTACGACGTGATCCCGGTGCCAGCCCGGCGTACCGGAGGGCACCCGGCGAAGCGCACCTTCCAGGCGCTGCGGATCGAGGTCAACGACGAGCTCGGGGTCCTGCGGCGCGCGATCCCGGCGGCGCTGGACTCGATCGCCCTCGGCGGACGGGTGGTGGTGATGAGCTACCAGTCGCTCGAGGACCGGATGACCAAGCAGGAGTTCGCCGACCGCACCACGTCCACCGTCCCGCACGACCTCCCGGTCGTGCCTGAGGAGCACCAGCCCGAGCTGCGTCTGCTGACCCGGGGCGCAGAGAAGGCCAACGAGGCCGAGATCGCCGAGAACCCGCGGGCCGCCTCAGTGCGCCTCCGCGCCGTCGAACGAGTCCGCACTCACAGGGGAGCAGCAGCATGAGCAGCACGCTGAGCACGGCGTCGGCCAGTCCGAGCAGGATCAGGACGGCGCGGACTGCCGCGGCGGCCGTCGAGCGGGCCCGGCTCGCGCTGGTCCCGTCCCGTCAGGTCAACGCACCGCGGGCGCCGTTCGCGGTGCTGGTGCTGGTGGTCCTCGCGGCAGGCGTCGTAGGCCTGCTGATGTTCAACACCCACATGCAGCAGAGCTCGTTCTATGCCACCCGGCTGCAGCAGCGCGCCGACTCCCTCGAGGCCCGCCGCGAGGCGCTCGACCTCAAGCTCGACCAGCTGCGGGACCCGCAGCATCTCGCCGCTGCCGGTCACAAGCTGGGCATGGTGGTGCCGGCGAACCCGGCGATGGTGAACCTCGCGACCGGCAAGATCCTCGGCCTCGCGGTGCCGGCGACGTCGGCCGACTCGATGCGGATCAATCCCGACAAGGCAGCGCGGCCGTCGTTGATCGACCCGAAGCCACTGGTCCACAAGGTGATCGCGACGGTGCCCGGGACGACGCCCGGCACGGCCACCGCGACGACTACCGGGACGACTACCGGGACGAGCACCGGCAAGACCACGGCCAAGACAGGCACGGCTGGCAAGGCCTCCGCAGGCAAGACCGCCGGGAATTCAGGACAAACCAAGGTTTCGCACGGCACGGCATCCACGGGCGCGGGCACCCGAGCAGATAGGAAGGGTGCAGGAACCGCGTCCCAGGGAGCTTCTCGTTGACCCAGCCTCACCGACCGGCAGCCCGCAACCGGGCACGCTCCGGCCAGCGCACGCTGCGCGGGTCCTCGGAGAGCCGGCTGCGCGTCGGCATGATCGCCATCGCCATCGTGCTCTCGTTCTTCGGCGCCCGGCTCTTCCAGCTCCAGGGCCTCGATCCGAAGGCGTACGCCGCCAAGGCTGATGCCGAGGGCCTGGTCTCCGTGCCGCTGCCGGCGACCCGGGGCACCATCACCGACCGCAACGGCGTACCGCTGGCCCAGACGGTCAGCGGCATGATGATCATCGCTGACCCGCACGTGACCCGGCCGCATGCCGAGCCGATCGCGCGGATCCTGGCCAACAAGCTCGGCCTGGACTACTTCGACGTGCTGGCGACGCTGCGCAAGAGCAACGGCCCCAAGGCCACCAGCGACCTGCAGTTCGCCTACGTCGCACGCCGGGTCCCCTCGGGCATCGCCACGGCCGCCGTGGACGCTGTCGACAAGGCCGGCTACCTGGGGGTCACCACCGCTAACGACCCGCTGCGCGACTACCCGGGCCACGACATCGCCGCCAACTTGCTCGGCTTCATGGGCAGTGACGGCAACCCGCTCTCAGGCCTGGAGCTCTCCTTCAACAACCTGCTCGCCGGCAAGGACGGCAAGGAGACCTACGAGGTCGGCGACGGCAACCGGATCCCGCTGGGGGAGAACACCGAGGTCAAGCCGGTCAACGGCAAGAGCCTCAAGCTGACCATCGACCGCGACGTGCAGTGGTACGCGCAACGGGTTCTGCGCACGGCGGTACAGGGTGCTGGCGGGCAGTCCGGCGCCGCGGTCGCGATCGACACCAAGACCGGCGAGATCCTGGCGCTGGCCGACTACCCGACGTTCGATGCCAACAACGCCTCCGCGTCGCCCGAGGCCGACCGCGGGAGCCGGGCGCTGAGCAACGTCTACGAGCCGGGCTCGGTGGAGAAGGTGCTGACCACCTCCTCGCTGATCGACGCCGGGAAGGTCACCCCGCGCACCAAGATCAAGGTCCCGCACCAGCTGCCGGTCCTGGATGCGGTGATCCACGACTACTTCCAGCACAACTTCATCCGGCTGACCCTGGCCGGCGTGATCGCCAAGTCCTCCAACATCGGCACGGTGCTGGCGACCAGGGCGTTCAGCCACCAGCAGTTGTGGAGCTACCTCGACAAGTTCGGCCTCGGCCACAAGACCGATATCGGCATCACCGGCGAGACCAAGGGCCTGCTGCCGCCGGTTGCGTCGTGGAGCGAGCTGACCCAGGCGACGATCGCGTTCGGCCAAGGTGTCTCGGTCAACGCGCTGCAGATGGCGGCTGCGGTCAACACGGTGGCCAACGGCGGCGAGTACATCTCGCCGAGCCTCATCCAGGGCAAGGCGACGACCGCGGACGGCAGCGTCGTCGGCACCGACGAGACGACCCGGCACCGGGTGGTCAGCCCGGCTGCCGCTAGTGCGGAGTCCCGGATGATGGAGATGGTCGTCACCCAGGGCGCCGGCACCGCACCCGGCGCGGCGATCCCGGGCTACCGGGTCGCGGGCAAGACCGGGACGGCCCAGGAGGTCGGCGCCACCTGCGGCTGCTACGACGGGTCGCTGGCGGTGTCCTTCGCCGGGTTCGCGCCGGCCGACGCGCCGCGGTTCACCGTCTACGTCGTCATCCAGCACCCGAAGAGCAGCGCCGCCAGCGGCGGCGGAACCGCGGGCCCGGTGGTCCGCAAGATCTTGAGCTACCTGCTCCAGAAGTACGCCGTGCCACCGACGGACACCCCGCCGGCCAGGCTCCCGGTGCTGTGGTGAACCGATAGGTTCGACCCTGTGCTGAGCCGTCCCGCCCACCCGATCTCGACGCCGCTGGCGCATCTGGCCGAGCGCGCCGGGGCCCGGGTCGTCGGCGACCCGGCCGGTACTGCGGTGACCGGGCTCAGCCTCAGCTCCCAGCGCGTCCTGCCCGGCGACCTGTACGCCGCTGTGCCCGGCACCCGGGTGCACGGCGCGGCGTACGCCGTCGAAGCGGTCGCTGCCGGCGCCATTGCGGTGCTGAGCGACGAGGAGGGCGCGGCGATGCTCGACGCGATCGGCGTCCCGGTCCTCGTGGTACCCGATCCGCGGCCGCTCCTAGGCCGCCTCGCCGCGCTGGTCTACGGCGATCCGGCGCGCTCGCTGACGCTGATGGCGGTCACCGGCACCCAGGGCAAGACGACCACTACCCGGCTGCTCGAAGAGGGCCTGGCCAACGCCGGCATCACTGCGGCCGTCGTCGGCACCGTGGGCACCCGGATCGCCGGCGTCGAGGTGAAGACGGCGCTGACCACGCCGGAGGCCCCGGACCTGCACGCCCTGTTCGCGGTGATGCGCGAGCAGCACGTCGTCGGGTGCGCGATGGAGGTCTCCAGCCACGCCCTAGTGATGGGCCGGGTCGACGGGGTGGTCTTCGATGTCGCCGCCTTCGTCAACCTCGGCCGCGACCACCTCGACTTCCACGCCACCATCGAGGACTACTTCGCCGCGAAGGCGTCGCTGTTCACCCCGGAGCGCACCCGGTCGGGGCTGACCAACACCGACGACGAGTTCGGCCGTCGGCTGCTCGGGGTGGCCGAGGTGCCGATGCGGACGTTCTCGCCGTCCGGCGACCGGGCCGACTGGAGGGCTGTCGAGGTCGACCTCCGCCCTGACGGCTCGACGTTCACCGTGCTCGCGCCCGACGGACAGCGGATCCCTGCCGGCGTGCCGCTGACCGGTGGCTTCAACGTCGCCAACGCGCTCTGCGCGATCGCGCTGGCCGGCGAGGCAGGCTTCGACCCGGTCTCAGTCGCCGCCGGCATCGCCGCCTCGTCCGGGGTGCCGGGCCGGCTGGAGCGGATCGATGCTGGCCAGGACTTCCTGGTCGTCGTCGACTACGCCCACAAGCCCGACGCACTGGAAGCCGCCCTGGACGCCGTCCGGCCGCTCACGGCGGGCCGGCTGCTGCTCGTCCTGGGGGCCGGCGGCGACCGCGACGCAGGCAAGCGGCCGCTGATGGGGGAGATCGGCGCTCGGCTGGCCGACGTCCTCGTGGTCACCGACGACAACCCGCGGACCGAGGACCCGGCCGCGATCCGGGCCGCGATGCTGGCCGGGACTCAGGACGCACCCCGTGCCGAGGTGCTCGAGATCGGCGACCGGCGTACGGCGATCCGCCGCGCCGTCGCGCTGGCCAGGCCCGGCGACACGGTCCTGGTCGCCGGCAAGGGGCACGAGACCGGCCAGGAGGTCGCCGGCGTGGTGCACCCCTTCGATGACCGCGACGAGGTCCGTGCCGCGTTGGCAGTGAGCCGCACGTGATCACACTGTCTCTGGCCGAGATCGCCGAGGTCACCGGCGGCACGCTCGCCGACGCCGCCGACGCGGGTGTGCTGGTCACCGGCCCCGCATTCCTGGACTCCCGTGCGCCGCTGGCCGACGGGCTGTTCCTGGCGATCGCCGGCGAGCACGTCGACGGGCACGACTTCGCCGCCGGTGCTGTCGCCGGCGGCGCAGCCGCGGTCCTGGGCAGCAGGCCGACCGGGGCGCCGACGGTCCTGGTCGACGATGTCGAGGCGGCCCTCGGCACCCTGGCGGCGTACGTGCTGCGTCGGCTGCGGCGCGGCAACCCGGCGCTGCAGGTGATCGCGGTGACCGGCTCCCAGGGAAAGACCGGTGTGAAGGACATGCTCGCGGCGGTGCTGGCCGCTGAGGCCGAGACGGTCGCGACCTTCGGGTCCTTCAACAACGAGCTGGGGCTGCCGATCACCGTCTTGCGCGCGCAGGAGAGCACCCGCTACCTGGTCCTGGAGATGGGCGCCCGCGGGATCGGCCATCTCGCCGCGCTGACCGCGATCGCACCGCCGGACATCAGCGTGGTGCTCAACGTCGGTCGCGCGCACCTCGGCGAGTTCGGCTCGAGGGAGAACATTGCGATCGCCAAGGGCGAGCTGGTCGAGGCGCTAGGCCCCGGGGGGACTGCTGTGCTGAACCTCGACGACCCGCTGGTCGCGGCGATGGCGCCGCGCACCCGGGGACAGATCCGCACCTTCGGCACCACCTCCGGGGCATCGGTCCAGCTCAGCGAGCTCGAGGTCGACGAGCTCGGGCGCCCGTCGTTCGACCTGCACGCCGCGACCGAGCGGGTGCGGGTCCGGCTGAGGCTGCTCGGCGAGCACCAGGCCCTGAACGCCGCGGCCGTCGCGACCGCTGCGCTGGCCGCCGGGGTGGCGCTCGAGACGATCGCTACGGCCCTGGAGCAGATCACGTCGCTGTCGAAGTGGCGGATGGAGCTGCACGAGCGCGCCGACGGGCTGGTCGTGATCAACGATGCCTACAACGCCAACCCCGACTCGATGGCGGCAGGCCTGCGGGCCCTGGCCGGGATCGGCGAGCGCACCGGGCGCCCGACGCTGGCGGTGCTCGGCGAGATGCGCGAGCTCGGGGCAGCCAGCACCGAGGAGCACCAGTCGATCGCCGACCTCTCCCGCGAGCTCGGGATCGACCGGGTCGTCGTGGTCGGCGAAGGCGCCCGGGCACTCTATGAGCGCCGCCGCGAGTCCGACGACACAGCGACGTTCCATGACTCGGTGCACGACGCGGTCGATGGCGTGCGGAACAATGTCGACGGCACGCAGGTCGTGCTGGTCAAGGCTTCCCGGGCCGCAGGGCTCGAGCGGGTGGCTGAGGCGCTGGTGGCGACCGAGACCCACCCGAGCGATGAAGACGGTCAGGAGGCAGGCCCGTGAGAGCGATTCTGCTCGCCGGCGGACTGTCCATGATCCTCACGATCATCGGCACCCGGCTGGCGATCCGCGTCTTCGCGGCGCGGGGCTACGGCCAGTTGATCCGCGACGACGGGCCGACCACCCACCACACCAAGCGCGGGACGCCGACGATGGGCGGGCTGGTCATCGTGCTGGCCACGGTGGTCGCCTACTTCCTGGCCAAGCTGTTCACCGGCGTCGAGCCGTCGGCCTCGGCCCTGCTGCTGCTCTTCTTGTTCGTGGGCCTGGGCTTCGTCGGCTTCCTCGACGACTTCATCAAGATCTACAAGCAGCGCAACCTCGGCCTGCGCAGCAAGGCCAAGTTCATCGGCCAGACCGCGGTCGCGGCGATCTTCGGATGGCTGGTGCTCTGGCGGGTCAGTCCCTTCAAGGACTCCCGCGGGATGACGCCGGCGTCGCGGGCGATCTCCTTCACCCGCGACATCGACTCCCTCAAGCTCCCGCTGGCGCTGATGATCTTGTTCATCGTGCTGCTGATCGCGGGCACCAGCAACGCCGTCAACCTCACCGACGGGCTCGACGGCCTCGCGGCCGGAGCATCGATGATGGTCTTCGGGGCCTACACGTTGATGTGCATCTGGCAGAACAACCAGGCCTGCGGCGGTACCCGGGTCACCCTGGAAGCTGCGACCACCGGCTCCTGCTACCACGTCCGCGACCCGCTGGACCTCGCAGTCGTGGCGGCTGCGATGACCGGCGCGTGCTTCGGATTCCTCTGGTACAACGCCTCGCCCGCGCAGATCTTCATGGGCGACACCGGCTCGCTCGCGCTGGGCGGCGGCGTCGCCGGGATGGCGGTGCTGACCCGCACCGAGCTGCTGCTCGCGCTGCTCGGCGGCCTGTTCGTCGTCCAGACGATGTCGGTGATCCTGCAGGTCGGCTACTTCAAGGCGACCAAGGGCAGGCGCCTTTTCCGGATGGCGCCGCTGCATCATCACTTCGAGCTGCTCGGCTGGGAGGAGATCACCGTGGTGATCCGGTTCTGGCTGATCGCCGCCGTCTTCGTGGCCGCCGGGCTCGGGGTCTTCTATGCCGAATGGGTGGTCGGCGGTTGAGCGGCGCATGACCGCTGCACGCGACCGGCTCGAGGGCCTCGGCCGCAGGGACGCCTGGGACGGGATCAACGCAGTCGTGGCCGGGATGGGCGTCTCGGGCTTCGCGGCGGCCGACAACCTGACCCACCTCGGCGCGTCGGTGACCGCCCTGGACGACTCCGAGGAGGGCGACCGGCCCGAGAAAGCCACCCTGCTGGAGATCCTCGGGGCCACGATCCGGCTGGGCCCTGGCTCCACGGCGGTGCTGCCGCCTGACGTCGACGTCGTGGTGACCTCGCCGGGCTGGCGGCCCGATGCTCCGCTGCTCGCCCAGGCCGCTGCGCGCGGCATCCCCATCTGGGGGGAGGTCGAGCTCGCCTGGCGGCTCCGCGACCCCCACAACGCAGCACCCTGGCTCGCCGTGACCGGCACCAACGGCAAGACCACCACCGTCCAGATGCTCGAGCAGATGCTCGCCGCTGCCGGGCTGCGCACCGTCGCCGCCGGCAACGTCGGGCTGCCGATCGTCGAGGCAGTGATGACCGAGTCCGACACCGGTGGCTCGGCGTACGACGTGCTCGCCGTCGAGCTGTCCAGCTTCCAGCTGCACTACACCTCCTCGATGGCGGCGCACTCGGCTGCGGTGCTCAACGTCGCCGAGGACCACGTCGACTGGTATGCCTCGATCACCGGCGCCGACCCGATGAGGCAGTACGCCGCGGACAAGGGCCGGGTCTACGAGCGGGTGCAGCAGGCGTGCGTCTACAACGTCGCCGACCCGCTCACCGAGCAGCTGGTCCGCGAGGCAGACGTCGCCGAGGGCGCGCGAGCGATCGGCTTCACCCTGGGCATGCCGGGAGTAGGCATGCTCGGCCTGGTCGAGGACGTGCTGGTCGACCGGGCGTTCATCGCCGAGCGGGGCACCGCGGCGGCCGAGCTGTGCACGCTGGCCGATCTGGCCACTCCGGCACCGCACTTCGTGGCCAACGCGCTGGCTGCCGCCGCCCTGGCCCGGTCGTTCGGGGTCGAGCCGGCGGCGGTCCGCGAGGCGCTGCGCGGGTTCAAGCCCGACGGCCACCGGATCGCCGAGGTGGCCGAGTTCGACGGGGTCACCTGGATCGACGACTCCAAGGCCACCAACCCGCCGGCCGCACTGGCGTCGTTGCAGGCCTATGACCCGGTCGTATGGATCGCCGGCGGCCTGGCCAAGGGGGCCCGGTTCGATGACCTGGTCACCAAGGTCGCCGACCGTCTGCGTGCCGTGGTGCTGCTCGGTGCCGACGCTCCGGTGATCGCCGATGCGCTCGCCCGACACGCCCCGGATGTGCCGGTCTTCCGGCTTCCGGACGGCGAGACTTCTCCCATGGATCGCGTCGTGGCGCAGGCCGCGACGCTGGCTCGTCCGGGTGACACTGTTCTTCTTGCTCCCGGATGCGCCTCCATGGACATGTTCGCCAACTACGGCGCCCGCGGCGATGCTTTCGCAGCGGCGGTGCACCGCAGGCGGGGGACGCAGCAGACCTAGAGCCCGACGGGCGCCAGGAGGAGGACCGGTGAGCACCACCGTAGAGCCCGGGCGACCGGGCCTCGCCCGACCGGGCGGGTCCTCACGGGTGGTCGCCGCCAACGTCGCGCGCGTGCGCCGTACGGTCCGCGACTACCTCGACCGGCCGCTGACGCCGTACTACCTGCTGCTCGGCGCGACCACGATGCTGCTCGGTATCGGCCTGATCATGGTGCTCAGCGCATCCAGCGTCGAGTCGTTCAAGGAGCACCACGGCAACAGCTACTACGTGGAGACCAAGCAGCTGATGTGGGTGATGATCGGCCTGCCTTGCGCCTGGATCGCGACCCGGCTGCCGCTGAAGGTGCTCCGCTTCTCGGCCTGGCCGATGCTGGCGGTCGCGGTGGTGCTGCTCGCGCTGACCCAGACGTCGCTCGGCGTCACGATCAACGGCAACAAGAACTGGCTCAGCCTGGGCGGCCCGCTGCAGATCCAGCCCTCGGAGATCGCCAAGTTCGCGATGGTTCTCTGGTGCGCGGATGTGTACGCCCGCAAGGACGCGCTGCTGGACAGCTGGCGGCACATCGCCATCCCGGTGATCCCGGTTGCCGGCGTGATCACCGGCCTGGTCCTGGTCGGCGGCGACCTCGGTACCGCGCTGGTGATGTTCGCGATCACGCTCGGGATGCTCTGGGTGATCGGCGTACCGGCCAGGATCTTCGTGGGCGCCGTGAGCATGGTCTCGGTCGCGGCCCTCTACCTCGCCGCCAGCAGCCCTGAGCGGCTCAACCGGATCACCTCGTTCACCAAGCCGTTCAAGGACTTCCAGAACTCCGGGTGGCAGGCCGGTCACGGCATCCTCGGCATGGCCAGCGGCGGCATCTTCGGCAAGGGCATCGGCGCCAGCCAGCAGAAGTGGGGCAACCTGCCCGAGGCGCACACCGACTTCATCTTCGCGGTGCTCGGCGAGGAGCTCGGCCTGGTGGGCACCCTGCTGGTGCTCGGACTGTTCCTGACGATCGCGTACGCCGGGCTGCGGGTCTCCATGCAGGCCCAGAACCTGTTCGTGCGCTACGCGACGGCCGGCATCGTGATCTGGCTGACCGCGCACATGATCATCAACGTCGGGATGGTCCTGGCCCTGCTGCCGGTGATCGGCATCCCACTGCCGCTGGTCTCCTACGGCGGATCCTCGCTGGTGCCTGAGCTGGTCGCCCTAGGCCTGGTGATCGGTTTTGCCCGCTCGGAGCCGAACGCCGCGGGCGAGCTGCGCCGCAAGCGCGGCGAGCGCCGGGCCCGTCGCGCTGTGAACGCGGGTGCGGTCCCGCGGCACTGGTCATGAAGCGGGTGCTGCTCGCGGGGGGTGGCACTGCCGGCCACACCTCGCCGCTGCTCGCCACGGCCGATGCGCTGCTCCGCCGCCACCCTGAGGTCGAGATCGTCTGCCTGGGCACGGCCCGCGGGCTGGAGACCACGGTGATCCCGGCGGCCGGCTATCCGCTCGAGCTCGTCTCCCCGGTGCCGCTCTCGCGCAAGCTGGATGCCGACCTGCTGCGCACGCCGGGCCGCCTGCGGACGGCGGTCAACGAGGCCGTCGCGGTCCTGGACCGGGTACGCCCGGACGTCGTCGTCGGCTTCGGGGGCTACGTCTCGGTCCCGGCGTACCTCGCAGCGCGGCGGCGCTCGCTGCCCCTGGTGGTGCACGAGGGCAACGCGAAGCCGGGCGTGGCCAACCGACTCGGAGCGCGGTTCACCGACTTCGTCGCCACCAGCTTCCCGGGCACCCGGCTGCCGCACGCGGTGCTGACCGGGCTGCCGATCCGGCAGATGATCGCGACGCTCGATCGGGCTGCGCACCGTGACGAGGCGCGCGCGTTCTTCGGTCTCGACGCCGGTGCCCCGACGCTGCTGGTCACCGGCGGCTCCCAAGGCGCTCTGCGGATCAACACCTCGGTCCTCGCCGCGGCCGACGCGCTCGCCGCCGCCGGCGTCCAGGTGCTGCACATCATCGGGCCGAAGAGCGAGGCAGTGCTCGAGCGCACGGCGACCACGCCGCCGTACGTCATCGAGAGGTACGTCGACCGGATGGACCTGGCCTACGCCGCCAGCGACGCGGTCGTCTGCCGAGCCGGCTCCAACACCGTCACCGAGGTATCCGGTGTCGGCCTGCCCGCCGTGTTCGTGCCGCTGCCGATCGGCAACGGCGAGCAGGCGCTCAACGCCCGACCGGTCGTCGACGCCGGGGGAGCGCTGCTGGTCGCGGACGCCGCCTTCACCCCGCAGTGGGCGGCTGCCACGCTGCCTGCCCTGGTCGCCGACCGCGGAGCCCGCGAGGCGATGGGCCGCGCAGCGTCCGGGGTGATCCCGCTCGACGCGGACGAGAAGCTCGCCGACCTGATCGACGCAGCCGCCGGCGGTGGTCGGCGATGAGGGTGCCGATCCCCGATCAGCTGCTGCCGGCTGAGGCTCTCGGCCGGGTGCACTTCGTCGGCATCGGAGGCGCTGGTCTCTCCGGGATCGCCCGGATCATGATCGCCCGCGGGATCGAGGTCTCCGGCAGCGACGCCAAGGCCTCTGCCACGATCGAGGCGCTGCGCGCGCTCGGAGCGGAGTGCTTCGTGGGCCACGCCCCGGAGCAGGTCGCCAAGGCCGACACCGTCGTGGTGTCCACGGCCGTGCGCGAGGACAACCCCGAGGTCGTCGAGGCCGTCCGGCTCGGGCTGCGGCTGCTGCCGCGCTCGGCCGCCTTGGAGGCCGTCATGCAGGGCCGCCGGGTGGTTGCCGTCGCCGGCACCCACGGCAAGACCACCACCACCTCGATGCTCACCGTGGCGCTGCAACACTGTGGCGCGGACCCGTCGTTCGCGATCGGCGGCGACTTGAACGAGTCCGGCTCGAACGCCCACGACGGCACCGGCACGCTCTTCGTGGCCGAGGCCGACGAGTCCGATGGTGCTTTCCTGGTCTACTCGCCCGAGGTCGCACTGGTGACCAACGTCGAGGCAGACCACCTCGACAACTACGGCACCGAGGAGGCCTACCGGGCAGCCTTCACCGAGTTCCTCGGACGGATCGATCCCGAGGGCTTCCTGGTGGCGTGCGGAGACGATCCGGGAGCAGCCGACTTGCTCGAGCAGGCTCGTGCCCGCGGCCTGGCGGCAGTATCGGTCGGCCTCGGCGATGCCGAGGTCCGTGCCGAGAACCTGCGCCAGGTCGGCTCGACGTCGACCTTCGAGGTCGTCGACCGGGGCCGGCGGCTCGGCGAGGTGCAGCTCGGGGTGCCCGGCCGGCACTACGTCCTGGACGCCCTCGCGGCACTCGCGGCCGGCCTGCGGCTCGGGTTCCCGTTCGCCGACCTCGCCCGCGGCCTCGGCGCCTACAGCGGCACCCGGCGCCGGATGGAGCTGAAGGGCGAAGCAGGAGGCATCCGGGTCTACGACAGCTATGCGCACCACCCCCGCGAGATCGCCGGCGACCTCGAGGCAGCTCGTGCCCTCGCAGGGGGCGGGCGGATCGTGGTGGCCTTCCAGCCGCACATGGTCTCGCGGACCCGTATCTTCGGCGCCGAGATGGGCCAGGCTCTCGGCGCGGCTGACGAGGTCGTGGTGATGGACATCTACGTCGCCCGCGAGGACCCGGTGCCCGGCGTGACCTCAGCGCTGGTGGCCGACGCGGTCCCGCTGCCTGCAGCGCAGGTCCTCTGGGAGCCGTCCTGGTCCGCGACCGCCGACCACCTGGTCGCGCGAGCCGAGCCGGGCGACGTGATCCTGACCCTCGGAGCCGGCGACGTGACCCTGCTAGGCCCGTCGGTACTGGCTCTGCTCGAGCAGCAGGCGACCACGGAGGCAGCCCATGACGATGATTGAGGACGAGCAGGGGACGGCCGACGACGAGACCGTCGTCGTCTCGGCGCCTGACCTGCGCCGGCGGCGCAGCCGGGCACGGCTGCGCAGGCTCCGAGGCGCGGTCACGGGCCGCTTCCGCCCGGTGGTGTACGTCGCCGTGCTGGCCGCGATCGCCCTGGTCGCCGTGTGGCTGGTGATGTTCTCCTCGGTGGTCACCGTCCGCGGCGTCGACGTCACCGGCAACTCCACCGTCCCGGTCGCCCGGATCAAGAGCATCGCGCGGGTGCCGATCGGCCGACCGCTGGCCCGTGTCGACCTCGCTGCGATCCAGGCGCGCGTGGAGACCATCCCGGCGATCGCCGCGGCTGCGGTCTCCCGGTCCTGGCCGCACACGATCCACATCACCATCACCGAGCGGGTCGCGGTCGCGGTGGTCAACCGCGGCGCCGGGCTCCAGGCCATCGACGCCTCCGGGATCCTGTTCGGCCGCTACGCATCCGCGCCGGCGAACCTGCCGCTGGTCAAGACAGCCCCGAACGTGAAGGCGGCGGCTCTCGCCGAGGTCGCCAAGGTGGTCACCTCGCTGCGCCCTGACATCGCAGCCGACGTCGACCATGTCGACGTGGCGACGGTCGACCAGATCTCGTTGGCGATGCACGGCGGGGTCACGGTCGAGTGGGGAAGCGCGGCGGGCTCGGCAGACAAGGCAGAGGTGCTCGCGGTGCTGCTCAAGCAGAAGGGCGTGCACCTGATCGACGTCAGCGTGCCAGGCCGTCCGACCACTCGCTGAGCCGCACGATCCGCGCTGCTGCGGGAGAAACTCGCCCGTCGTCGGGCGTGTTGCCGCCGAATGGCGGAGCGGCCTGCCTACCTTGGTCTCACGTCCTCAGGTTGACATAACATTAACCTTCCACTGGAGGGTTAGGGTTCCGGCCCCGAGGACGACAGGACGAGACCACCAGTAGAGCACCACTCCAACAGCCTTCAGAAGGGGCACCGCCATGGCAGCACCGCAGAACTACCTGGCCGTGATCAAGGTCGTCGGCATCGGTGGAGGTGGCGTCAACGCAGTCAACCGGATGATCGAGGTTGGCCTGCGCGGCGTCGAGTTCATCGCGATCAACACCGACGCTCAGGCGCTGCTGATGAGCGACGCCGACGTCAAGCTCGACATCGGCCGCGAGCTCACTCGCGGCCTCGGTGCCGGCGCTAACCCCGACGTGGGTGCCCGCGCCGCCGAGGACCACGCTGACGAGATCGAAGAGGTCATCAAGGGCGCCGACATGGTGTTCGTCACGGCCGGCGAGGGTGGCGGCACCGGCACCGGCGGCGCTCCGGTCGTTGCCAAGATCGCCCGCTCGCTCGGCGCGCTGACCATCGGTGTCGTGACCCGGCCGTTCGCCTTCGAGGGTCGTCGTCGCTCGGGCTCGGCCGAGGAGGGCATCGCCAACCTCCGTGAGGAGGTCGACACCCTGATCGTGATCCCCAATGACAAGCTGCTCTCGATCGCCGACCGCAACGTCAGCATGCTCGACGCCTTCAAGCAGGCCGACCAGGTGCTGCTCCAGGGCGTCTCGGGCATCACCGACCTGATCACCACGCCCGGCCTGATCAACCTCGACTTCGCCGACGTGAAGTCGGTGATGTCGAATGCCGGCTCCGCCCTGATGGGCATCGGCTCGGCGCGCGGCGAGAACCGCGCTGTCGAGGCGGCAGAGCTGGCCGTCTCCTCGCCGCTGCTCGAGGAGTCGATCGACGGCGCGCAGGGCGTGCTGCTCTCGATCGCGGGCGGCTCGGACCTCGGGCTCTTCGAGATCAACGAGGCTGCCGCGATGGTCGCCGACGCGGTGCACCCGGAGGCCAACATCATCTTCGGCGCCACCATCGACGATGCCCTGGGCGACGAGGTGCGGGTCACCGTCATCGCCGCCGGGTTCGAGGGCGGCCGGCCGAAGCGCCGGGAGGACGCTCCGGGCCTGCGCCGCCCGGTCACGCCGCAGAAGGTGCAGACCCAGGAGGAGACCCGGGCAGCCGCGATGGCCATGGTCGAGGAGCGGCGCAACGGCTCGACCCCGGTCGATCACAGGGCCCCGGTCCCGGTCGGCGCCAGCACGCCGGTCCTGCGCCGGCCGGACTTCAGTGACGACGACCTCGACATCCCCGACTTCCTGAAGTAAGCACGACGGACTCGGTGTTCCTGCTCCGAACCTCGCGCGATCCCGTCGACCTGGCGTTCACCGACAGGTTCGGCGGGGTCAGCGGCGTTCCGTACGACGAGCTCAACCTGGCTCTGGTCGGCGATGACGATCCCGAGTCGGTGGCGCAGAACCACCGGCTGGTCCTGGCCGAGTTCGCTCCCGGCGACGTGCTCGCCGACCTCCACCAGGTGCACGGCGCGACGGTGGCAACCGTGGGGGCCGACGGCTTCGCGGCGCGGCCAGAGGCGGACGGCATCGTGAGCACGAGTCCCGGGGTGACCTTGATGGTCCGCGCAGCCGACTGCGTGCCGGTGCTGCTGGCAGACCCCGCTGCGGGAGTGATCGGGGCTGCCCACTCGGGCCGCCCTGGTCTGGCTGCCGGCATCGTGCCGGCCACGGTGGCGGCGATGCGCGCTCTGGGCGCCACCTCGATCGCCGCGTGGGTCGGGCCGCACGTCTGCGGTGCCTGCTACGAGGTGCCGGCCCAGATGCAGGCCGAGGTCGGCGCGGTGGTGCCGGCCGCGGTCGCCACCACCAGCTGGGGCACGCCGTCGCTGGACATCGGCGCCGGGGTACGGGCCCAGCTCGAGGCCGACGGGATCGAGGTCGTCGAGGTCTCGCGCTGCACCCGGGAGTCGGCCGACCTCTACTCGCACCGCCGCGACGGCGCCTCCTCAGGACGGCTCGCCGGCCTGATCAGGCTGGCCCGATGAGCCGCGCCGAAGAGCTCGAGGCCAACCTGGCCGACGTACGGGCCCGGATCGCTTCAGCCGCCGTCGAGGCCGGCCGGGCTCCGGACTCGGTCGCGCTGACGGTGGTGACCAAGTTCTTCCCGGCCTCCGACGTGCGGCTCCTGGCTGGGCTCGGCGTCACCGACGTGGGGGAGAACCGGCACCAGGAGGCAGCCGCCAAGGCCGAGGAGTGCGCGGGCCTGGGCCTGTGCTGGCACTTCATCGGCTCCATCCAGAGCAACAAGGCGTCGGCGATCGCGGCGTACGCCGACGTCGTCGAGTCGGTCGACCGGCTCAAGCTGGTCGCCGGCCTCGACCGTGGAGCCGCAGGCAGCGGCCGCATCGTGGAGTGCCTGGTCCAGGTCAGCCTCGATCCGGACGAGGCGACCGGCCGCGGCGGCGCCGGAGCCGGTGACGTGCTCTCGATCGCCGACGCGATCGCCGGTGCCGAGGCGCTGCGGCTGCGTGGCGTGATGGCCGTCGCGCCTCTCGGCTCGCCGGCAGCGGCGGCCTTCGAGCGCCTCACGGTGATCGCTGCGCAGCTGCGCACGCAGCACCCCGACGCGACGGTCGTGTCCGCAGGGATGAGCGGCGACCTCGAGGATGCCGTGAAATGCGGCGCGACACACGTACGGATTGGCTCGTCGGTCCTCGGTCCGAGGCCTTCGATCCAGTAATGTCCCAAATAGGTCAGACAGCAGAGGTGACGACCCCGTCCGGGGTCGTGACAGGCGCACAGGAAGAGGATTCATGAGCGGCGCGATGCGGAAGATGGGCGTCTACCTCGGGCTGCTCGAGGACGCCGACGGCGAGTACGCCGAGACGGACTCGGCGTACGACGAGCCGACCCGACGCACCTCCGAGCCGGCTGCCAGGCCTGTCTCCAACATCTCCGAGCGGCGCCGTCCGGCCACGCCCGCCGCAGACGCTCCGGCGCGCGCTGCCGCGCCGCTGTCGCGGATCACGACGCTGCACCCCCGCACCTACAACGAGGCCCGGGTCATCGGCGAGAACTTCCGCGACGGCATCCCGGTGATCATGAACCTCTCGGAGATGTCGGACACCGACGCCAAGCGGCTCGTCGACTTCGCGGCTGGACTGGTCTTTTCGGTACGTGGCACCATCGAGCGCGTGACCAGCAAGGTCTTCCTGCTGTCGCCGCCCGACGTCGAGGTCGCTGCCGAGGAGAAGGAGCTCATCGTCGAGGGCGGCTTCTTCAACCAGAGCTGAGCGTGCGTTGACCAACCCCGTAGGAATCGGCATCGGATTTGCCCTCGACATCTTCATCGGGCTGCTGCTGGTCCGCCTGGTCGTCGACTGGATCCAGGTCTTCGCGCGCTCCTGGAGCCCTCGCGGCCCGGTGCTGGTCGCGCTCGAGGGCGTCTACTCAGTCACCGACCCGCCGATCATGGCGTTCCGCAAAGTGTTCAAGCCGCTGCGGATCGGCGGGGTGGCGCTCGACTTCAGCTTTCTCGCCGTGCTGCTGATCTGCTACCTGCTGCGTACGATCAACGCGACCCTCTGGTCCTAGAACAGAAGGTTCGAGAAACGTCGGCTTCAGGGCGAGAATGCCGCAGATCGCCCAACCGGCTATTGTTCAATCCGCACACTGTTCATCTAGAACGGTGTTTTGTCCGACTAACGAAGAATGGGTGAGGTCATGCCGCTGACGCCTGAGGACGTGAGCAACAAGCGCTTTACTCCCGTCCGGCTCCGCGAGGGCTACGACATGGGTGAAGTGGACCAGTTCCTCGACGAGGTCGAGGCCGAACTGGAGCGGCTCAACAAGGAGAACGAAGATCTCCGGACCAAGCTCAGCGCTGCTCAGCGCGGCGGTGACGTCACCTCCTCGCTGCCTCCGGCGCCGATCTTCAAGGAGCCCGAGCCGGTCCTCGCGCCGACGCCTCCGCCGGCGCCCGTGCCTGTCGCTGCCGCTCCTGTCGAGGAGTTCCGGGTCGCGACCGTGGCCGACGCCTCCAGTGCCGCAGCCCGATTGCTCGAGATCGCGACCCGCAACGCCGACGAGCTCGTCGGCGACGCCAAGGACGAGGCCGACAAGATCATCGGCGCCGCCCGCACCAAGGCCGAGCGCCTCGAGGTCGAGACCAAGGCGAAGACCGACCGGCTCGAGTCCGACGCCCGGACCCGCGCGGCGATGCTCGACTCGGAGACCGAGGCCCGCCGCAAGGAGATCTTCGGCAACCTCGAGAAGGAGAAGGACGTCCTCAACGGCGAGATCGAGGGCCTGCGCTCCTTCGAGCGCGAGTACCGCAGCCGTCTGAAGAGCTACTTCAGCCAGCAGCTCGAGGCCCTCGACGGCTCGAGCCAGAGCGGTGGCGGCCTGCCGCCGGTGGGCAGCATCGAGCACGCCCCGAAGCGGCTGCGCTCCATCCTCGGCGAAGACGGCGACGTCAAGCCCTGAGGCACTGAGCGCGACACTGGTTCATCGAGTACGACACCGAGTCATCGAGTAAGACGAAGGGCGCCCCTCTCGCAGGGGCGCCCTTCGTCGTGCTCCCGGACCCTCGTAGACCTAGACCTTGAAGACGCTGAAGGAGAATCCGAGCTCCTGATCGGAGAAGGTCAGCGTGTCCGCCGACTCAGACTCCGCCATCGTCGAGGCCAGCACCTCGTTGGCGACCAGCTCGGCGTGCTCGGCGAAGGCGGTCTGCATGTTGCCGGTCGCGTACCAGGTCAGGGCGATCCGGTCGGAGACCTCGAACCCGCTGGTCTTGCGTGCCTCCTGGATCATCCGGATGACCTCGCGGGCCAGACCGGCTCGGCGCAGGTCGTCGGTCAGCTCCAGGTCCAGGGCGACGGTCTCGCCCTGCTCGTTGACGACCGACCATCCTTCGCGCGGACGCTCGGAGACGATCACCTCATCGGCCAGCACCTCGACCCGGACGCCGTCGACCTCGACGGTCCCGCGTCCGTCCGCCGCCAGGGCAGCTGCCAAGGCTTCGGCATCGGTAGCAGCGATCGCTGCGGCGATGTCCGGGGTCTGCTTTCCGAAACGCTTGCCGAGCGCGCGGAAGTTGCCCTTGGCGGAGTGGTCGACCAGGTCGGCCCCTGCGGCGCTGAGTGGCTCGATGGAGCCGAGGTTGAGCTCGTCGGCAACCTCGGCACGCAGCTCGTCGGTCAATCGCTCGTAGGCGGCCGTGCCGACCAGCGCACGGCGCAGCGGCTGCCGGGTGCGGACCTTCGCATCGGCCCGGGCGGCCCGCCCGAGCTCGACGAGACGCCGCGCGATCGCCACCGCCGCCGACAGCTCCGCGTCGGTGGCACCAGGGTCGGGCACCGGCCAGGAGGACAGGTGCACCGACGGCGGGGCGCCCGGGGTCACCGGCACGACCAGGTCCTGCCAGACCCGCTCGGTGATGAACGGGACCAACGGAGCCATCAGCTGGGTCAGGGTGGCCAGGGTGTCGTGAAGCGTGGTCAGCGCCGACGGGTCGCCGTCCCAGAAGCGCCGCCGGGACCGGCGAACGTACCAGTTCGACAGGTCGTCGACGAACTGGCCGAGCAGGCTGCCGATCCGCTGGGTGTCGAACCGCTCGTAGGCCGCCGTGACCTCGACGACCAGGGCGGCGGTCTCGGCATGCAGCCACCTGTCCAGCACTGGGCGGTCGGCTACTGCGGGCGCCGGAGCCCCGGTAGTGGGCGTCCAGCTGGCTGTGCGCGCGTAGAGCACGTGGAAGGCGACCGTGTTCCAGTAGGTCAGCAGCACCTTGCGGACGGTCTCCTGGATCGTGTTGTGCCCGACCCTGCGAGCCGACCAGGGTGAGCCGCCGCAGGCCATGAACCAGCGGACGGCATCCGCGCCGTGCTCGTCCATCAGCGGGATCGGCTCCAGGATGTTGCCCAGGTGCTTGCTCATCTTGCGGCCGTCCTCGGCCAGGATGTGGCCCAGGCAGAGCACGTTCTTGTACGACGACTGGTCGAAGACCGTCGTACCCACCGCCATCAGCGTGTAGAACCAGCCACGGGTCTGGTCGATCGCCTCGCAGATGAAGTCGGCCGGGTACGCCGCCTCGAACTTCTCCCTCGAGCCCTCGACGTGCGGGTAGCCCCACTGCGCGAACGGCATCGAGCCGGAGTCGAACCAGGCGTCGATCACCTCCGGGACCCGGGTGGCCGTTTCGGAACAGCCTGCTGTGCCGTTGCCCGGGCAGCGGAACGTGATCGCGTCGATGTACGGCCGGTGCGGGTCGAGCTCGGACTGGTCGGTCCCGGTGAGCTCCGAGAGCTCTGCCAGCGAGGCGATGCAGGTCTGGTGTCCCTCGGTGCAGCGCCAGATCGGCAGCGGCGTGCCCCAGTAGCGGCTGCGGGAGAGCGCCCAGTCGATGTTGTTGTTCAGCCAGTCGCCGTACCGGCCCCACTTGATCGTCTCGGGGAACCAGGTCGTCTTCTCGTTCTCACGCAGCAGGGCGTCCTTGACGGCCGTCGTGCGCACGTACCAGGACGGCTGCGCGTAGTAGAGCAGCGCGGTGTGGCAGCGCCAGCAATGCGGATAGGAGTGCTCATAAGGCAGGTGCCGGAACAGCAGCCCGCGAGAATCGAGGTCCGCCGTCAGGTCGGCGTTGGCGTGCCGGAAGAACTGGCCGCCCACCAGCGCGACGTCGTCGGCGAAGTGGCCGTCCGGCCGGACCGGGTTGACGACCGGCAGGCCGTATGCGCGGCAGACGGCCATGTCGTCGGCGCCGAACGCGGGGGACTGGTGGACCAGCCCGGTGCCGTCCTCGGTGGTGACGTAGTCGGCCAGCACCACGAAGTGCGCCGGCTCGCCCTCGGGGAAGGTCACGAGCTCGAACGGGCGCTGGTAGGTCCAACGCTCCATCTCGGCTCCGGGAAGCGAGGCGGTCTCAGTGGTCCCGTCGCCGAGCACGGCCGCGACCAGCGGCCGGGCGACCACGAGCCTCTCGCCCTCGTGCTCGACCAGGACGTAGTCGACCCCGGGGTGCACCGCAACGGCGGTGTTGGACACCAGGGTCCACGGCGTCGTGGTCCACACCAGCAGGGCGGCGCCCTCCCACGGACCGCTGGTGAGCGGGAAGCGGACGTAGACCGAGGGATCGGTGACCGTCTCGTAGCCCTGGGCGAGCTCGTGGTCCGAGAGGCCGGTACCGCAGCGCGGGCAGTACGGCGCGACCCGGTAGTCCTCGACGAGCAGGCCCTTGCCGTGGATCTGCGCCAGGGCCCACCAGACCGACTCGACGTAGGAAGCGTCCATGGTCCGGTAGGGATCCTCGGTGTCGACCCAGTAGCCCATCCGCTCGGTCATCGCTTCGAAGGCTCCGACGTGGCGCAGGACCGACTCGCGGCAGCGGGCGTTGAACTCGGCCACCCCGAACGCCTCGATGTCGCCCTTGCCGGTGAAGCCGAGCTCCTTCTCCACGGCGAGCTCGACCGGCAGGCCGTGGCAGTCCCAACCGCCCTTGCGTACGACATACCGCCCCTGCATCGTGTGGAAGCGCGGGAACAGGTCCTTGAAGACCCGGGCCTCGATGTGGTGGGTGCCGGGCATCCCGTTGGCGGTCGGCGGCCCCTCGAAGAACGTCCAGGGCTCGCCGTCGCGGGTCGCTGCGACGGATGCTTCGAAGGTCTGCTGCTCCTCCCACAGGGCAAGCACGTCACGCTCGAGCGCGGGCAGGTCGACCTGCGGCGGCACGGGGCGGTACTCGGCGGGGGCCTGGCTCTGGTCCTGGGACACGGCGTTCCTTCTCGTTCCTTCGTCGTCTCGGTTGGTGCGGTGCTGCTCGAGATGCAACGAAGGGACGAGACCGGCTCGGCCCCGCGGTACCACCCTCCTTGGCCGTCGAACCTCCGACGGCCCCCTCTGTGCTGCAGCTGCCGGTTCTAGTCCGCCCTGAGCTCGCCCTGAGTCGACCCTGGCATTCTTGGGTCCACTTCGTGGTGCTTCGTGACGTTTCTTCCGGCGGCTCCGGGGTGATGGCCCCATCTGCGCCGTGCTGCGAGGCCCAGTGTGCCACGCGCTCACCTGGGGATTCATCCCGGTCGCTGCGGTTCGGCGAGTTGAAGGGCTCCCCGGTTCCACATATTCTCGCGCCCACGGTTATGACGTTCGTCATATTTCCTCTAGCCCGATGGGGGCGCAGCGCCGATGGCAACGACAGGCAAGAAATCCCTGGTGAGCCGCGCAGGCGCTGCTGCCCGCAAGGTCGTCGCACGCACCCCCGCGAAGGCACCGGCGAAGAAGGTCGTCGCTGCGCAGAAGGCGGCCCCGGCGCAGAAGGCGGCCCCGGCGAAGAAGGCGGCCCCGGTCAAGAAGGCGGCCCCGGCCAAGAAGGCGGCCCCGGCCAAGAAGGCGGCCCCGGCCAAGAAGGCGGCCCCGGCCAAGAAGGCGGCGCCGGCCAAGAAGGCCGCCCCGGCCAAGAAGGCCGCGCCGCCCAAGAAGGCCGCCCCGGCCAAGAAGGCGGCACCGGCCAAGAAGGCCGCGCCGGCCAAGAAGGCGGCACCGGCCAAGAAGGCGGCACCGGCCAAGAAGGC
>DATAZI010000018.1:0-10670 GCA_036272095.1 Marmoricola sp. | reverse complement strand
GCCCACTTGTCGGCGCAGTCGAACGCGACCGCCCAGGGCAGGTAGGAGGTGTAGAGGTCCTTCTTGCCGGCGAAGTCGAACCGGGCCTCGGCCGAGTCGGTCGACAGGATCCGGTGGAAGCCGCCGACCCGCGACCACAGCTCGCGGCCTGCGGCGGTGCGCTTGGTGCCGGCTCCTGCGAACGCCAGGCTCATCCCGGTCAGGCCGAACAGTCCGGGGATCAACGCGACGACCGACATGTCGAACGGGTTCCACAGCCCGATGACGACGGCGAGGATCCAGACGCCGACGATCACCAGCCAGCTGAACGGGCCGAGCCCGCTGTTGACCATCAGGCCGTTCATCTTGGCCCAGCCCTCGGTGTTGGTGTTGAACGAGCTGAGCGCGGCCTTGAGCTCCTGGCCGGCGGAGACCGACTTGGAGGTCGCGGTGAAGCTCGCCCCGGGGGCGTTGATCCCGAGTGACTGCAGGGTGAGCTGGGTGACGCCGTCGATCTTGGTCCAGGTCGTCGTGTCCGCGGCCCCGGTGACGGTCCAGCCGTCCGAGGTCAGCTCCAGGTCGACGGCCTTGTTCTCCGCAGCGTGCATCAGCGTCGCGACGAAGGTCTTGTTGTCGACCGTCTCGTTGAGGATGTAGGCCGCCTCGGCCGGCCCGATCCCTTCCGGCGGCGCATACATCAGCGGCAGCCCCGGGGTCTTCTCGCGCGCGGAGATGCTCAGCGCTGCACCGGCGAGGGCAGCCAGCCCGGCGAGCACCAGCACCACGATCAGCCCGACGACGCTGGACCCGAGCATCGCGTCGATCGTGCTCGACCACGGGCGGGTGTCGGCAGCCGGCGTCGCGATGTCCATGCCGGCGGAGATCGTGACCGGGGTGTTGTGGTCCAGGGCTCCGGTCGTGACGAGCAGCGTCCGGGTGCCCTGGCCGGTGATCCGCGAGTTCGCGTCGGCGCCGGTGGTGTCGCACGGCGTACCGGTGCCGAGCCCGACCGTGCACCGCAGCGTCGCTGCGTTGGCCGGCAGGTGCACCGTCAGGACCGAGCCGGCGATGTCCTGGGCCCAGCCCTGCGGGATCAGGTTCCAGTAGAACTGGGTCTTCGCCTTGGAGCCCTTGGCGGCGGTCAGCACGCCCTTGACCGTGTAGCTGATCTTGTAGATGTGGGTGCCGCTGATCAGCCGGTCGGCGTCGCCGATCTTGACGTAGCGGTAGCGGCCGCGGCCGGTCTTGGAGACGCTGAACGGCTCGGAACCGCCGTCCATCGAGACGCGGATGTGCGTCGGGATCAGCCGGTTCACGGAGTGGTGGGGGTCGCGGACGTCGAAGAACCGGAAGATGCCGTGCTTGTCGACCGGGAAGTTCACCGTGAGCGTCTCGACGGCCTTCAAGACGCCTGCGCTGCTGACGTCGAAGTCGGCCTGGTAGCTCGTGATCGTCGAGCTATCGCGAACAGGGCTGGCCTGGCTGGTGCTGAAGTTCACCGCGCCGATGCCCACCACGGCGGCCAGGACGATCAGCCCGAGAACCCACGCCGCGACCTTCTTCATGCTCGGACCCTACCGAGATCGGGTCGGGAGCGTGTTACGCAAGGTTGGTAATCGTGTAGAGCTCGAGCTCGCCGGCGAACGCCTGACCGACCCGGGCGTGCACCAGGGTGCCGTCGCCGGTGTGCTCGATGCTGATCACCTCGGCCTTGTCGTGCAGCCGGCTGAGCAGGTCGCCGCGGCTGTACGGCAGCAGCACCCGGATCTCGACGTCGGGTCGCGGCAGGTCCGCCTCGATCGCGGCGAGCACCTCGGCAATGCCCACACCGGTCTTGGCCGAGCAGACCACGGTGTGCGGCTCGTTGAGCTGCAGCCGCGCGATCGTCAGCGGGTCGGCGACGTCGGCCTTGTTGATCACCACCAGCTCGCGGATCTTGGCAGCGTCGACATCGGCGAGCACCGCGCGTACGGCGGAGAGCTGGCCCTCGGGGTCGGGGTGCGAGCCGTCGACGACATGGACGATCAGATCGGACTCGGCCACCTCCTCCAAGGTGCTGCGGAACGCCTCGATCAGCTGGTGGGGGAGGTGCCGGACGAAGCCGACGGTGTCGCTCATCGTGTAGACGCGGCCATCAGCGGTCGTCGTACGCCGCGTGGTCGGGTCGAGGGTGGCGAACAGCGCGTTCTCCACCAGTACGCCGGCATCGGTCAGCCGGTTGAGGATGGAGGACTTGCCGGCGTTGGTGTAGCCGGCGATCGCCACTCCGGGGATCGCGTTGCGGCGGCGCTCGTTGCGCTTGGTGCTGCGCGTCGTCTTCATGTGCGCCAGCTCCTTGTGGAGCTTGGCGACCTTGTCGTTGATCCGCCGGCGGTCGGTCTCGATCTTGGTCTCACCAGGGCCGCGGCCGCCGATGCCGCCGGCCTGGCGGGACAGGCTGCTGCCCCAGCCGCGCAAGCGCTGCTTCATGTACTGCAGCTGGGCGAGCTCGACCTGGGCCTTGCCCTCCTTGGACTTCGCGTGCTGGGCGAAGATGTCCAGGATCAGCGCGGTCCTGTCGACCACCTTGACCTTGAGCTTGTCCTCGAGGTTCCTCAGCTGGCTGGGCGCGAGCTCGCCGTCCATGATCACGGTGTCAGCGCCGGTGGCCTGGACGATCTCGCGGACGCCCTCGACCTTGCCGCGCCCGATGTACGTCGCCGGGTCGGGCTTGTCGCGGCGCTGGTAGACGTTCTCGAGCACCTGGGACCCGGCCGTCTCGGCGAGCGCGGCCAGCTCGGCCATCGAGTTCTCGGCGTCCTCGACGCTGCCTTCGGTCCAGACCCCGACGAGCACGACCCGCTCGAGCCGGAGCTGGCGGTACTCGACCTCGGAGATGTCCTCGAGCTCGGTCGACAGGCCGACCACACGGCGCAGGGCGTGCCGCTCGGCGAGATCCATCGACCCGGTGGTCTGCTCCTCGGGATCGAAGCCGCCGTACCCCTCGGGCGCTTCGTCCCAACCGGCGGTCTCGTCCAGCTCCTCAGCGAGGCTGAAGTCATCTGCTGCGTTCGTCATAGGCATCCAGGGTAGGCCCGTACGCAATGCGGTTTCCCCGATTCGACGCTCATGGACCGGCGGCCGGCGGGTACTCCATGGACATGTCCGCAGCCGACAAGCACCCTGCCCAGGACCACGCCGAAGGCGTCTCCGACCCGAAGGACGACCCGCAGACCCACCCCGCGGTCATCCCCGAGCTGGCCGAGGAGAACGCCGAGAGCTCGTTGGACCAGCCTTCCGAGGACGTGTCGTGAGCACCGAGGAGCAGCCGGTGGAGCCTCGCGAAGTCACCGACAGCGACCCGAACGCCGGAGAGGCCGACGGGCTGGCGGGTGAGATGGGCGTCAGCAGCGAGCGCGTCGGAGCCGTCCGCGGTGACGCCGACGGCACCCATGGAGCCGAGGACACCTCAGCCACCGACTCACCGGCAGATGCGCCGCCCGAGCAGTCGGCCGATCCTGCGACCGGCCCCGAGGTGCACCCGGCGAACGATCTGCCGCCGCATCAGGCCGACCTGTCCCGCAACCCGGGTCACGCCGGCCGCTAGGACCCACCGAAAGGCACAGCGCCCGGTCTCCTGCTCGGTAGCGGGTGGCCGGGCGCTGCTGGGTGCTCAGGGGCTCACTTGGGAGGCATCCGGATGCCGCCGTCGACCCGGATGACCTCAGCGTTCATGTAGGAGTTGGTGACCAGCTCGACGACCATGCTGGCCAGCTCGTCGGGGACGCCGAGGCGCTTGGGGAACAGCACGTTCTGGCCGAGGTTCGCCTTGAACGCCTCCGACTCGGGGCCCTCGCCGTAGATCGGGGTGTCGATCAGGCCGGGGGCGATCGTGTTGAGCCGGATGCCGGCAGCAGACAGGTCGCGGGCGACCGGGAGGGTCATGCCCACGACACCTCCCTTGGACGCCGAGTACGACGCCTGGCCGATCTGGCCGTCGAAGGCTGCGACCGAGGCCATATTGACGATGGCGCCGCGGCAGCCGTCGGCGTCGGGCTCGTTGAGGCTCATCGCGGTAGCGGCGAGCCGGACGCAGTCGAACGTGCCGATCAGGTTGATCGCAATTACCTTCTTGAAGGCGTCCAGGTTGTGCGCGGAGTCCGGGCTGCCGTCGCGGCCGATCGTCCGCTGGGCCCAGCCGATGCCGGCCGAGTTGACCACGGCTCGCAGCGGGGCGAGCTCGACCGCGGTGTTGACCGCGGTCTGGATCTGCTCGGTGTTGGTGACGTCGACGCTGACGAACGCGCCGCCGATCTCCTTGGCGAGGGCTTCGCCGGCCTCAGCGTTGAGGTCGGCGATGACCACGATCGCTCCCTTGGCGGCGAGCTGACGGGCGGCGGCTGCTCCGATTCCGGAAGCGCCGCCGGTGACGATTGCACTGGCTCCGTTGATGTCCATGCCGCGATCCTAGAGGGCGCGCCTGAGCGGTTGTCGAGGTGCTCGGCCATCGGGCCTTTCGCTCCGCGGACCGGGCCCGTCGCTCCGCTCATCGAGCGTGTCGAGATGCCTCCAGCCCGGTCACCGCGTCTCGACGAGCTCGACGTAGGAGCCGATGAGCTAGGCCGGTACGCCGACCGGCAGGCTGCGCCGGAACGTCGCCAGTGCTGCGGCGTCACCGGTCACCACCAGCCGCGGCGCGAGGTCCGCGAGGTCCGCACCACGGCAGAGCTGGATGACGGCGGCCGCCGTACCGCTGAACACCAGATCGGGTACGGCGTCCTTGTCAGGGCGGACCACTTCGCCGTGCCGCAGCTCCAGCCAGCAGGTGTCGCCGTCGAGGTCGAACCGCATCCTCAGGTCGACCTCGGGGCCGGCGTTCTGCGACAGCAGCGCTCCGAGCGAGCCGAACACCGCCATCCGCGGCCGGACCCGGCCGTCGACCGGCTCGTCGAGGAACGGGAGGCCGAAGGCGGCGAGCGAGCGCAGCACCGGATGGATCCGCCGTCCTTCAGCCGTCAGCGCGTAGACCATCCGGGCGGCCGGCGCAGGCAGCTCCTGCTGGTGGACCAGGCCGTCCTCTTCGAGCGAGCGGAGCCGCTCGGAGAGCAGGTTCGAGGCGATCCCCGGGAGCCCGGCGCGCAGGTCGGTGAAGCGCTGTGGCCCGAAGGACAGCTCGCGCAGGATCAGGATCGTCCACCGGTCTCCGACGACGTCGAGCGCGGCGGCGATGCCGCAGTACTGGTCATAGGACTTGTTCGACACGTAGGTCAGCGTAGATCGGTTGTGTTTCTTTATCAAGCAGTTGATTTTTTAAAGCAATCTGGTCTACGGTCCTGGCATGACTTCTTCGACACCTCCCTCCCGGACGGTCAGCCCGTGGGTGATCCTCGCGGTGACCGCGGTCGCGTCCTTCATGGTGTTCCTCGACACCCAGGTCCTCTTCGTGGCCTTCGACGACATCACCCGCAGCTTCCCGTCGGTGTCGTTCGCAACGATGTCGTGGACGCTCTCGGCGTACACGATCGCGCTGGCGGCGGCGATGGTCCCGGCCGGCCGGATGGCCGACCGGCTCGGACGGAAGCGGATGTTCACGATCGGCCTGGTCGGCTTCACCGTCGCCTCGGCCCTGTGCGCGGCCGCGACGTCGCCCGCGATGCTGATCAGCTTCCGGGTCGTGCAGGCGCTCGGTGCCGCGGCACTGATCCCAGCGGCGCTCGCGATCCTGCTGTCCTCGTTCCCTCCCGCCAAGGTGCCGGTCGCCATCGCGATCTGGGGCTCGATCGCCGCTCTGTCGGCCGCGGTCGGGCCGACGCTGGGCGCACTGCTCGTCGATGAGTGGAACTGGCGGGCCGTGTTCCTGCTCAACGTGCCCGTCGGCGCGGTCACCCTGGTCGCGGCGCTGCGGCTGCTGCCCGAGTCGCAGGAGACCACGCGGAGCCGGTTCCCCGACTGGGTCGGCACCCTGATGCTGGGCGTCTCGCTGACCTTGCTGGCGCTCGGCATCGTCCAAGGCAACAGCTGGCACTGGGACTCGGCGCGGACGATCGGCTCCCTGGTCGCCGGTGTCGCGGTGCTGGCCGGGTTCGTCGTACGGACCCTCGACCACCCGCACCCGGCGCTGGACCTGACCCTGTTCGGCAACCGGTCGTTCCGGTGGGCCAACATCGCCACGGCAGCGTTCACGATCGGCTTCACCGCGATGTTCTTCGCCCAGATCCAGTTCCTGACCGGGGTCTGGCACCTGAGCATCGTGCACGCCGGCCTGGCGATGATGCCCGGCCCGGCCGTGGTGATGCTGCTGGCCCCGCAGACCGGGCGCCTTGCCGGCAGGGTCGGCCAGCGCACGCTGCTGGTGCCCGGCGGCATCGTCTACGCCGCCTCGGGGGTGTGGTTCCTGACGATGGTCGACAGCCACGTGCACTGGGCCACGCACCTGCTGCCCGGCTCGATGCTCGGCGGCCTCGGCGTCTCGCTGGTGCTGCCGCACCTGACCAGCGCCGCAGTCCAGGGCCTGCCGGCTGACGCGTTCGGCGCCGGCTCGGCGGTCAACCAGGCGATCCGGCAGTTCGGCGCCACCTTCGGGGTCGCCCTGACGGTCGCACTGCTCGGCACCGTCACCCCGCTCAACGCCCTGAGCCACTTCGACCGGGTCTGGTGGATGCTCATCGTGTGCGGCGTACTGACCTCGGCGGCAGCCCTGGCCCTGCCGCACCGGCAGCCTGCCGCAGCCACCGAGCCGCCGGTGCTGGTGGCAGAGCCAGTGCTGGTCGAGGACGTCGCATGACCACGGCGCTGGAGAGCCTGTCCGGCCTCGAGGTGATGCAGAAGATCGTGTCCGGCGAGCTGCCGGCGCCGGGGATCGCAACGCTGCTCGGGATGAGCGTCGTGGAGGTCGCCGACGGCCGAGCGACCTTTGAGCTCAGCCCGGACGAGCGGATGATGAACCCGATCGGCAGCATCCACGGCGGGATCGCGGCGACCCTGCTCGACTCCTGCATGGCGTGCGCGGTGCACACCACGCTGCCTCCGGGGTGGGGCTACACCACGGCGCAGCTGAACCTGCACTACCTGCGGGCGATGCAGCCAGGCATGGGACCGGTCCGTGCGACTGGCACCGTCATCCACCGCGGTCGCAGGCAGAGCACCGCCGAGGGCAAGCTGTACGACGCCAACGGCAAGCTGATCGCGCACGGCACGACGTCGTGCCTGATCCTGGGGAGCTGATCCTCCGCCGTCGTGCGCGGACGGTCCGGACCGCCTAGCCCGCGTCCGCCAGCCGCTCGCGCAGGCCGTTGGCCATCCCTCGGATCGTCAGGGCGTCGAAGAAGTCGCCGACCGAGTTGGCCAACCAGGGCCGCTTGATCGGGGCGAGGCGGAGACGGAAGAAGATCCGGGAGCCGGCTCCGTCGGGGACCACAGTGATCGTCCAGGTGAGCTTGGTCCGGCCGCGCTGGGACCCGTAGACGATCGAGGCCCCAGGGACGATCGCGAGCACCTCGAAGGTCTCGTGCTTGCCGCCCCAATCGGGCACCACATCACCGAGCGCGAGGCCCTGCCACTGCGGGTCGATCCGACGGATCGCGCGGTTGCGCCGCGGGATGAGCCGCTCGACGCCCCGGGTCAAGTACCACCCGGACCGGTTCTTGCCGAGCTGGACGAGCCAGGGCCAGACGACCTCGGCCGAGACCGGTACGTCGACCGCCCGGTCCATCACGACATCGGGGTGGGCGATCACCTCGTCGCCCGGCCGAGACGCGGCGCGCTCGGCCTGGGTGACCTCGATGGCCGCGAAGATCCCGGTGCCTGTCACAGGTCGGTGAACCCCTCGGCGACCAGCACCGCCGGGCCTGTCATCAGGATCCGGTCCTCGGCAGTCCAGACGATGTCGAGCGTGCCACCCGGCACATCCACCCGGTACGACGTACCGCGCTCGGCGTCGTCGGCTAGGGCGGCGGCGACCATCACCGCGCATGCCCCGGTGCCGCACGAGCGGGTCTCACCGGAGCCACGCTCGTGAACCCGCATGCTCAGGTGCCGGTCCCCGCTGCGTACGACGAACTCGACGTTGGCGCCCTCACCGAAGACGCTGCGGTCGAACTCCGGCTCGTCCAGCAGTGATCCGGCGTCCTCGAGCGCGTCGACGAACGCAACCGCGTGCGGGTTGCCCATGCTTATCCGGCTGGCCGCCCACGAGCGGTCGCCGACCGAGACCTTGGTCTCCTCGAAGACCGCAGGGCTGCCCATGTCGACGGTGATCCGGACATCGTCGTCGCGCAGCGCGTCGAAAGTGATGGTCTTGATGCCGGCACGGGTGGCGATCCGCAGCGGCTCGCGGCGGTCGAGGTCGGTGTGCAGGGCGAGGTAGAGGGCCAGCACGCGGATTCCGTTGCCGCACATCTCCGAGAGCGACCCGTCGCTGTTGCGGTAGTCCATGAACCAGCGGGCCTCGCCTCGCGCCTCGACGGCGGCCGGGTCATCGGTCGCATCAGTGCGGACCACCCGGATCACGCCGTCGCCGCCGATGCCCGCGCGGCGGTCGCACAGCCGTGCGACCTGCTCGGCGCTCAGCTCGTGCCGGCCGTTGGCGTCGGGGATCAGCACGAAGTCGTTCTCGGTGCCGTGCCCCTTGACGAAGGAGTAGTCCACAGGCCCAGTTTAGGGCGGTCGTCGAGGCGGTTCTCCACAGATGTCGATCTGGGCCTGGCGTGCCACGACGCGGCTCCCTAGGTTTGCCGCATGACGACGGATCCCGCCCTTGAACGCCGCGTAGAGCGACTGGAGAATGAGGCCGTGGCGATCTACGACCTCATCAAGGACGAGACCAAAGACATCCGCGGCACCCTCGAGCAGTTCAAGGGCCGCTTCGACGGGGTCACCGCCACCCTCGAGCAGTTCCAGGGACGGTTCGACGGGGTCACCGCGACCCTCGACCAGTTCCAGGGACGGTTCGACGGGGTCACCGCCACCCTCGACCAGCACACCGATCAGCTTGCCGAGATCCTCCGTCGTCTGCCCTGACCGACCAGACGCCCGTCCTACCTAGCGCTTCACCCGGAGCCGACGGCAGGCGAAGTCGCCGTTGGGGTCCTGGGCAATTTCCTCGAACTCGATCCGACACGGGAGCAGCGGGGCGCCGGCACCGAGGGTCACCGGGGCGTACTGGACCCAGATCTCGTCCAGGAGGCCGTGATCGTGGAACTGGCCGACGAGGTCTCCCCCGCCGGCGACCCAGGCGTCTTCCCCGCGGCGGCCTCGACCATCGCCGAGTGGACCGCCGGCACCGAGTCGGAGGTGAAACGGATGTCGTCGGCGATCGGCGGGAACGAGCGGTGGGTGAATACCCAGGCCGGGATCTCGTAGGGCCAGGGCCCGTCGTTGTTGTCCAGCAGCCACTGGTAGGTGGTGGCACCCATCGCGATCGCGCCCACCTCCGCGATGAACACGTTGTAGCCCTGCGGCCCGTCGGCGTCGCCCTCGCGGGTGAGCAACCAGGCCAGGCCGTCCTCCGGCTCGGCTGCGACGAAGCCGTCGAGGCTCGAGGCGGTGAAGTACTGGGTGAGCATGCGAAAAGCGTGCCAGAGGGCAGGGACAAATACGCCCCGAGCCATGTGTCGGGCCGTGGTGCGACGGTGCGGGCATGGAAACTCAAGACATGGACACCGCACAGATCACCGACGTGCTGATGCTCCACGGCGAGACCCGGCACTGCTCCGACTGCGCCACCGCGACCGTGTTCCTGCCCGTCGAGGACCAGGGCTGGGTCTGCACGGTCTGCGACGGCGCGGTGCTGGTGCAGTCGCCCTTCGCCGCCTGAGCAAGCCCAGCCGACAGCCGCTGTCCCCGAGCGGCGCCAGACTCAGCTCGGCCGGCCGGTCGGTGCGCTGCGGGCGGTCAGCGACGCGTCGCTGACGACCACGTCGCCCAGAGCCTCGTCGATGGCGGTCATCGTCGCGGCCTCCAGCTTGACGCCGGCGGCCTTCACGTTCTCCGCGACCTGCTCGGGACGTGATGCGCCGACCAGCGCGGAGGCGACGTTCGGGTTCTGCAGCACCCAGGCCACGGCGAGCTGCGCGAGCGTGAGGTCGACGCTCTCGGCGATCGGCTTGAGCCGCTGCACGGCGTTGAGGATGTCCTCGGACATCAGCCGCTGGATGAAGTTCGCACCGCCGTTCTCGTCGGTCGCCCGCGACCCTTCCGGCGGCGGCTGGCCGGGCAGGTACTTGCCCGTCAGCACGCCCTGGGCGATCGGCGACCAGACGATCTGGGAGAGTCCGAGCTCCTCGCACGCCGGCACGACCTCGGGCTCGATCACCCGCCACAGCATCGAGTACTGCGGCTGGCTCGAGATCAGCTGGATGTTGAGGTCCTCGGCGAGCGCGACGCCGGCCCGGATCTGCTCGGCCGTCCACTCGCTGACCCCGATGTAGAGCGCCTTGCCCTGCCGGACCACGTCGGCGAAGGCCTGCATGGTCTCCTCGAGCGGGGTCTCGGTGTCGTAGCGGTGCGCCTGGTACAGGTCGACGTAGTCGGTGCGCAGCCGGCGCAGCGAGCCGTTGATCGACTCCAGGATGTGCTTGCGGGACAGGCCGCTGTCGTTCGGGCCGGCGGGACCGGTCGGCCAGTAGACCTTGGTGAACACTTCGAGCGACTCACGGCGCTCACCTGTCAGTGCGTCGCCGAGCACGACCTCGGCCTTGGTGTTCGCGTACGCG
>DATAZI010000017.1:0-48659 GCA_036272095.1 Marmoricola sp. | reverse complement strand
CCAGTCAGGTCCGGCACGACGTCAGCCGATGTTCTCGGCCAGCTCGTGCTGAGCGCCCTGATCGAGTCGGCGCTGCTTGTGGCTGACGCAGCTGATCCGGTGCGCCGCCGCCAGGAGGTCGAAGCGACCCTGCTGACCTTGGTAGGGGACCTGTTCAGCAGCTGATGCGGGCCAGGGGGCAGATCTGCTCATGTTGACATAATGTCCCTTATCGGCGAACCAAACCAAGCGCAACAGTGCGGTCAGCGCCCAGCCGCATTGTGCATCCGATCGGTGCTCAACTGGACTCGTCGTAGCGGCGCCGCAGGCCGAGACGGCAAGCAGCACGGCGACAGTCGCTGTCGTGAGGAGTTCTTGGTCCCGTCAGGTCGCGAGGCGCTGCTCGACGAACCAGACCGCGATCTGCGCGCGGGAGCTGAAGAGCAGCTTGCGCAGGATGCTCTGCACGTGACCCTGAGCCGTCCTCTCGGAGAGGAAGAGCCGCTCGGCGATGTCCCTGTTCGAGAGCCCCTCGGCCACGAGTGCGGCGACCTCGGTCTCGCGCCGGCTCAACGGCCCGGCGGTACGCCGCTCCCGTACCGGCCCGCTCTCCCCGAGGACGAAGTCCAGGACGTCTTCTGGCGCCATCGCCAGCCCGGCAGCGAACGACGTGTCGAACGCCGCGTCGCCGATCGCCGCTCGTACCTGCCGCTCTCCCAGGGCCCGGAAATCGCTGACCCCGGGAGTCTGATCCACCGGCATGCTCATCATCCGCCAGAACAGCTCAGCGCAACCGAGCAGCCGGATGCCGCGGTCGAAGTCGTACTGGATGGCCGCGATCCAAGCCAGCGACTCCAGCTCGAGAGCCATCGCCAGGCGGTCGCCCAGCGAGTTCGATCGGGACACCGCCTCGGTGGTCAGAGCGGCCGCTGAGGCGAGGTCGCCGTCCATCAACGACCCGAGTCCCACCGCCCACCGGGCGTAGGCGCTGATGTAGGTCTCCCCCAGTGGGTCCGTGATCTGCAGGCAGGCCCGGCAAACCTCGTCGGCTCTGGCGTAGTCGGCACCGAAGACGTGCGCGATCGCCGTGTTGAGCTGCGCCTCCAACGTCCCGGGCAGGTGGCCGGCACGATCGAAGGCTTCTGCGCTGCGTGTCAGCAGCTCGACGCCGCGGGCGAACTCCTGCTCCCAGGTGGCCACGACGCCGTCAGCGAACAGGTGGTAGCCGGTCGTGAGGTCGTCTGCTCCGTCCAACAGCAGAGCCGCCTGGTCGACCCGGTCGCGTGCGTAGCCGAGCTCGAGCTGCAGCGCGCCGAACCAGGCGCAGAGCCGCAGCGCCTTGACCTTCGCCGCCTCGTGGCCCTCGGTGCTCGCGACGGCACGCTCGATCCAATGGCGTGCCTCGGAGAGATGCCCGCCGCAGATCCACAGTGGCTCGAGGCCACCGCACATCCTCAGCGCGACCGCCGCATTGCCCGGGGACGAGAGAGCGTGCTCCAGGGCTGCCCGGAGATTGGCGTGCTCGGCGCGCAAGCGGTCCATCCAGGCCAGCTGGTCGGGACCGACCCAGTCCTCCTCCAGGCCGGCGACCTGATCGGCGTACCAGGCCAGGTGGCGGCCCCTCCACAAGTCGCCGTCTCCGACCTGATCGAGCATGGCAGCGCCGTACTGGCGGATCGGCTCCAGCATCCGGAAGCGAGTACCGGTCTCGCCGACGCGGAGGGTGACGGACATGTCGACGAGCGACGACAGCAGGGCGAGCACCTCGGACGACCCGATCTGGGCGTCGGCGCACACCTCCTCGGCGGCCTCGAGCTCGAAGCCGCCGACGAACACCGAGAGCCGGTTCCACAGCTCGCGCTCCTTCGGGCTGCACAGGTCGTAGCTCCACCCCACGGACGCGGCCAAGGAGCGGTGCCTGACCGGGACGTCGCGCAGGTCCGACTCGAGCACCTCGAATCTCTCGCCCAGCCGGGCGAGCAACGCCTCGGGCGACAGCAGCCGCACCCGCGCTGCGGCGAGCTCGATCGCCAGTGGGACTCCGTCCAGGCGTGTGACGAGCTCAGCGACCGCGGGCAGGTTCTCCGCGGTGAGCCGGAACGACGCCATGATCTCGCCAGCTCGTCGGGTGTACAAGGCGATCGCGTCGTACCGCGCCGATTCCGCAAGGCTCACCACCTCGCCGTGCGGCGGCCCTGTCAGCGCCGGGACCGAGAAGACCGTCTCCCGCACGATCCCCAGCGGCAGACGGCTCGTCGCCAGCACGGTGAGCTTCGGGCACTCCGAGAGCAGCTCGGCGACTGTGGATGCCACCGCATCGACCAGGTGCTCGCAGTTGTCGAGGACCAGGAGGCCCGGTCGCTCGGCCAGGAAGCCTGACAGCGCGCGGCCGTGAGACCGTCCGGGCGGGACCTGGATATCCAGCGCGCCCACCACGACCTCGCCGAGCAGTCCCGGGTCGGCGAGGTCGGCCAGCTCCACGACCCATGCTCCGCCGGGATGCTTCGCTGCGGACTCCGCGACGACGCGGCGGGCGATCCGAGTCTTCCCGACCCCGCCCACGCCGGTCAGCGTGACCACTCGGCCGGGTGCGAGCAGGCCGCCGACCTCCGCTACTTCGGTGACCCGGCCGATGAGTCCAGAGTGACCGCCCAGCGCCTGCGCCATGGGTCGAGCCTAAGACGATTGCGGGCCCGACATGCCGCGAATAGTCCTTAAGTCCCTCGATCCGGGACCTCCGGCCGAGCGCTCGCCGCCCCGGGGGTTCCTAGGTTCGAGGCATGCACCGCACCCTCGCCGCCGTCCTGCTCGCCCTGTACTCCGTCTTCGTCTACCGGCTCACGCTCGAGCCGGTATCCGCAGGCGCCTGGATGTTCTCCCTGGCCGACCGCGTCGCCACGCATGCGTCGGACGGCAGTCTGGAGTGGAGCCAGACAGAAGTGATTGCCAACGTCGTCCTGTTCGTTCCTGCCGGCTTCCTACTCGCGATCCTCACCAACCGTCCTTGGCTCAGCGTCTTCCTGTGCGTCCTGGTGTCCGCAGGGATCGAGACAGCGCAGCTGCTCTACCTACCCGGCCGGGTCCCGTCGATGGCCGATGTCGGGCACAACGGCCTGGGCGGGCTGATCGGTGCGGCAGTTGCCTGGCCGCTATGCACGCGAAAGCGACAAGGCCCGCGACGGCTTGACATAACGCACTCCCCTCGCCCGGTCGGGCGGACCGGGGCCTGATCAGCGCGGAGCAGGTGTGGCGGCGTCGCTCTGGGGGTCGATCAGGATCTTGGCGTGCGTCTCGGGATCCTTCAGAGCGTCGAACGCTCCGGCCACCCCTGCCAGACCCACTACCCCGGTGATCACCGGTTCGGCGTTCACCTTGCCCTCGGCCAGCAGGTGCAGCGCGTCGTGGAACTCCAACGGCGTGTAGCCGAGGACGAAGCGCAGGTCGATCTCCTTGTTGATCGCCATCCCCGGACGGACCCGGTCGGGCTCCATGCAGACACCGACGACGACCACCCGCGAGTAGATGGGCGCCGTGCTGATGATCTCGTCGAGCATGCCCGGCACGCCGACGCACTCGAAGATGACCGGATGCTTGGGTGTCGCGGCACCGAGCTTCTCGGCGGCCCGCCAGACCATCGGCCACGGCAGCGGCAGCTTGCGCAGCTTCTCGACGCTGGAGACGCCGAGCTCGAAGACCTCCGGCGCGGTGACGAACAGGCCGTGCGAGGAGGCTGAGGAGTACGGCGACTCCTTGGCCGGGTCCACGACGACATCGGCACCGCACGTGACCGCCAGGGCGCGGCGACCGGCGGAGAAGTCGCTGGCGATGACGGTCTTCACGCCCTGGGCCTTGAGCATCATGATCACGGCCAGGCCGACCGGGCCGCAGCCGATCACGATCGCGACCTGGCCCTTGCCGACCTCGCCCCGGCGTACTGCGTGCAGGCCGACCGACAGCGGCTCGGTCAGGGCGGCGACGTCGGCAGCGAGCCCGTTCGGCACGGCCAGGGTCAACGCGTCCTCCACGAGCACCTTCTCGGCGTACCCGCCTGGTGCGTGCACCGAGAGGCCGGTGGTGTGGATGTCCTTGCCACGGCGCAGCAGCGGCAACGAGACCACCGGAGTGCCTTCGGCCAGCCTGCTGCCCTTCCCCCGCTCGGTGACGATGCCCGAGAACTCGTGGCCCAGCACGATCCGCTCGGCGGGGCGCATGAACCCGTCGTACCCCGCCTCGGCGGCCATGTCGGCGACGAGGTCCGCGTGGTGGCGGGCATGGAGGTCGGAGCCGCAGATGCCGCAGCGGACGATGTCGAGGACCAGCTGACCGCGCTCGGGCGCCGGCAGGTCGGCCTCGCCGACGCTCAGCTCGGACTGCGTGCAGATGACTGCCTTCATGGCCGAAACCTAGCGCAGCCAGCCGGAGTCATGGTCGGGGACGCCAGCGCTTCCACAGCGCCTCGCCGCGAGCGCGCTGCTTGCCGTCCCACTCGATCCAGGCCTCGGCGGTGATCTCGCTCTCCGAGGACGCCAGCACCCTGCCGAACAGCGCGACCGTCTCGTTCAACGGCGCGGGTCGCAGGTAGCGGACGTCGAGCCCGGCGGTGACGTACGGCAGATCTGCTCCGGGCAGCGCCGGCCAGCCTTGCTCGTAGGCCTCGTGGGTGACTGCCGCGGCGCTGTGGCAGTCCAGCACCGTGGCGATGATGCCGCCGTTGAGGAAGCCCAGCCCGTTGTCGTGCTCGGGCCAGGGCGTGAACGACGCGACGACGAGCCCGTCCTCGACGAGGTGGCTTCGCAATCGGAGGCCCTTCGCGTTGCGTGGGCCGCAGCCGAAGCACGGGAGGTCCGGGAAGTACTGCTCCTGCAGGCTGAGCGGCTCGGTCATGCCGCTGCGAGGACCGTCTCGATGACCTCCAGGAGATCGTGCCGGGTGATGCCCTTCACGACGTAGCGGTCTGCACCTGCCGCCAGCGCGTCGTCCTCGTAGGTGCCCTGCTGATGCGCAGACATCACGATCACCCGTACGTCGGGCGCAGCGTCGCGGATCAGCGGCAGCGCTGCCAGCCCGTCCATCCGCGGCATGTCGATATCGAGCAAGACCAGGTTGGGCTGCAGGTCGCGGGCCTGCTTGACGGCATCGAGACCGTCGACGGCCTCGCCCACGATGTCGTAGCGCGCAGCACTGTCGAGCTGGAGCCGGATCAGCATCCGCGAGTCAGGCGCATCGTCCACGATCAGGACGCGCCTATCGTTGGTCCCACCCATCAGACCTCTCCTCCCGCGACGTCGCTCTCGCATCGTAGGCCGATGCCGATCTCGGTGTTCCGACCTGGATAGACCGGTCGCTAGCCTGCTTGCATGGCCCCTGAACCCACCTCCTCGACCGCGGTAGTCCAGAGCTTCCTCGACCTGCTCGCGACCGGTCATGCTGAAGACGCTGTCGCCCTGCTCGCCCCCGGCATCGAGTGGCGCAACACGGGGATGCCCTCAGTGCGCGGCAAGCGCGTCGTCGGCATGCTGCGGGACATGGAGAGGCGCCGGATCGGGTTCCGCGTGGACATGCACAACGTCGCGGAGAACGGGCCTGTCGTGCTGACCGACCGCACCGACATCCTGACCTGGGGCCGATGGGAGTCGTCGTTCTGGGTCTGCGGCACGTTCGAGGTCCACGACGGGCTCATCACACTGTGGGACGACCACTTCTCCCCCGGCAACTTCGTCACGGCCTCGATCCGCGGGCTGATCGGGATGGCCCGGCCCTAACCGCAACTGCCAGCCGCTACTGCCAGCCCGCTACTGCCAGCGGGCCAGCCACTCGGCAGAGACCTTGGCGAGGCTCATCTGCCACAGCGGGCCGAAGCTGATCCGGCCGGCGCCGGCGCGTGCGTACATCGCGAGGTCGCCGTTGGTCGGGTCGGCGATGGCGTTGACAGGGAGCGGCAGCGCCGCGCAGATCCGCGTCAGGGTCTCCTCGTCGTGGAAGCCGACCGGGTAGAGCGAGCTGGCGCCCGCCTCGGCGCACGCGATCATCCGGGCGATCGCCAGATCGACCCGCTCGTCGTCCTCGCCGAGCTGATTCTTGAAGGTGTCGGTCCGGGCGTTGATGACCACCGCGACCCCGGCAGCATCCGCAGCCGCGCGCAGCTCGCCGATCAGAGCCGCGTGCTCTTCAGAGCTGCGCATCCGCCCGCCCTCGGAGTGGACGGTGTCCTCGATGTTCAGGCCGACTGCGCCGGCTTCGAGCAGTCCGTCGATGAGCGTGGACGCCGACTCGCCGTACCCGGACTCGATGTCCACCGAGACCGGGAGGCTCATCGATTCGGTGATCTGGGTAACGCGGGTGGTCAGTTCGATGAAGGTCATGCCCTCGCCGTCGGGTCGGCCTATCGAGTCCGCCAGCGGGTGGCTTCCCACGGTCAGACCGCGGAACCCGGCGGCAGCGGCGACGTTCGCCGACCACGCGTCCCAGACGGTCGGGAGCACTCCGGGCGTGCCGGGCACGTGCAGGGCGAGAAGGGCCTCGGCCTTGGACTGGAGGTCAGGGGTGTTCATGGTTCTCCTTCTCGGGGTGGAGCCTCTCAGGGGTGTAGCAGGACCTTGACAGCGCGACGCTCGTCCATCGCCTTGTAGCCCTCGGCTACCTCCGAGAGCGGCATCACCGAGTCGAACACCAGGCCCGGGTTCACTGTTCCGGACATCACCAGGTCGAGGAGCTCGGGCAGATAGCGGCGCACGGGCGCGACGCCGCCACGGATCCCGACGCTGGTGCGGAAGAGCCGGTCGATCGGCAGATTCACCCCGTGCGGTACGCCGACGAAGCCGACCATCGCTCCCGGCCGCGCGACCTTGACGGCAGTCTGCATGGCGTCGTCGGTACCGACGCACTCCAAGACGGCGTCCGCACCGATGCCGTGGGTGATGTCCTTGATCCGCTGAACTCCCTCGGCACCGCGCTCGGCGACGATGTGGGTAGCCCCGAACTGGCGGGCGATCTCCTGGCGTGACTCGTGACGCGACATCGCGATCACCTTCTCGGCGCCCATCTGGACCGCCGCCAGGACCCCGCACAGGCCGACCGCGCCGTCCCCGACGACTACGACTGTGTCGCCCTTCTTGACCTCGGCGCAGACCGCGCAGTGCCACCCGGTCGGGAAGACGTCGGACAAGCTCAGCAGGGACGGGATCATCGCGTCCTGCGGCATCGCATGGGTTGCGACCAGGCTGCCTTCAGCCTGGCCGACGAGGCCGTACTCGCCCTGGCCGCCGGTCGTGAAACCTCCGTTGATGCAGGTTGCGTGGGCGCCGTTGGCGCAGTTCGGGCAGGTGTTGTCGCACGTGCAGAACGGCACGATCACGAAGTCCCCGGCCTTGAACGAGGTGACTTCTGATCCGACGTCCTCGACCACGCCGACCATCTCGTGGCCGATCGTCGAGCCCGCCGTGATGGGGTTCTCCCCGCGGTAGGGCCACAGGTCCGAGCCGCAGATGCAGCCTGCGGTGATCTTGATGACAGCGTCGGTCGGCTTGCGGACCTCCGGTACCGGGCGGTCCTCGAGCCTGATGTCGCCGGCGGCGTGGATGGTCGTGACTCGCATACTCCGATCCTGCCAGGGGTGGCAGCGTTGGCTTCATCTCATATCTGAGATAGCGTCCGGCGAGTGACCGCCGATGACTACCTCACCCAGATCGGCACGCTCATCCGGAGCGCTCGCCGGCACCGTGGCTGGACCCAGCAGCAGCTCGCCGACGCACTCAGCACCAGCCAGAGTGCCGTCAACCGGATCGAGCGCGGCCACCAGAACGTCTCCCTGGAGATGCTCGCCCGCATCGGCGAAGCGCTCGACGAGCAGATCGTGAGCATCGGCCCCGGCCCGGTCCATCTGCGGGTCACCGGCCCGACCACGCTCTCGGGCAGCATCGACGTCAAGACCTCGAAGAACGCCGGTGTCGCGCTGCTGTGCGCAGCTCTGCTCAACAACGGACGGACCACGCTGCGCAAAGTGGCCCGGATCGAGGAGGTCAACCGGCTGCTGGAGGTGCTCGACAGCATCGGCGTCCGGACCCGCTGGCTCAACGCCGAGAACGACCTCGAGATCATCCCGCCGGTCCGGCTCGACCTCGCGGCGATCGACTCCGAGGCTGCCCGGCGTACTCGGTCGATCATCATGTTCCTGGGTCCGCTGCTGCATCGCAGCAACGACTTCGACCTCCCGTACGCCGGCGGCTGCGACCTCGGGACCAGGACCGTGGAGCCGCACCTGACCGCGCTGCGGCACTTCGGCCTGGAGGTGAAGGCGACTGAGGGCAGCTACCACGCCGTCGTCGCCGAGCCGCGCGCCCCGCAGCGAGCGATCGTGCTGACCGAGCGCGGTGACACGGTCACCGAGAACGCCCTGATGGCCGCTGCACTGCACGACGGTGTCACCGTCATCCGCAACGCGAGCCCCAACTACATGGTCCAGGACCTCTGCTTCTTCCTCGCCAAGCTCGGCGTGGTGATCGAGGGGATCGGGACGACCACGCTGACCGTGACCGGGTGCGCCAAGATCGACGTCGACGTCGAGTACTTCCCCAGCGAGGACCCGATCGAGGCGATGTCGCTCCTCGCCGCGGCGATCGTCACAGGCTCGGAGATCACTATCCAGCGAGTGCCGATCGAGTTCCTCGAGATCGAGCTCGCGCTGCTGGAGGAGATGGGCTTCCGGTACGAGCGCTCCGAGGAGTACCAGGCCGCGAACGGGCTGACCCGGCTGGTCGACCTCACGACCGCCGTCTCGCCTCTGCACTCCCCCATCGACAAGATCCACCCGATGCCGTTCCCCGGCCTGAACATCGACAACCTGCCGTTCTTCGCGGTCATCGCAGCGGTGGCCCAAGGCCAGACGATGCTGCACGACTGGGTTTATGAGAACCGCGCGATCTACCTCACCGAGCTCGGCAAGCTCGGTGGCAAGGTAACGCTGCTGGACCCGCACCGGGTGATGATCGACGGCCCGACCCGCTGGTCCGGTGCCGAGATCGTCTGCCCGCCCGCGCTGCGGCCTGCGGTGGTCATCCTGCTCGCGATGCTCGCATCCAAGGGCACCTCGGTACTGCGCTCGGTGTACGTGATCAACCGCGGCTACGAGGACCTCGCCGAGCGGCTCAACCAGCTCGGTGCGCGGATCGAGACGTTCCACGACAGTCGCTGAGCCAGCATCTGGTCAGCGCCTGAAGAGTCCTCCGCTTAGCACGGGAGCATCGAACACGCCGTGTCGAATGCCCGACTTGCCCCCTTTTCGCATTGGCGGTGGATACTGCTGCTCGACGGGAGTGCTACGACGAGCGGAGGCGGGCGCGGCATGGGTGCACCGAGGACCGGGTTCGCCTATCTGGACGACCCCACGGCCGACGGCGGCGTCGTCGCGATGGCGCACCGGGGTGGAGCCGGGTCCGAGGACCTGGTCGGGCTGGAGAACACAGCCCATGCGTTCCGGCACGCGGTGGCCCTCGGGTTCACCTACCTCGAGACCGACGTGCACCTGAACAGGAGCGGCGACCTGATCGCCTTCCACGACGAGGTGCTCGACCGGGTCACCAACCTCACCGGCCGGATCGCCGACGCCGATACCGAGATGATCCGGACCGCCCGTATCGGCGGGCAGTACCCGGTCCCGTGGCTCTCCGAGCTGCTCGAGGAGTTCCCTGACGCCCGCTTCAACATCGACCTCAAAGGGCCGGGCACCGACACCGCGCTGGCCGACCTGCTGGATCGGACCGGCGCCCACGACCGGGTCTGCGTCGGCTCGTTCTCGCTGCCCCGGATCCGTGCCTTCCGGCGACGTACGGCAGGGCGGGTCGCCACGTCGGCTGCGCCGGTCGAGGTCGGGCTCTACCTGGCCGCCCCGACCGGCGGACTCGCCCGGATCCTGACAGGCGCCAAGGTCCCGGTGCTGCAGGTCCCGCACCGGCGCGGATCGGTGCCGGTGGTGACCAGGTCGCTGATCCGCCGGGCGCACGCCGCCGGCGCCCATGTGCACGTCTGGACGATCAACGACCCAGCCGAGATGGCCGACCTGCTCGACCTCGGCGTCGACGGGCTCATCACCGACCGCATCGACGTCCTCAAAGACCTGCTGATCGCCCGCGGGCTCTGGAGCCCGGTCCTATGAGTGCAGTCCAGTGAGCGCAGTGCGATGACGACCGCAGCAGAGATCAGCGCGGAAGACAGACTGACCCAGCAGAAGGCCTGGAACTGGTACGACTGGGCGAACTCGGCGTACTTCACCACGGTGCTCTCGGTGATGTTCGCGCCGTACATGATCACCGTCGCCGGCAAGGCTGCGGGTTGTGTGGACGCGGATGACACCTGCAAGAAGACCGTGGATGTGCTCGGCCTGCACCTGGCGGCCGGATCGCTGCCCAGCTATCTGACCAGCTTCGCGACCATCGCCAGCGCCTTCCTGCTGCCGGTCATCGGCGCCCTCGTCGACCGGTCGCCGCGCAAGAAGCTGCACATGGTCGGCTACGCCTGGACAGGTGCAGCCGCCGGGTGCCTGCTGTTCTTCCTCTCCGGCGACGACTGGCAGCTCGGGGCGGCCGCCGTCGTGGTCAGCAGCATCCTGGCGGGGTGCTCCCTGGTCAGCTATTCCGCGATCCTGGTCGATATCTCCACCGAGGAGGAGCGCGACCGTGCGTCGTCACGCGGGTGGGCCTGGGGCTACCTCGGCGGCGGTCTGCTGCTCGCCCTCAACCTCGCCCTTTTCCTGGGCCACGACTCATGTGGCCTGTCCAAGGCGATGTCGGTCCGACTCTCGCTGCTCTCGGCATCGGTGTGGTGGGCGGTCTTCACCGTCATCCCCTACCGAGGACTGCACGACTACCCGCCCAACAATCCCGAGGCCGCCGGTCCGGGCTGGGTCTCACGCAGCTTCAGACAGCTCTACGCGACGCTGAAGGACCTCCGCCGGTACCCGATGACGATGACGTTCCTGATCGCCTACCTGTTCTACAACGACGGCATCCAGACGGTGATCTACACCGCATCGACGTACGGCGAGAAGCAGCTCGGCTTCGGCACGTCGGTCCTGATCGCGAGCATCCTGCTCATCCAGTTCGTGGCGTACGGCGGAGCCCTCTACTTCGGCCGCCTCGCCGAGCGGTACGGCGCCTACCGGTCCCTGCTCTGGGGAACGTATGCCTGGATGGGCGTCGTCATCGCGGCGCTTGTGCTGCCGCACAAGAACGTGGGTCTGTTCATGTTCGTCGCGATCGCCATCGGGATCGTGCTCGGGGGGACCCAGGCGCTGTCGCGGTCGTTCTTCAGCCTGCTGATCCCGCGCGGCAAGGAAGGCGAGTACTTCAGCCTGTACCAGGCCTGCGAGCGCGGAACCTCGTGGTTCGGCACGCTCCTGTTCGGGGTGGTGTTCCAAGTCACCGGCTCCTACCGCCCGGCGATCCTGGCCCTGATCGTCTTCTTCGTGCTCGGGGCGTTCTTCCTGCGCCGTCTGGACCCCGAGCGCGGCATCCGCGAGGCAGGGAACCGGTCGCCGGCGACTGTCTAGGTATGTGAGCCCCGTCTCCCTGCTCTCAGGGAATCCTTGCTCCGTCTCGTTCGTTGTCTACTGGTCAGGGCTGTAACCGGGTGCTACCGCAACCCGGGAAGCGCGGTTCGGCGTCACGTTCGACTTGAATGCGCGTCCCTGAGGTTGTACGCATGAGTAGGGCCATGACCTGGCCTACCGACAATTTGGAGGATTCCATGGGAGACCGCACTCTGCGAGGCGCGCGCCTCGGTGGCCAGAGCTTCGAGGACGAGCGCGGGATCGAGTTCGCTGCCCGGCAGCAGGTCGGTTACCAGTGCACACGAGGACACGTCTTCGAGATCACGATGTCGGTCGAGGCCGAGGTCCCGGCGAACTGGGAGTGCCCGCGCTGCGGCGCCGAGGCGCTGAGCGTCGACGGGATCGTCCCGGAGCAGAAGGTCGAGAAGCCGGCCCGTACGCACTGGGACATGCTTCTCGAGCGCCGCTCGATCAAGGAGCTCGAGGACATCCTCACCGAGCGGCTCGAGCTGCTCCGCGGCGGCGAGATCGGTCCCGCGCACCTGCACCGTCCGGTCAAGAAGGCCAAGAAGAAGGCAACGGCCTGATCACTCGGTCTCAGGATCGATGACATCGCCCCGGACAACGTCGTCAGACGGTCCGGGGCGATGTGCTTTCCCGAACCCGTCGCGTGGCGGCATGCGGCTCGAGAACGAGCCACCGGCCAGCGGGCCGATCAGACGGCGCCCGAGGAAGCGGGCGAGCAGCCTGCGTCCGATCGGCCGGGTGAACGGCAGGATCGCGGCGATCCCGAATACGTCGGTCACGAAGCCAGGGCTGATCATCAAAGTCCCGCCGAACACCACCAGGATGCCGTCGGCAAGCTCCGTGGTCGGCATCCGACCTTCGGAGATGGCGACCCGCAAGGCTTGCCACGCCTTCGACCCTTGCCGGCGCAACAGCCACGAGCCGAAGATGCTGTCCGCGATGAGCAGGACGATCGTCCACCAGGCACCGATCACCTGACCGACCTGGATGATCACGTAGATCTCCAGGATCGGGAGGCCGATGAAGGCCAGCAGCACCAGGCCCCAGGGGAAGCGCCTTCTCACGTTGGGTCGTCCGGCCATAAGCCAACGCTAGTGGGGAGGTCAACACCGAAAGAGGCGGCGGGGGGAGGAACGGGACCTTCGGACCGCCCGCGCGATGACTGGCTGTCACCGGGCGACCGTTGTCTACTGGCGCCGCACTCCCCCCGTGTTCTCCCGTCCGGCTCAGGTCGCTCCGGCTTCGCGAGGGGGTCCACCCGCACCGTGGCGGCCGGTGAGGCTTGAACCCTCATGCCGTAGCTCGCAAGCAGGACGATCTGCCTGGAGGAACGACGTAACCCAACCGGTACCAGGGTCTCCTGTCAACACTCGGCTGACCTGCGCTGATGCGGCAAATCCGCAGGTCAGGCGAGTGACCTGGCGGCCAACAATTGGCAAAACAAATTTTGCGCGGCGGCGTGTCCCGGCGACACGCTTGAAGTGAGGGTTGAAGGTTCAGATCGCAAGCCTGCAAGGGATGTGGCGCCTGGGATCAACCGAGATCGGTGATCGTCTCCACCAGTCGCGCGATCGGGCTCTCCAGGCCCCAACGCTGCGCGAGGGACTGCAGCGCGCCCGGGTCGGCCGGGGTCGCCGGCAGCTCGAGATCGCGGGTCCCGAGATCGATCCGGCGTGCGACCGCGACCACCTGCGGAGCGACGTCGAGGTACGCCGCGGCGTCGAGGATCTTGCGTCGTGGCCCCGGTGCCAGGTCGCTGTCCGGATCGAGAGCTGCAGCCCTGATGCCGTCGATACTGTCGAACCGGTTGAGCAGGGTCGCGGCCGTCTTGTCGCCGACACCCGCAACTCCCGGCAAGCCGTCTGAGCTGTCGCCCCGCAGGGTCGCGAAGTCGGCGTACTGGCCGGCGCCGACGTCGTACTTCTCCCGGACCACCGCATCGGTGACCCGCTCGTGCTTGCCCACACCGCGAGCCGTGTAGAGCACCCGGACGCCGAGATCGTCGTCGACGAGCTGGAAGAGGTCGCGGTCTCCGGTCACGATCTCGACCGGCATCCCGGCGTCGGTCGCCAGGGTGCCGATGACGTCGTCGGCCTCGTACGCGTCAGCGCCGATGACGGCGATCCCGAAGGCCGCGAGCACCTCGAGGATGATCGGGATCTGCACCTGCAGCGGGTCGGGTACCTCCTCGACGTCGGAGCCGCCGGGCACCTCCTGCTCGACGCGGTGCGCCTTGTAGGACGGCAGCAGGTCGACCCGCCACTGCGGGCGCCAGTCGTTGTCCCAGCAGCAGACCAGGTGCGTCGGCCGGTACTCCTCGGTGAGCCGGCTGATGAAGTCCAGCAGCCCGCGTACGGCGTTGACAGGCGTGCCGTCCGGCGCCTGGATCGTGTCCGGGACGCCGTAGAACGCGCGGAAGTACAGCGACGCGGTGTCGAGGAGCATCAGCTTGGCTGGACCGGCTGTCATGCCGCTGAGGCTACCGGTGCGTACGGACACACCAGATGCCTCAACGCGAAAACCGATCGAACCGTACGCCCCGTTACGACTAGGCTCGCGGCGTGGAGAAGATCGATCAGAAGATCCTGCGGCTGCTCTCCGAGGACGGCCGGATGTCTTACACCGACCTCGGCAAGGCGACGGGCCTCTCCACCTCCGCGGTGCACCAGCGCGTCAAGCGCCTCGAGGAGCGTGGGCTGATCACCGGCTACGGCGCGACGGTCAACCACGCCGAGATTGGCCGGCCGCTGACGGCCTTCGTCTCGATCACCCCGTTCGATCCGGCGGCGCCGGACGATTATCCCGAGCAGCTCGCCGACGTGGAGGCCATCGAGAGCTGCTGGTCGGTGGCCGGCGATGAGTCGTACATCCTCAAGGTCCGGGTGGCGACGCCTGCAGAGCTCGAGGACCTGCTCGCGCGGATCCGCGCCAAGGCGAACGTCTCGACCCGGACGACGATCGTGCTCTCGACGGCGTACGAGAACCGTCCGATCGGCTGAGCCGCGTCTCAGTCGTTGACCGAGGTGTAGGCCACCACGCCGCGTCGTAGGCGGCCGACTGCTTCGCGCGCGTTGTCACGCAGGCCAGGGTCTGTGGCGGCGTCGCCGACCTGCCCAGCGAGATCGAGCAGCTGCTTGATCCAGCGAACGAAGTCCCCCGCCGCCAGCCCGGTCGCGTCGAGGACCTCGTCGAGGTCGTCGCCCTCGGCCCAACGGAAAGCCGCCCAGGCGAAGCCGAAATCGGGCTCTCTGAGCTTCTCCAGCTTGTACTCCCGCTCCAGCGCGTCCAGGTCGCCCCACAGCGACGTCATGGCGCGCAGTACGTCGCGGACCGGGCCTCCGGGGATCTTCGGAGACTCCGCGTCGTCGGGACGCCGTGACTCGAAGACGAGGCTGGAGAGCACTGCCGCGAGCTGGCTCGCGTCGAGGTCCTTCCAGAGCCCGGCGCGCAGCGACTCGGCGGTGAGCAGGTCAAGCTCGTTGTAGATCCGCATCAACGTGCGTCCGCGCTTGGTCACGGTGTCGCCGTCGAGGTACTCCAGAGCGGTCAGCAGCTCGCAGATCCGGTCGAACTGCCTGGCGATCGTGTTGGTGCGCTGCTCGATCCGGCGTCGCAGGGTGCGGGAGTCGCGGTCGAGCTTGTACCAGCGCTCCATCCAGCGGGCGTGGTCCTCGCGGTCTGGGCAGTCGTGGCACGCGTGCCCGCGCAGCTCGCGTCGCAGCTCGTCGATCTTGTCCGAGCCGGCGCTCATCGGGCGCGAGTCGGCGTTGGCATGCCCGGGCGGCAGCGTGAAGCCGTGCGTCTTGGCTTTCAGGCTGCTGGCGAGGTCGCGGCGGGACTGGGGGTTGCGGCCGTTGAAGGTCTTCGGGATCCGCATCCGGTCGAAGGGGGCGACCGGTGTCGGGAAGTCGACCAGGCTCAGTCTGCGGGCGTGGTGGTCCGAGGTCAGCACATAGGGCCGCGGCCCCTCGCGGTCGCCGGTGCTCCCAGGATCGATCACCACGGCGATGCCGGAGAACCGTCCGGCCGGAACCTCGATCACGTCACCCGGCTTGAGGGCTTCGAGCGAGCTGATCACCTCCGCACGGCGGTCGTAGCGCCGGGACTTCGCCAGGCCGGCCTCGGTCTCAGAGAGCTCGCGCCGCAGTCGCGCGTACTCGCGGAAGTCCCCGAGGTGGCAGGTCGCCGCCTCGGCATAACCGTCCAGCGCGTCGTCGCTCTTGCGCAGCTGCCTGGCGAGCCCGACAACGGCTTTGTCCGCCTGGAACTGGGCGAACGAGGACTCCAGCAGCTCGCGGGCCCGCTCGCGGCCGAACTGGTGCACCAGGTTGACCGCCATGTTGTACGACGGCGCGAAGGAGGACTTCAGCGGATAGGTGCGTGTCGAGGCCAGCCCCGCCACGGACTTGGGCTCCAGGCCCGGCTGGTAGAGCACCACGCCGTGCCCTTCGACGTCGATGCCCCGCCGGCCGGCCCGGCCGGTCAGCTGGGTGTACTCCCCCGGGGTGATGTCGGCGTGGGTCTCGCCGTTCCACTTGGAGAGCTTCTCGATCACCACCGAGCGTGCCGGCATGTTGATGCCCAGCGCCAAAGTCTCGGTAGCGAACACAACCCGGCACAAGCCGCGCAGGAACAGCTCCTCGACGCACTCCTTGAAGGTCGGCAGCATGCCGGCATGGTGGGCCGCGATGCCGCGGGTCAGGCCATCGAGGAACTCGTGGTAGCCGAGGACCTGCAGGTCCTCCTCAGGCAGGTGCGAGCAGTGCTCCTGGACGAAGGCGAAGATCTCGTCGCGCTCGGCCGGCGTGGTCAGCCGCAGGTTCGAGTTCAGGCACTGCTGGACAGCGGCGTCGCAGCCGACCCTGCTGAAGATGAAGACGATCGCCGGCAGTAGGCCGGCCCGGTCGAGCTGCTCGACGACATCCGCGCGACTGGGCACCCAGACCCGTCGCCCGTTGCCGGACTGCCGGGCGCGATCCGGGCGGCGCTGGCCCTTGGGCGAGCGCCGATCCTTGAGCCGGCCGGACATCTGGTCGTCCCGGGCGACCCGGAGAAGCTGTGGGTTCACCTGCTCCTCGCCCGGCTTGGTCGGGCCGTCGCTCGCGAACAGGTCGAACATCTTCCGGCCGACGAGCACGTGCTGGTACAGCGGGACCGGGCGCTTCTCCTCGACGATCGTCACGGTCTCGCCCCGGACGGTGCCCAGCCACTCCCCGAACTCCTCGGCATTGCTGACGGTCGCCGACAGCGAGACCAGCGCCACCGACTCGGGCAGGTGGATGATCACCTCCTCCCAGACAGCGCCGCGGGAGCGGTCGGCGAGGTAGTGCACTTCGTCCATGACCACGAAGCCGAGGCCGGTCAGGGTGCGTGACCCGGCATACAGCATGTTGCGCAGGACCTCGGTGGTCATCACGACGACCGGAGCCTCGCCGTTGATCGTGTTGTCGCCCGTGAGCAGGCCGACGTTCGCGGCGCCGTACCGGTCGACGAGGTCGTTGAACTTCTGGTTCGACAAGGCCTTGATCGGAGCGGTGTAGAAGCACTTGTGGCCGCCAGCCAGCGCTAGGTGGACGGCGAACTCCCCCACGATCGTCTTACCGGAGCCGGTCGGTGCTGCCACCAGCACCGACCGCCCGTCCTCGAGCTCACGGCAGGCCCGCAGTTGGAAGTCGTCCAGGGCGAAGTCGTAGTGCGAGCCGAATTCGGCGAGCGCTGGGTGCTGCTTGTTGCGGCGGTAGCGCGCGTACTGCTCGGCCGGGCCTGGCTGCTCCTCCTGTGGTCCGGTCATGGCACCAGGACGCGCAGCGCCTGCGGCACGACCTCGACCGTGAGGGGCAGCGCCGCCATCCGCTCGCCGTCGGCGTAGGCGACGATGCCGGGGGCGGCGACGGTGATCGTGCGGCCCGAGTGGTGGTGCACCTTGGGGTTCGCGAGGTGCGCGCCCTTGCGGAGCTTGCCGAAGTTGGCGAGAAGCTCGCCCTTGGACATCGGGTCGATGGTGATCACGTCCAGCAGCCCGTCGTCGAGCAGGGCGCCCTCGGTGATCCGCATGCCGCCGCCATACGAGGGCCCGTTGCCGATCGCGACCAGCATCGCCTCGCAGCGGTGCTGCGCGCCGTCGACCTCGATCACGTAAGGGATCGGCTTGAAGGTACGGAGCTCGGCCATGGTCGCCAGGTTGTAGCGCATCTGCCCCTTGGGCCAGGTCATGGCGTTGACCCGCTCGTTGACGATCGCGTCGAATCCGGCGGCGAGCACGGTGACGAAGTACCGGCTCCCGATCCGGCCGAGGTCGATGGTGCGCTCGTGCCCGCCGATCACCACATCGGTCGCCGCGGCGATGTCCTTGCGCGGCAGATCGAGGTTGCGGGCGACGTCGTTGCCGGTCCCGGCCGGGATCACCCCGAGCCGGGTGCCGGAGCCGGCGAGCGCCTGTACGGCCAGGTGGATCATCCCGTCACCGCCGACGACGACCAGCGTCTCGATCCCGTCGGCGACGCACCCACGGGCCAGGTCGAGCGCCTCGTCCCCGTCGCGGCCGACCAGCGCCGTCACCTCGAACCCAGCGTCCGTCAGCCGCGGCACCACGGACTCCGAGACCTTGCCACCCCGGCCTTTGCCCGACGTCGGGTTGGTCAGGACCGCGATTTGCTTGCGCACTCCCCAACCCTATCGGGCGGCCTGCTCGGCAACGGGGCGGCTAGAGCGGCGAGATCGCGTCGTCATCGATAGCGATTTCGGCCGCGCGGCGGCTCTTACGTCGGTCCAGCACCCTGGCGATGATCTCCGACATCAAGAACAGCAGGGTCATCGGCACCGCGAGCAGCGTCATCGAGAACGGATCAGTCGAGGGCGTCGCCACAGCGGCGAAGATGAAGGTGCCGACGATGATCCAAGACCGGTGCTTGGCCAGCGACGCCCCGGACACGACACCGACGAGGTTGAGGAGGACGACGAACAGCGGTATCTCGAAGGACACCCCGAAGATCAGCAGCGTGCGCAGGATGAACCCGTAGAAATGGTCGAAGTCGTTCAGGTTCTGAAAGCCGCCGGGGGTGTTCATCGAGATCAGGAACTGCAGGCCCTTGGGCATGATGTAGTACCCGACTGCGACCCCGAGGAAGAACAGCGGCCCGGCGACGCCCACGAAGACGCGGGTCCACTTGCGCTCGTTGGCGTGCAGGCCAGGAAGGATGAAAGCCCAGATCTGGTAGAGCCAATACGGGCTGCTGGCTACCAGCCCGGCGGTGGCGCACAGCTTCAGCTGCAGCATCAGACCTGAGGCGATGCCGGACAGGACGATCTCGGAGTTGACCTTCTTCTTGCCGCCGAGCAGCCTGACCGCGTGGTTGTAGGGGCCGACAACCAGCTCGATCAGCTGGTGGTAGAAGAAGAATGCGCCGATCAAGCACAGCAGCATGACCAGCACCGAGCGCAGCAGCCGTGCGCGCAACTCGCGGAAGTGGTCCATGAGCGCCATTCGCCCGCCCTCGCCCGCGGGCGCACTGGGACGGATCAGGAAGAGGCGCAGGAATCCTGCGATCGACACCTAAGGAAGCCTGTGTCTGATCAGTCGACGGGCTTGGGTTGCGACTCGGGCTCGGCGGCGTTCTTCACTGTCTCGCCGGCCTCGAGGGACTTCGCCTCGGTCGCGTCGTCGTCATCGGTAAGGCCTTTGGTCTCGGCCTTGAAGATGCGCAGAGCGCGCCCTGAGCCACGAGCCAGCTCGGGCAGCTTCTTGGCACCGAACAGCAGGACGACGACGGCGAGGATGATAAGGAGCTCGGACGGGCCAAGATCTCTGAACACGGGAAGCCTCAATCACTCGGTACGACGAATCGCTGGAGCCTCTATCCTACGCCGTCGCCTGCTGCAATCGGAGGGCATCCCGCGAAACCTTCACCACCCGTTCGCTCAAGCCCTCCGGCTCCAGGACGGTCATCACGCGGCCGAACCGCATGGCGAGCCGGATCAGCCAGAGCTCGTCGGCGACCGCGAGGGTGACCTCGATGCCCCCATCTGAGGTATCGGTGCAGGTCAGGACCGGGTAGTACTCCGCGAACCAGCGCATCTCGCGGGTCAGTCGGAGCCGTACGACCTGGTCCTCGGGGCTGGACTCGAACAGCCCGTCCGAGAGGTTCCGGGGCTCGAGGTCAGGGATCGCCCGCGGGGTGTCCAGCAGCTCGACCTGGGCGATCCTGTCCACCCGGAAGAGCCTGCGATCGCCGGCTAGGTGGCACCAGGCGTCGAGGTAGACCTTCCCGTCGCGGGTGAGGACAGCGACGGGGTCGACCACCCGCTCGGTCGTCTCGTCGCGGCTCGGCACCAGGTACTCCAGGCGTGCCTGGCGGTCGGCCGCGACAGCGCGCTCCAGGGTGCTACGGGCCTGCTTCAGCGCCGGCCACTGCTCTGGGTTGTGGATGTCCACGACGGGAACGGCACCCTGCTCAGTGGCGGCCTCGAGCTTGGCCAGGGTGCGGTCGACGAGTTCGCGCGAGGCCACCGAGCTCGACTCCTGCAGGGCCCGCAAGCCGACGATCAGCGCCGCCGCCTCGGTGCTGCCGAGGCGGAGCGGTCGAGCCAGGAACTCGGCGTTGTCGATCCGCACCAGGCCGTCCGGGTCATCGAGCAGCGCCTCGACGTTGATGTCGATGAGGTCTCCTGGCATCGAGCCCGGCAGCCCGCACATGTAGAGCACCCTGAGGTCCTTGAAGATCTGGTCAGGGCTGACACCGAAGTCCGCGGCGACCTCCCGCAGCGGTACCGCGCCACGGCTCTGCAGATACGGCGCGAGGGCGAGAAGCCGGGCCAGCTGGTTCTTGGTGGTGGCCCCGGTCATTGCCCGGTTCCGATCAGATCCGAGAGCCGCGCCGTCACCAGGTCCCTCAGCTCGGGCGGCTCGAGCGCGACCACATCGCCCAGGTGGGCCACGATCTCGCCGGCGAGCTCATTGACCGAGGCGGTCGTCAGCCGGAGCCGGTCCCACTCGTCGGTCCCATCAGGTCCGGCGACCGGCCCGTCGGCCGACAGCGCCCGACGGCGCAGCAGCACCGCGCTCCCCCTGCGGGCCAGTACGGCGGCCTCCTGCCCCGGGCCGGAGCTGGTCGTGGTCAGGTTCGAGGTGAGCATCCGGATGTCCGTGCCCGGCGGCACCGTGAAGGCGCCCGGCTGCCCATCAGCGACGACCTCGCCATGGATCCGGCTGAGACGGAACATCCTCGGCTCGCCACGGTCACGGTCGTTGCCCACGACGTACCAGCGCTCGCGGGAGGTCACCACAGCCCACGGCTCGAGGTGCCGCTCGGTGGCCACGGTGTCCGACGGCCGCCGGTAGGAGAACCGGACCGGGGTCCTGCTGCGGGTCAAGTCCAGCATCGCGTCGAAGGCCGGGTCGTCAGCCTGGACTCGGGGCTGCAGCACCTCCAGCGCGTCACGGTCCACGTCGTGTCCCGCAGCCTTGAGCTTGACCAGCGCATGCGAGGTGGTCGCCGCCAGCCCAGCGTGCTGCCAGACCCGGGCTGCCAAGCCGAGGACGGCGATCTCGTCCGGAGCGAGGTCGAGTTCGGGCAGCTCGAAGGCGTCCCGGGCGATCCGGTAGCCCTGCTCGTCCTCGAAGAACTTGTCGAGGTAGCCGAGCTCGATCGGGATGCCGAGCGCCCGCAGCTCGGCCTTGTCCCGCTCGAACATCTTCTCGAAGGCCTCATCAGAGGAGTCCTGGTAGCCGGCGATGACCTCGCGGATGCGCTCCTTGGTCACGAAGTTGCGCGACACGAGAAGCATGATGACGAGGTTCATCAGGCGTTCGGACTTGGACGCGGTCACGGCTCTACTCCCCACTCGTCGGGTCGGCCCGCATGCTCAGCTGACCCCCAGTACGTCGACGACCCACCCCGATCGTCCCATGCGACGAGGCATCGACGAACGCTGGATCGAGGCACGGAGCACAGGCTAGCGAGCAGGGCGCCGTCGGGAGCCGGTTGATCACATGCCTTCGATGAGCCGTTCCACCCGCTCGTCGTGGGACCGGAAAGGGTCCTTGCACAAGACGGTCCTCTGGGCCTGGTCGTTGAGCTTGAGGTGCACCCAGTCGACCGTGAAGTCACGCCTGCGCTCCTGGGCGCGCTTGATGAAGTTGCCGCGCAGACGTGCCCGGGTGGTCTGGGGCGGCACCGACTTGGCGGCGAAGACGTCGAGGTCGTTGGTCACCCGGGCGACCGCGCCGCGCTTCTCCAAGAGGTAGTAGAGGCCCCGGTCACGGTGGATGTCGTGGTAGGCGAGGTCGAGCTGCGCGATCCGCGGGTGACCCATCGAGAGGTCGTGGGTGGAGCGGTACCGGTCGATGAGCTTGTACTTGATGACCCAGTCGATCTCGCGCTCGACCAATGACAGGTCGCCGGACTCGACGGCTTTCAGGCCGCGCTCCCACAGATCGAGCGAACGCTCGATGACGGGGGTATGCAGCTCGCGGCGATCAACGAAGTCACGTGCCCGGGACAGGTACTCCGACTGGATGTCGAGCACGCTGGCCTCCCGCCCGTTGGCCAGCAGTACCTTCTTGCGCCCGGTCATGTCGTGGGAGATCTCGCGGATGGCCCTGATCGGGTTCTCCATCGTGAGGTCGCGCATCACCACGCCTTCTTCGATCATCCGGAGCACCAGGTCGCAACTGGCGACCTTGAGCATCGTGGTGGTCTCGGACATGTTCGAGTCGCCGACGATCACGTGCAACCGGCGGAAGCGCTCGGCGTCGGCATGCGGCTCGTCGCGGGTGTTGATGATCGGCCGGGACCGGGTGGTAGCGCTGGAGACGCCCTCCCAGATGTGCTCGGCTCGCTGGCTCATCGAGAACGACGCGCCGCGAGGTGTCTGGATCACCTTGCCGGCGCCGCAGATGACCTGGCGGGTCACCAGGAACGGGATCAGCACGTCGGCAAGCTTGCTGAACTCCCCGTTGCGACTGACCAGGTAGTTCTCGTGGCAGCCGTAGGAGTTGCCGGCAGAGTCGGTGTTGTTCTTGAACAGGTAGACGTCGCCGGCGATGCCCTCGTCGTGGAGCCGGCGCTCAGCATCGATCAGCAGACCCTCGAGGATCCGCTCGCCGGCCTTGTCGTGGGTGACCAGGTCGACGATGTCGTCGCATTCCGGGGTGGCGTACTCGGGGTGGCTGCCGACATCGAGGTAGAGCCGGGCGCCGTTGCGCAGGAACACGTTGCTGCTGCGACCCCAGCTGACGACCTTGCGGAACAGATAGCGGGCGACCTCGTCCGGCGAGAGGCGTCGCTGACCCTTGAAGGTGCAGGTGACGCCGTACTCGTTCTCGATGCCGAAGATCCGCCGGTCCACACCTACGACCCTACGCGTCGGTCAGCAACCCGGAGAGGGAATCGCCGTCCAGGCGGCGGAACTTGCGTTGCTGGGCCCGGGTGCGGTCGAGCACCGCGACCTCGAGATCAGCTGCCGGGATCGAACGCTCCTGGCCACCGGACTGGCCGAGTGCCTTGACCGCCAGGTTGATCGCGGCCTCGAGCGGCAGGCCTGCGGTGAAGTGCTCTGCGAGGTACGTCGAGACCGCCTCGGCGTCGCCGCCCATGGCTGCATAGTCGTGCTCGTCGGCTACCTGGCCGTCGTAGGTAAGGCGGAAGATCTGGTCGTCCGCAACCTCGTCGCCGACCTCGGCTACGAAGAGCTCGACCTCGTAGGGCTTCTCCCCGCCGGAGGAGAAGATCGTGCCGAGGGTCTGGGCATAGGCGTTGGCCAGCCCACGGCCGGTGACGTCGCGACGGTCGTAGGAGTAGCCGCGCAGGTCGGCCAGTCGTACGCCGGCGATCCGGAGGTTCTCGAACTCGTTGTAGCGGCCGACCGCGGCGAAGGCGATCCGGTCGTAGATCTCACTGACCTTGTGCAGTGCCTGAGACGGGTTCTCCGAGACGAAGACCACGCCGTCGGCGTACTGGACCAGCGCGACCGAGCGCCCCCGGGCGATGCCCTTACGGGCGAAGTCCGCCCGGTCCTTCATCAGCTGCTCGGGCGAGACGTAGTACGGCATCGACATGGCTCAGACCTCAGTTCAGGGGGGCGTTCGGGCCATCGGGACGCTGCATCCGGGCCTCGACGATCCGGTCGGCCGTCTCGGCTACCTCGGCGTCCGGCACGCGGTGCTGGCCCTGCGCGGTGATCACGTGCACCACCGGGAAGATCCGCCGGGTCAGGTCCGGACCGCCGGTTGCCGAGTCGTCATCGGCTGCGTCGTAGAGCGCCTGGACCGTGGCGGTGACGCAGTCGGAGGCCGAGAAGTCGCTGCGGTAGAGCTTCTTCAGCGACCCGCGGGCGAACATCGAGCCGGAGCCGACCGAGTGGAACGAGGTCTCCTCGTACCGGCCACCGGTGACGTCGTAGCTGAAGATCCGGCCCCGGCCGGCTCGCTGGTCGTAGCCCGCGAAGAGCGGGACGACAGCAAGACCCTGCATCGCCATCGCGAGGTTGTTGCGGATCAGCGCCGAGAGCCGGTTGGCCTTGCCGTCCAGCGAGAGGGTGCTGCCCTCGATCTTCTCGTAGTGCTCGAGCTCGGTCTGGAACAGGCGCACCATCTCAACAGCGAGGCCCGCCGTGCCGGCTATCCCCACGCAGGAGTACTCGTCGGCCGGGAAGACCTTCTCGATGTCGCGCTGGGCGATCACATTGCCCATGGTCGCGCGACGGTCGCCGGCCATCACGACGCCGTCGGCGAAGGTCGCCGCGACGATCGTGGTGCCGTGCGGGGCCAGGTCGGCGGCGCTGCCGGCGGGCAGCGAGCGCCGCGCAGGCAGCAGGTCCGGGGCGACGGTGCCGAGGAAGTCGGCGAACGACGAGGTGCCCGGGTTGAGGTAGGCCTGCGGGAGCCGGCCGACGTCGTGGGCAGCGGAACCGGTGCTCACTGGCCGCCCTTCTGGATGAACGACTTCACGAAGTCCTCGGCGTTGACCTCCAAGACGTCGTCGATCTCGTCCAGGATCGCGTCGATGTCCTCGTCGAGCTTCTCCTTGCGCTCCGCGACACTGCCATCGGTGGCGGTCGTCTGCTCGACCGACTCCTCGGACTCAGACGACTTGCGCGGCTGCTTCTGCTCTTGCGCCATGCGCGCCTCCTTCGGTTGGTCCCTGGGTGGAGCTCGTTGCCTCGACCCTATCCAGTCAGGGCTGAGAACAGGGCGAGAGCCGTCTCACTGTTGTCGATCAGCTGGCCGACGTGCGCCTTGCTGCCGCGCAGTGGATCGATCGTCGGGACCCGCTGCAAGGAGTCGTGGCCGGGCAGGTCGAAGATCACCGAGTCCCACGAAGCCGCGGCGATGCTGTCCGGGTACTTCTCCAGGCAGCGTCCCCGGAAGTACGCACGGGTATCGGTAGGCGGGTCGTGCATGGCGGAGGTGACGGCCTCGTCGGTCAGCAGCCGCTCCATCCTCCCCAGCCGCACCAGACGGTGGTACAGGCCCTTCTCAGGGCGGATGTCGGCGTACTGGAGGTCGATCAGGTGCAGCTTGGCGTCGTCCCAGTCCAGGCCGTCGCGCTCCCGGTAGGACTCGAGCAGCTTGAGCTTGGCGACCCAGTCCAGCTCGCCGGCGCACTCGAAAGGGTCGCGCTCGAGGCGGGTCAGCACCGACTCCCACCGGGCCAGGACCTCGGCGGTTGCCGGGTCGACGTCACTGCCGAGCCTGTCGGCGACGTAGGCCTGGGCGAGCTCGAGGTACTCCCACTGCAACTGCACCGCCGTCAGCGTGGAGCCGTCCGGCCGCTCGAGGAGGTACTGCAGGCTCGGGTCGTGGGAGACGGCGCGCAGCGAGGCCACGGGGTTGACGACCGTCAGCTCGCTGGTGATCCACCGGTTCTCGATCATGTCCAGGACCAGCGCCGCTGTCCCGACCTTGAGGAACGTCGAGACCTCGGACAGGTTCGCATCGCCGATGATGACGTGCAGGCGGCGGTACTTCTCGGGATCGGCGTGCGGCTCGTCGCGGGTGTTGATCAGCGGACGCTTCAGAGTCGTCTCCAGGCCGACCTCGACCTCGAAGAAGTCAGAGCGCTGGGCTATCTGGAAGCCGTTCTCGCGACCGTCCTGGCCGATACCGACCCTGCCGGCCCCGCAGACGACCTGGCGCGAGACGAAGAACGGGATCAGATGCCGCACGATCTCCCCGAACGGCGTCGCCCTGCTCATCAGGTAGTTCTCGTGGGAGCCGTAGGAGGCGCCCTTGTTGTCGGTGTTGTTCTTGTAGAGCACGATGTCGGGCTCGCCGGCCACAGAGGCGAAGCGGCACGCGTCGAGCGCGACCTGCTCCCCGGCTTTGTCCCACAGCACCGCGTCCAGCGGGTTGGTGACCTCAGGCGTCGAGTATTCCGGGTGGGCGTGGTCGACGTAGAGCCGGGCCCCGTTGGTGAGGATCACGTTGGCGAGCCCGAGGTCCTCGTCGGTCAGCTGGCTGGGATCGGCGACCTCGCGGGCCAGGTCGAACCCGCGGGCATCACGCAGCGGCGACTCCTCCTCGAAGTCCCAGCGGGCGCGTCGTACGTGCAGCTCGGCGCTGGCGTAGGCGTTGACCAGCCGCGTGCTCGCCACCATCGGGTTCGCGTGCGGCTGCCCGACCACCGAGATGCCGAACTCGGTCTCGGTGCCCATGATCCGGCGAACGCTCATGCGGCGAGCGTACGCGGGACTGTCCACAGGTTCGCCGAGAGGCATCGCCAACACCGTCGGCCATGTTAGTTTCGTGCGGCTCGGGATTGTCACGTGAAGGATCGGAGCTGCACCTTGTCTCGCTCAGGCACCGTATGGCGCGCAAGCACCGTCCTGACAGTAGTCATCGTCCTGCTGGCCGGAGTGCTGCTCAACGGTATCGGCGCGACCGCTCGCGCGACGGACCTGCCGACACCGGCGGATCCGACCGTTACCCCCTCGACGGTCCCCGGCAAGCCCGTCGTCGACCCGACCGGACCTCTGCTGGCCACGCCCGACACGGGCACCCAGCGCGAGTACTCCGCCGCGACCTGGGACGTGCTGGCCAACGACCGCTGCGCCAACGTCACGCCGTGCACCAAGGCGCATCTGGCGACTCCGATGACGATCACCAGCTTCCCCACGGGATGGACGGTGTTTCTGACCGAGGACGACCAGATCGCGGTCAGGATCCCCGACGGCAATAAGTCCGGCAGTTACACCATCGCGTACACGATCACTGATGGCAGCGCGACCGCCAGCACCTACCTGAGGCTGTCGGTCTACCTGCCGAAGACGCCTGATCACTACAACCCGCCCCAGGGATCCCGGTTCAGCCGGGCCTTCGTACGCGGCTCTGCAGGTCATATCCGCAGCGGCATCCTGCGCACGATCAACTCGGCCCCGCGCGGCAGCCAGATCAGGATCATGTCCTGGTCGTTCGCGAGCCCGGCGTACCGGCAGGCGCTGCACGCAGCCATGCTGCGCGGCGTCAGCGTCCAGATCATCATGGCCAAGCCGATCGACCCGAAGCTCTCGGACCTGGCCAAGCTGAGAAAGATCTTCGGCAGCAACCGCTATGCCAAGGACTCGCTGCGGGGCAGCTGGGTCTACCAGTGCCGAGGCTCGTGCCGCGGCACCGGCGGTGTCATGCATGCCAAGATCTTCATGTTCAGCCAGTCCTACAACACCCGCTGGATCGTGATGACCGGGTCGGGCAACATGACCGATTTCGCCGCTGAGGGCCAGTGGAACCAGATTTACACCACCACCAACAACCAGGCGGCCTACAACGCCGTGCTCACCGAGTTCATGCAGGCGAAGCTCGACAAGCCGCACCGGCCGCGCACATTGACGGTCGCCTTGCCCGCGACGACCTACTGGTTCACCCCGCTGAACGCGGACACGACGAAGGCCGACTTCCTCTACCAGCAGCTCAACCAGGTCGCCTGCACCAACTCCGGCACCTCCACCGGGCGGACCCGGATCCGGATCGCGATGTACACCTGGACCGGCAAACGCGGCCTCTGGATGGCTCGCAAGATCCGCGCGATGTGGAACGCGGGCTGCGACGTCCGGATCGTCTACGCGATCATGGGCACCCAGGTCAGGGGCATCCTCTACTCTCCTGCGGGTCGCGGTCGGATCCCGATGCGCCAGACGCTGCTGGTCGATGAGGACCACCAGCCGATCTGGTACCTGCACCAGAAGTACATCGTCGTCGGCGGCAACATCGCCGGCAAACCTGACCAGTACGAGTCGTTCCAGGGCTCGTTCAACTTCTCCGATCTCGGCATGCACTCCGACGAGAACATGCAGGAGCTCACCGGGTACAGCAACTTCGCGCCGTACGTCGAGGACTTCAACCAGGTCTGGGTGCAGCCCCAGACACGAGCTCCTGACCCGAACAGCTACGTGTCCGCCGAGGACCGGACCATCAAGCTCGGCACCGGCCGCTACAAGTACATGGATCCGGACTGACCCCTGGCAGGCTCAAGCTGCCAGCGGGCCCGCCTGCTACAGGTACTGGCCCGTGTTCGCCACGGTGTCGATCGACCGGCCGGGCTCGGTGCCCTGCTTGCCCGTGATCAGCGTGCGGATGAATACGATCCGCTCGCCCTTCTTGCCCGAGATCCGCGCCCAGTCGTCCGGGTTGGTCGTGTTGGGCAGGTCCTCGTTCTCCTTGAACTCGTCCACGCACGCCTGAAGCATGTGCTGGACCCGGAGCCCGCGCTGGTTGTTGTCGAGCAGGTCCTTGATCGCCATCTTCTTGGCCCGGTCGACGATGTTCTGGATCATCGCGCCCGAGTTGAAGTCCTTGAAGTACAGGACCTCCTTGTCGCCGTTGGCGTAGGTGACCTCGAGGAACCTGTTCTCGTCGGTCTCCGTGTACATGCGCTCGACCGTGGCCGTGATCATCCCCGCGACCGCAGCGCCCCGGTCCCCACCGAACTCGGCGAGGTCGTCGGCGTGCAGCGGCAGCGTCGTGGTCAGGTACTTGGAGAAGATGTCGCGCGCCGACTCCGCGTCAGGCCGCTCGATCTTGATCTTCACGTCGAGGCGTCCAGGGCGCAGGATCGCCGGGTCGATCATGTCCTCGCGGTTCGAGGCGCCGATGACCAGGACGTTCTCGAGCAGCTCCACGCCGTCGATCTCGCTGAGCAGCTGCGGGACGATGGTGTTCTCGACATCGGAGGAGACTCCGGAGCCGCGGGTGCGGAACAGCGAGTCCATCTCGTCGAAGAACACGATCACGGGGGTGCCCTCGCTGGCCTTCTCCCGGGCGCGCTGGAAGACCAGCCGGATGTGCCGCTCGGTCTCGCCGACGTACTTGTTGAGCAGCTCGGGGCCCTTGATGTTGAGGAAGTAGGACTTCGCCTCGCCGCCGGTCCCGGTCGTCTGGTTCTTGGCGGCGACCTTCTTGGCCAGCGAGTTCGCTACCGCCTTGGCGATCAGTGTCTTGCCGCAGCCCGGAGGACCGTAGAGCAGGATCCCCTTGGGCGGCTTCAGCTCGTGCTCGAGGAACAGCTCGGGGTGCAGGTAGGGAAGCTCGACGGCGTCTCGGATCTGATCGATCTGATTGCCCAGACCGCCGATGTCGCTGTAGTCGATGTCCGGGACCTCTTCGAGCACGAGCTCCTCGACCTCGGACTTGGGCACCCGCTCGTAGACGTAGCCGGAGCGCGAGTCCATGAGCAGCGAGTCTCCGGCACGAAGCCGGACCTCGCGCAGCGGCTCGGCGAGCCGGACCACCCGCTCCTCGTCGGCGTTGGCAATGACCAGGGCGCGCTGGCCGTCGGCGAGCAGCTCCTTGAACATCACCACCTCGCCGATCTTCTCGAACTCGAGCGCGGCGACGACGTTGAGTGCCTCGTTGAGCATGACCTCCTGGCCCTTGGTCAGGCTGTCGAGGTCGACGGCCGGGCTGACGGTCACCCGCAGCTTGCGGCCGCCGGTGAAGACGTCGACCGAGTCGTCCTCGTTGCGTGCCAGGAAGGTGCCGAAGCCGGTCGGCGGCTGAGCCAGCCGGTCGACCTCCTCCTTCAGTGTCAGGATCTGGTCGCGGGCCTCGCGCAGCGTGCCGGCGAGGCGCTCGTTCTGAGCAGTGACGGCCGCGAGGGAGCGCTGGGTGTCGATCAGCCGCTGGTCGAGGGCGTGCGATCCCGATGGGGCGTCGGCAAGTCGACGACGCAGCTCCCCTACTTCAGCCTCCAGGTATGAGAGCTGGCTGAGCAGCTGTGCGGTGTCCTGTCCTTCTGCGCCTGTCATCGGACCTCACCTCCAAGGGAGCGTTCGTCTGATTCGACCCTACCTGCGCACGTCCAACGATGTTCGGGTGATTTCGCAGGTGTTTCATCACACCTGGGTCTCAATCGGCGTCGGCTGCCCGGACCTGAGCCTGCTCATCGAGCACGTCGCCCGGACGCGGGCCGGAGTAGTCCTCACCGTAGGCGCCCGGTGCTGGGCGGCGCTTCTTGCGCGGCGCAAGGTTGCCCGGCGCCATCCGGCGGGCGGTGACCAGGAAGCCGGTGTGCCCGTTCATCTTGTGGCTGGGCCGGACTGCGAGCCCCTCGACGTGCCACTCCCGGACCAGCGACTCCCAGGGCTGCGGCTCGGTGAACTCGCCGTGCGCGCGCAACGTCTCCACGACCTTGCCGAGCTGGGTGGTGGTTGCCACGTAGGCCACCACGACTCCTCCGGGCACCAGGGCGTCGGCGACGGCGTCGATGCACTCCCACGGGGCGAGCATGTCCAAGACGACGCGGTCCACCGTGCCCGGCTCCTCGGTGCCTGGCAGCGACTCCACGAGGTCCCCGACGGTCAGCGTCCACGCCGGGTGGCTCTGCCCGTCCCGTGAGCCGAAGAACTGGGTCACGTTCTTGCGGGCGACCTCGGCGAACTCCTCGCGGCGCTCGAAGGAGGAGACCCGGCCGTACGGGCCGACCGCGCGCAGCAGGGAGCAGGTCAGCGCTCCGGAACCGACGCCGGCCTCGACGACGCGGGCCCCGGGGAAGATGTCGGCCATCGCGACGATCTGGGCCGCGTCCTTCGGGTAGACCACCGCAGCGCCACGAGGCATCGAGACCACGAATTCGTTCAGCAGCGGACGGAAGACCAAGTACTCGCCGCCCGAGGTCGAGCCGATCGTGAAGCCCTCCTCACGCCCGATCAGGTCGTCGTGCTCGATACCGCCGCGGTTGGTGTGGAACGACTTGCCAGGCTGGAGGTTGATGTTGTGCCGGCGGCCCTTGCCGTCCACGAGGCGTACCCACTCGCCGACGCGCAGCGGTCCTCTGCTCACGCCCGACCACGAGGGATCGGCCGGGGAGGTGTCGTCTGCTTGGGTCATCGTCCTGCTCCTGCTTCGAAGGCTGCGTCCACGTCGGCGGCCACCAGCAGACCGTAGAGCGATCCGTCCGGCTCGACCAGCAGGTACTCCGAGGCGGGCGTGCGAGACATCGCGCGGACCAGGTCCTCCCCGGAAACGTCTGCGGGCAGCACCAGCCCCTCGGTGAGCGACCTGGCGACCGAACTTACCGGAACCCAGGGCCGTCGCTCCTCGGGGGTAGCCAGCAGGGCGGCTTCGTTGACGACACCGATCGGCGTACCGGCCCCGGTCGTGGCCACGATCCCGCCCGCTCCGGCCTCCTGGGCCCGGCGTACGGCCTCGGCGACCGGCAGGTCGTCGGGCACAGCGATGACCCGCCGGGCCAGGCCGCGTGCCTGCAGCATCGGCAGGCGCTGCCGCACGCGTGCGTTCATCAGCGACGCCGTCGCCCCGGTCCACAGGAACGAGGCGATCATGACGGCGAAGAGGTAGTCGTAGGTGTCAGGGTCGGTGCCGTAGATCGAGCGCGTGAGCAGTGGCCAGCCGAGCGCCAGTACGGCGGTGACGCGGCCTCCCCACGCGGCCACGATCGTCCCGGTGTGCATGTTGCCGCGCAGCTGCCACACAGCAGCGCGAAGGACCCGGCCGCCGTCGAGCGGGAGGCCCGGGACCAGGTTCAGGACGCCGACGACGAGGTTCGAGCCCGCGATGCCTTCGACAGCCAGGCGGCTGAGCCCGTGCGGGTGCAGCAGGAGCAGTGCCAGTCCCGCGAAGCCCACCGCCAGCGACGTCAGCGGCCCGACGACGGCGACCTTGAACTCTTGCGCCGCGGTGCTCGCCTCGCCCTCGATCTCGGTGGTTCCGCCGAGGAACTGCAGGCTGATCGACAGGACCTTCAGGCCCACCCGCTGGGCGACCAGGGCGTGCGACATCTCGTGCAGCAGGATCGAGCCGTAGAGGAGCACGGCGAAGGCGACCCCGGCGACGTACTTCCAGACGCCGAGACCCGGCTCGACCTGCTCCACGCGCGGCGCGAGGACGACGGCGATGATGGCGGCGACGACGACCCAGGACGCCCGGACGAAGACGTCCACGCCGGCTATCGACCCGATCCGGATCGAGCCCGCGGGCTGCGGCGGGCGACGTGCGTCGTTCGTGGTCACACCGAACGCTATCGCGGGCCCCGCAGCAGCCGGCCGCTCCCCTGTCGGCGCCCGCGCCTAGGGTGAGGCCGTGCCAGAGTCAGCAGCCACCGGGGTCCGGATCGGTACGCCGGTCGACGGCGTCACGGTCCTCGGTGCGCTGTCACCGAGCCGGGCCGCGGACTTCAAGGCATGCCCGCTGCTCTACCGGTTCCGCACGATCGACAAGCTCCCCGAGGCTCCCTCGGCTGCAGCGGTCCGCGGCACTGTGGTGCACAAGGTGCTCGAGGACCTCTTCGACCTGCCGGCGGCGCAGCGGACTCCGGAGCGTGCCGAGGAGCTGATCGGTACGGCCTGGGGCCTCGTCCGCTCCGAGGAGCCCGACCGCACGGCCCTGTTCGCCGAGGACGAGCCCGACGCCGAGGCAGCGTGGCTGGCTTCGTGCGCTTCGTCGCTGCGCGGCTACTTCACCCTGGAGGACCCGAGCCGCCTAGAGCCGGCCGAGCGCGAGCTGTACATCGAGACCCTGCTGGACTCCAAGCTGCTGCTGCGGGGCTACGTGGACCGCATCGACGTAGCCCCGGACGGTGCGATCCGAGTCGTCGACTACAAGACCGGCCGTTCAGCGAGCGAGGCCTTCGAGGCGGCTGCGCTGTTCCAGATGCGGTTCTACGCACTGGTCCTGTGGCGCAACCGAGGCGTGATCCCGGCGATGCTCCGCCTGATCTATCTCGGCAACACCGAGACGCTCTCCTACGAGCCCGACGAGCAGGACCTGCTGGCCACCGAGCGGCTCGTACAGGCGCTCTGGGAGGCGATCGCCGAGGCCCATGCCACCGGCGACTGGCGGCCCAACCGCGGCAGCATGTGCGGCTGGTGCAGCTTCAAGGCCTACTGCCCCGAGTTCGGCGGCACCCCGCCTCCGCTGCCCGACGCGGTACCTGGTCCTGCGGCTGTCTCAGTCGAGCAGCAGATCGTGGAGGTCGGCGACACCGATCCCGACGAGTGACTCCACGAAGATCCGCCGATCGCCCTCGAGCACCGGGACGTGGTGAGGCACCACCAGCACCGTGCAGCCGGCGGCCTCGGCCGACTTGGCGCCGGTATTGGAGTCCTCGATCGCGATGCAGGAGGCGGTCTCGAGCCCGAGCCGGGCTGCCGCCGTGAGGTAGGGCTCCGGGTGCGGTTTGCCGACCTTGACCTGGTCGCCGGTGACGATCTCGGCGAAGCTGCCTTCCGGGAGGGCTGCCAGGATCGGCGCGACGAACCGCTCGTAGGACATCGTCACCAGGGCACACGGGATCCCGGCAGCACGCAGCGCGCCGAGCAGCTCGACCCCGCCGGGCCGCCACGGCACGTCCACGTTGATGCGCGCGATGACGCCGTCCAGCAGCCGCTCGACGATCTCCTCCGCGGTGAGGTCGACGCCGCCGTGCACCCGGATGTACTCACCCGAGACCAGCAGGTCGTTGCCGACCAGGTTCAGGGCGTGCTCCATGCTCCAGGTGCCGCCGAACTCGGCGACCAGCGCGAACTCGACCTCGATCCAGTACGGCTCGGTATCGACCAGCGTCCCGTCCATGTCCCAGAGCACTGCGCCCAGGTCGCGAGACGGTTGCCTCGCAGCCTCCTGCACCACCCGGTCAGTCTTCGGGGTTGTAGCCGAGGTTGGATCCGAGCCAGCGCTCGGCCTCCTTCAGCGTCCAGCCCTTCCGGGTGGCGTAGTCCGCGACCTGGTCCTGGGAGAGCCGGCCGACCACGAAGTACTGCGAGTCCGGGTGCGAGAAGTACCAGCCGCTGACTGCGGCGCCAGGCCACATCGCCATCGACTCGGTCAGCTCGATGCCGGTGCGGTCGGCCACGTCCATCAGCTCCCAGAGAGTCGCCTTCTCGGTGTGCTCAGGGCAGGCTGGATACCCGGGGGCGGGTCTGATCCCGACGTACTTCTCGCCGATGAGGGCCGCGTTGTCCAGCTCCTCGTCCGGCTGGTAGCCCCAGAACTCCTTGCGGACCCGCTCGTGCATCCGCTCGGCGAAGGCCTCAGCGAGGCGGTCGGCGATCGACTCGAGCAGGATCGCCGAGTAGTCGTCGATGTCGGCCTTGAACTCCGCGATCTTGTCCTGGCTGCCGAGTCCGGCGGTCACGGCGAACGCGCCCACGTAGTCGTTGATCCCGGTCTCCTTGGGTGCGATGTAGTCGCCCAGGGAGCGGTTCGGGATGCCCTCGCGGTGCTCCCCCTGCTGACGCAGGTTGCGCAGCGTCTTGAAGACGTCTGAACGGGTCTCGTCGGTGTACACCTCGATGTCGTCGCCGACTGCGTTGGCGGGGAAGAAGCCGATTACCCCGTTGGCAGTCAGCCACTTCTCCTTGATCATCTTGTCGAGCATGTCCTGCGCGTCTTCGTAGAGCTTGCGCGCCGCCTCGCCGGAGGCCGGGTTGTTGAGGATGTCGGGGAACTTGCCCTTCATCTCCCAGGCGTTGAAGAACGGCTGCCAGTCGATGTACTCCCGGAGCTCGGCGATGTCGTAGTCGAGGAACTCGCGGATGCCGGGTCCGATTGCGGGGACCGGCGGCAGGTAGCCGTCCCAGACGATCGGCGTCCGATTGGCGCGGGCTTTCTCCAGCGTCAGACTCGGCCGCTCGTTCTTCTGGGCATGCCGCTCACGCAGGCTGGCGTAGTCGGCCTCGGTCGCCTCGAGGAGCGCGGGCCGTTGCTTCTCGTCGAGCAGCGCTGCTGCGACCGGCACCGAGCGGGACGCGTCCTTGACCCACACCACCGGCCCGGTACGCCGCGGCGAGACCTTCACTGCGGTGTGGGCGCGCGACGTCGTCGCCCCCCCGATCAGCAGTGGGATCTCGAGGCCTTGGCGCTCCATCTCGACGGCGAAGTTGACCATCTCGTCCAGTGACGGCGTGATCAGGCCGGAGAGCCCGATGATGTCCGCCTGGTGCTCCTTGGCGGCGTCCAGGATCTTCTGGGCAGGAACCATCACACCGAGGTCGATCACGGTGTAGTTGTTGCACTGCAGCACGACGCCGACGATGTTCTTGCCGATGTCGTGGACGTCGCCCTTCACCGTCGCCATCACGATCGTGCCGTTGGTCGTCGCGACGTCGCCGGGCTGCTTCTCCGCCTCGATGAACGGCAGCAGGTAGGCGACCGCCTTCTTCATCACCCGGGCGGACTTCACCACCTGCGGGAGGAACATCTTGCCGGCGCCGAACAGGTCGCCGACAACGTTCATGCCGTCCATCAGCGGGCCCTCGATCACCTCGATCGGGCGACCGCCGGCTGCAGAGATCTCGGCCCGCAGCTCCTCGGTGTCGGCCTCGACATCGGCGTCGATGCCCTTGACCAGCGCGTGCGTGATCCGCTCCCGGACCGGCAGGCTGCGCCACTCGGCGGCCGCAGCCTCCTCCTTGACGTCGCCGGTGTTGAACCGCTCCGCGACCTCGAGCAGGCGCTCAGCAGCGTCCTCACGACGGTTGAGCACCACGTCTTCGATGCGGTCCCGCAGCTCGGTGTCGATCGAGTCGTAGGGCACTAGCGCGCCAGCGTTGACGATGCCCATGTCCAGGCCGGCCTTGATGGCGTGGAAGAGGAACACCGCGTGGATCGCCTCGCGCACCGGGTTGTTGCCCCGGAACGAGAAGGACACGTTCGAGATGCCGCCGGAGATGTGCACCCCGGGGAGGTGCTCCTTGATCCAGGCGCAGGCCTCGATGAAGTCGATGCCGTACGTCGCGTGCTCCTCGATGCCGGTGGCCAGCGCGAAGCAGTTCGGGTCGAAGATGATGTCCTCGGCCGGGAAGCCGACCTCCTCGGTCAGGATCCGGTAGGCCCGTCCGCATATCTCCTTGCGGCGCTCGAGGTTGTCGGCCTGACCCTGCTCGTCGAAGGCCATCACGACCACCGCAGCACCGTACTTGCGGCACAGCCGGGCCTCGCGGATGAACTTCTCCTCGCCCTCCTTCATGGAGATCGAGTTGACGATCGGCTTTCCCTGGACGTTCTTCAGTCCGGCCTCGATGACGTCCCACTTCGAGGAGTCGATCATCACCGGGACGCGGCTGATGTCCGGCTCGGCGGCGATCAGCTTGGTGAACCGGTCCATCGCGGCGATGCCGTCGATCATGCCCTCGTCCATGTTGATGTCGATGACCTGCGCACCGACCTCGACCTGCTGCAGGGCGACCGAGAGCGCGGTGTCGTAGTCCTCGGCCTTGATCAGGTTGCGGAAGCGTGCCGACCCGGTGATGTTGGTGCGCTCGCCGATATTGACGAACAGCGAGTCCTTGTTGATGTTCAGCGGCTCCAGGCCGGACAAGCGGGTGGCAACGTCCAGCCCGGTAACCGGTCGCGCAGGCTTGCCCTCGACCACCTTGGCGATCTCGGCGATGTGGGCCGGAGTGGTGCCGCAGCAGCCGCCGACCAGGTTGACCAGCCCGGCCTCGGCGAACTCGGCGATGTAGCTGGCCTGGTGCTCCGGCGACTCGTCGTACTCACCGAAGGCGTTGGGCAGGCCGGCGTTCGGGTAGGCCGAGACGAACGTGTCGGCGATCCGGCCCATCTCGGCGAGGTACGGCCTCATCTCGGGTGCGCCCAGGGCGCAGTTCAGGCCGACCGCGATCGGCTTGGCATGCCGCATCGCATTCCAGAACGCCTCGGTGGTCTGGCCCGACAGGGTCCGTCCGGACGCGTCGGTGATGGTGCCCGAGATGATCACCGGCCACCGGCGCCCGCGCTCCTCGAACAACGTCTCGACGGCGAAGATCGCAGCCTTCGCGTTCAGCGAGTCGAAGATCGTCTCGATCAGGAGCAGGTCCGAGCCGCCGTCGACCAGTCCGTTGGCTGCTTCGAGGTACGCCGCCACCAGCTGGTCGTAGGAGATGTTGCGGGCGCCCGGGTCGTTGACGTCCGGGGAGATCGTCGCGGTCCTGGTAGTCGGCCCGATCGCGCCGGCGACGTACCGCGGCCGGTCGGGGGTCGCGAAAGCGTCACACGCCGCCCGCGCCAGCTGCGCCGAGGCGTAGTTGAGCTCGAAGGACAGCTCCTCCATGCCGTAGTCGCCCATCGAGACAGTGTTCGCGCTGAACGTGTTGGTCTCGATGAAGTCGGCGCCGGCCTCGAGGTACTCGCGGTGGATGCCGTCGATGATGTCGGGCTGGGTGAGGCTGAGCAGCTCGTTGTTGCCCTGGACATCGCTCGGCCAGTCCTTGAACCGCTCGCCGCGGTAGCCGGCCTCATCGGGGCGGTCACGCTGGATCGCGGTCCCCATGGCACCGTCGATGACCATGATCCGCTCGCCCAGGGCCCGGGTGAGCTCCTCGGTGCAGTCCGGTCGCACATGCGGCTCGAAGGCGTTCACAGTTGGTTCCTTCCAGATCGGAAGGCGTCCTTGGTGCACTCGGCCGAGCGTGGCGGACCCATGTCCGTCGCAACGCCTCTCGACCAACCAAGTGTACGCGGTCGGGCAGGGCGGTCGACGGACATTTCCGTATGAGAGACCCAGGGCACCGGCAGGGACGCCGGTCGGTAGTACGGGTGCATGGTTAGGCTTGGGTGGTGATCGAGATCGATGAGGTCCGCCCGCTGGTCAACCCGGTGATGATCAGTGCTTTCGAGGGCTGGAACGACGCCGCCGGCGCTGCCACCGGCGTCGTGGACCACCTGATCGAGGTCTGGGACGCCCAGTTGGTGGCGGCGATCGACCCTGAGGACTACTACGACTTCCAGGTCAACCGTCCTGTGGTGGGTACGACGGACGAAGGCATGCGCCGGATCACCTGGCCCACGACGCAGCTCTACGTCGCCCGCCCGCCCGGCTCGCACCGCGACGTCGTCCTTCTCCGCGGCATCGAGCCCAACATGCGGTGGCGTGCATTTTGTTCCGAGATCCTGGCCGCCGCCGACGACCTCGAGGTGGCCCAGGTCGTGACCCTGGGCGCTCTCCTGGCCGAGACGCCGCACACCCGGCCGATCCCGGTCACGGGCACCGCGACCGAGCTCGACCTCGACGACCGGCTCAAGCTGGAGCCCTCGACCTACGAGGGCCCGACCGGGATCGTCGGCGTGCTGCAGGACGCCTGCGCGCGCCTGGACATCGCGGCCGTCTCGTTCTGGGCAGCCGTGCCGCACTATCTTCCGCAGGCGCCGTGCCCCAAGGGCACCCTGGCACTGCTGACCCAGGTCGAGGACCTGCTCGAGATCGCGATCCCGCTGGGCGACCTGCCCGAAGAGAGCAGGGCGTGGGAGCGTGGCGTCGCGGAACTCGCCGAGGAGGACGAGGACGTCGCCGAGTACGTGCGCAGCCTCGAGGAGTCCAAGGACACCGCCGACCTGCCGGAAGCGAGCGGCGAGGCGATCGCGCGGGAGTTCGAGCGGTATCTCAAGAGGCGCGAGAACCCGGGCGACGGTCCCGTCTGAGACCCGGCCGCGCTGCCTTCAGAGCGCCAGGCCGAGCGCGGCGTCGGCGAGCTCGCGAATCACCGCGGCAGCCCCGGGCTCGCTGCGGTCGCCCGCGTCGGTGGCGGCCGCCCAGGTGCTCAGGGTGATCAGGGCGCCGGGCGCGTCCAGGTCGGTGGCCATCGCGAGCAGGACACCCGTCACCACGGGACCCGTCGGCGCACCCGCGTCGTGGTCCAGCGCCGCCCGCAGCCGCACCAGGAGGCCTTCGGCCTGCTCGAGTCCGCCCGCGGTCCACTCCCAGTCGCTGCGGTAGTGGTGCGCAAGCAGGGCGAGCCGGATAGCGACCGGGTCCGTGCCGTTCTCGCGTAGCCGCGAGACCAGCTCGAGGTTGCCCTTGGACTTCGACATCTTCTCGCCGTCCAGCGCCACCATGCCGGCGTGCACGTAGGCCCGGGCGAACGGAGTATCGGGGTCGCTGACCTGGGCTTCGGACGCGCTCATCTCGTGGTGCGGGAAGACCAGGTCGCTGCCTCCGCCTTGGACGTCGAACCCGGTGCCGAGGTGGTCGCGGGCGATCGCGGAGCACTCGATGTGCCAGCCGGGCCGGCCGCGTCCGAGGCTGGAGTCCCAGGCCGGCTCGTCGGGACGCTCGGCCTGCCAGAGCAGGCAGTCCAGCGGGTCGCGCTTGCCGGGGCGGTCCGGGTCTCCCCCGCGCTCGGCGAACACCGCCAGCATTCGGTCGCGGTCCCAGCCGGAGACCGATCCGAAGGCCGGGTCGTGGGACACCGAGAAGTAGAGGTCGGCCGAGCCGTCGTCGTTCGGTACCGGGTAGACGGCCCCGATCTCGCGGAGCTGCTCGATCATCTCCACGACCAGCGGGATCGCCTCGACCGCGCCGATGTACGCATCCGGCGGCAGCACCCGCAGCGAAGCCATGTCAGTGCGGAACAGCTCGGTCTCGCGCTCGGCGAGCTCGACCCAGTCCTGGCCGGTGGCGGTGGCGCGCTCGAGGAGCGGATCGTCGACGTCGGTGACGTTCTGGACGTAGCGGACACCGTGCCCGGCGCTGCGCCAGGCCCGGTTCAGGAGGTCGAATGCGACGTACGTCGCGGCGTGGCCCATGTGGGTCGCGTCGTACGGAGTGATGCCGCAGACGTACATGCGGGCGGTGCCGGAGGGAGGCGTGAGCTCGACCAGATCCCTGGTCGCCGAGTCGAACACCTGCACCACCGGCCCCCGGGCAGGGAGGCGGGGGACGTCGGTGGCAGGCCAGGCACGCATGCGTCGAAGAGTAACGAAGTGGTTCAGAAGGCTGGCCACGGGAGTGACGGCCAGCCGGGACCCGGCTCCGGAAACCGGCCGGCACGCAGCAGCCTGTCGATCCGGCGGCGGGTGGTCCACCGCTCGTCCGGCGTCAGCAGGTCAGCGAGATCGTCGTCCAGGCCGTCGTCGAAAGCGGTTGTCAGACTGGTCAGGCCTGCGACCTCCTCCTCGTCGAGCGGCAGCCCGGCAAAACCCCACAGGACCGTGCGCAGCTTGTCGTCGACGTGGAAGCAGACGCCGTGGTCGACGCCGTAACGGTGGCCGTCGGTCATCGCCAGGACGTGGCCGCCCTTGCGGTCGGTGTTGTTGACGACCAGGTCGAACACGGCCATCCGGCGCAGAGCCGGTGAGTCCTCGTGGACCAGCATGATCGGGCGGTCGCGGTCGTCGAAGGCATCGACGACATGGAGCTGGCCGGGCTGCAGCGGAGCCTGCTCGATCAGGTCGACGGCGTCGATGCCGGGATCGGGCTCGCACCAGAGCTGGACCATCCCCGGTCCGGCAGGACCGTCGCGCAGCAGCGTCGGCGGTACGACGGACCAGCCGAGCGCGTCGGAGACCATCCACGCCGCGTACTCGCGCGCGGCGAGGGTGCCATCGGTGAAGTCCCACAGCGGCCGTTCGCCGGAGACCGGCTTGTAGACGGCTTGCACGCCACCCTCCTCCTCTCCGAGCCGGCAGAGGTAGGTGTGGTTGGAGGCGGGCATGATCCGGCCGAGCAGGGTGATCTCCCCGGTGGCCAGGAGGTCTTCCGGCACGCGCTCGGCAGTCATCGCTCCGACCTCAGGCCTGGGTGCGACGGTATCCGTTGGAGCGCGGGCAGAGATGGCCGGCGACATCGACCGGGCCGCCGCAGAACTGGCAGGCAGGCCGGCCGGCCTGGACGACCAAGGAGGCGCGGCTGGCGAAGACGCGGGCAAGGACCGGGGGCAGCCGGACGATGAACAGCTCCTCGGGCTCGGGCTCGTCGATCGGCAGGTCCACGAGCTCGTCCTCGTCGGCCTCGATCGGGCCGACCACCTCGACGACCGGGAACACCTCGACGACTACGAGCTCGTCCTCACTGTCCCAGGACAAGGTGATCGTGCCGGCGCGGAACTCCTCGACGATCGGCTGGTCGAGCGGCTCGTTGTCGACCTGCTCTGGCGGCGTGATCGCAGGGATCACGGCCGCGACGCCGCCTGCGCCCATCAGCTCGTCGAGCAGCTCGTCGATCCTCTCGCCGAGGATCTCGACCTGCTGCTTCTCCAGCGCGATGCTCGTCACCCGGCCGCCTGCGCGGGCTTGGAGGAAGAACGCGCGCTGGCCCGGTTCGCCCACGGTGCCGGGGATGAAGCGCTCGGGCGGGTCGAATCTGTGGACGAGTGGAGCCATGCCCTGAGCCTACGGCGTGGGGGGCGGCTCGCTGCCAGGGCCCGCGCCGCCGCCGAGCTTCTCCTCGGGCTTCTCGGCCTGCTTGGCGAGGTGGGCCAGAGAGCCGTCGTGGGTGTTGGTGGCGAGCACGAACGAGCGCTCCGGGGTGTAGCGGATCACCGAGAGGCTGGCCGGGTCGACCATGATCCGCTGGAAGGCGTCGAGATGCATGCCGAGAGCGTCGGCGAGCACGGCCTTGATGATGTCGCCGTGCGCGACAGCCAGCCAGACGGCGTCGTCGCCGTGCTCAGCGGCCACCTCGGCATCACGGGCCCGGACAGCGGCCACGGCCCTCGACGACATCTCGGCCATCGCTTCACCTCCTGGGAACCGTACGGCCGAGGGGCTGGCCTGGATGACTTTCCACAGGTCCTCCTTGACGAGCTCCTTCATCGGCCGGCCGGCCCAGTCGCCGTAGTCGCACTCGTTCAGCCCACGCTCGACCTTGGCTCGGACGCCGGAGCCGGCGAGCAGCAGCGCCGAGGTCTGCTTGCACCGCTCCAACGGGCTGGTGAAGGCGGCCGCGAGCCGAAGGCCGTCCAGACGGGCCGCCGCACGCTTGGCCTGCTCGGTCCCCACGTCGTCCAAGGCGATCCCCGGCGTACGGCCGGCCAGGACGCCGGTTGCGTTGGCCGAGGTACGGCCATGCCTGGCGAGGATCACTGTCGACATGGGGCGAGCCTACGCACCGGGCCCGCTCCCCCGGGTCCTAACCTTGGTCCGTGATCGTCGACAACGCGCTGTACCGCAAGGGCGTCCGGGTGGACTGCGGCACCGCGACCTCGGATCTCTCCGGCGTGCGGTCCCGTGCCACCGATCCGGGCGACTTCGTCTGGGTCGGGCTGCACGAGCCGACCAAGCACGAGATGGAGACCGTCGCCAGGCTCTACGACCTGCACCCGCTCGCGGTCGAGGACGCGGTGCTGGCTCATCAGCGCCCCAAGCTCGACCTGTACGAGGACTCGCTCTTCCTGACCCTGAAGACGCTCTGGTACGTCGACGAGGACGACGCCGTGGAGACCGGCGAGATCAACCTCTTCATCGGCCGCAACTTCGTGGTGACCGTCCGGCACGGGACGGGAGGCGCCCTGCATGACGCCCGGCTCGCCCTGGAGAGCATGCAGAACGTCCTCGCCCACGGGCCCTCGGCGGTGGTCTACGCGGTCTGCGACCAGGTCGTGGACATCTACGAGGAGGTCGCCGCCGAGCTGGTCGAGGACGTCGACGAGGTCGAGGCTTCGGTCTTCGGCACCCAGCGCACCAACGACTCTGCCCGCATCTACGTGCTCAAGCGCGAGCTGGCCGAGATGCGCCGGGCCGTGGCGCCGCTACGTGACCCGGTCAACCGGTTCGCCTCCGGCGCCGTCCGCGGCATCCACCCGGAGGCGGCGCCGTACTTCCGCGACGTCGCCGACCACCTCAACCGGGTCGCGGAGACGATGGACGGTCTCGAGGCGCTGCTGACTGCGGCGTTCGAGGCGCACCTGGCCCAGATCTCGATCCAGCAGAACGACGACATGCGCAAGATCTCGGCTGCTGTCGGGCTGGTCGCGGCACCGACGCTGGTCGCCGGCATCTACGGGATGAACTTCGACCACATGCCCGAGCTCGCCTGGCAGTACGGCTACCCGTTCGCGCTGGTACTGATGGCGCTGAGCTCGCTGGCCGTCTGGGTGATCGCGCGCCGCTCCGGCTGGTTGTGAACCCGGCCCTCAGGTCGCCGACATCACGTTGAAGGCGAGCAGCCCGAGCAGCACCACGCCGACGGCGATCCGGTACGGCACGAACTTGCCGATGCTGTGGCCGGCGACGAACTTCAGCAGCCACGCGACTGAGGCGTAGGCCACCACGAAGGCGATCAAGGTGCCGACCACGGTCGGGCCGACCCCGATGCCCTTGACGTCCTTGAGCTCGTAGAGGCCGGCGGCGAGCAGCGAGGGGATCCCGAGGAAGAACGACATCCGGGTCGCTGTCACCCGGTCGAGCCCACGCAGCAGACCGGCAGAGATGCTCGAGCCGGACCGGGAGACCCCGGGGATCAGAGCCAGGCACTGGACCAGGCCCATCGTCAGCGCGTCCCGCATCGACAATCCGTCCTCGCCGCGCTCCTGCTTGCCTCGGCTCTCGGCGAACAGCATCACCGCGCTCCAGGCGATCAGCGCGCAGGCGACGACCCACAGCGAGCGCAGATCACCCTTGATCGCGTTCTGGGCGGCGAATCCGACGATGCCGATCGGGATCGATCCGACGATGATGTACCAGCCCATCCGGTGATCCAGTGTCCCGCGGTACTCGGGCTGGAACACTCCGGTCACCCAGGCCTTGGCGATCCGCCAGATGTCGCCCCAGAAGAAGATGATCACCGCGGCGATCGCGCCCATCTGGATCACAGCGGTGAACGCCGTCACCGAGGAAGCGTCGATCCTCTCGTGAAGGAGCTTCTCGGCGATCGTCAGGTGGCCGGTGCTCGAGACCGGCAGGAACTCGGTCAACCCCTCGACGATGCCGAGGACGATCGCGTCGGGGTAATTGATCACATCTGCTGAGTGCACAGGCCCGGAGCCTACGCGGGATACCTGACCGGTACCTGACTCGCACCCCCTTCGGCGAGCCGAGGCAAGAACGCGCGGTGGCGCTGGCTAGTCTTCGTGGCATGCAGCAGCGTCACCTGGGCAGCACGGGCCTGAAGGTCTCCCGTCTCGGCCTGGGCACGATGACCTGGGGACGCGACACCGACGAGCACGAGGCCCGCGACCAGCTCGCTGCCTTCGTCGAGGCGGGCGGCACCTTGCTCGACACCGCGGCCGGGTACGGCAACGGCGACTCCGAGCGAGTGATCGGCAGCCTGCTGGGCGACGTCGTAGGGCGCGAGGAGATCGTGCTGGCTACGAAAGCAGGGATCAGCAGGCTGCGTGGCGAGCGCGAGACGAACGGGTCCCGAGGCTTCCTGCTCAGCAGCCTCGATGCCTCGCTCAAGCGCCTCGGCGTCGACCATGTCGACCTCTGGCAGGTGCACACCTGGGTCGACGACACCCCGCTGGAGGAGACGCTGAGCGCGCTGGACTTCGCGGTCAGCTCCGGCCGGGCCTCCTACGTCGGTATCTCCAACTACACCGGCTGGCAGTCCGCCCAGGCGGCGACCTGGCAGCGCGCTGTCCCGGGCCGGGCCGTGCTGGCCTCGACCCAGGTCGAGTACTCGCTGCTCAGCCGAGGGGTCGAGGCGGAGACCATCCCGGCAGCGACTGCCCTCGGCCTCGGTGTGCTGCCCTGGTCGCCTTTGGGCCGCGGTGTGCTGACCGGTAAGTACCGCACCGGCACGCCGGCGGACTCGCGCGCTGCGTCCCCGCACTTCTCCTCGTTCGTCGGCCGGCATCTCAACGAGCGCGCCGAGCGCGTCGTCGAGGCGGTCGCCCGTGCCGGCGAGGGCCTCGGCTGGACGCCGCTGGAGGTCGCGCTCTCCTGGGTCCGCGACCGGCCCGGCGTGACTGCGCCGATCATCGGCGCACGCACCGCCGAGCAGCTCAAGGCGTCGCTGCTCGTCGAGGAGTGCGAGCTGCCGGCAGAGATCGTGGAAGCACTCGATGACATCTCACGACCGGAGGCGGTAGGAGACTGATGACGTCGGCCAAGCAGCGGAACATCCAGCGTCGTGCCCTGCGTCCCGGGGTGGAGTACGAGTTCGACCAGCTCTTCATCCACCGCGACGAGTCGCGCAGCTTCGTGACCCGTCTGCTGGTCCAGCGTGCCGAGGCCGGCGGCTGGGAGCTGGACCGCGTCCGAATCGCCGCGGACGGTCACCGACGGGTTGTGCTGCGCCGCAAGATCATCCGCCAGCAGCAGCTGTTCTGGTTCGCAAGCTAGAGGCTGCCGACGAACCGGTCGAAGACCCGTGCCCCGAACTCCAGGGAGTCCACCGGCACCCGCTCGTCGACGCCGTGGAACAGCGCGGTGAAGTCGAGGTCCTCGGGGAGGCGCAGCGGTGCGAACCCGAAGGTCGCCATCCCCAGGTCGGACCAGTACTTGCCGTCGGTGCCGCCGCTCATCAGGTACGGCGCGACGAGGGCGTCCGGGTCCTCGGCCAGCAGCGCCTCGGTCATCGCCGCCACGACCGGCCCTTCGTAGTCGGTCTCGACTGCCCTCATGTGCACGTCCGCCCTGACCTCGACCTCCGGTCCGGCGAGCTCGGCGAGGGTGTCCCAGAACTCGTCCTCATAGCCCGGCAGGAAGCGCCCGTCGATCCGGGCGCTCGCCTCGCCGGGGACGACGTTGACCTTGTAGCCGGCCTCGAGCATCGTCGGGTTGGTCGAGTTCTTGATGACGGCCCCGATCATCCGGGCGGCCGGTCCGAACTCCTCGACCAGTGCTTCGGCGTTCGACGGCGTCGCCTCGGTCCCGGCCAGCTCGGCCACTGCCGCGAGCAGCACCTCCATCGACGGGGTCAGTCGCACCGGCCACTGGTGGGCGCCGATCCGCGCGACCGCGGCGGCGAGCCGGGTCACCGCGTTGTCGGGCTGGCGCATCGAGCCGTGCCCCGCGGTCCCCTTCGCAGTCAGCCGCAGCCAGGCCATGCCCTTCTCGGCGGCCTGGATCAGGTAGATCCGTCGGCCGCGGACCGTCGTGCTGAATCCGCCGACCTCGCCGATCGCGACCGTGCAGCCCTCGAGCAGGTCGCGGTGCTCACGGGCCAGGAAGCCTGCGCCCAGAGCGCCCCCGGCTTCCTCGTCTGCGGTGAAGCAGAGCACCAGCGGCCGCGAGGGCACCGCGCCGGCGCGGGCGCGCGCCCGGATCCCGGAGAGCAGCATCGCGTCGAAGTCCTTCATGTCGACCGCACCGCGGCCCCAGACGCAGGGTCCGCCGTCGGTGTCGCGCACCTCGCCGGAAAAGGGGTGCACGGCCCAGTCAGCAGCGTTGGCCGGCACGACGTCCAGGTGCCCGTGCAGCAGCACCGGGTCTCCCCGGTCCCCACCCCAGCGGCCGATGAGTGACGTCCTGCCCTGCTCGGACTCGAGGATCTCCATCTCGATCCCGACCTCGTCGAGCAGCGCTGCGACATGCTCCGCGGCCTTGCGCTCCCCCGGGCCGGAGGAGTCGCCGAAGTTCGATGTGTCGATCCCGATCAGGTCGCTGCAGATCTCGACGACCTCGGCGGCCGGGTCGTAGGTGCTTTCAGCCATGGGCTCATCTTGCCCCAACCGGCGTGGATCAACCTGCCTGCCCGACTGTGGACGGTGGGCTCAGTCGAACGCCGGCCCTGCCACCTCGGGCTGTCCGTTGTTGGCCAGCAGCACGAAGCGGTGCCGGACAGGCCGGCCGAGCGGCGGCGCGAACCAGCGGACCTGGTAGGTCGCAGAGCCGGCTGCGTCCCCGGTCATAGTGATGCCGATCCGCCAGCCCTGGTCGTCGACCGGCCGACCGTCGTACACGGCGGGGATCCAGCCCCCGTCCGTCTCGCACTCGACCCGGACCAGTGGCTCGTGCCAGGCCAGGTTGCCGGGGCCGACGTCGAACCAGGTCATCGACCAGTAGGCGTCCTCGGTCGGGGTCGCCTCGTCGAAGGAGACGACTCCGATGCGGCGCTCGCGGGTCGTTTCGGTCGGCTCGACAAGGTACTGGTGCAGGCCGAAGTCGAAGGTACGCGCCAACGGCGGTGAGGGCGTGCCGGCGGCGAGCCCGTCGGCGAGATTGCGGGCCAGTCCCGCCACCCACGCCTGCTGCCGTGGCCCGAAGAGCGTCGAGGCCCCTTCGTAGTACTGCGCTGAGTACTCCTCTGGAGTAGTCAGGTAGTCGCAGTGGTCGTTGGTCAGCGAGGAGACGAACGCTTCGGAGACGTCGAGCCGGGACTCGAGTACGGCGTCGCCGATCCGACGGCCGGCCTCGGCGCTGGTCTCGAACGGCAGACCGACCACCGCGGTATCTCCGAGTCTGAGCAGGTGCACCGGGAGCACCCTCGGGAACTCGTCGGGGCGCCCGACGAGCCGGTTGTGGAACCACCGGGTCCCAGCAATCCGCTTCTCCCCGTGCGGCCCCCGAGGCTTTCTGGGGTAGCCCGCTTTGAACGGGGGCAGCGCATGAAGCACCGGGGTCAGGTTCTCGGCGGCGCCGGCGGTCTTCGCCCACCCGATCTTCGGCTCCTCGAGCCGGATCCCGTCGACCTGCGGATCGGTCGCGAGGTCGACCTGCAGGAGCAGCGAGCCGATCGGCAGGTCCGAGCGCAACGAGGGCCCTAGGTCGGCGTGCAGCGCTGCCGCCGCCGCGCCGATCCCCCGTCCGACCCGCTCAGCTTCGGGGAAGACCAGCATCCCCGGTTTGACCGCCGGGGTCATGTCGCCGTGCGATGCCACCGCAGCACCGCTGATCGGGCGTACGCCGGTGACCGCCTCCACCCGGTGCGCCAGCTCGCCGTTGAGATAGCTCCAGACATCGGCGTTGTAAGAGGCGTCGTGGTGGCTGATCCCGGTGCCGTGGATCGAGAACCAGCTGAAGGACGCCATCGGGCCGGCGGAATCGTCGACGCGGAGCAGGTGCAGCCGCGGGTCGATCGCGACGTACCGTCGCTGGTCTGCCGTACGCCGGTCCGTGACTCCCTCGTTGCGGACGAACGCTCCCAGCGAGCGGTTGCGTGTCAGCCCCCAGACGTCCGTACACCCGATCGCCGCGGTGGCTGGGCGCCGGGTCTGCACCGCCTGATGGAGTGCCACGGAGAGCTGCTCGACCAGGAACGCCGTGTACGCCGGGTCGAACCCGGGCCGGTTGGAGGCCCAGTCGTTGTAGAACGAGCTGCCGCTGTACTGCCCGGGCCCGGCGTGGGTGTGGGTCGCCGCCAGGAAGATCCCGTCCAGCGCGACGTCGGTGTCAGCGGCGGCCGTAGCCAGCGCGTGCTGTACCAGCGCCGACCCGGCCAGCAGGTCCAGCGCCACCAAAGCCAGCGAGGTCCGGCCGGATCGCAGGTGCACGACCCGCGCCTTGAGCCGGGTCCGGAACCCGACACCGTCCTGGGCGTTCTTGGAGTGTCCGGCCTTCGGCATCCCGGGAGGCGGCGTGATGTCGACCTCGGCAGCTCCAGCGAGCAAGCCGTCGACGACCGGGAGCACCACCGACTCCGTCGCGTCGTACGCGATCCGGAACCGCTTGCCGGTGAAGGTCGCGCCAGGCCAGGCGCTGTCCGGCGCAGGGGGATGCATGGCCCGATGCTAGCGACTGCCGTGCGACCCCGATTCGGAGGCAGGGCCGTTGCTTTGCTAGTGTTGCGCCCGCTCGTCCGAGTGGCGGAATGGCAGACGCGCTAGCTTGAGGTGCTAGTGTCCTTTAACGGACGTGGGGGTTCAAGTCCCCCCTCGGACACGATCGCTACCCCCATCTTCTGGGTTCATTCTGGAAGCGTGGGGGTTGCTGTTTTCTACGAGCAGGCCGTCCAGTCGGATCTCGACATCGGCGGTGCTCGAGTCATGGTCGTACGCAATCTGAAGGCCGATTGCGTCGAAGAACGCGCGCAGTTCCGCTGGGTCGGCGTGCGCACCGAAGATCTCA
>DATAZI010000016.1:0-39434 GCA_036272095.1 Marmoricola sp. | reverse complement strand
GAAGGCTCCGGCCAAGAAGGCGCCCGCTAAGAAGGCAGCCGCGAAGAAGGCGCCCGCTAAGAAGGCTCCGGCCAAGAAGGCGCCCGCTAAGAAGGCTCCGGCCAAGAAGGCGCCCGCTAAGAAGGCTCCGGCCAAGAAGGCGCCCGCTAAGAAGGCTCCGGCCAAGAAGGCACCTGCGAAGAAGGCTCCGGCCAAGAAGGCCGCCAAGAAGGCCTGATCCCACGCAGCGAACGGCGGTGTTCCCCACGGGAGCGCCGCCGTTCGACGTTTCACCTCATCGGATCCGATCGCGCCACCAGCTCGGCGGTGCTGGCGCCGACGCCGAACGAGAGTGCTTCCTCGAGGTCGTCGGTGGTGTCGACGTCGAGGCGGAGCGAGGCCAGGTCGCTTCCGATAGCGACGGCGCCGCTGCGGGTATGAGCCGAGGACGAGCCGGGCCCGAAGCGCGGGTCCAGCTCGCTGCCGGCCGGCGCAACCAGCAGGGTCGTCCCGGTGCCTGCGGCGTCCGGGACGTGGCTGCGTCCGACGACGCTGACCAGGGCCGCGTCGAGATCCGCGGAACGCAGGCATGGAAGGTCGGCCAGCATCACGGCGATGCCGAGAGGCACTGCCACCGCCTCGGCACGCAGCCGGTCCGCAGCGCGCACCAGCGCCCGGTTCAGATCGCCGCCGCCTTCGTCGGGCAGAGCCCGCACCGCCGTCGCCGTATCGCCGAGGAACGCGGTGTCGCCAACCACGAAGACTCGCACCAACGGGCATTCCAGAGCTGCTGCGATCGAGTCGCGGGCGAACGCCTCCATCAACCGGGCTCTCTGGCCGTCGCTGCCGACGCCGAGGCGGGTCTTCGCGCTCCGGCTGTCCTTGACCGGAACCAACAGTGCGTAACTTGGGCTCGTCACCCGACGATCCTCCCAGTCGCGTCGGTAGTGTTCTCAGCCACGGTGTTGTTGTTGGGTGGAAGGAGGTCGCGGCGTGGTCAAGGTTCGCAAGGTTGCCGAGCGACGGGGATGGGGTTGGTCGCTGTGCGTCGCGATCCTCAAACCATCGATGCTCGCGACCACCAAGCACGAGTGGATCGACGGGGAGAAGATCCCCGCGACCGGCGGCTGCGTCGTCGCGATGAACCACGTCTCGCACATCGACCCGCTGACCCTCGGCTGGTTGCTCTATGAGCACGGCCGGCTGGTGCGCTACCTGACCAAGGACGGGCTCTTCCACGCGCCGGTGGTGAAGTACGTCGTGCGCGACACCCGGATGATCCCCGTCTCGCGCTCGAGCACCGATGCTGCTCGGGCCTTCGACGCGGCGGTGGAGGCCATCAAGGACGGTGCCTGCGTCGGGGTCTACCCCGAGGGCACGATCACCAAGGACCCGACAGGCTGGCCGATGCGCGGCAAGACCGGTGCCGCCCGGATGGCTCTGGAGACTGGCTGCCCGGTGATCCCGATCGGGCAGTGGGGCGCGCAGGAGATCCTGCCGCCGTACAGCGCCCGTCCGCACCTGGTGCCGCGACGTACTGCGCGCTACAAGGTCGGGGACCCGGTCGATCTGTCCGATCTCACCGGCAGGCCCCTGACCAACGAGGTGCTGCACGAGGCGACAGACCGGATCATGGCGGCGATCACTGGCCTGGTCGCCGATCTGCGCCACGAGACGGCGCCGGCCGAGCGGTTCGACCCGCGCACAGCCGGCGTCACCGAGATCGGCAACCCGAACAAGGCCGACCACCACGAACTGCACGACGATCATGGCCAGGGCGACCAGCACGACGAGAACCAGGGACGGCGCGCCTGATGGCCCGGATCGCGATCTTCAGCGCAGGCTCCTGGGGTACGGCGTTCGGCATCGTGCTCGCCGACGCGGGCAACGACGTCACCCTGTGGGCGCGCCGCGACGACGTCTGCGAGAACATCAACGACAAGCACGAGAACACCGACTACTTCCCGGGTGTCGAGCTGCCGGAGAGCATCCGTGCGACGACCGACCCGGCCGAGGCGCTTGAGGGTGCGGAGTACGTCGTCCTCTCGGTGCCCTCGCAGACGCTGCGCGACAATCTCGCCGAGTGGGCGCCGTTGGTCCCGCCTGATGCGGTCTTCATCTCGCTGATGAAGGGCATCGAGCTCGGAACGACCAAGCGGATGAGCGAGGTCATCGCCGAGGTGACCGGCGCCGGTCCCGAGCGGATCGCGGTCATCAGCGGACCCAACCTGGCCAAGGAGATCGCCCAGCGCGAGCCCGCGGCCAGTGTGGTGGCGTGTGCCGACGAGACCGTGGCCGCCCGGCTCCAGGAGATCTGCCACTCGCGCGCGTTCCGGCCCTACAGCAGCACCGACGTGCTCGGCTGCGAGCTGGGCGGCGCGTACAAGAACGTGGTCGCTCTCTGCGTCGGCATGGCGGTAGGGCTCGGTTTCGGGGACAACACCACCGCCTCGGTGATCACCCGCGGCCTCGCCGAGACTGCTCGCGTCGCGATGGCCCAAGGCGCCGACCCGCTCACCCTGATGGGCCTGGCCGGGCTCGGCGACCTGGTCGCCACCTGCTCCTCGCCGCTCTCGCGCAACCGGACCTTCGGCGAGCGCCTCGGCAAGGGTGCCAGCGCCGAGGAGATCTACGCGACCACCAAGCAGGTCGCCGAGGGGGCGAAGTCCTGTGCCTCGATCCTCGAGCTCGCCCGCAGCATCGGCGTCGACGCCCCGATCGCCGAGCACGTCGACGCGGTCATCCGCGGCGACATCGGCGCGCGGGAGATGATGGACGCGTTCATCGCCCGGCCACGGAAAGCCGAGAGGGACTGATCGACCCCGCTCGTCGAGCCTGTCGAGACGCGGTGAGCTTCCCGCTCAGCCCAACGCCGCGACCAGGTCCTCCCACAGGTCCTCGACGTCCTCGATCCCGACGGAGAGCCGCACCAGGCCCTCGGGGATCGTGGCCGGCTCGGCTGCCCAGCGACGCCGGCGCTCGAACATCGACTCCACCCCTCCGAGCGAGGTGGCGTGCACCCACAGACGGGTGCCGTGGGTAAGGGCATCGGCTGCCTCGGCACTCGGCAGGACGATCGCCAGCATCCCGCCGAAGCCGGGGTAGCGGACCTCGATCACCGACGGGTGGCCCTCGAGCCGCCGGGCGAGCTCGACGGCGCTCTGCTGCGCGCGCTCGACCCGCAGCGGCAAGGTGCGCAGCCCGCGCAGCGCCAGCCAGGCCTCGAACGGGCCCGGGACGGCGCCGAGCAGGTCGCGGCGGCGCTTGAGCACGTCGAACAGCTCGGTACTGCGGGTGACGATCGCGCCCATCAGGACATCGGAGTGGCCCGAGATGTACTTGGTGGCCGAGTGCACGACGATGTCGGCGCCGAGGTCGAGCGGCTGCTGCAGGATCGGCGTCGCGAAGGTGTTGTCCACCACGACGTACGCGCCGGCGGCCCGCGCTGCTGCTGCGATCGTGGCCAGGTCGGCAAGCTCCATCGCCGGGTTGGCAGGCGACTCCAACCAGACCAGGGCGGCGTCCTCGCACGCTGCGACCACGGCCTCGGTGTCGGTCAGGTCGACCAGCCGGGTACGGATCCGGCCTCGCGACTCCAGGTCGCCGAGCTGCATGATGGTGCCGTTGTAGGCGTGCCGCGGTGCGACCACGAGCTGGTCGGCGCCGACGAGGTCCAAGACGACGGAGACGGCCGCGAGCCCACTGGCGAAGGACAGGCAGCGAGCGCCTTGCTCGCCGCCCTCGAGGTCGGCCAGGGCCTCCTCGAACGCAGTCCAGGTCGGGTTGGCGTACCGGCCGTACTCCCGGCTGCCGCCGGCGACGTACGTCGCGGCCATCGTGATCGGGACGTTCAAAGGCTCGTCGCTCTCGTGCGGCGGACGACCCACGTGGACGGCTCGGGTGGCAGGACGCATGAGCCGAGGCTACCGAGTGCCCGAGCTTGCTCGTGACCGAGTGGCCGAGAGCTCATGGACGAGCGCACCAAGGAGCATGCGCTCACCTTAGAGGCTTCGCCGGTAGGGTCAGGCTGGTGAGCCAGCAGCCCGCCGACCAAACCGGTGACGACCGTGACGCCACCCGTCGGATCCGGATCGCCGTCGTGTTCGGCGGTAGGTCCAGCGAGCACGCGATCTCGTGCGTCTCGGCCGGCAGCGTGATCAGCGCGCTCGACCCAGCCCGCTACGAGGTCATCCCGATCGGCATCACCACCGAGGGCCGCTGGGTGCTGGAGTCCAACGAGGGCGGGCGCCTCGCGCTCGGACCGGCCGGCGAGCTGCCGTCGGTCAGCGGCGACCGCGAGGTGGCGCTGAGCCCGGACGCCGAGCTCGTGGTCACCCCTCCGGGCGAGGTGCCCCGGACCCTCGGCGAGGTCGACCTCGTCTTCCCTGTGATGCACGGCCCGTGGGGCCAGGACGGCACCCTGCAAGGCCTGCTGGAGCTCTCCGGGGTCCGTTACGTCGGCGCCGGGGTGCTCTCCTCGGCTGTCGGCACCGACAAGATGTTCATGAAGCTGCTCTTCGCCGCCCAGGGGCTGCCGGTGCTGCCGTGGGTGCTGGTGCGGCCTGGAGCGTGGGAGCGCGACCCGGCCGCGATCACCGAGGCGGTGCAGTCCCTTCGCTACCCGGTGTTCGTCAAGCCTGCCCGGGCTGGCTCGAGCTTCGGGATCAGCCGCGTCGACCGGCCCGAGGACCTCGCAGAGGCGGTCGCCGAGGCTCAGCGCTTCGACCCCAAGGTGCTCGTCGAGGCCGCGGCCACCGGAGCGCGCGAGGTCGAGATCGGCGTCCTCGGCGGCGTCGACGGCGGCCCGCCGCAGACCAGTGCCATCGCCGAGATCCGGGTCGACGATGCGCACGCCTTCTACGACTTCGAGGCCAAGTACCTGCCGGAGCAGAACACGGCGTTGGAGGTCCCCGCCGACCTCGACGAGGCGGTCGCGGCGAAGGTGCGTCGACTGGCGGTCGAGGCGTTCGGCGCGCTCGACGTGGAGGGGCTGGCGCGCGTCGACTTCTTCGTCTTCGACGACGGCCGGGTGGTGCTCAACGAGGTAGAGACGATGCCGGGCTTCACCTCGACGTCGATGTTCCCGCGGATGTGGGCCGCCTCTGGCGTCGACTACCCAGAGCTGCTGGACCGTCTGGTGGCGATGGCGCTGGCCCGCGGTACCGGCCTGCGCTAGTGATTCAGATGCTGAGGGCTCAGATGTGGACGACCGGGCAGGTCAGCGTCCGGGTGATGCCGTCGAGGGTCTGCACCTTCGCGACCACCAGCTTGCCGAGCTCGTCGACGTTGCGCGCCTCGGCGCGGACGATCACGTCGTAGGGCCCGGTGACGTCCTCGGCCAGGATGACGCCCTTGATATCGGCGATCTTGGTCGCGACCTCCGCGGCCTTGCCGACGTCGGTCTGGATCAGGATGTAGGCCTGGACGACCATGAGAGTCTCCCTCGGGCTCGGCGGTGAGTGGACCACTGGGAAACCTACCGGACGGGTGCGTGCGGTGAACATCCGCAGGAGTGCAAGAGTTGGCGCCATGACGCCCTCCACCCCGCCGCAGGCAGGCGCGGTCGTCGCGGACCTCGGCGAGTTCGGCCTCGTCGCGGAGTTCGTACGCCGCTTCGAGCAAGGCCCTGTGGTCTATGTCGGTCCCGGCGACGACGCCGCGGTGCTGCGGACGCCGAAGGGACATGCGGTGGTCTCTACCGACCTGCTCGTCGAAGGACGGCACTTCCGGCGCGACTGGGGAAGCGGCTACGACGTAGGTCGACGAGCCGCTGCCCAGAACATCTCCGACGTCAACGCGATGGGCGGACGGGCGACAGCCCTGACGGTCGGGCTGGCGCTGCCGCCGGACCTGCCGGCCCAGTGGGTGCTGGACCTGGCGGACGGGATCGCTGCGGAGGCCGCCCTGGTCGGTGCCAGCATCATCGGGGGGGACATCACCTCGGGCTCCGAGGTCGTCGTGGCCGTCACCGTCCTCGGCGAGTGCTCGATCGCCCCGGTACTCCGCTCGGGGGCACGGTCGGGCGACGTCCTGGCGATCGCCGGACGTCAGGGCTGGGCAGCCGCGGGACTTGCGGTCCTTGGGCGGGGCTTCCGCTCACCGCGGGCGGTGGTCGAGGCCTACCAGCGCCCGGAGCCGCCGTACGCCGCCGGGCCGGCCGCGGCGGCCGGTGGAGCGACCTCGATGATCGACGTCTCCGACGGGCTGGTCGCGGATGTCGGGCACCTCGCCGTGGCGTCGGGCGTCCTGATCGACATCTGGTCCACGGCGTTCGAGATCGACGAGCCGCTGCAGGCGGTCGGTGCCGCGCTGGGCGTCGACCCGCTCACCTTCATCCTCGGCGGCGGGGATGACCACCCCTTGGTCGCGACCTTCCCGCCTGGCTCACCGCTGCCCGAGGGCTTCCGCCCGATCGGCTCGGTGACCGGCGTCGACGACGAAGGCCCCCGCGTCACGGTCAGCGGCGATCCGTACGAGGGCCCGGCCGGCTGGTCGCACTTCTAGTCGGGAACAGCAAGAACGGCGCGGTGCCGAAGCACACGCGCCGTTCTGGCAGAGATGGGGACTAGCGGGAGACCTTGCCGGCCTTCAGGCAGCCGGTGCAGACGTTGAGCCGCTTGGGCGCACCGTTGACGGTCGCGCGGACGCGCTGGATGTTGGGGTTGAAGCGACGCTTCGTGATCTTGCGGGACCACGGGCGGTTGTTGCCGAAGCCAGGCTTCTTGGCGCAGATGTCGCAGACGGCAGCCACCGTGCACTCCTTGATTTTCGGATGATACGAAGTCGGGGGCCCGATCACGGAGAACTCTCCGATCCGGGCAACCGAAGAAGAATAGACGACACCGACCCCTGCACGCGAATCGGGAGCCGAAGCACTAGCGTGACCCGCATGACGGCTGGGACCCGTGGCGAGCAGATCGCCACCTTCGACCTAGGCGCCGTACGCCGCTTCTCCGAGCTCGCGGTCGAGGGTCTCTCGACCGCGCGCGAGGAGATCGACGCTCTCAACGTCTACCCGGTGCCCGACGGGGACACCGGCACGAACATGTACTTGACCATGGAAGCGGCCCGCACCGCGCTGCGGGAGCATCTCGCCGCGGCCGAGGCCGCCGAGCCCGGGGCCGAGCCGGATCTGCGCGCTGCGCTGACCGTCTACGCCAAGGCCGCCCTGCTCGGTGCCCGGGGCAACTCCGGGGTGATCCTGTCCCAGCTGATCACGGCGCTGCTGCGCCGGATGGGCCAGGGCGGGCCGCAGGATCGGTCGGCGAGCCTGATGGCCGAGGGCTTCGCGCTGGCCAGCGAGGCGGCATACGCCGCGGTCGGCAACCCTGTCGAGGGCACCATGCTCAGCGTCGCGCGGGCGGCCTCGGTCGCTGCTGCGGAGCGTGCCGAGGATCCGGCGGCCCACCTCGGGGACGTCCTGCGGGCCGCCGCCTCCGCCGCGCGAGACGCACTGGCCCGCACCCCGGACCAGATGCGGCTGCTCCGCGACGCCGGCGTCGTCGACGCGGGCGGTCGCGGACTGTGCGTGATCCTGGACGCGGCCGAGACCTCGGTCACCGGCCAGCGCGCCGTGGGTGCGCCGTCGCCGTTGGGCACCCACGCGATCCCGCAGCCGCTGCCGACCGGCGACCTGACCGAGGACGGCCCTGCCTATGAGGTGATGTACCTGCTCGACGTCGAGGACGACGAGGAGATCTCCGGGCTGCGGACCAGGCTGGCCGGGCTGGGCGACTCGGTCGTCGTGGTCGGCGGCGACGGGCTCTGGAACGTGCACGTGCACACCGACGACGTCGGCGCCGCGGTCGAGGCCGGCATCGACGCCGGAAGACCGCGCCGGATCCGGGTCACCCACTTCGCCGAGCAGGTCGTCCGGGCCCGCGACCGCCGTACCGCCCGTCGGGGCCGTGCTGTGGTCGCCGTCGCCGCGGGGGACGGGCTCGCCTCGATCTTCGCCGCGGCCGGCGCGAGCGTGCTGCTCGGTGGCCCCGGCCGTCGACCGAGCACCGGCGAGATCCTCGAAGCGGTCATCGGCAGCGGCGCCGAGGAGGTCGTGGTGCTGCCCAACGACCCGGACTCTCTCGGGGTCGCGGAGGCTGCGGCCGCAGCGGCTGAGGAGGAGCACGACATCCGGGTCGTAGTCGTCCCGACCCGTGCCCAGGTCCAGGGGATCGCGGCGATCGCCGTGCACGAGCCGGGCCGCGGGTTCGACGCCGACGTCGTCCAGATGACCTCGGCGGCCCGCAGCACCCGCCACGGTGCCGTCACGATCGCGGTCAAGCAGGCGATGACGACGGCGGGCCCGTGCGAGGCCGGCGACGCCCTCGGCGTGCTGCAGGGCGACTTCGCGGTCGTCGGCGATGACCTGTTCACCGTCGCCACCGAGATCCTCGAGCGGCTCCTGACCGGCGGCGGCGAGCTGGTGACCCTGGTCGCGGGTGCCGGCGCCGAGGACCTGGTCGGGCGCTGCGAGGACTGGATCGGTGCGCACCACGCAGGCGTGGACGTCCTCGTCTACGACGGCGGCCAGGAGCGCTACCCGTTGCTGCTGGCGGTGGAGTGAGGCTCGCATGAAGGTCACCTGGGACTCCCCGCTGACGGTGCTCGGCGGCAAGCACGCCGACAAGGTCGTGAAGGAGACCGGGTTCGCCACGGTCGGCGAGCTGCTCGGCCACTACCCGCGCACCTACGTCGACAAGGGCCGGCTCAGCGATCTGGGCGAGCTTGTCGAGGGCGATCTGATCTCGATGGTCGGCGAGGTGGTCTCGTGCGAGCTCAGGGACTACCAGGACAAGCGCACCCACCGCCGGGCGTACCGCGTGCTGGTGCAGGTCAAGGGCGAGGGCGGCACTCTCGCGATGACCTTCTTCGCCAAGGCGAGGGGGGTCGCGGAGTTCCACGAGCGGACCTTCAGCCGCGGCGCTGTCGGGATGTTCTCCGGCAAGCTCAAGTGGTTCAACGGGCGCTGGGACCTCAACAACCCCAACTACCGGATGTACGGCGCCGAGGGTGATGCCGCCGAGGCACTGGCGAAGATGCCCGACCTGATCCCCGTCTATCCCGTGACCGGGAAGATCGACAGCTGGACCCTCGAGGAGCTCGTCGGGCTGGCGCTCGACCTGGTGGAAGTGATGCCCGAGACCCTGCCGGCGGCGGTCCGCGAGTCGCGCGAGCTGCTCGGGATCGATGCCGCCCTGCGTTGGATCCACCGCCCCGACAACCACGGCGAGCTGGGGGCGGCCCGCAAGCGGCTGAAGTACGACGAGGCGTTCACCACCCAGATGGTGCTGGCCCGACGACGCGCCGAGCACCGTGCCCAACCGGCCACGTCACGGACGGCGGTAGCCGGAGGCCTGCTGGACCGTTTCGATGCCAGGCTCCCGTTCACCTTGACCGCCGGCCAGCAGCGGATCGGTGCGGAGCTGACCGACGAGCTGGCCGGGACCCACCCGATGCAGCGGCTGCTCCAAGGCGAGGTCGGCTCCGGCAAGACGCTGGTCGCGCTGCGGGCGATGCTCCAGGTCGTCGACGCAGGCGGGCAGGCGGCGCTGCTCGCGCCGACCGAGGTGCTCGCCAGCCAGCATCTGCGCTCGATGAGCGCCATGCTCGGCGACCTGGGGGAAGGCGGCCGCCTCGGCGCGGCCGAGGGCGCCACCACCTTGGCGCTGCTGACCGGGTCGCTGAGCACCGCGGCACGGCGCCAGGCGATGCTCGACGCAGCCAGCGGCGAGGCAGGGATCGTGATCGGCACGCACGCGCTGCTGGAGGAGAAGGTCCAGTTCTTCGACCTCGGCCTGGTCGTCGTCGACGAGCAGCACCGGTTCGGGGTCGAGCAGCGGGCAGCCCTGGCCAGCAAGTCCGGTACTCCGCCGCACGTGCTCGTGATGACCGCGACCCCGATCCCGCGGACCGTCGCGATGACGGTCTTCGGCGACCTCGACACCTCGACGCTGGCCGAGCTGCCTGCCGGCCGCGGCGACGTGCAGACCAGCGTCGTACCGGTCCGGGCGCAGCCCGCGTGGCTCGATCGCGCCTGGGCGCGGATCCGCGAAGAGGTCGCAGCGGGCCGTCAGGCCTACGTCGTGGCCTCCCGCATCGGCGACGAGCAGCCCAGTGAGCAGCCCAGTGAGCAGCGCAGTGAGCAGTCCGACGAGGAGGGTCCCGGCCTGTTCTCGGTCGAGGATCTGGTCCCCGAGCTCGCTGCCGGCCCCCTGGCCGGTCTGCGGGTGGCGATGCTGCACGGCCGGATGGCGGCCGACGACAAGGACCAGGTGATGCAGGCCTTCGCCGGCGGCGAGGTCGACGTGCTGGTCTCCACCACGGTGATCGAGGTCGGCGTCGACGTGCCGAACTCGACGGTGATGGTGATCCTGGACGCCGAGCGCTTCGGCGTCTCGCAGCTGCACCAGCTCCGCGGCCGGATCGGGCGCGGCGGGCACGCGGGCCTGTGCCTGCTGGTCACCGGGGCCGCGCCCGATTCGCCCTCGATGGAGCGGCTGAGCGCGGTCGCCGCTACCCGGGACGGCTTCGAGCTCTCCCGGATCGATCTGGAGCAGCGTCGCGAGGGCGATGTGCTCGGGACCTCGCAGAGCGGCCGCAAGAAGACCCTCAGGCTGCTCTCGGTGCTCACCGACGAGGACGTGATCGCCTCGGCCCGCGAGGAGGCCGCGCGCTACCTCGAGCAGGACCCGGACCTCGTGGCCACGCCCGCCCTCGCTGCGGCCATCGCCGCCCTCGAGGACTCCGATCGTGCCGACTTCCTGGACAAGGGCTGAGGGCGGCGTGACCAGGATCATCGGCGGTGCCGCGAAAGGCAGGCGGCTGGCAACGCCGCCCGGGGACGCCACCCGGCCCACCACGGACCGAGTGCGAGAGGCGCTGTTCTCGGCGTTGGAGGCCCAGGTCGGCGGGCTGCACGGATTGCGCGTCCTCGACCTGTACGCCGGCTCGGGAGCCGTCGGCCTGGAGGCCGCGTCCCGCGGGGCTGCCGCCGTGACCGCGGTCGAGTCGGACCGGCGTACGGCGGCTCTGATCGTGGCGAACGCGAAGACCCTCGGGCTCGAGGTCGTGGTCGTCGCCCAGCCGGTCGCGCGGGCGCTGGCCGGCTCGCCCCCCGCGCCGTACGACGTGGTCTTCGCCGACCCGCCGTACCCGCTGGAGGCAGCCGAGGTCGCCGAGGCCCTCGCCGCCCTGGTCGGCAACGGGTGGCTCTCCGCGGGCGCTGCTGTGGTCGTCGAACGCTCGGCGCGTAGCGTGGAGCCTGCATGGCCGGCAGGTCTCGGGGTGGTCAGGCACAAGAAGTACGGCGAGACGGCGCTCTGGTACCTTCGCCGCGCCGATCACGAGTAAGGAGTCTGGAGTGCGCAAAGCGGTCTGCCCGGGTTCCTTCGACCCGGTCACCAACGGCCACATCGACATCATCTCCAGGGCCTCTGCGCTCTTCGACGAGGTCGTCGTCGCGATCGGGGTGAACAAGGCGAAGGCCAGTGCCCGGCTGTTCTCCGCCGAGGAGCGGATCGAGATGCTGGAGAAGGCCTGCGCCGAGTTCGGCAACGTCAGCGTGGCCGGCTTCGACGGCCTGCTGACGAGCTTCTGCGAGGAGAACGGCATCAAGGCCATCGTCAAGGGCCTGCGCGCTGTCAGCGACTTCGACTACGAGCTCCAGATGGCCCAGATGAACTCCTCGCTGGTCGACGTCGAGACGGTCTTCATCCCCACCAGCCCCGAGTACTCCTTCCTGGCCTCCTCGCTGGTCAAGGAGGTCGCGACCTTCGGCGGCGACGTGTCCCGGCTGGTGCCGGCCTTCGTTCTGGAGCGCCTCACCGAGCGGCTCGCCGAGAAGCAGGCGTCAGGCGCGTGAGGGCGTGAAGGAGGACATCGTCCGCCGCTTGGACGCCCTGCGCATCGCGATCGACGCAGCGCGGTCGGTGCCGATGTCCGCCTCGGTGATGATCAACCGCAACGACTTCCACGAGCTGCTCTCCTCCCTCGAGGTCGCGATCGACGGCACCCTGAGCCACGCCACCGAGGTGGTGGGGGAGCGGGACGCCTTCGTCGACACCGGCAGGCTCGAGGCGATCGCGATCCTGCGCGACGCCGAGCAGAAGAGCGAGGACCTGATCTCCGACACCGACGTGTACCGGACCGCGACGCTGCGCGCCGAGGAGATCCGGGCGGAGGCCGAGCGCGAGGCCGCGGCCCTGCGCGCCGAGACCGACCACTACGTGGAGTCCAAGCTGGCGAACTTCGAGGACGCTCTGGAGCGCACGGTCACCTCGGTACGCACCGGCCGTGCCCGGTTGCGGGCTCCCGATGCGCCGCCGCTGGATGCCGAGCTGCGCCAGGAGACGGCCGAGTACGTCGACGAGCGGCTCGGCGGTTTCGAGGAGACGCTGGTCGGCACCATCGACCTCGTACGCCGCGGCCGGGCCCAGCTCGCCGGCGGCCACTCCCACCGTCTCGGCGACGACACCGACGTGCACGACATCGTGCTCCCCGACCACCTCGAGCGCTGACCGAGCCGTCCGATTGGCCCCCGGACGCCGGTCCGGATAGACTCCCGGAGGTTCTGCAGAGCCTCGATCTGGAAGTGACACCTTGCGCAAGCTCGACCCGAGAGCGCCGCTCGTGCTCGATACACGCGAGCTCGGCCGCCGCCCGGGGTCCCAGCGCACGATGTCCTTCACGGCCGAGGCCCCTGCAGAGCTGGGCATCGAAATCCTGGGCGTACCCGCGGGCTCACAGGTCGAATTCGACCTGAGGCTCGAGGCCGTGATGGAGGGAGTGCTCGTCAGCGGGACGGCTACGGCCGACCTCGAGGGTGAGTGCGCACGGTGCCTGGAGACGATCGAGGACTCGATCTCGATCGACCTCCAGGAGCTGTACCTCTACCACGACTCCCGAGACGCCCCCAGCGATGGGGACGACGAGGATGACGAGGTCCGCCGGACCGAGGACGATCTGATCGATCTCGAGCCGGCGCTGCGGGATGCGGTGGTGCTCGCACTGCCGTTCCAGCCCCTGTGCCAGGACGACTGCCCAGGATTGTGCGCCGAGTGCGGTGCGCGCCTGGCGGACGACCCGGACCATGTGCACGCGGAGCCGGTCGATCCACGGTGGGCAGCACTGCAGGACATCGCTGCCACCGACCAGGACTGAACAAGACAAGTCTTCACAGAAACGCGGTCAGGCCCCCTGACCACTGACAAGGAGTACATCGTGGCTGTCCCGAAGCGGAAGATGTCGCGCAGCAACACCCGCCACCGTCGTTCGGCGTGGAAGACCGTTGCGCCGACGCTGGTGACCTGCACGAACCCGGCCTGCGGCTCCAAGCACCTGCCGCACCGTGCCTGCCCGGAGTGCGGTCAGTACGGCGCCAAGGCCGACCGCCGCCAGGTCATCTGACGCTGCTGTCGTCTTGACGCAGCCTGGGGACGCGCAGCCCTACGTCGAGCTGCGCAGCGCGCTCGGTGACCCGGTCCTGAGTCCCGAGCTGCTGGAGCTTGCCCTGACGCACCGCTCGTTCGCCTACGAGAACGGCGGGCTGCCCACCAACGAGCGTCTGGAGTTCCTCGGCGACTCGGTGCTCGGCATCGTCATCACCGACACGCTCTACCGGACGCACCCGGACCTCTCCGAGGGCCGCCTGGCCAAGCTCCGCGCGGCTGTCGTCAACGCCCGCGCACTGGCCGAGGTCGCCCGCACCATCGGGCTCGGCCCCTACGTGCACCTCGGCAAGGGCGAGGAGTCGACCGGCGGCCACGACAAGGCCTCGATCCTCGCCGACACCGTCGAAGCCGTGATCGGGGCCGTGTTCCTCTCCGGCGGCCACGACAGCGCCGCCGGTCTGGTGCACCTGCTCTTCGATCCGCTGCTCGAGGCGGCCGCCGCGCTCGGTGCCGGCCTGGACTGGAAGACGAGCCTGCAGGAGTTCTGCGCCGAGCACGATCTCGGCGTCCCGGCATACGTGATCCAGGACGACGGACCGGACCACATGAAGACCTTCACCGCCCAAGTGCGCGTCGCCGACCGCCTGCACGGCCATGGTGTCGGCAGGTCGAAGAAGGAGGCCGAGCAGCAGGCTGCCGAAGCCGCCTACGGCACCCTGCTCGCCGAGCTGCCGGCTCCGCTCGACGCCAGCACGATCTAATCCGACGTGCCCGAGCTCCCCGAGGTCGAGGTCGTCCGCCGCGGACTCGAGGCGCATGTCCTTCACCTGGTGATCCGGTCGGTCGAGGTCCTGCACCCCCGGCCGGTACGCCGGCACACGGCCGGTCCGGCGGACTTCGCCGCCGCCCTGACGGGCCGCACCTTCACCGCCGCCCGACGGCGCGGCAAGTACCTCTGGCTGCCGTTGGCTGCGCCTGATGAACAGGGCGGCGACGCACTGCTGGCCCACCTCGGGATGAGCGGCCAGATGCTGGTCCAGCCGACCGGTGCGCCGGACGAGCGGCACCTGCGGGTCCGGTTCGGCCTCGGTGCCGTCGAGCTCCGCTTCGTCGACCAGCGGATGTTCGGCGGCCTCTCCCTCGCCCCCGGGGGAGCCGACCTGCCTGCCGAGCTGCTGCACATCGCCCGCGACCCGCTGGACCCGGAGTTCGACGACGCCGACTTCGTACGCCGGGTACGGCGCAGCGGGTCCGGAATCAAGCGGATCCTGCTCAACCAGTCGGTGATCTCCGGGGTCGGCAACATCTACGCCGACGAGGCGCTCTGGCTGGCCGCAGTGCACGGCGACCGTCCCGGCAACCGGCTCCGGGCAGCAGACGTCGAGCGGGTGCTCGCCGGAGCACGCACGGTCATGATCGCGGCGCTCGGCCAGGGCGGGACGTCCTTCGATGCCCTCTACGTCAACGTCAACGGGGAGAGCGGCTACTTCGACCGCTCGCTGGAGGTCTACGGACAAGACCAGAAGCCGTGCTCGCGATGCGGGACCCCGGTACGCCGGGTGCACTTCATGAACCGGTCGTCGTACTTCTGCCCGCACTGCCAGCCGCCGCCGCGTGCAACCCGGCGTGCATCCGCCTGACGGCCGGGCGCCGCCTGCCTCGTCTTGCTCCAAACGGCTGCACGTGCGATTCTTGTAGACGGCCCGTTCGGGCCATCACCGCCCAGAACTCACTCTGTTCCCCGGAGGAAATCTTCATGGCCAAGGCACTCCTCGGCTACACGGGTGGCACCGACCCCCGTGTGACCGCCCGCCTCGCTCGTGAGAACCACGTCCTTCGTCAGCGGATCGCTGACCTCGAGGCCGTCGCGCTGCGTCTCCAGATGGAGAACGACACGCTCGGCTCGCTGGTCGCCGCTCGCTCCGACGAGGTTCTCGAACCCGCCTGACCTCGGCCCACCCGCCGACGCACGACGGGGCCCGGCACTGTGCCGGACCCCGTGTTCGCTCCTCCGCTGGATGCCCCGGTCGTTGGATGCATCAGTCTGTTGGATGGCCTCCGCTGTTGGATGCCTCAGTGCACGGCGTCCTCGCGTGCTCGCAGAGGCAGCAGGAACACCGCCACGAAGCTGACCGCGTAGCAGCCGACGCCGATCACGATCAGGTCCTTGATCGCCTCGGCGAAGCCGTGCCCGGGCAGCAGGTGGAAGAAGACCCACCCGAGCACCGCCACACCGAGCGCTCCGCAGAACTGCTGCACGGCGTTCAGGACGCCGCTGCCGGTGCCCACTTCGTTGTCGCCGAGCCCGGCCAGGATGATGTCGAACAGCGGAGCGAAGATGGCGCCGCTGCCGAGCCCGGTCAGGAAGAACCCGGGCGCCAGATCCCACAACGAGGTCTGCATCCCGTGGGCGTTGATCGTGAGCCACACGGCGCCGAGCCCGGCTGCCAGCACGATCAGTCCGCCGTGCAGCACGTGCCGCCCGAACTTGGGGCCGAGCGCGGCGCCGGACGCTGCCGCGCCGCACGCCATCCCGAACGCCCACGGCGCCAGCGTCAGGCCCGTGTGCATCGGCGTGAAACTCAGGCCGTACTGCAGGAACAGGTTGATCGTGAGCATGAAGCCGTTCATCGCGGTGAAGAAGGTGCCGAGGAACACCAGGCCAGCCAGGAACGCCTTATTGGCGAACAGCGACCGCTCGATCACGGGGTGCGAGGAACGTCGCTCGGACAGCGCGAATCCGAGCCACAGCAGCGCGCTCGCAGCCAGCAGCCCGAACATCCAAGCTGGCCAGCCCTGCTCACGGCCCTGGACCAGCGGGTAGAGCAGGGTCAGCGAGGCCGCGGTCAGCAGTGCGCTGCCGCGCAGGTCCAGACGGGCGCCCGGGTCGCGCTCGAGGTTCCTGGGCAGGTACCGGATCGCCAGGTACGACGCGACCGCGCCGACCGGGACGTTGATCCAGAAGATCGACCGCCAGTCGCTGCCGAAGAGGTCGGCCTTGAGCAGGAACCCGGCCAGGATCGGTCCCATCACCGCGGAGAGGCCCATCACCGGGCCGAACGGGATGAACGCCTTCTGCAGGTCGTCGTCGGTGAAGGAGACCTTCACCATCGCGAAGCCCTGCGGGATCATCACCGCGCCGAAGAATCCCTGGGCGACCCGGGCGGCGATCAGCAGGCCGGCGCTCGGCGCGAGCCCGCACAGCAGCGAGGCGACGGTGAAGCCGACCATGCCGATCACGAACAGGCGGCGCCTGCCCCACAGGTCGCCGGCCCGAGCCGAGGTGATCAGGCCGACGGCGAAGGTCAGCGTGTACGCCGCCAGGATCCATTGCAGGGTGGTGTCGCTGCCTCCGATGTCTGCCCGGATCGAGGGGCCGGCGAGGTTGGCGATGGTGGAGTCGAGGAGGTCCATCACGTCGGCGAGCAGGACGACGGTGAGGACCATCCAGCGGTAGCGGTAGCCCTGGTCGGGGACTGCTCCGGATGCGAGGGCGGTGTCGGTGGACATGGTGGCTCCTGAAGGGCGAACACTGTTCGGAATGGGCGAACACTGTTCTACAACGAACAGTGTTCGTAAATCAAGAACATTGTTCGTCCTAGTCGCTACACTGCTCCGGTGACCGAGAACAGGACCTTTCGGCTGGGCAATCGGGTGACCGTGACGACCTCGCACCGTGCGGCGCCGCGGCTCTCGGCCGATCGGATCGTGGAGGTAGCGGTCAGCCAGCTGCGCAGCAACGGGTACGACGCGGTGACGATGCGCTCGATCGCCAAGGAGCTGGGGACCGGCCCGGCGTCGCTCTACGCGCACGTCGCGAACCGTGCCGAGCTCGATCAGCTCGTCGTGGGCACGGTGTGCTCGCAGTGGCAGATCCCGGACCCGGACCCCCAGCACTGGGACGACCAGGTCCGCGCCGCGTTGAAGGGGCTCCTCGACGTCTACCGCGCGAACCCCGGGATCGCGCGGTGCACGATGGGGATGATCCCGACCCAGCCGGCCCTGCTCGCGGTCACCGACCGGCTGGTCGGGTTGCTCAAGGCCGGCCGCGTCCCCGAGCAGTACTGCGCCTGGTTCGTCGACGTCGCGTCGCTGTTCGTCAGCTCGGTGGCGATGGAGGACGACATCTGGCTCGAGCGGCACCGTGGCCAAAACCCTGACGAGGCCGCAGCGATGGCGCACGTCAGCGAGGAGGAGGTCGTGGCCGAGGTCCGCAAGGTCTTCGCCGCACTGCCGCCGGAGCGTTTCCCGAACCTCTCCGCGATGGCTGTCGTGATGACGACTGGCTCCGGCGATGACCGGTTCGCCTTCGGCGTCGACCTGATCGTCTCCGGGCTGAAGTCGATGTCCGAAAGGGCCTGAGACGGGCCTGACCGAAAAGCGGGCACCGGGTCGCGGGCCCGGTGCGGACCACGTAGTCTCGACGTGCCGCTTCCCCCGGCAGGAGTTCGGCCTAGGATTCCTGTTCGCGTGCCCACCGCCCGTGGTCAGCAACCCAGCCGGAACGAGGAGCCCACGTTGTACCTGAAGAGCCTGACCCTGAAGGGGTTCAAGTCCTTCGCCTCCTCCACCACGCTGCAGCTCGAGCCCGGGATCACCTGCATCGTCGGGCCCAACGGGTCCGGCAAGTCCAACGTGGTCGATGCCCTCGCCTGGGTGATGGGCGAGCAGGGCGCCAAGTCGCTGCGCGGCGGCAAGATGGAGGACGTCATCTTCGCCGGCACCGCCGGGCGCCCGCCGCTCGGCCGCGCCGAGGTGCAGCTGACCATCGACAACGCCGACGGCGCACTGCCGATCGAGTACGCCGAGGTGACGATCAGCCGGACGATGTTCCGCAATGGCGGGTCGGAGTACGCGATCAATGGCACCGGCTGCCGGCTCCTCGACGTCCAGGAGCTGCTCAGCGACTCCGGTATCGGCCGTGAGATGCACGTGATCGTCGGCCAGGGCCAGCTCGACTCGATCCTGCGAGCGACGCCCGAGGAGCGCCGTGGCTTCATCGAGGAGGCCGCCGGCGTCCTGAAGCATCGCAAGCGCAAGGAGAAGGCGCTGCGCAAGCTGGACTCGACCGAGGGGAACCTGACCCGGCTCTCGGACCTGCTCAGCGAGATCCGCCGCCAGCTCAAGCCCCTGGGGCGCCAGGCCGAGGTCGCCCGCCGCGCCCAGACCGTCCAGGCCGACCTGCGCGACGCCCGCGCCCGGCTGATGGCTGATGACCTCGCCGCCGCCCGGCACTCGCTCGCCCAGGAGCTGGCCGACGAGAGCATCCTGGTCGCCCGCCGGGCCGAGGTCGAGGCCGACATCGCCGCTACCCGCGCGGTGGAGGCCGCGCTCGAAGCCGCCTTGCGCGAGGACCTGCCGGCGCTGGCCCGTGCCCAGGAGACCTGGTTCGGCCTCTCCGGCTTGCGCGAGCGTCTGCGCGGGACCGCGAGCCTTGCCGCCGAGCGGGTCCGGAACGCCGCTGTCGAACCCGAGATCCCCGCTGGCCGCGACCCTGCCGAGCTCGAAGCCGAGGCCGAGCGGGTCCGGACCGAGGAGGCCGGGATCCTGGCCGAGGTCGAGGCGAACCGTGGATCACTCGAGGGCGCCGTGTCAACGCGCCAGGCTGCCGAGCAGGCCTTCGGCGAGGAGGAGCGCCGGATCGCCGGTCTCCAGCGCGCCGCAGCGGATCGCCGTGAGGGTCTCGCCCGCCTTCATGGGCAGGTCAACGGACTGCGTAGCCGTGCTGCAGCGGCGCAGGACGAGGTGGCACGGCTGGCGGCAGCGCGCGCCGAGGCCGTCTCCCGGGCCGAGAAGGCCGAGCAGAGCTTCACCTCCCTGGAGTCACGGATCGCAGGACTCGACGCGGGGGAGGAGGGCCTGGACGCCGAGCACGAAGGCGCCAGCAGCCTGCTCGCCGATATCGAGGAGCGGCTGGCGAAGATGCGTGACGAGGCCCAGATGGCAGACCGCGAGCGCGGCGCCCTGGCAGCTCGCAAGGAAGCTCTCGAGCTAGGCCTGAACCGCAAGGACGGAGCCGGCGCCCTGCTGGCCGCGACCGAGTCGGTCTCCGGGCTGCTCGGCTCGGTTGCCGCCCTGCTCAGCGTCCGCACCGGCTACGAGGCCGCGGTCGCGGCGGCTCTCGGCGGCGCAGCGGACGCCGTCGCGGTCAGCGATGTCGACTCAGCTATCTCCGCGATCGCGCACCTCAAGGCAGACGACCTCGGCCGTGCCGGGATCCTGCTCGGCGGCGCGGCTGTCGACGACACGGCATGGCCCGGGCTGGCCACCGGCGCGGTCTACGCGATGGACGTCGTGGAATGTCCCGCCGAGCTGCGCCCAGCGCTGTCCCGGCTGCTGTTCAAGGTCGCGGTCGTCGACGACCTTGAGGCCGCCCGGGCGCTGGTCGCCGACGCCCCCGACGTCACCGCGGTGACCCTGGACGGCGACGTCCTCGGGGTGCACTTCGCGGCCGGCGGCTCGACCAGCCAGCCGAGCCTGATCGAGGTACAGGCCGCGGTCGACGACGCAACCGAGTCGCTGACCCGTGCCGGTCACGAGCTCGACCGTCTGACGTTCGCATTGAGCGCTCTGGAGACCGAGCGCGAGGAGGCCGCGCGCCGGGTCGACGTCGCGCTCGCCAAGCTGCACGAGTCCGATGCGGCGCTGGCAGCCGTAGCCGAGGAGCTCGGTCAGTACGGGTCGCAGGCCCGATCGGCGAAGGCCGAGGCGTCCCGTCTCGAGCAGGCGATCACCACAGCGCAGGAATCGCACGCCAAAGACCAGGCCGGCCTCGTCGAGTTCGAGGAGCGGCTCGCTGCTGCCGAAGACGCGCCCGACGAGGAGCCCGACACCGCGGCGCGCGAGCAGCTCGCGGAGGCGGCTAGGGCTGCGCGTGCCAGCGAGATGGAGTCCCGGCTGGCTCTGCGCACAGCAGAGGAGCGCGCCCGCGCGCTGCGGGGTCGCGCCGACAGCCTGGTCGCCAGCGCCCAGGCCGAACGTGAAGCGCGCGCCAAAGCCATCGAGCGCCGCGAGCGGCTTGTCCGCGAGGGCAAGGTCGCGGAGGCAGTGACCCGCGGCGTAGCAGTCGTACTGGCGCGGCTGGAGGAGTCGGTCGAGCTCGCCTCGATCCAGCGGACCCGGGTCGAGCAGGGCAGGGTCGGGCGCGAGCAGGAGCTGGTCGATGCGCGCGAGAAGCTGCGCGGCCTCGCCACCCAGCTCGACGAGCTGGTCAACTCCGTGCACCGTGACGAGATGGCGCGCACCGAGCAGCGGATGCGGATCGAGCAGCTCGAGGAGCGTGCGCTCGACGAGCTCGGCCTGGACGCCGACGGCCTGGTCGCCGAGTACGGCCCGGACCAGCTGATCCCGCAGTTCGCCCCCGTCGGCGAGGACGGGACCCCCGAGGGTGCCGAGGCCCTCGAGCCGATCGCCTTCGACCGCGACGAGCAGGCCAAGCGGCTGCGCTCGGCTGAGCGTGCGCTCGCTCAGCTCGGCCGGATCAACCCGCTGGCGCTGGAGGAGTTCTCGGCGCTGGAGGAGCGGCACAAGTTCCTCACCGAGCAGCTCGAAGACCTACGGCGTACCCGGCGCGACCTGCTCGACATCGTCCGTGAGGTCGACGAGCGGGTCGAGCAGGTGTTCAGCGAGGCGTACGCCGACGTGGTGGTCGCCTTCGACCAGACCTTCACCCGGCTCTTCCCGGGCGGTGAGGGCAGGCTTGTCCTGACCGATCCGGACAACATGCTCACGACCGGCATCGAGGTCGAGGCCAGGCCGGCCGGCAAGAAGGTCAAGCGGCTCTCGCTGCTCTCTGGCGGCGAGCGGTCGCTGGTCGCGGTGTGCTTCCTCTTCGCGCTGTTCAAGGCCCGCCCGTCGCCGTTCTACATCCTCGACGAGGTCGAGGCTGCCCTGGACGACACCAACCTCGGCCGGCTGCTGGAGATCTACGAGGAGCTGCGGACACACTCGCAGCTGCTGGTGATCACCCACCAGAAGCGCACCATGGAGGTCGGGGACGCCCTGTACGGAGTCTCGATGCGCGGCGACGGCGTCTCGGCCGTGATCAGCCAGCGGCTGCGCGAGGCCGAGAGCGCGTGACCGGGCTGTGAGCGATCCACGGCCGACCCGGGCCGACTACGTCGCCTGGCGTACGGCGACCAGCCGCTGGCGCGACGACGACGCCTACGGCCACCTCAACAACGCGACCTACTACGAGCTGTTCGACACCGCCGTCAATGCGCACCTCTACGAGGCGACCGGGCTCGACGTTCGCGGGCTTCCGCAGATCGGCGTCGTGGCGGAGACCGGGTGCCGCTACTTCCGGGAGATCGGGTTCCCCGCACCGATCGAGATGGGGCTGGTCGTCGACAAGGTCGGCACCTCCTCGATCATCTACCGGATCGGCCTGTTCCAAGGCGGGTCCGGCGCGGTCGAGGAGGAGGCTGCGGCGGAGGGCCGGTTCGTGCACGTCTACGTGGACAACACCGATCCTGGCCGGCCTTCGACGCCGATGCCCGAGGTGATCCGCGCGGCAGTGACTCCGCTGTTGCGTGAATCACACACGCCGCGCGGCGTGTAGGGGCGTTTGGTCGCGGGTAGGAGGATGACGTTGACCTCTTGCTCGCTGCATCTCTCGGAAGGCCCTCGATGCTCTGGCTGCTCATCGCCATGCTGGTGATCCTGGTCGTCGCAGCGACCGTCGTGGTCTACGTCGCCTACCCGCACCGCGACCAGGAGGTCCCCGGAGCACCCTGGCTGGGCGACGCGATGAAGCGCGGTGTCGAGGCGATGCCGACACTGGAGGACGAGTTCACCAAGCACTGACCGCCTGCGTCGGGGGCACCGCTCGCATCGGCGGCGCGTCAGCCTCTGGTTGGATTGACCCATGGTCGTCCTCATCGTCGCTATCGCCGTCATCGCGCTCGCCGCGATCGGGCTGGTCATCGGGCTCGTCGGTCGCAGCCGGCGTGGGAGCGCCTCATCGACCCCGGCATCGACCCTGGCTGCTGCGCCGCCGGCGGCGACCCCACCTGTCGAGCCTGACGCTGCCGTCGCCGAGCCGGCCGCGACAGCCACGATCGAGCGCCCGGAGGGCGCCGCGAGCCGCCTCGTCAGGCTGCGCCAGCGACTGGCCGGATCGCAGAGTGGACTAGGCCGCGGACTGCTCGCGCTGCTCTCCCGGGACCGTCTGGACGAGGACACCTGGGAGGAGCTCGAGGAGACGCTGCTCCGTGCCGACGTCGGCGTGCGTCCGACGACCGAGCTGGTCGAGCGGCTGCGGACCCGGCTGCGGGTCGAGGGCACAGCAGCAACCGATGCCCGCACCGTGCTGCGCGAGGAGCTGCTCGCCTTGGTCGACCCGAGCATGGACCGCACGTTGAACCTGGACGGCGGCGGGACGGCCGTCGTGCTGGTCGTCGGCGTCAACGGGGCCGGCAAGACCACGTCGGTCGGGAAGATCGCACGAGTGCTCGTCTCTGAGGACCGCAGCGTAGTGATGGGCGCGGCCGACACGTTCCGTGCGGCTGCCGCCGAGCAGCTCTCGACCTGGGGCCAGCGGGTCGGCGTCGAGGTCGTCTCCGGGCCTGAGGGCAGCGACCCCGCCAGCGTCGCGTTCGAGGCGGTCCGGATCGGCATCGAGCGCGGCACCGACGTCGTGCTGGTCGATACCGCTGGGCGCCTTCAGAACAAGGCCGGCCTGATGGACGAGCTCGGCAAGGTCAAGCGGGTCATCGAGAAGCAGGTCGCGGTCAGCGAGGTGCTGCTGGTCCTCGATGCCACCACCGGTCAGAACGGGCTCGTCCAGGCCCGGGTCTTCAGCGAGGTCGTCGACGTCAGCGGCATCGTGCTGACCAAGCTGGACGGGTCGGCCAAGGGCGGCATCGTGGTCGCCGTGCAGCGCGAGCTCGGGGTACCGGTCAAGCTCGTCGGGCTTGGTGAGGGGCCTGATGACCTGGCGCCGTTCGATCCCGAGGCGTTCGTGGACGCGCTGCTCAGCGACTAGCCGAGGCCTGACTGCGTCAGGCGCCGATCCCGCGGAGCAGGAAGTCGATCATCTCGTCGACCTCGTCGACCCGAGGCTGGGTCTTCTCGGTGGTGGCGTTGAGGACGAACAGGCCCGAGATCCAGCCCACCGCGAAGTCGACCCGCATGTCCGCGCGGAGCTCGCCGCGGGCGATGCCGCGCTCGAACATCGTGCGTGCCGCCGCCTCCTGGGTGTTGTGGGCAGCGGTGTAGAGCGCGCCGAGGCGGTCGTCACGCAGCGACTCGGCGATCGTCATCCGCAGGTACGCCTTACCGCTGTCCGACAACACGAACTCCAGGGCCTGGGTGAACGACTGGCGCAGGTCCTCCCGGATGCTGCCGGTGTCGGGGACCGGGAGCTCGGTGTTGTACAGCTGCTCGAGTGCTGCGAAGGCGAGGTCCTCCTTGCCGGCCCAGCGCCGGTAGACGGTCGCCTTCCCGGCCTTGGCCCTCGCGGCGACCTCGTCGACGGTCATGTTGTCGTAGCCGTGCTGGAGGATCAGCTCGGCCGCAGCGGCGAGGATGCGCTCGTCGGCGCTCGCATCGCGCGGGCGGCCTTTGCGACGCGGCAGCGCAGGCTCGATCGGGTCGCTGGTGACTGCGGAGTCGGACACGTGGGAAAAGGTAGGTCCGCGCAACCTCGCGCGGTAGCGAAACGCCGACATTCCCGATGTGCCGAGAATTCCACGATCTTCCCGTGACCTATGGGAATTCGCGGTGAATTCCGTCGATATCTGACCAGAACAGCCACCAGCGGGCCGGTACGCCGAGGTCATGCCCGGCGTGTGGGCGCAGCCACGACGGATCCTTCGACCTGGGAGTTCACGTGTTCGTAACACGATCCGTAGATGTGTCACGAAACCGAAACGGCCGCGCACGGCTCGGCGAAACCTCAGGGCCCGAGTCTGTTCCACGACAACGCGGCATGCGCTGCCCCGACACCGACGTGGGGGTCGAGAGCCGCTGATGCCCAAGCAGTCTCACCACTGGAGGTTTCATGGACGGCTATTACGCCTGGATGATCGTCGCCACAGCATTCGTGCTGATGATGACGACGCCAGCACTGGCCCTGTTTTACGGCGGCATGACCCGCTCGAAGTCCGTACTGAACATGATGATGATGTCGTACACCGCCATGGGCGTCGTCGGCATCGTCTTCGTGCTCTGGGGATGGTCGATGGGTTGGGGCGGTGACGGCGCTGGCAACTCGAACGGCAAGCTGATCGCCAACCCGTTCCACATGTTCGCCCTGAACCACGTCAGCGACAGCAGCTACATCTACGTGCTGTTCCAGCTCACCTTCGCAGTGATCACCGCGGCGCTCATCTCGGGCTCGATCGCGGACCGCGTGAAGATGTCGTCCTGGATCATCTTCATCATCGGCTGGATCACGTTCGCCTACTTCCCGATCGCCCACAACGTCTGGGCCGGCGGCTGGTTCTACACGAAGTTCCCGAACCTCGACTACGCCGGTGGAACCGTCGTTCACATCAACGCCGGTGTCGCTGGTCTGGTGCTCGCGTTGATCATCGGCAAGCGGGTCGGCTTCATGAAGGACCCGATGAAGCCGCACAACCTGACGCTGACGATGATCGGTGCCGGGCTCCTGTGGACCGGCTGGTACGGCTTCAACGTCGGCTCGATCGTGTTCTCCGACGGCTCGATCAAGGCCTGGGGCAGCTTCTCCAAGCAGTTCTACGCCGAGACCGGTGCGACGTTCATGAACACCACCGTTGCCACCATGGCAGCGATGCTCGGCTGGCTGCTGATCGAGCGGATCGTGCACGGCAAGGCGACCTCGCTGGGCGCTGCGTCCGGTGTCGTGGCTGGTCTGGTCGCGATCACGCCGTCGTGTGGTGCCGTCTCGATCCTGGGCGCGATCATCATCGGCGCGCTCGCCGGCGGTATCTGCTCGGTGGCGGTCGGGATGAAGTTCAAGTTCCGACTCGACGACTCGCTCGACGTCGTCGGCGTCCACCTTGTCGGCGGAATCCTCGGCGCGCTGATGATCGGCCTGGTCGGCACCAACACGTCGGTGACCGGCGTCGACGGGTACTTCCCGGCAGGTACCAACGGCCTGTTCTACGGCGGCAACGCCACGCTGCTGGGCCACCAGGCCCTCGGTGTGCTGTTCACCATCGTGGTCTCCGGTGTCGTCGCGGCCGTCTTCGGCCTGGCGATCAAGTACACGATCGGGTGGCGGGTCAGCGAGGAGGAGGAGATCGACGGTATCGACTTCGCCGAGCACGGTGAGTCGGCTTACGACCTCGCCACGTCCTCGGGCGGCCTGAGCACCTCGGTCCTGGCCTCCCCCGCGAAGGAAGGTGCACACGCATGAAGCTCGTGACCGCGGTCATCAAGCCGCACAAGTGGGAAGAGGTCCGTGAGGCCCTGGAGACCTTCGGCGTGACCGGTATGACGGTCAGCGAGGTCAGCGGCTACGGCCGTCAGAAGGGCCACACCGAGGTCTACCGGGGCGCGGAGTACGACATCGCCCTGGTGCCGAAGATCCGGATCGAGATCGTCGTCGACGGCGGTGACGTCGAGGACGTCGTCGGGATCATCGTGAAGGCCGCGCAGACGGGCCGGATCGGTGACGGCAAGGTCTGGGTCTCCTCGATCGACAGCGTGATCCGGGTCCGTACCGGTGACCGCGACGAGGCCGCGATCTGACCCGCAGCACATGACACGACCCGGCGGGCACGTCTCCACTCTGAGACGTGCCCGCCGGGTCTGCTCGTGGGTGAGAAGGTGCGCGGATGAGCTCACCACTCTTCTCTCACCTTGCCGGCTCGCCGGCGCTGGCCTCCGGTCTGGCTCAGGCGCCGGGCAGACTCGACACCGGGGACACCGCGTGGCTGCTGGCGGCCTCGGCCCTGGTCTTGTTGATGGCACCCGGCCTGGCGCTGTTCTACGGCGGCATGGTCCGCTCCAAGAGCGTGCTGAACATGATCATGATGACCTTCGGGGCGCTTGCTGCGATCACGGTCATCTGGGTCCTGGTCGGCTACTCGCTGGCGTTCGGCAACGACATCGGCGGAGGGCTGCTGGGCAGCCCCAGCCAGTACTTCGCGCTGCGCGGCCTGGACTCCGGCACCGGAGGTGGCTGGCTGAGCGTCCCGATCATCCTGTACGCGGTCTTCCAGGGCCTCTTCTGCGTGATCACCGGAGCGCTCGTCTCCGGCGCGGTCGCCGACCGCGCCCGCTTCGGCGCCTGGATGGTCTTCATCTCGGTGTGGACGGTGCTGGTCTACGCGCCGGTCGCGCACTGGGTCTTCGACCGCGACCACGTCGGGCACACCGGCGGCTGGCTGGTGAACAGGATCGGGCTGGTGGACTTCGCCGGCGGCACGGCTGTCGAGATCTGCTCCGGCGCCTCGGCACTGGCCCTCGCGCTGGTGCTCGGCACCCGGATCGGTTTCGGCAAGGACCCGATGCGGCCGCACAACCTGACCTTGGTGATGCTCGGAGCGGGTCTGCTGTGGTTCGGCTGGTTCGGCTTCAACGCCGGCTCGGCGCTCGGCGCCAACCGCACTGCCGCCGTGGTGTTCGCCACGACCCTGTGCGCCGGTGCCGCCGGCACCCTCGGGTGGCTGCTCATCGAGCGCTTCCGCGACGGCCACGCGACCTCGCTGGGCGCGGCGTCCGGCCTCGTGGCGGGCCTGGTCGCGATCACACCGAGCTGCTCGTCGGTGACGCCGCTGGGAGCACTGGTGATGGGCGGGGCGGCCGGCGTGGTCTGCGCGCTGGCGATCGGGCTCAAGTACACCTTCGGGTACGACGACTCGCTCGATGTCGTCGGCGTGCACATGGTCGGCGGCATCGTCGGCACGATCGGCATCGGCCTGCTCGGCTCGAGCTCGGCACCGGCGCACGTTGCCGGGCTCTTCTACGGAGGCGGAGTCGACCAGCTGGGCAAGCAGCTGCTCTCCGGCGGCGTGGTGCTGCTCTACGCCTTCGTCGTTTCCGGGATCATTGCCTTGGTGGTGGACAGGCTGATGGGCTTCCGGATCGGCGAGGAGCACGAGGTGAGCGGCATCGACCTGCTGGTCCATGCCGAGACGGCGTACGACCTGCACGCGACGGCCGGGACCCGCAGCTCGGGCTTCCTGACCGGGCACCGGGACTGAGCAGAGCGAGCACGAGACCGAGTCCAGAACCGGACCGGACCGCAATCAGGGACAGGAGCGCACGATGAAGCTGGTGACCGCAGTGATCAAGCCGCACAAGTGGGAGGACGTCCGGGCTGCCCTGGAGACGGTCGGCGTGACCGGGATGACGGTCAGCGAGGTCTCCGGCTACGGGCGCCAGAAGGGCCACACCGAGGTCTACCGCGGCGCCGAGTACGACATCGCGCTGGTGCCCAAGGTCCGGATCGAGATCGTCGTGGACGACGGCGACGTCGAGGCGGTGTGCGGAGCGATCGTGAGCGCCGGCCAGACCGGCCAGATCGGTGACGGCAAGGTCTGGGTAACGCCTGTGGAGAGCGTCGTGCGGGTCCGTACCGGCGACCGCGACGAAGCCGCGATCTGAGCCGACGAGGACAGGGACGGGACCAACGAGGTGACGGCTGCTGACCGGGTCGAGCGCGCCCGCGCCGCAGACGAGCTGTGCCAGCGGGCCTTCGCCGAGGTCGGCTGCCCCGAGGTCGGCGTCGCGCTGGTCGCGGTCGGCGGCTACGGGCGCGAGGAGCTCGCGCCGTACAGCGATCTAGACGTCGTCCTGGTCCACGACGCCGAGGTCGAGGTCGGCGACTGGGCCGGGGGGATCTGGTACCCGCTGTGGGATTCGGGCACCACGATCGACCATGCGGTCCGGTCCGCCCCGCAGGTCCTCGAGCAGTCCGAGGCGGACATCAAGGTGGCGCTCGGGCTGCTCGACATCCGGCATCTGGCGGGCGACCCGAACCTGACGCTGCGGCTGCGGACGGCGATCCTGGCCGAGTGGCGCCGGGACGCCAAGAGGAGGCTGCCCGAGCTGCACGACCTGGTCCGCGACCGGGGCCGGCTGCTCGGCGAGCTCGCCCACGTCTCGGTGCCCGACGTCAAGGAGGCGACCGGCGGCCTGCGGGACGCGACCGTCCTCAAGGCGCTCTCGGCGACCTGGCTGGTCGACGTGCCGCACGGCGAGCTCGAGGGGTGCCGCCAGGCCATGCTGGACGTGCGCGACGCGCTGCACCAGGTCGCCGGTCGCGCGACAGACCGGATCTCCCCGGAGTACTGGGCCGACATGGCTCCGCTGCTCGGCCTGTCTGATGCCGCCGCTGTCCAGCTGCACGTGCGCAGCCTCGGCCGACGACTGACTCATCTCTCCCGGCTGGCTTGGCGCCGGGCCGACGCCGTGGTGCGCCGTCCGGCCTCCTCGCCGGCGACTCGCAGACCCCAGCTGACGCCGATCGCCGAGGGCCTCGCGGTCGCTTATGAGGAGATCGTCCTGGACCGCGACGCCCGTCCGGCGGCGGATCCGCTGCTCCTGCTGCGGGCCGCAGCCGAGGCGGCCGAGCGCGACCTGGTCCTGGAGCCCAGCACGACCGCGCGCCTGGTCGCCGAGGTGCCGCCGCTGCCGGAGCCGTGGCCTAGCGAGGCGCGGGACCTGCTGGTCAGGCTGCTTGCCTCGGGCCGCGGGCTGCTCCCGGTCTGGGAGACCCTGGACGAGACCGGGGCGCTGGAATCGTTCCTGCCCGAGTGGGAGCGGGTCCGGCTGCTGCCGCACGCCTCGGTGGTGCACCGCTTCACTGTGGACCGGCACCTGATCGAGACCTGCATCGAGGCCTCGACGCTGATCCGCCGGGTGTCGCGCCCGGATGTGCTGATGATCGCGGCACTGCTCCATGACATCGGCAAGGGCCAGGTCACCGAGCACTCGGTCGCCGGCGAGCCGATCGCCCGAGACATCGCCAGGCGGATGGGGTTCGACGAGCGCGAGACCGAGCTCGTCGCCGCGCTGGTCCGCTGGCACCTGCTGCTCCCCGAGACCGCGACCACCCGCGATCCCGAGGACCCGGCGACGGTCGGGCTGGTCACTGCCCGGATCAACGACCGCGAGGAGCTCGAGCTGCTGGCGGCACTGACCGAGGCAGATGCGCGGGCCACGTCGGAGAAGGCCTGGACGAGCTGGCGGGCGTCGCTGATCAAGAGCCTGGTCCGGCGTACGTCGATCGAGCTCACCGACAACCTGACACTGGAGGAGGAGCCGCGGCACGTCGAGGTGCCCGCGTCGGTGTCGGCCGATCCGCTGGCCGTGGCCGTCACGGTCGTCGAGGGGGAGGACGGTTCGGCGGTGACGGTGATGGCTCGTGACAGGATCGGCCTGCTCGCCGACGCCGCCGCGATGCTCGCCCTGCAGCGTGTGTCGGTCCGGGCTGCGCGGGTGTGGACCGAGGACGGCGTCGGCATCTCGGTCTGGCAGGTCGGCCGCGCCGGGCTGGACGCCCGGGTGCTGCGCGAGCGGCTCGAGGCCATCGTGCAGGGTCGGCTCGACCTCTCCGGGCGGCTGGCGATGAGCAAGGACGCCAAGCTGGCGCCGATCGTGGTGCTGCACCCCGAGGACTCGGCGAGCGCGACGGTGATCGAGGTCCGGGCCGAGGACCAGCCCGGCGTCGTGCACCTCGTCTGCGCCGCCCTGGCGAGTCTCGGGCTGACGGTGCGCTCAGCGCACGTGGACACGCTCGGCCCGCAGGCGGTCGACGTCTTCTACGTCCAGGAGGCTGACGGCACGGTGCTCGCCGCATCGCGGGCACGCGAGGCAGCAGACGCGATCGCAGGGGCGCTCTCTGGGGCGCTCACCGCGGACGGCGGATCCTGACCGAGGCGGGAGACCCGTCGGGTCCGAGCTTCAGCCGGATCGGGTCGTCCGGGTCAGGGTCCGGAGTCGGGGTCACCGGGCCGACGTTCTGCTGCTCCTTCAGGTCCCGGTTGGCGCGCCCCTGACCGGGATCGAAGACGTCGATCAGGTTGCCCAGGCCGTCGCCCATCGAGCTGGTCCGGATGCTGTCCTCGCCGTCCAGTCCGCGCTGGAAGACCCAGACGGCGATACCCGTGCCGATCACGATGACCAACGCCGCTGCCATCGTCACCAGCACACCCATAGGTCCAGCCTCCCCGATCAGGTCGATCGACTCAAGGGCGGTGAACTAAGGTGAGGAGGCGCTGTCATGACGTCCGACTCCGAGGATCGCTTTGTTCAACACCCTTTCCGATCGCCTGTCCGAGAGCTTCAAGAGCCTGCGTGGCAAGGGCAAGCTCTCCGAGGCCGACATCGACGCGACCGCCCGTGAGATCAGGCTCGCCCTGCTCGAGGCCGATGTCGCGCTCCCGGTGGTCAAGGACTTCGTCGACGCGGTCAAGGAGCGTGCTCGCGGCGCGGAGGTCAGCGGTGCGCTGAACCCGGCCCAGCAGGTCATCAAGATCGTCAATGAGGAGCTCGTGACGATCCTGGGCGGCGAGACACGCAGGCTCCGGTTCGCCAAGAACCCGCCGACGGTGATCATGCTCGCCGGTCTCCAGGGTGCGGGAAAGACCACGCTCGCGGCCAAGCTCGCACTCTGGCTCAAGGGCCAGAACCTGTCGCCGATGCTGGTCGCGGCCGACCTTCAGCGCCCGAACGCCGTGCAGCAGCTCCAGGTCAACGGCGAGCGCGCCGGTGTCACCGTCTTCGCTCCGGAGCCCGGCAACGCCGGAGGGATCGAGCACGGTGGCGACCCGGTCGCAGTGGCGCGGGCCGGAGTCGAGGAGGCACGGCGGACCCTGCACGACGTCGTGATCATCGACACCGCCGGCCGGCTCGGCATCGACGAGGAGCTGATGGCCCAGGCCGCCGGCATCCGCGACGCCGTACAGCCCGATGAGGTCCTCTTCGTCGTCGACGCGATGATCGGCCAGGACGCGGTCAACACCGCGCAGGCCTTCCTCGACGGCGTCGGGTACGACGGCGTGGTGCTCACCAAGCTCGACGGCGACGCCCGCGGCGGCGCCGCGCTCTCGATCGCGAAGATGACCGGCAAGCCGGTGATGTTCGCCTCCAACGGCGAGAAGCTCACCGACTTCGACCTCTTCCACCCCGACCGGATGGCCTCGCGCATCCTGGACATGGGAGACCTGCTCACGCTGATCGAGCAGGCCGAGAAGACCTTCGATGCCGACCAGGCGGCGAAGGCAGCGGCCAAGCTGCAGTCCGGCGAGTTCACCCTCGACGACTTCCTCGAGCAGATGCTTCAGGTCCGCAAGATGGGCTCGCTGACCAAGATGCTCGGGATGCTGCCCGGGATGGGCCAGTTCCGCGACCAGCTCGAGAACTTCGACGAGCGCGAGATCGACCGGATCCAGGCCATCATCCAGTCGATGACCGCCGTAGAGCGGGCCAACCCGAAGATGATCGACGGCTCGCGCCGGTCGCGGATCGCGAAGGGTGCCGGCCGTACCGTCGCCGACGTCAATCAGCTGGTCGACCGGTTCTTCGAGGCCCGCAGGATGATGGAGCAGATGGCCCGCGGCGGCGGCATGCCAGGGATGCCGGGCTCGCCGGGGATGGCGCTCGGCAAGCGCTCCAAGGCTCGTCAGGCGCCACAGGCCAAGAAGGGCAAGGGCAAGCGGGTCTCGGGTAATCCGGCCAAGCGCGCCCAGGTGGAGTCGGGGCAGAGTACCGCCCCCGCTGCGAACCCGTTCGGCCTTCCCAGCGCCGGCGGCGACCTGAACCCCGACGACTTCCAGCTGCCTGCAGGCCTCGAGGAGTACCTGAAGTAGCCGAACGGACTCACAAGGGTTGGCGCTACGGTCGGGCCATGCCAGTCATGCGCTTCTCCGGACCGGTGCTGCCGCACGGCGAGGTCGCCGACCTCTATGTCGTGGACGGGCTCGTGACCTACGAGCCCCAGGCAGGCGCCGAGACGCAGGCGCAGGGCTGGATCGTGCCCGGCCTGGTCGATGCGCACTGCCACATCGGCCTGGACGACGACGGTGCGACCGACCGGGCCACTGCGGAGGCGCAGGCGATCGCCGATCGTGATGGTGGGGCTCTTCTGATCCGAGACTGCGGCTCGGCGCTGGACACGCGCTGGATCCAGGAGCGCGACGACCTGCCGCGGCTGATCCGGGCAGGCCGCCACGTCGGCCGCACCCGCCGCTACATCCGTGGGTACGCCGAGGAGGTCGAGCCCGAGGACCTGGTCGCCGCAGTCGTCGAGCAGGCCCGGCGTGGCGACGGCTGGGTCAAGCTGGTGGGGGACTGGATCTCTCGCGAGGACGGCGACCTGATGCCGTCCTTCCCCGCCGAGGCGTTTGCGGCTGCGATCGCCGCTGCTCACGAGCAGGGCGCCAAGGTCACCGCGCACTGCTTCGGCCACGACGTCCTGCCCGGGTTGATCGCGGCCGGGATCGACTGCATCGAGCACGGGACCGGCCTGGACCCGAGCCTGGTGGAGGAGATGGTGGCCCGGGGGACCGCGCTGGTGCCGACCGTGATGCAGCTCGACAAGTTCCCCGAGCATGCGGCTTCGGGGCAGGAGAGGTTCCCGACGTACGCCGCCACGATGACCGACCTCTACACGCACCGCCGCGAGACGCTGATGACGGCCTACGAGGCCGGCGTCGCGCTGTACGCCGGGTCCGACGGCGGCGGCATCGCGAAGCACGGCAACCTGGCCGGCGAGGTGCTCGCGATGGCGCAGCTGGGGATGCCGGCCGCGTACGCGCTCGGGGCGGCCTCCTGGCGCGCGCGGGAGTGGCTGGGCCGCAACGGCGAGCTGAGCGAGGGGGCGCCCGCGGACTTCGTGGTCTACCCACGCGATCCTCTGGTGGACCTGAGCGTGCTCCGCGAGCCGGCCTGCATCGTGCTGCGCGGCACCGTGGTCGCCTGAGGAGGGAAATGGGCGCGATTTCTGGCCGCGCCCGATCTCTGGCAGAATGATCCGCTGAGTCTCAGGCGCGTCGGACCCTCTATCCCGGCACGCTCGAGCCCCCGAGCGGCCCGACCCGGTCCCCACCTGGTGCAGGTCCGCTCACCCACTCCAGAACTCGCAAGGAGACACCACAGACGTGGCCGTCAAGATTCGTTTGAAGCGCATGGGCAAGATCCGTCAGCCGTACTACCGCGTCGTCGTCGTAGACGGCCGCAAGAAGCGGGATGGCCGGGTCATCGAAGAGATCGGCAAGTACCACCCCAAGGAGGAGCCCTCGTTCATCGCGGTCACCTCTGAGCGGGCGCAGTACTGGCTGGGCGTCGGTGCGCAGCCGTCCGAGGCCGTCGAGGCCATCTTGAAGATCACCGGCGACTGGCAGAAGTTCAAGGGCCTGCCGGGCACCGAGGGCACCTTGAGGGTCGCCGAGCCGAAGCGCGACAAGACCGAGATCTTCAACGAGGCTCTCAAGGACGCGGCGAACGAGCCCAAGCGCGAGGCAGTCACCAAGAAGAAGGCCGCCGAGAAGAAGGCCGAGGAGCCGGTTGCCGAGGCTCCCGCTGCGCAGGCTCCAGCCGAGGACGCGCCTGCCGCCGAGGCGCCTGCTGAGGCTCCGGCCGACGAGGCTCCGGCTGACGAGGCGCCTGCTGACGAGGCGCCTGCTGCTGAAGCAGCCGCCGAGACCACCGAGGCCTGAGACCGATGCTGGCCGAAGCACTGGAGCACCTTGTCCGTGGCGTCGTCGACAATCCCGACGACGTCTCGGTCCGGGACAAGCAGCTGCGTCGTGGCTCGGTCCTCGAGGTCCGGGTGCACCCTTCGGACCTCGGCAAGGTGATCGGCCGCAACGGTCGTACCGCGACCGCCTTCCGCACCGTCATGTCGGCGCTTGCCGGCCGTGACGGAGCGCGGGTGGACTTCGTGGACGTCGATCGGCGCAGCTGACCCGATGGCTGCGGATCCGGGGCCCGGCGAGACCGTAGTCGTCGGCCGGATCGGCAAACCGCACGGGCTCAAGGGCGAGGTCTCCGTGGAGACCCGGACCGACGAGCCGGACCGTCGCTTCGCCGACGGCGCAGTACTGAAGACAGAGAGCAAGCGGCCCGGTACCCCTGGTCCGGCCCACCTCACGGTGGCCGGGACCCGGTGGCACTCGGGCCGTCTGCTCGTCCGCTTCGCGGAGATCGCCGACCGCAACGCGGCCGAGGAGGCGCGCGGCACGGTCCTCGCGATCGACCTGGACCCCGAGGAGCGCCCCGAAGATCCCGAGGAGTTCTACGACCATCAGCTCGTCGGGCTGGCAGTGGTGACCGCCGATGGCCGGGCGGTGGGCGTGCTGCGCGAGATCGTGCACGGCTCGGCCCAGGACCTGCTGGTGGTGACGTCGGCGGACTCCGGCGGCGCTGACGTGCTGGTGCCGTTCGTGGCTGCACTGGTCCCTGAGGTCGATGTTCCCGGGGGCCGGATCGTGGTCGCCGACCTGCCGGGGCTGCTCACCGATCCGGACCCGGCCGACCCCGCGCGCGGTTCCGTGCCCGCTTCGGCTTCGGCCGACGACGCCGGCGCCTGAGGCGCGGCCGTGCGCATCGACGTCCTCTCGATCTTTCCCGAATACCTGGCGCCGCTCGAGCTCTCGCTGCCCGGCAAGGCCCGCGCCAACGGGTTGCTGGACCTGCACGTCCACGACCTGCGGGACTGGGCGACCGACCGGCACCGACGGGTCGACGACACCCCGTACGGCGGGGGCGCCGGGATGGTCATGAAGCCTGAGCCTTGGGGCGACGCGCTCGACGAGATCGCGCCCGACGGCGCGGTGCTGATCGTGCCGACTCCGTCCGGGATCCCGTTCACTCAGGCAGCCGCTGCCGAGCTGGCGCTGTGCGAGCGCCTCGTCGTGGCCTGTGGACGCTACGAGGGGATCGACCAGCGCGTGATCGACGAGGCTGGCACCCGGCTGGAGGTCCGAGAGATCTCACTGGGCGACTACGTCCTGAACGGCGGTGAGGTCGCCGCCCTGGCGATCATCGAGGCGGTGGTGCGGCTCGTGCCCGGCTTCATGGGCAACGCTGAGTCGCTGACCGAGGAGTCGCACGCCGACGGGCTGCTGGAGTACCCGGTCTATACCAAGCCGGCGCAATGGCGGGGCCATGAGGTCCCCGAGGTGCTGCTGTCTGGCGACCATGCCCGGATCGCCGCCTGGCGCGCCGACCAGTCCCTGCTGCGCACCACGTCACGGCGACCCGACCTGCGGGCGCCCTCCGTTGCGATGGACGACGTCGAGATCCGCCTGGTGCGCCCCGGCGACTCCGGCGAGCTGTTCACCCTGCAGCGCGCCTGCTGGGTCTCCGAGCAGCAGTCGAACCCTGGCCTGACCATCCCCGCGTTCGGTGAGACCCTGGCTGACGTCGACCGCTGGACGAGCACGGACACCGTGATCGTCGTCCGGTCAGCCGGCCGTCTTGTCGGCGCGGTCCGGGCACGGCTGGCCACCGGGGAGAACGGCACCACCTGGGACATCGGCCGGTTGATGGTCGCTCCCGATCTCCAAGGGCGCGGGCTCGGGCGCGAGCTCCTCGAACGGATCGAGGCCCTGGCGCCGCCCGAGGCCACCACCCTGGAGCTGTTCACCGGTGCCGGCAGCGTTCGCAACCAGCGGATGTACCGCAAGGCGGGCTACCGGCTGCACGGCGAGGCCTACCCGGGCGTGGTCCGGCTGAGCAAGAAGGCCCATCGAGCCTGACGCCGAGGCGGGCCCCGAGCCCGAGGACGGTGTCAGCCGCGGCTCGCGACCGGCCTCGCAGCGACGGCCGGCGTCGTCGACGGCGAGCTGCTCGAGGTCGGCGCGGTGTCGCCGACCAAGGCCGCCTCGAGATCGATCACGCATCCGCCCAGCGGTGAGGAGACCAGCTTCTCGGCGTACGGCGCGATCGCGGTGGCCAACGTGGTCTCCGCCTCCAGCACCCTCTGGCGGTACGGCGTGTAGATCGGCGCCAGCAGCGTGTAGCCGGTGTTGAGGATCCCCGCGAACGCGTTCAGGAACGGGGTCATCGCCGGCTCGATCGTCGGCGCGATCTTCGGGTACTGCGCCAGGATCGGGCCGATCAGCTGCAAAGCCGGCTGGTACGCCGACGCCGCCGCGAAGGCCTCGGCCGAGAACGGCCCGAACGCCGGCGCGAAGTCGATCAGCGACTGCAGGCCGCCGCTCGTCACCGGCTTTGCCAGCGGCAGCGGGCAGTCGGCTGGCTCCGGCTCGCTGCCGGTCCCGGTCGTCGGCGTGCCCGAGAGCGGGGGCGGGCTCGGAGCGGTGGTCTTCGTCGGCCCGGAGGCGGTCGTCGTCGAGCCACCGCCGGTGGTCGTCGTGATCTGCGGTGCGGGGGGCGGAACCGCGACCGGGACCGCGGCAGCCGTCGCCGGCGCAGCGGGCAGGATCGCTGGCACCGAGGTGGCTGCGGGGGTCGTGGTGGTCCGGGTGACGTTGTCGACCCGGACCGAGAACGCGACCAGCGCTACGAGGTCCAGCGCGATGATCGCGATGATCGCCGGTTTGAGGAAGCGTGCCTTGGCGAGCGCGTTCACGCGGTCCCCGCCTCTCGGCGGGTCAGCACGCTCAGCATCACCAGGGCGCCGAAGCCGACCAGCGCGATGCCGATGGCGAGGCCGACGACCGGCTTGGACACGTGCCACTTCTGGGTGGTCACGGTCTTGATCGTGCCGGGCGCGGCTGCCGTGGTGGTCGAGGTGCCGACGGCACTGGCCGGCTCCGTACCTGCCTTGGGGGCCGCGGTGCCGGCGGCGGTCGGTCCGCCCGGCGTCAACGCAGCGCCACCGGTGCCGGTGGTCGTCGTGCCGGTCGTAGTCGTGCTGCCGGTCGTCGACCCGGTGGTGTGGCTCGTCGTCGCGCCGGCAGTGCGTCCGGCCGGCACGAAGGTGCCCTCGAAGTGCCACGAGCCGGTGAACTTGTCGAACGGCCCGCCGACGACCTGGCTTGCCCAGTTCAAGGTGAGCGCACCGGTCGCAGCGTTGTACGTGCCGGTCGCGACCCGGGTGTTGCCCGGGGTCGAGCCGTTGGGCTTGGGAGCGCCCTGGTTGAAGTTCTGGTTGTTCCAGGTCACCGCGAAGGCGCGCAGGTCGGCGGTCGCCACACTGCCCGTCACCGTCAACCGCGGCGCCGGCACCGAGATCTTGGTCTGCGGGTCGACCTTGCTCGTGCCGAGCGCGAAGTTGGTCCCGTAGAAGCCGGTGCTGTCGGTGATCCGGTGCGCGAGGGCGTCGCCGGTCGAGTTGAACGCGGGCGACGGCGTCGGCTGGTAGGAGCCGAACTCGAGGCCGCCGTCGGTGCCCGGGGCGAGCGGGGTGTAGCTCTGGTCAGAGCACCGGGAGTCGTTGTTGGACATGTACGGGCCGTTGGCGCCGCCGCTGGGCAGGACCATCCGCAGGTAGGTGCCGGTGACGTGCCCGCCCGAGCACGAGCCGGGGGTCAGCTTGAGCAGGCCGACCAGGTTCGTCGAGCTTCCGGAGGCTGCGACCGGGGCGGCATCGGCGCGGCCCGGGACGAGCAGCGCGGCAAGAGCGATGAGCGATACGAGCAACGCCATCGCGTAGACGCCGTACCAGCGACGGGGGAGGGGCGGGATGGAGCGGACGGTTGCCATGCGATAAAGTGTAGCAACATGATCAACATAGACTACAACAAGGCTCCTGACCGGGCCGTTGAGGTCTCGGGTCCCGACAGCCGTCGCGTACGGCGATCCCGGCGTGCCCTCGTATCGCTCTTCTCCCTCGGCGCGCTGATGCTGCTCGCGCCGCTGGTGGAGTGACGCAGCGTCTCGAAGAAGGGACGCACGATTTCGCACCCGCGCCCGACTCTGGCAGACTTCCTCCTTGGCCCAGTCGGCCAGGATCGTCCGTCCGCTGCTGCATGACGGGGGTCCGCGCGAGCACCTGCCACAGGGGGCGCAGCGCACCGGCCAGCAGTACCGGGTCCGTCCTACACCGAGAACTATTTCCGCGGCTGACCTGTGGCGATCGCGAGGAGATCATCATGACCAACGTCATCGACACCGTGGCTGCTGCCAGCCTGCGCAGCGATGTCCCCGCCTTCCGCGCGGGTGACAACGTCAAGGTCCACGTGAAGGTCGTCGAGGGCAACCGCTCCCGCGTCCAGGTCTTCCAGGGCGTCGTCCTGCGGGTGCAGGGCTCGGGCGTCGGCCGGACCTTCACGGTCCGCAAGGTCTCGTTCGGCGTCGGCGTCGAGCGCACGTTCCCGATCAACTCCCCGATCTTCGAGCAGATCGAGATCGTGACCCGCGGTGACGTCCGCCGCGCCAAGCTGTACTACCTGCGCAACCTGCGCGGCAAGGCGGCCAAGATCAAGGAGCGCCGCGAGGCCTGAGTCCCACCGTCCACCGTTGGGTCCCACCGTTAGGCTCCGTTCGTGACCGAACCCTCATCCGACCCCGCCGTGGAACCTGGCGGAGTCGCTGCGACAGCCGAGACTCCGACGCCGAAGTCCCGGAAGGCGCAGAAGCCGGACAAGAAGCCGCTCCCTGTCTGGCAGGAGAGCCTGCTGCTGCTGGCGATCGCGCTGGTGCTGGCGATCGGGATCAAGTACTTCTTCGTCCAGGCGTTCTACATCCCCTCGCCCTCGATGGAGCCGCTCTTCATCAAGAACGACCGGATCCTGGTCCAGAAGGTCTCCTACTGGGGCGGTGGCAACCCCAAGCGCGGCGATGTCATCGTCTTCAAGGACCCGGGCAACTGGCTGAGCCCTGATGAGAGCAAGACCGCGAGCAACTTCGTGACCAAGGGCCTCGAGGCCATCGGCCTCTACCCGTCCGGCGGCCACCTGGTGAAGCGGGTCATCGGCATCGGCGGCGACCGGGTCAAGTGCTGTGACAGCGAAGGCCGGGTGACGGTCAACGGCATGGCGCTCAACGAAGCCTCGTACCTCCCGAAGGGCACGCTGCCCTCAGAGCAGCCGTTCGACGTCCGGGTGCCGAAGGGCTACCTGTGGGTGATGGGCGACAACCGCGGAGACTCCTCTGACTCCAGGTTCCACCTGGGCGACCCCGGTGGCGGCTTCGTCGCTGACGACCTCGTCGTCGGCAAGGTCTGGGCGCTGATCTGGCCGTGGAAGCGGGCCGAGCGCATCCACACCCCCGCCACCTTCA
>DATAZI010000015.1:0-67249 GCA_036272095.1 Marmoricola sp. | reverse complement strand
CCGGCGATCGCCTCCTGGGACCACCTCGCGATCGCTGCTCCGACAGTGGCCCGGTCAAGGTCATCGGCGTCTATCACGTGCATCGCCCAGGGCGGCCCGGGCGTCCGTCCGATCCACCGCTCCCAGCGCATCTCCGGCCAGCAATTGGTGGTGAGCACCTCAGCAAGATGGCTCGGATCCTCTGCGTGCCGGCGCAGCCAGGCTGCATAGGCAAGGTGGTGGACCAGGTACTCCTCGGGGTCACCGCGCTCGCGCAGCCGCGCTGTCTGCGTCTCGGCGTCGAGATCGATCAGGCAGCCCGCGACGTCGATGCGGTCCGCAGACGGTGCGGCGACGACCTCGCCGAACGCGACCGGGTCCCCGGCCAGGAGCAGGTGACGGCCGTCGGCCTCCAACTCGATCGCGCGCCGTACGGCGGTCTCGACCTGCTGCTGTCGCCAGGCGATCGTCGGCACCGGCGGGATCGGGCCGAGGTCGACGAGCTCGACCGCCTCGACAGCATCACCGAGAAGCGGAGCAGCGATCGCTCGGGAGGTGGACTTGCCGACGCCGGAGGCGCCGGAGACGAGCAGCAGCACGCGGCTACCGTACGGCGGTCAGGGCGCTGCGGGCCACAGGATCTCGCCCTGCCGGACTAGCCTGGGGCGGTGTACGTGGCCCGGTTCAACGCCGTCGACGACGAGCAGGAGATCCGCGCGATGGTGAGCGCCATCGGCAGCGCGGAGCTCATCACTATCGGGCCTGACGGCTACCCGATCGCCAGCCTGGTGCCGGTGCTGTGGGACGGCGGCACGGTGATCGCGCACCTCGCTCGCGCCAACCCGCACTGGCGGACGATCGGCTCGGTGACCCCGGCCCTGTTCGTCTGCACCGGGCCGCAGGCCTATGTCTCGCCGTCCTGGTATGCGGCCAAGGCCGAGCACGGCCGGGTGGTGCCGACGTGGAACTACTCCGCAGTGCACCTGACCGGCACAGCCGTGATCCACGACGACGTCGAGTGGACGCGGCAGGCCGTGACGGCGCTGACCCGACGGCATGAAGACCAGCGTCCGGAGCCCTGGGCGGTCAGCGACGCGCCCGCGGCATACGTCGACGCGCAGCTCAGAGCGATCGTTGGCGTCGAGTTCACCGTCGAGCGCGTGGAGGCGAAGGCGAAGCTCAGCCAGAACCGCTCCGAGGGGGATCGGGCCGGCGTCGTGGACGGCCTGCGCGCCGAAGGGACCTCGGGTGCAAGCCAGGTCGCGGAGCAGATGCGGTTGGGTCCGCTCGACCCTTTATGATAAAGTCTAGTTACTTACTACATTATTGAGAGGAGGCTGAGTCAGGTGCCCCAGGAGCTGAGGACCGACACGCACGCTGTCGATATTCACCAACATCTCTGGACCGAGGAGTTCGTCGACAGGCTGCGCGCCCGCACCCAGGTCCCGTACCTGCGCGGCTGGACGCTGTACACCGCAGCGGAGCCGCCGTACGAGATCGACCCCGGAGCCCATGACGTCACCCAGCGGATCGCTGCTGACCACGAATCGGAGGTCGGCACCGCCTGCCTCAGCCTCTCCTCGCCGCTGGGGATCGAGGACCTGCCACGCCCGCAGGCGTCCTTGCTCATCGATGCCTGGCACCGCGGTGTGCGGGAGCTGCCCGACCACTTCCGCGCCTGGGCCTCGGTCCCGGCCGAAGAGCCCGATATCGCCGCGCTGCACGCGCTGCTCGCGGAGGATCGATTCGTCGGACTGCAGCTGCCCGCCACCGCGGTCGCCTCCCCGTCGTCCTGGGAGCGCGTCGGCGCACTGCTGGTCGCGGCCGGGACAGCCGGCAAGCCGGTGCTCATCCACCCTGGCCCCGAGCTGCACCGGGTCCAGCAGAAGCCGGTCCCGGACTGGTGGCACCCGGTCGTCGGGTACGTCGCCCAGATGAGTGCCGCCTGGTGGGGTTGGCAGGCCTTCGACGGCCGCAGCCTGCTGCCCGACCTGCGGATCGCGTTCGCCGCGGGCGCCGGCCTGGCGCCGATCCACCACGAGCGCCAGGTGCTGCGCGGCGGCACCGACCGCCCCGTCGACCCGAACGTCTTCGTCGAGACCTCCTGCTACGGCCCGCGGGCCCTGGACTCGCTGGTGCGGGTCCTCGGCATCGACGCGCTGGTCCTCGGCAGCGACCGTCCGTACGGCGAGCCGATCCGGGAGTTCCTCGGTGACGCGGCGACGCGTGCGCTTCGGGTGACCAACCCCGGCAAGCTGCTGGCTCCGACCCCGGCGTACGAGCAGACCTGGGCGGTGGCGAGCTGATGACGACGCTGATGGAGCGCGCCGCACGGGAACGCACCGCGCTGCAGACCCTGCCTGGGCGCGACCTCACCCGGGACGAGCTCGAGGCGCTCGTGTCCTCGCTGGCCGCCGACCGCGAGTCGTGGGAGCACCTGATCGCGTTCGACTCCGAGGACCGGGTCTACGTCTCGCTGCACCGCGACTCCCACGTCGACGTGTGGCTGCTGTGCTGGACCCCGGAGAACGACACCGGCTGGCATGATCACGACGTCTCGGCCGGTGCTGTCGCGGTGGTGCAGGGCGAGCTGGTCGAGTCGAACCTGACGCTGGTCGACGGCGCTCGTGAGACCCGGGTCCCGGCCGGGACCGTGTACTCGTTCGCGCCGGACCACATCCACCGTCTCAACGGAGCCGTGCAGGGGTCGATCTCCGTGCATGCCTACTCGCCACCGCTGTGGCGGATGGGCCAGTACGCCGTCAACGACGCCGGTGTGCTGCGCCGGGTCTCGCTGTCCTACGCCGACGAGCTTCGGCCGCTGGACGACTGACCTGACTTCCAGGCTTCGGCCTGGACCGCCGGTGCTCCTGATTTTCACACCGGCATGTGCCCCCGGGACCCCCCAGATGCCCGGGGGCACTGGTCTGCCCGGGATCGGGCCGATCGGGTAGACACGCACCAGCATGGGCTTTTCAAAGGGAGGAACTGGGAATAACATGTAACTGGCCGGGGGATCTCTAGGGAGATCGAGCAGAAACACAGGAAGCTCAGAATGATCCTGATCGGATGCCTGGTGGTCGTCCTCGGCGCCGTAGTGGCTGGTCCTGCACAGGCGCGCACAGCGAACCCGCCGTCGCCGGGGGGCGGCGGGCTCCCGGCTCGGACGCCGATCAAGATGGTGAAGCAGGACAGCAAGATCCCGACGTACGACTACGTCACCTTCTACATCGACAAGCGTGCGACCTACGAGGTCGGACACCGATCGGACGGGGTGGCGATCGTTCTCGGCGCCATCAGCCTGGTGGCCCTCGCAGGGTGGGTATCAGTGGCCATCGGTCTGATGCGGAGCGCGGCTGCCCTCCTCGGGCACATCGCCAGCGGTGCCGAGCACGATGACAAGTGCCTGGCGATCCGGCTCTACGTCCAGCGGAAGAAGTGGATCAACCCGCCTGGCCCGGACGTGATCCTGACCAAGGTCTACAGCTCCGTGGTCAACTGCACGGGGAGCTACAGCCATGGCTAGCGCCTGGGTTCGTCGGCAGGTGCGCCGCTATGCGGAATTCCGCGGTCCGGTTGACGCTCTGGTGCCGATCGGGCTGCTGGTGGTGTTCATGTACGTCGGGTGGGCCGGCACGAACTGCCGTGGCACGAGCTGATCATCGCCCTGCCCGTCCTTGCTCTGATCGCAGGCGCTCGGCTGGCGCAATGGGCGTCCTCTCGTGATCGACGGGACATGCCGCCGCAGGAAGATGCATTGCTGCCTTGACGCGGACCCGATCCTCCGCGACGCTGCCATCAGCCAATGGCAACGAAGGAGTGGTCGTGAAGTCGGAGCCAGACGTCGGAGAGCAGCTCGCCGCGGTCCTCGGTGCCACGCCGCCGGCCTCGGTCTCGGCGCTGCCCGCAACGACGCTGACCCGGCTCGCCGAGCAGATCGCCACGGCCAAGGCCAGCCAGGCCGTGGAGATGGAGGCGAGCGTGCAACGGGCGATTGCCGGCGTCCCGTTCGCCGTACGCGGGATCGTCAAGAAGGCGCTGCTCGGATGAGCCCAGCTCAGAAGGCGGTCCGCCCGAACCCGGCGCTGAGCCCGCAGATCGGCCGGATCGCCCGGCTGCTGCGCCTCGATCCCGCGGAGGTCCAGGGGCTCGAGGAAGTCCCCGATGCCGACCTCCGCCTCCTCCATGACCAGATCAGCAAGACCCTCTTTGGCGACGCCCAACGGCGCTTCGCACGGATCGCGGGACTCTCCAAGACGATCCCCGGACCGATAGCCGGCGTCCTGGCGGAGAAGTTCCTGCCTCCGGTGATGGCTGCACGCACAGCCGAGATGCTCGACCCGGTGAAAGCGCGCGACCTGATCGGACGGGTCTCGATCGGCTACCTCGCCGAGATCGCGCTGGCGCTGGACCCGGTGCGCTCCAAGCCTGTCGTCCAGAAGCTGCCGCCGGAGCCGATCGGCAAGGTCGCCAAGGAGCTCTTCGGCCGCCAGGAGTACGCGACGATGGCGGAGTTCGTCGGCACGGTTACCGTCGACGCGCTGTTCGCCGCGTTGCGTGCGGCCTCGCCGCACGACCTGCTCGCGGTAGTCCCGCTGCTGGAGTGGAACGACAACCTGGATGTCGTGATCGCCGACCTCCCCGATGCACAGGTCCGCGAGATCGCTGCTGCCCTGACGCCCGCTGAGCTCGCCGATCTTGCCCTGGCTCTTGATCCGTCGAGGATCGGGCCGATCGTGGCCGCGGTCCCGCCGGAGACGATCGCTGGGATCGCCGAGGCGCTCTTCGCGCGCGGGGAGCACGTCGCGATGGCGGCGTTCGTGGGGGTGGTGACGCCCGAGATGCTGCATGCGGCTCTCGGGGTCGCGTCCGGCCATGATCTGCTGGCGGTGGTGCCGCTGCTGGAGTGGAACGACAACCTCGACCACGTGATCGCGACGCTGCCGGCCGCCCAGGTCGAGCAGATCGTCGCCGAGCTGAGCCCCGCTGAGCTCGCTGACCTCGCGCTGGCGCTGGACCCGTCCCGGTTCGGGCCGATCGTTGCGATCGTGCCGACCAGCACCGTGGCTGCGATCGCGCAGGTCCTCTTCGAGCGTCGCGAGTACGCCGGTATGGCGGCGTTCGTCGGCGTCGTCACCCCGAAGATGCTGCATGCGGCTCTCGGGGTCGCCTCAGCAGCTGATCTGCTGGCCGTCGTACCACTGCTCGAATGGACGCCGGCGATCGATGGTGTCGTCGACGAGCTGCCCGACGCCACCCTCGACGCGCTGTTCGCCGAGATCGCCCGGGGAGCTGACTGGGATGTCGCCAAGGCCGCCTTCGAGCGGCTCAGCGCGACCGCGCAGCAACGGCTCTTCGCGCGGTTCGACCGGCTCTCCGCGGCGAACCAGAAAAAGATCCGCAGCGCGGCCGAGGACGGCGAGCTCGGGCCGGCGGCAGCAGCTCTGATGGCGGGATCATCAATCTAACCATTGACCAATGGCACAGTTAATGGTGTCATCGAGTTGTGCAGCCAATCGCCTCAGGCCCCAGCGCCGCCTTCACGCCGCGCCCGCCATCGCCCCAGGCCCGCCTCGCCCACTGGGTGACCAGCCGGACCATCCGACCCCTCCAGTACGTCGTCCCTGACGGCGAGCTCGGCGTCCGCATCACCCGCGGCGTGCTCGCCAGCCTGATGGCCGGATCGGGCCTGAGCGCGAGCGACGTGGACGTGACGCTGGTCGACTCCGAGACGGAGCGCAACGGCCGCGTCAAGGGCGAGTGGTCGCGACCTGCCGACGCCCGCTCCGACGGCGTGATTCTCTACATCCACGGCAGCGGGTACAACCTCTGCTCGACCAAGACGCACCGGCCGCTGGTCAGCAGGATCGCCAGCCAGAGCAGGCTCGCCGTCTTCAGCGCCGAGTACCGGCTGGCACCGAAGCACCCCTTCCCGGCGGCCGCCGACGACATCGAGCGCGCCTACGAGTGGCTGCTGGACCAAGGCTGGTCAGCGGACCAGGTCGTGGTCGCCGGCGACTCCGCGGGCGGTCACCTCGTCCTGGACCTCGCCGTCGAGCTGGTCCGCAGCGGCCGCGAGCTGCCGGCCGCGCTGGTGATGCTCTCGCCGCTGGCCGACCTGAGCTGCGAGCTGATCGCGGAGCGCGAGCGGATCATCCCGGACGCGATGATCTCCGCGGCCGCCGTACGACGCCTGTTCGAGCACTACCTGGCCGGCACCGACCCGAGGCATCCGCGCCTGCTGCATGTGCTCGAGCCCGGCGAGGTGCTGCCGCCGACACTGATCCAGGCTGGTGGCGCCGAGTTCCTGGCGGCGGACGCGCACCACATCGCCGACATGCTCGCCGCCACCGGGACCGACGTCTCGCTGGAGGTATGGCCCGGCCAGATGCACGTCTTCCAGGCCGCGGCCCGGTTCGTGCCCGAGGCCGACGCGGCGCTTCGACGGGCCACCCGGTTCATGTCCGAGACCTTGGCGGTGCGACGCTCGCCGCGTGTGGACGCCCACGCCCACCAGAGTCACGGACAAGAGAGTCACGGACAACGGGGTCACGTACACCAGAGTGGAGTCACCGCATGAGCAGGCGCAGCCACAACGCGCGGGCCGTCGTCACCGGAGCCGGCAGCGGCATCGGGCAGGCGTTCGCCGTCGAGCTCGCCCGGCGCGGCGGGCAGGTCGTCGTCAGTGACATCGACATGGTCGGAGCCAAGCGCACGGTCGAGGCGATCACCGACCAGGGCGGCTCGGCGATCGCTGTGAGCTGCGACGTCTCGGACCTAGACCAGGTCCGCCGGCTCGCGGCGGACGCCCAGGACTTCTTCGGCGATACCCCCACGCTGGTGGTCAACAACGCCGGCGTCGGGGCGGGTGGGCCGCTGATCGGGGACGCGCCGATCGAGGACTGGCGCTGGACCCTGGGCATCAACCTCTGGGGGCCGATCAACGGATGCCATGTCTTCGCCCCGATCCTGCGCGAGGCCGCCAGGAACGGCCAGCCGGGCGGCATCATCAACGTCGCCTCCGCCGCCAGCTTCGGTGCGGCGCCGCGGATGGCGGCGTACAACGTCAGCAAGGCGGGGGTGCTCTCCCTCTCGGAGACCCTCGCCGCCGAGATGGCCGGCACCGGGGTCAACGTCTCGGTGCTGTGCCCGACGTTCGTGAAGACCAACATCGTCGCCAACGGCCGGATCAACGACCGGTCCAGCGCGGCGGCCAACACGCTGATGCGGCTGACCGGGATGTCCGCAGCCAAGGTGGCCCGGACCTGCCTGAACACCCACGACCGCGGCGGGCTCTACGTCCTGCCGCAGATCGACGCCAAGATCGGCTGGCAGATCAAGCGGGCCGTGCCGGGGCTCTACACCCGCGCGGTCGGACTGCTCGAGCGCGTCGGTCCACTCGGGGACGACGCGCAACCGCCGCTGGACGGCGAACGTCACCTCGTCTCGACCCAGACGCGCGCACGGACGAAGGAGAACTGAGATGGCTACCAAGAACAGCATGGACATGGACGAGATGCTGGCCAAGGTCAAGGGCCGTCAGTGGGCCCTGGCCGACATCGACTGGGACGCGCCGGGCGTCGAGACGATCTCCGAGGAGTTCCGGCCCAAGCTGAAGGCCTTCATGGCTGACCTCTGCTGGATCGAGAACGTCGGCGCCCGCGGGTTCGCGGCGATGGCCAAGAAGGCCCCGACGCCGACCATCGCCGAGATCTACCGGTACTTCCACGCCGAGGAGCAGCGGCACGCGAACGCGGAGCTGGCGCTGCTGAAGCGTTGGGGGATGCTCGAGGACGGCGAGATCCCGGAGCCCAACGTGAACATCCGGATGGCGATCGAGTGGCTCGACACCTACGCCGACGACATGCCGCTCTCGGTGCTCGGCACGGTCATCCCGATGCTCGAGGTCGCCCTGGACGGAGCGCTGCTGAAGTTCCTCCTCGAGGAGGTGCACGACCCGGTCTGCCACCAGGTCTTCGAGAAGATCAACAACGACGAGTCCCGGCACATCGCGGTCGACTTCGAGGTCCTCGACATGATCGGTCACGCGACCGCCCGCAAGCTCGCGATCGACTTCGTCTCCAACGTGGCGACGCCGGCCCTGATCATCGGCGCGCTGATGTACCTTCCGCTGCTCAACCGGATCCGGAACAATATCGTCGAGATGGGTTTGGAGCCCGAGAAGCTCTACCGCGCGATGGAGCGTTTTGAAAAGCTCGGCAACCGCGGCGAGTTCACCCACCGGGTGCCGCTCTTCCAGGTCATCCGCCAGCACGCGAAGATGGTGGTCAACCCCAAGCACCCCTACCACCTGCTAGCGAACTCGATGGTGACGCTCTCGGAGTACTACCCGAAGGCGCTCTTCCGGCCGATCCCGACGTGGTTCAAGGAGCTCACCTACGAGCCGGTGACCCGGAGCGTGAAGAAGGGGATGAACGCCGCATGACCGTTCGAGACGATCGCAGGCCGACCTCCTCAGGACAGGGTGCGAGCAAACGCCACGTCCACACCACCCTGGTGATCGGGGCCGGCTTCATCGGCCTCGGCACCGCGATCAAGCTCCGCGAGGCCGGCATCGAGGACCTGGTGATCCTCGAGCGCGCCGACCGCGTCGGCGGCACCTGGCGGGACGCGACCTACCCGGGCGCGGCTTGCGACATCCCCTCGCAGCTGTACTCGTTCTCGTTCGCCAAGAACCCGGGGTGGTCTCGCGCCTATTCGCCGAGCGCCGAGATCCTCGCCCACATCGAGGAGCTGGCCGAGCGGTTCGACCTGGTCAAGGACATCAGGTTCAACACCGCGGTCACCAAGCTCGCGTTCGACAAGCGCGCAGCCCACTGGGAGGTCACGGCGGGTCGTAAGAAGTTCTACGCCCGCACCGTCGTGGTCGCCTCGGGTCCGCTCTCGGACGCGAGCCTGCCGAACATCGCCGGCCTCGAGGACTTCGAGGGCAAGAAGGTGCTGAGTGCCCGCTGGGACAACGACTACGACTTCACCGGCAAGAACGTCGCCGTGATCGGCACCGGTGCGAGCGCGGTCCAGATCATCCCCGAGCTGGTGAAGGTGGCCGGCTCGGTCAAGGTCTTCCAGCGCACGCCCGGCTGGGTGATGCCGCGGGTCGACGTGGAAACACCGGACGCCGTCAAGCAGGTCTTCGAGAAGCTTCCCGTCGTCCAGCAGGCTGCCCGCAGCGCGCTGTTCTTCGCCCACGAGGCGGCCGCCACCGGGCTGGTCTGGAACACGCCGATCACCACACTGATCCAGCAGGCCGGCAAGCTGCACATCCGGATGACGGTCAAGGACAAGTGGCTGCGACGCCAGCTGACCCCTGACTTCCGGGCCGGCTGCAAGCGGATGCTGATGTCGAGCGACTACTACCCGGCCCTGCAGGCAGACAACTGCAAGCTGATCACCTGGCCGATCGCGAAGATCACGCCGGCCGGGCTGCAGACCTGCGATGCCTTGCAGCACGAGGTCGACGCGATCGTCTTCGCCACCGGGTACGACGTCCACCTCGAGGGCCCGCCGTACCCGATCACGGGCCTGGACGGGCAGTCGCTGCAGGAGGAGTGGTCGGGGCACCCCGAGGCGTACAAGAGCGCGAGTGCGCACGGGTACCCGAACCTGTTCTTCACCTGCGGGCCGAACTCCGGGCCCGGTCACAACTCCCTGCTCGTCTACGCCCAGGGCCAGATCGAGTACGCCGTGTCCGGGATCCGCGCGATCGTCGAGCAGGACCTGCGCTGGATCGATGTCAAGAAGGACGTCCAGGACGACTACAACGTCTCGATGCAGAAGCGGCTGCGCAGCACCACCTGGATGTCCGGCTGCTCGAGCTGGTACCTGACCAAGGACGGCTACAACGCCTCGATGTATCCGGGCTTCGCGACCCAGTACCTTCGGCAGATGCAGGACTTCCAGATCCGCGACTACGAGGTGTCCTCGAACGCCGCGCAACGGCTGTGGAACATCCCGCGCGACCTGACGGCGGTCTGAGACGGTGGCTGCGCCCACGCTCAACATCCGCGCGGTCGAGAACGTGCTGGAGACACTGCGCCGTGGCCAGCGCCAGCTCGCCCGGGACCCGAAGGGGACCATCGACGCGGCTGTCCGGCAGCTGCTGTCGCTCGGTCGCGACAAGGGCTCCCCGGCGAAGGGGGCGAGCTACCGGATCGACGACCTGGCCAGGACGAGCAATGTCACCGTGCGCAACATTCGCGCGTACCAGGAGCGCGGGCTGCTGCACCCTCCTCGCCGCGAAGGCAGGGTCGCGATCTTCGATGACAGCCACCTCTCCCGGCTGAAGATCATCACCTCGATGCTGGAGCGCGGCTACACCAGCGTGCACATCACCGAGATGCTCACGGCCTGGGAGGCCGGCAGCGACCTGGCCGACGTCATGGGTCTGGAGAAGGCACTGGTGCCTCCGCGGCTTGAGGATCCGCCGGCGACCATGACGTTGGCGGAGGTCCGGGCCCTCGCGGTCGACAAGGATGCCTTGCAGAGGTACATCGACGTCGGCCTGGTCGAGATCAAGGGCGCCAAGGCGCTGGTGAAACGCCCGGCGCTGCTCAGCGCGTTCGCGGAGATGCGCGGCTTCGGGATGCCGACAGCCGCGCTGGTCAAGCTGCACAGCGAGGTCTCGATGGCCGTCGACGACATCTCCCGCGCCTTGGTCAACGAGGCGGTACGCCAGGTCGGCGACCGCTTCTTGACCAGTCCGGGACCCGGCGGTGCCGAGCCGAGCGGCGAAGAGGTCGGCGAGCTGGTGGGCACCCTCACGCGTTTCCGCGAGCTGGCCATGAGCACTGTGATCGGCACTCTGTCGGAGTCGATGGAGCGCACCATCGAGGACCTGCTCGCGGTCTACCTGGCGCAGGCGCTACCCGGTGCCGACGAGGATGCCGGCTGAGGATTACCGACGTGCAGTGACCCGAACGGCGACCCGGTCGTCGCCGGAGCGCTGGCCGGCCGGCCAGCAGCTGAGCGTGAAGGTGCGTGCAGCCGCCGCGCCGCGCACCTTGGTCGGCGTGACCACGATGCGCACCTGCTGGGCCTGGCCCGGAGCGAGTTTGGCGGTGTGGAACGTGCCGGCGATCATCGACGCGGTGACGTTCTTGCCACTCGCGAAGTACCTGACCTTGAAGCCGCGGGTGCCCGCCTTCCCCTGCAGGTAGAGGGTGTCGGCGCGTTCGCCGTCGTTCTGCGCCAGGAAGTACGACGTCGCCGGCTTGCCGCGCCGCACACTCTGCGCGATCGTCTGCTTGGCTAGCGCGGAGTAGACGTTGTTGCCCGTCAGGATGCCCGTCGCGGACCGGCGGATCAGCCCGTCGGCCCGGGTCTTCGCCGCCCGCACCGTGTAGTGACGCACGATCTGCGTGGTGTTCCCGGCGCCGTCGGTGGCCGTCGTGGTCCAGGTGTGGGCGCCGTCGGTCGAGGTATCCAGCCTGCCGCCGGTCAGGCCGGTGGTGGTGCAGGTCGACAGGTTCGAGCCGCCGCGATCGGTGCAGCTCGCGCCGGCGCTGATGCTGTCGCCGGCGACGACCTGGGCGTAGTCGGCTGGCCCGGTCGTCGTGATCTCGGGGGCGATCGCGTCCGGCAGGTCGGTGATCGGCTCGGCACGGTAGGTGGCGTAGTTCTTGTGCCCACCGGTGCCTGGCGGGGTGGTGACGTTCCAGACGACGTTGCCATCGGGGTCTACCTCGGTGGCCAGGGCTCCGCGGTAGTCGGCCCAGCCGATCAGGGTGTCGCCGTCGGCCAGCCGGCGGGCAGAACCGGCGAAGCTGGCGTAGGTCGAGGGCGGTGCATAGCTCCACACCAGGGTGGCGGTGTGGGCGACCGTGTCGAGGGCGTACTCCGCGACCCGGGTCGTGCCGCGGGCGATGCCCGCTCCGCTGGCCCGGTCCGCCGGGTCGGGGCACAGCCCGCTGGTGCCGTTGTCGAAGACCAGGATGTGCCCGTTGGGCAGCTCGCTCGCGGCGTGCTGCGCGCACGGCCCGCCGAGCGGGTCGTCGACGAAGCTGAAGGAGCTGTCCCGGCCGCCGAGCTGCCAGATGATGTCGCCCGGCTGGTAGCCGTCGTGGGCCTCGGTCGCGATCCGCAGCACCGCTGAGAGGTGCCGGAAGGAGACGATCAGGTCGTTGTTCTCGACCGAGACCACCGAGTTGACGTGCGCATAGTCGCCATTGGCACCCTGGGTGGCGGCGTCGGCCATCGTCTCGGACTCGAGCGCCTGGGAGTTCCAGGAGAACGTCACCGCGCCCGAGGAGTCGATCTTCTCGATGGTGGCGTCGGTCTTCCCGCGGGCGGCGTCGTACTCGTAGCCGAGCAGGATGGTGCTGCCGTCGGCGAGCTTGACCGCGTCGTGGCCGTCGGTGTTGGTCAGCGGCGCCTTCATGTCGATGCGGCTGGCCTCGGCGAGCTTGTCGTCGAGGGTGACGAGCGCAGTGCCGGTGTGGCCCGCCGCGGTGGTGGCGCGCGAGACGGTGATCTCGCCGTCCGGCTGCTGGCGCAGGTTGAGGGTCTGCTGGCCGGTGGCCGCGGCGTACACCGGCACTCCGTTGCGGTCCACGATCGCCTCGAACGCAGGCATCGGGTCGCTGCCGGCGGGGGTCTGCTCGAAGCCGTTGAGGGTGAAGGCGACCAGCTGCGGAGCAAGTCCCGCCGCCTGCGTGGTCACGGTGAGCTTGGGGAAGCCGGCAGGCAGGTACATCACCGAGTACGGCGTCCGGCCGGAGGAGTCCTCGATGATCACCGACACCTCGTCGCCGGCACTCAGCCCGTGGACCACGGTCGCGGCGGTCGTGGCGACGCCGTCCACCCAGACGTGCCCGCCCGGGTCGCTGGTGGTCGCATCCACCGTCAACGAGCCCGCGGTGGCAGCGGTCGTGGTGACGGCGTACCGGGTGATCGCGGGGTCGAATGACGGGTACATCGCAGCGGACGTGCCGCTGACTGTGATGGTGCGGACCGGCGCGACCGCGGACGCGGACGGCGCGACGAGGCCGAGCACGGCAGTGCTCATGACAATGAGTAGTACGAGACGACGGTGCATGTTCCCTCCCCAGGAAATCCCCTGCACACTACCCCGAAATGTCCGGTTTCGGACGGTCGCGACGATCTCCCTGTGGACGACCCACGAGCTGCGGCGTCTCGTGACTGTGACCCTGGGCACGGACGTGTCGGCTCGAGCCAGGCATGATGACTGCGTGACCTGGTTCGACTCCGCGGCGGATGCCGACAAGCGGCTCGCAGATGCCGGCTACCTGGCCGATGCCGCGACTGCCACCACTACCTTCCTCGCCGGCGCACTGGAGAAGCCGCTGCTTGTCGAGGGCCCGGCAGGGGTCGGCAAGACCGAGCTGGCCAAGGCGATCGCCCGCGCCACCGACTCCGAGCTGATCCGGCTGCAGTGCTACGAGGGCCTCGATGAGGCACGCGCGCTGTATGAGTGGAACTACAAGAAGCAGCTGCTCCGGATCCAGGCGTCCCAGGGCGACGACCAGACCTGGTCGGAAACCCACGACGACATCTTCACCGACGAGTTCCTGCTGACCCGGCCGCTGCTGACCGCGATCCGGCGCGAGGGCTCGACGGTGCTGCTCATCGACGAGGTCGACAAGACCGACGTCGAGGTCGAGGGCCTGCTGCTCGAAGTGCTCAGCGACTTCCAGGTGACGATCCCCGAGCTCGGCACCATCACTGCTGTACGCCGCCCCTTGGTGCTGCTCACGTCCAATGCGACCCGGGAGCTCTCCGAGGCAGTCCGCCGTCGCTGCCTCTACCTGCACATCGACTACCCCGATGCAGATCGCGAGCACGCGATCCTCCTCGGGCAGGTGCCCGGCATCGAGGACAAGCTCGCACGCCAGGTGGTCGACACCGTCACCCGGCTGCGCGCGCTGGAGCTGCGCAAGGCGCCCTCGATCGCCGAGTCGGTCGACTGGGCCCGGACGCTGGTGGCGCTGGGCACGGGGACCCTGGACCCGGCGACGATCGATGCGACGCTCGGCGTGGTGCTCAAGCACACCAGCGACATCGACCGCGCCGTCCGCGAGCTCAAGCTGCGCCAGGGCTGAGCCGATGACCCTGCTGGACCGGCACATCGCGTTCGTCGAGGCGCTGCGCAGCGCCGGTCTGCCGGTCTCGCTCACCGAGGGCCTCGACGCTGCTGAGGCCGTGCTGACGCTGGGCCTTTCGCAGCGCGAGGGCGTCCGGGCGGCGTACGCCGCGACGCTGGTCAAGCGGCAGCCGCACCGGGCCAGCTTCGATCGCGTCTTCGACCTCTACTTCCCGGCCCTGGTGGGCGACCCGAACCGCTCCGCCGAGGACCTGCTCGAGAGCGCGGAGAGCTCCGAGGACATCTCGACAAGCTCGACGAGCGAGGGCGACGGGCCGGGAGCCGGCCTTGGTGACGGCCCCGCCGACCTTGCCGAGTTCCGGGAGAGCCTCGTCAACGCGCTCGGGATGGGCGATCCGGACGCTCTCCAGACAATGGCCCGCGAGGCCGTGCAGCGCTTCGGGTTGATCCGCGGTCGAGGGCCAGGCGAGCAGCGCTGGTCGTCGTACAACGTGATGAACCGGGTATCACCGGGCGAGCTGGTCGACCGGGTCCTCGCGGCGATGATGGCCGACCTCGACACCGATCCGACGATGCGCCGGCTCGTGCAGGCCCAGGTCGCCGTGTTCGAGGAGATGGTCGATGCAGAGGTACGCCGCCGCGCGGCCGAGGTGCGCGGACCGGAGCACGTTGCGAAATACACCGTCCGCAAGAGCATCGACCAGATCGACTTCACCTCGGCCCGCAAGAGCGACCTGGAGGAGATGCGCCGCGAGATCGGCCCGCTGGCGCGACGGCTGGCGACCCGGCTCAACAAGCACAAGGCGTCGCGGCAGCGCGGCCCGCTGGACTTCCGGCGTACGGTGCGCGCCTCGGTGTCCTCGGGCGGCGTGCCGCTGGACACCCACCACAAGCCTCGGCGGCCTAGCCGCAGCGACCTGGTGGTCCTCTGCGACGTCAGCGGCTCGGTCGCGAACTTCGCGAACTTCACGCTGATGCTCGTCTTCGCCCTGCGCGAGCAATTCAACCGGGTCCGCGCGTTCACCTTCGTCGACGAGATCCACGAGGTCAGCGACCGCTTCTACCCGGGCGCCGACCCGATCGAGACGATGGCCTCGTTGGCTGCGAGTGCGCAGTACGCCTCGCTATGGGGCCGCACCAACTACGGCCGGGCGCTGACCCGTTTCGCCGAGCTGCACTCCGACGCGCTCGGTCCGAAGACGAACCTGCTCATCCTCGGCGACGCACGCTCGAACTACTCCGACACTGCGACCGATGTCCTCAAGCAGATGGTCAAGGACTCCCGGCACGCCTGGTGGCTCAACCCCGAGTCGCCGCGGCACTGGAACACCGGCGACTCCGCCGCGCGGGAGTACGCCAAGGTGGTCCCGATGGTCGAGTGCCGCAACCTCGTCCAGCTCGGCGACTTCGTACACGACCTGGCGTAGCTGAAGTCTTGGTGCACCGCGACGCGCCAGCGGCTCGTCGACCGGTGATCGAGCCTGTCGAGATCAGGTGGCCCTCGACGCAATTTCCGGGACTGCCGAATTCACGAAACCTGACACGGGTAGAGTTGACGACTCCCCGATTCCGTTGTGAAGGATCGCGAAGTTGAACGATGACGTCGCCGCTCGCGAGATCGCGCGCGAGCAGGAGTTCGTCGACACGGTCTACCGCCAGCTCGCGGATTCGGCACGGTCAGCGGAGGAGCTCGCAGTAGAAGGCCGTGCCCGCGGCCAGCTCGGGCACGAGGGCGGGCTGGTCGAGCGCGACGCCATGCTGTTCCAGGCCGCGCGGCGGATCGCGACCCTCGACGCAGCCCACGAGGGCCTCGTCTTCGGACGGCTCGACATGCGCTCCGAGGTCGACCCGGAGCCTCGGTACGTCGGCCGCATCGGCCTGCGCGATGCCAACCGAGACGTCCTGCTGATCGACTGGCGGGCACCCGCGTCGGCAGTGTTCTACCAGGCGACGCATGCCGATCCGCACGGTGTGATCCGTCGCCGGATCCTGCGCAGCCAGGGCGTCACCGTCATCGGCGTCGAGGACGACCTGCTCGACCCTGAGGCCGACGAGGCGTCGGAGCGCGAGCTCCCGATCGTCGGCGAGGGCGCCCTGATGGCGCAGCTCTCGCGGGCCCGCGACCGGTCGATGCACTCGATCGTCGCGACCATCCAGGCGGAGCAGGACAAGGCGATCCGGGCGCCGGAGAAGGGCGTCGTCCTGATCAGCGGCGGCCCCGGCACCGGCAAGACCGTGGTCGCGCTGCACCGCGCGGCGTTCCTGCTCTACGGCGACCGGCGTCGCTACGAGACCGGCGGCGTCCTGGTGGTCGGGCCGTCGGGCGTCTTCATGCGCTACATCGAGCGGGTGCTGCCGTCACTGGGCGAGACCGCCGTCGCCCTGCGCTCGCTCGGCGACGTCGTCGACGGGCTGCGCGCCTCGCGTCGCGACGACCCGAGGGTGGCCGAGGTCAAGGGCTCGGTGCAGATGGCTGAGGTGCTGCGCCGGACGGGCCGGCAGTCGGTGCCGTCCGGGCCTCGCGAGTTCCGGGTCTTCTACCGCGACGACGTGCTGCGCCTCGGTTCGCGCGAGCTTGGCCAGGTACGCCGTCAGCTGCTCTCGATGGGCCCGCGCAACCGGTCGACCAACAAGGTCGCCTCGACCCTGATCGACCACCTGTGGCGCCAGGTCCGCTCCGAGCGGGCGCGCGAGCGCACCAAGGAGGACTTCGCCGACGAGATGCGCACCAGCGACGCCTTCCTCGAGTTCGCCGCCGGCTGGTGGCCGGTGCTCGACGCGCCGACGGTGCTCGGCTGGCTCCAGAACCACGACGTGCTGACCCGCGTCACCGAAGGCGTCCTGGACGATGAGGCCGTCCGGCTGCTGGAGAAGTCCTGGGGCGAGGAGCTCTCGGTCGACGACATCCCGCTGATCGACGAGCTGCGCTACCTGCTCGGCGACCCGCCGCTGGTCAACGACCTCGACGACGACCCGCTCGAGCTCGCTGATACCTCGTTGGTGGAGCTGACCACTGCCTCCGAGCGCGAGTACGGCGGCCGGCGCTCGTGGAGCCCGCCGACCAACCGCGTCGAGGACGACGGCTATGCGCACGTGCTCATCGACGAGGCGCAGGACCTGACCCCGATGCAGTGGCGGATGGTCGGCCGCCGCGGGCGAGCCGCCACCTGGACCATCGTCGGCGACCCGGCGCAGTCCTCCTGGCCGGTGCCCGAGGAGGCAGCGAAGGCCAGGGCTGCGGCGCTGGGCTCCAAGGCCATCCACGACTTCCACCTCTCCACCAACTACCGCAACTCCTCGGAGATCTACGCCTTCGCCGCGGCGTACGCCCGGAGGGTCGGCCTGGCTGCCGACCTGCCCAACGCGGTCCGCTCGACCGGCGTGGAGCCGCGCGAGGTCGTCGACCTCGACCTCGAGGCCGGCACCCGCCGTGCGCTGGCCGATCTGATCGCCGCGGTCGATGGCACCGTCGGCGTCGTGGTCCCGGTCGCGCGTCGCGCCGAGGTCAGCCGCTGGGTCGCGGGCTGGCCGGAGGCCGACGGCTTGACGGGGGGCGAGGACGCCCGCGTCGTGGTGCTCACCGGCCTGGACACCAAGGGCCTGGAGTTCGACGGGATCGTCGTGGTCGAGCCGGGCGAGATCGAGCGCGAGTCGCCGACCGGGACGGCCACGCTGTACGTCGTCTTTACCCGCGCGACCCAGCAGATGGTCACCGTCTCCCAGGCCTGATCGGCCCGATCCGGGAACTGGAGAATTTTCAGGGCCAGATGTGTGACGCCAGTCATACCAGGGAGTAACCTGCCCGCGTGGGGTATCAAGAACGTGTTCTAGAAAATGACCAGCCGTCGACACGTCGCCGGATGATTCTGACGCTCACGGCCGTTGCCGCGCTGCTCGTCGCCGCCGTCGGGATCGCACCGCCCGGCGCGCAGGCAGCAGCAGCGATCGTCGCGCACGGCAGCGCCGAGCAGGTCTGGCTCACCGGCCTGCCCGCCGGGGCGTCGATGACCTTGGTCAACAGCCACGGCCACAAGGTCGCGACCAAGCGTGCCGACGCCCAGGGCGGTCTGCTGTTCCGCCTGGTCACGCCGGGCTCCGGCTACCGCGTCCGCAGCGCGTCCGGGCAGACGTCCGCACCCGTGACAGTGCACACCACCGCCTCGGCCCCCTGGGACCCGAGCATCTACAAGCAGAAGATGAACCCGAACGGGTACGGCTACATCACCACCCGCGACGGCACCAAGCTCGCCTACACCGTGCACCCGCCGACCAGCCCCGCTGACCTCGGCGGCGTACCGGCCGGGGTCGCGTTCCCGAACCTGCACGTCGACTACACCCCGCCGTACCCGACCCTGATCGAGTACTCCGGGTACGGCACCGCGATCCCGAAGGGGCCCGAGAACGGCATCGCGACGCTGGCCAACCTGATGGGCTTCGCGGTCGTCGACGTCAGCATGCGCGGCACCGGCTGCTCCGGCGGCGCCTTCGACTTCTTCGAGACGATGCAGAACCTCGACGGGTACGACGCGATCGAGACCATCGCCCAGCAGCCGTGGGTCAAGGGCCACACCGTCGGCATGATGGGCATCTCCTACGGCGCGATCAGCCAGCTCTTCACTGCCCAGACCGACCCGCCGCACCTGGCCGCGATCTCACCGCTCTCGACGATCGACTCGGTGGCGACCACGCTGTTCCCGGGCGGCATCCTCAACACCGGCTTCGCCTTGCAATGGGCCGAGGAGCGGGTGCACGACGCACTGCCGGCCAGCCCGACCGGCGGCCAGCCGTGGGCCTATGGCCGGATCCAGAAGGGCGACCAAGTCTGCAAGGCCAACCAGGACATGCACGGCGAGGCCGTCGACCTGCTCGCCAAGGTGAGGGCCAACAGCCACTACATCGCCAAGATCGCGGACCCGCTGGACCCGATCTCGTTCGTGAACAAGATCAAGGTCCCGGTCTACCTGGCCTGCCAGTTCGAGGACGAGCAGACCGGAGGGCACTGCCCGGCGCTGGTCAAGCACTTCACCGGCACCAAGAACAAGTGGTTCACCTTCACCAACGGCGCGCACGTCGACTCCGTCGATCCGGCGACCTTCGACCGCTGGTATGACTTCCTCGAGCTCTTCGTCGCACACCAGTCGCCGGCAGTGAACTCCGTGGTGATGAAGGCGACCTCGTCGCTGATCTACCAGACGGCCCTCGGTGTCCCGGCGTCCGACGTGATGACGCTGCCGAACGACCCGATCCAGAACAAGTTGTCGTACAAGTCTGCGCTGGCGGCGTTCAAGAAGATCCCCGAGGTGCGGGTGCTCTTCGACAACGGTGCCGGCCAGACACCGGGGACCGGCAAGGTCACCCAGCCGGGCAACCCGTACGCCGCCTACGAGCACTCCTTCAGCACCTTCCCGGTGCCGGGCACGGTCGCGCACTCCTGGTACCTCGGCAGCAACGGCCGTCTGACGAACGCCGTCCCGCGGACCAAGGCCAAGCGGGCCGAGAAGTTCAACGCCAACCCGCGGGCGACGCCGAAGAACGACTACCCGGCGGGCGAAGGCACCGGCACCGGTGCCGGCGGCATGTGGGGCGACACGAAGCAGTGGACCTGGGACTGGCAGCAGCGACCCGCCGGGTCGGCTGTGTCCTACCTGACGGCACCGATGAAGACCGACACGACGGTGGTCGGTGCCGGCGCGGTCTACGCCTGGGTGCGGTCCTCGAAGCCGAACGTCGACCTGATGGCGACGATCTCGGAGGTGAGCCCGGACGGCAAGGAGACCTACGTCCAGAGCGGGTACCTGCGCGCCGATGAGCGCGCCCTGGCCAAGGGCAGCAACAACGTGCTGAAGCAGAAGAGCACGCTGCTGCAGCCGGTGATCAGCCTGCTGAAGTCCGATATCCGTCCGATGCCGACGAACCGCTTCGTCAAGCTCGCCATCCCGCTGTACTTCGAGGGCCACGCCTACCGTGCCGGGTCCCGAATCCGGGTGACGATCTCGGCGCCGAACAACGACCAGCCGATCTGGGCGTTCATCGGCTCAGTGCCGACCAGCGGATCGACCACGGTCGCGATCGCGCACTCCAAGACGATGCCGTCGCGGCTGGTGCTCCCGCTGATCCCCGGTCTGGCCGTACCGACGGCACGGCCGGCATGCGGGGTCCTGCGCGACGAGCCCTGCCGGCCGTACGTCCCGATCGTCAACCGGATCGCCAGCGCTGGTTGAGGCGGTCAGGCCTGGGTCGTCGGCACCTGCTTCTCAGCCAACCGTTGGCGCTGTCGTAATGCGCAAGCAACAGACCCGCGCTAACGTCGATGTCATGGATAAACCGCACGTCATCGTTCTCTTCGGCGCCACCGGCGACCTGGCCCGGCGCAAGCTGCTGCCCGGTCTGCTGCGCCTGGTCGAGGCCGGGCTGCTGACCGATGCGCGGATCGTCGGAACCTCGCTGGAGGAGGTCGACACCGAGCACTTCGTGAAGTTCGCGCGGGACGCCTGCGAGGAGTTCGGCAAGGGCGAGATGACCGAAGAGCGCTGGGAGCGCTTCGGCCGGATGCTCAGCTACGTCCCTCAGTCCTACGGCCCTTCCGCCCTGGCCGAGGCGGTCTCGATGGCCGAGGCCGCGCTGGTCTCCGAGGTCGGCACTGTTGCCTCCGAGCTCGGCCGGCTGCACTACCTCAGCGTCCCGCCCAAGGCGGCGCTGGACGTGATCCGCCAGCTCGACGAGGCCGGCCTGGTCGAGCGGGCCCGGGTCATCATGGAGAAGCCGTTCGGCACCGACCTGGCCACCGCGAGAGTCCTCAATGCGCGTGTGCACGATGTCTTCGACGAGAGCCAGGTCTTCCGGATCGACCACTTCCTGGGCAAGGAGGCGGCGCAGAACATCCTCGCCTTCCGGTTCGCCAACGGCCTCTTCGAGCCGATCTGGAACCGCAACTTCATCGACCACGTGCAGATCGACGTACCCGAGACCCTCGGCCTCGAGGGCCGGGCCCAGTTCTACGAAGGCACCGGCGCCTACAAGGACATGGTGGTCACCCACCTGATGCAGGTGCTGGCGTTCATGGCGATGGAGCCGCCGACGTCCCTGGCCCCGGGTCCGATCAGCGATGAGAAGAACAAGGTGTTCCGCTCGATGCGGCCGCTCGAGCCACACAACGTGGTCCGCGGCCAGTACGCCGGCTACCGCGGCAAGGACGCCGTCGCCGACGACTCCGACACCGAGACCTTCATCGCGCTCAAGGTCGAGATCGACAACTGGCGCTGGGCCGGTGTGCCGTTCTTCCTGCGTACCGGCAAGAAGATGGCCGAGGGCGCCCGGATCATCTCGATCGCGTTCAAGGAGCCGCCGCTGACGATGTTCCCGGCCGGCTCGAACGCCGGGACCCAGGGGCCCGACCATCTGACCTTCGACCTCGCCGACCAGTCGAAGATGTCGTTGTCGTTCTACGGCAAGCGTCCCGGTCCGGGGATGAAGCTGGAGAAGCTCTCGATGCAGTTCGCCACCAACGAGACCACCAGCTCCTCCTCGGTGCTCGAGGCCTACGAGCGGCTGATCTACGACGCGATGCGCGGCGACCACACCCTGTTCACCACCGCCGATGGCGTCGAGACGCTGTGGGAGAAGTCCCAGCCGCTCCTGGACAACCCGACCCCGGTCCGCACCTACTCTCCGGGCAGCTGGGGCCCCAACGCCATCCACCAGCTCATCGCCCCGCACGCCTGGCGGCTGCCCTTCGAGCGCAGCTGGCGGGCCTCGAAGCTCTGACGCCGAATTGAGATAGTCCCCGCCGAAAAGCACCACCTGGTCGAGCCAACTGGTGCTTTTCGGCGGGGACTATCCACCTTTGCTAGCCGACGAGCTGGTCCAGCGCCAAGGTCAGGGCCGTGGCGGCGACGCCGGTCGGGGCTGCCGACATCTGGTGGCAGCGCTCGAGTGCCCTACGGATGGTGCGCGAGACGTCGCCGAGGATGACCTCGTCGGAGACCTCGCCGATGCCGCCCATCAGGAGCGTGAACGCGCGGGCCATGCCGCAGTTGGCGATGAAGTCGGGGATGACCCCGACGTTGCGGTCGGCGTACTCGTACGTCGGGCCGTAGAAGATCTCGGGGTCGGCGAACGGGACGTTCGCGCCGGCTGAGATCAGCTCCAGGCCGGCACCGCACAAGCGCTCGACCTGCTCGTGGCTGACCAGGCGCGACGCGGCGCAGGGCAGGAAGATCTCGGCGCCGAGGTCCCAGATCCTCGCGTCGACCTCGTCGAAGCTCAGCAGCCCCTCGGCGCGCAGGCCGTTGCCCGCCTTGCCCAGGAACAGCGCGAGGACCTCGTCCTTGCTCAGACCCTCGGGCCTGAGCAGACCGCCGTCACGATCGATGATGCCGACCACGACCGCTCCGGCCTGGGCCAGGTAGTACGCCGCGGCGGAGGCCACGTTGCCCCAGCCCTGTACGACGACCCGCTTGCCGCGGACGTCGGCACCATCGGCGTAGGTGTCGTAGTAGCCGAGCACAGACTCCGCGACTCCCCAGCCGGTGACCAGGTCGGCGATCGTGTACTTCGCCTCGCGGTCAGGGGTGTAGCGCGGGTCCTCCACGACCTTGGAGACGCCCAGGCGCAGCATGCCGACGCGCTGCACCAGCTCGCGCTCGTCCGCGGCGAAGTGCCCGTTGACGATGCCCTGCTGCGGGTGCCAGAGGCCGTAGCGCTCGGTGAGCGGGATGACGTCGTGCAGCTCGTCGACGTTGAGGTCGCCTCCGGTGCCGTAGTAGGCCTTCAGCAACGGCGTCACGGCCTTGAACCAGCGCTCGAGCACGCCATCACGACGCGGGTCGGCGGGGTCGAAGTCGATGCCCGACTTGGCGCCGCCGATCGCAGGACCGGAGACGGTGAACTTCACCTCCATCGTCTTGGCCAGCGCCTCGACCTCGCTACGGTCCAGGCCGCGGCGCATCCGGGTGCCCCCGCCGGCCGCGCCGCCGCGCAGGGAGTTGATGACGACCCAGCCGCGGGCCGGCGTCTCAGCGTCGTTCCACTCGAAGACGATCTCCGGAGGCTTCGCCTCGAACCGGACGAGCAGGTCCTTCATCGGGTTCGGGTGCGTGAGCGTGGTCATCGTCATGTCTCCTTGCTGGGTGGCACCGGGATCTGTGCTCTGCTGATGCGTCCTCGTGCTTCGCCGAAGCCGATCCGGGTGCCGTCCGCGCCAGGAGCGGTAGCGCGCAGGACGACCTCGTCACCGTCTTCGAGGAACTCCTTGCCGCGCTCGATGAGCGAGCCGACCTCGTCCGGGCCGGGTCCGGACACCGTCCCCGAGGCGAACAGGTCGCCGGTGCGCGTCGGTGCCCCGTTGACGGTCAGATGGGCGAGCATCTGCGCCGGCGACCAGTACGTCGACCCGTACGGCGGGGTGCTGATCAGCTCGTCGTTCAACCAGACCTCCAGGCTGATGTCGAGACCCCACGGCCGGTCGAGGGCGAGGTAGTCCAGAGGTGCCGGGTCCTGGCGAGGCGTGTCGATGCGGGCAGCGTCGAGGGCTGCCAGCGGTACGACCCACGCCGAGACCGTGGAGCCGAACGACTTGCCGAGATGCGGGCCGAGCGGCACGTACTCCCACGCCTGAATGTCGCGCGCGGACCAGTCATTGAACAGCGTGACGCCGAAGAGATGGTCCTCGGCCGCACCGGCGGCGATGGGGGTCCCCATCGGGTTCCCGGTGCCGACGACGAAGCCGATCTCGGCCTCGATATCGAGGCGCTGCGAGGGCCCGAACTCGGGCGAGGTCCCGCCGGCCGGCAGCCGCTGGCCGCAGGGCCGGACGATGTCAGTGCCCGAGACGACGACCGAGGCGGCACGGCCGGTGTAGCTGACCGGGAGGTGCTTCCAGTTCGGCATCAGCGGGTCGGGGCTCTCAGGACGGAAGAGCCGGCCGAGGTTCGATGCATGCTGCTCGGAGGCATAGAAGTCGACGTAGTCGGCGACCTCGAACGGCAGGTGCAAGGTCACCTCTTCGAGCCGATGCACGCCGTCGGCGGGGAGCTCGCCCGCGAGTGCCACGGCGATCGCCGCGCGTACGGCTTCCCAGCGCTCACGGCCCTGGGCCATGAACGCGTTCAGGCTCGGCCGGGCGAACACCTCATCGCCGAGCAACGTCGCCAGGTCGACGACATGCTCACCGAACCTGGTCCCCACCCGCGGTGCCGAGCCGTCGACCGAGTAGACGCCGTACGGAAGGTTGGTCAGACCGAAGAGGTCGTTCACGGCTGCTCCCCGCGGGCCCAGGAGGTCACGTAGACGCCGTCGTCGCTCGCGCGACCCGCCTCACCGAGCTCGAGCGGGCGGAAGGTGTCGACCATGACCGCGAGCTCGTCGAAGAACTCGGTCCCGATGGACTTCTCGTACGCCGCCGGCTGCGGGCCGTGGCTGTGCCCGCCGGGGTGCAGGCTGATCGACCCGATGCCGATGCCCGATCCCTTGCGGGCCTCGTAGTCGCCGGCGACGTAGAACATCACCTCGTCGGAGTCGACGTTGGAGTGGTAGTACGGCACCGGGATCGAGAGCGGGTGGTAGTCCACCTTGCGGGGCACGAAGTTGCAGATCACGAAGTTGGCGCCCTCGAAGACCTGGTGCACCGGCGGCGGCTGGTGGACGCGCCCGGTGATCGGCTCGAAGTCGGCGACGTTGAAGACGTAGGGGTAGAGGCAGCCGTCCCAGCCGACGACGTCGAACGGACCGTGCGGGGTCACATGGATGGTGCCGGCGAGTCCGCCCGGACCGTTGCCGCGATGCTTGATGTAGACCTCGGCTGGCCCATCGTCGTGGGTCGTCGAGCTTGTCGAGACGTCGTTCGGGACCCGCAGATCCCGCTCGCAGTACGGCGCGTGCTCGAGCAGCTGCCCGAACTTCGACAGGTACCGCTTCGGCGGCGCGATGTGGCTGTTGCCCTCGATGATGTAGAGCTGGAGCGGCTGGTCGTCGGTCGGCACCCAGCGGTGGGTGGTCGCCCGCGGCAGGATCACATAGTCGCCTGGCCCGACGTCCAACGACCCGAAGATGGTCTCCACGACGGCTGTCCCGGACTCGACGAACACGCACTCGTCGCCGATGCCGTTGCGGTAGTACGGCGACGGTGCACCGCAGACCGCATAGCTGATCCGGACGTCGCCGTTGCCGAGCACGAGGCGCCGTCCGGTGACGGCATCGGTCTCCCTCCAGACCTCACCGGACCAGAGGTCGTGCAGCTTGAGGTGCCGTGGGATGAGCGGGTGGTTGGGCGTGGTGGCCTGGTCGGGCAGCTCCCAGGCGCGCGCCTCCAGGATCGCCGAGGGGACGTGCCGGTGGTACAGCAAGGACGAGTCCGAGGAGAACCCCTCCTCGCCCATCAGCTCCTCGAAGTACAGGCGGCCCTCGGCGTCGCGGTGCTGGGTGTGCCGCTTGGGCGGTACGTCGCCGACGCGCTGGTAGTGCGCCATCTCGCCGCCGCCTCAGAAGTTCCCGCGGAGCTCTTGCTCGCGCTCGATCGCCTCGAAGAGCGCCTTGAAGTTGCCTTTGCCGAACCCGAGCGATCCGTGCCGCTCGATGAATTCGAAGAACACCGTGGGACGGTCGCCGAAGGGCTTGGCGAAGATCTGCAGCAGGTATCCGTCCTCGTCCCGGTCGACCAGGATGCCTCGCGACTGCAGCTCCTCGACCGGCACCCGGACCTCGCCGATGCGGGCCCGCAGCTCGGGGTCCTGGTAGTAGGAGTCGGGGGTGTCGAGGAACTCGATGCCCTCGGCGCGCAGGGCGTCGACCGTGCTGAGGATGTCGCCGGTGGCGAGCGCGAGGTGCTGGGCGCCGGGGCCGTCGTAGAACTCCAGGTACTCGTCGATCTGGGACTTCTTCTTTGCGACTGCCGGCTCGTTGAGAGGGAACTTCACCCGGTGGTTGCCGTTCGCGACGACCTTCGACATCAGCGCCGAGTAGTCGGTGGCGATGTCGTCGCCGATGAACTCGGCCATGTTCGTGAAGCCCATCACGCGCCCGTAGAACTCCACCCACTCATCGAGGCGGCCCAGCTCGACGTTGCCGACGATGTGGTCGAGCGCCTGGAAGAGGCGGCGCGGTGCGCCCTCGCGCTTGGCGAAACCAGAGGTCCGCGCGACGTAGCCGGGGAGGTACGGACCGTCGTACCGGCTGCGGTCGACCAGGGTGTGCCGGGTGTCGCCGTACGTGGCGATGGCGGCGAGGCGGACGGTGCCGTGCTCGTCGGTGCTGTCGTGCGGCTCCTCGAGCACGGTCGCGCCGACCGACCGTGCGTGGGTGATGCACCGGTCGACGTCCGGCACCTCCAGTGCGATGTCGATGAGGCCGTCGCCGTGCTTGCGGTGATGGTCGAGCAGGGCGCTTCGCGGGTCGACCCCGCCCTTGACCACGAACCTGACCGAGCCGCTGGTGAGCACGAAGGCGACATGGTCGCGGTTGCCGGTCTCAGGCCCGCAGTAGGCGACGAGGTCCATGCCGAACGCCGAGACGAAGAAGTGCGCGGTCTGGGTCGCGTTGCCGACCACCCAGACTGCGGCGTCCCAGCCGGTCACCGGGAAAGGGTCGTTGCCAGCGTCGTACTCGACGAGGCCGACGAGCTGCTTGAGCGTGTCCAGGTCGAGCTCAGCGAGGCGCTCCTCGCTGGTCAGGGTGTCTGCGAGTGCCATGCGGTCAGGACAGCATCAGCGACGTGATGGTGGCAACATGCCCATCGACGACTGACCAACATGCCTATTTATGTGCAGGAACCGCCCATTCAACTAGGCAGTCTGATAAGCAAGAACCATGCCGACGATGACCACCCTCGATGAGATCGACCTCGCCCTGCTCACCGCCCTGGTCGAGCATCCCCGCGCCGGCGACCTCGAGCTGTCCCGCCAGACCAAGGTTGCGCGCGCGACGGTGGCCAGCCGGTTGCGGCGGCTCGCCGAGGCCGGGATCGTCGCCGACTGGGGCCCCAATCTCGACGTCGTCGCCGCCGGGTACGAGGTCCAGGCATACGTCTCGCTGGAGATCGCGCAGGGCGCGCTCGACGACGTCGCACGGCACCTCGCCGAGATCCCCGAGGTCCTCGAGGCCTACGTCACGACCGGGACCTCGGACGTGCTCTGCCGGGTGGCGACCCGGTCGCACCCTGAGCTCCAGGCGACGCTGGTGCGCATCGACCAGTCCACATCGGTGGCCCGCTCGACCAGCGTGATGGTGCTCTCGGTCCTGATCGCGCCGCGGATGCTGCCGCTGCTCGCGAGTGCTGAGCCGTCGCCGAGCTCGCGGGCCCCGGCGTACCGACGGCCCTGATCTGCACGTCTCCCACACAGGCCTCCCGGCACAGGCCTCCTTGCAAATGGAGCCGCGGGGGAGACAATCGTCGTGACGGCGGTCACACCACCAGCGTGACCGGCGACGATCGGACGGACCACCCGCGCCGTCCTGCACAGGCAGGAGCCACCCATGTTCGAGGAAGCACAGCTCTACTCGCCGGTGACCACCGATGAGAACGGCGAGGTCACCGTGCACCTGGTCGAGGGTCACCCCGGCCTGGACGATCCCGAGTACCAGAAGCGTCGCAACGCGATCGCCGCCGCAGCCCTGGCTTGGAGGCCCGGTACCCCTGTGCCGCGGATCGACTACAGCGAGACCGAGCACGACGTATGGCGCACGGTCTGCGAGCACCTCGCCCCGCTCCACGAGAAGTACGCCTGCAGGGCATTCCAGGATGCGGTCGAGTCTCTGAACCTCCCGCGCGACCGGGTGCCGCAGCTCGACGAGGTGACGGCCGGGTTGGCGCCACTGACCGGGTTCGCCTACGTTCCGGCTCCCGGCATCGTCCCGCTCGAGGAGTTCTACGGCTCGCTCGAGGACGGCATCTTCCACTCGACCCAGTACCTGCGCCACCACGCTGCGCCGCTCTACACACCGGAGCCGGACATCCTGCACGAGGTGATGGGCCACGGGAACCTGCTCGCGGATCCGCAGATCGCCGAGCTCAAGCGGCTCGCTGGTGCCGCAGCGCGACGGGTCACCACGAAGCAGGCGCTGGCGGCCGTCGCGGACGTCTTCTGGTTCACCCTCGAGTTCGGCGTGCTGTGGGAGGGCGACGAGCTGCGCGCCTACGGAGCTGGGATCCTGTCGTCGTACGGCGAGATCGAGGAGTTCCGCTCGATGGACATCCGGCCACTCGACTTCGCCGCGATGGCGACGATCGAGTACGACATCACGCACTACCAGCAGGTGCTCTTCGCGGCCGAGTCCTTCGGGCACCTGGTCGACGAGGTGGGCCGGTTCTTCGCCACCTGCGACGACGACACCCCCGCCCGCCTCGGCGTACCGGCCCCGGCCTGACCCTGTCGAGACGTTGTCGCTGCGCGGACTCTCGCCGGGTTTCGAGACGGGCGCAGGGCTCCCTCCTCAGCCAGCGGTGGCGGAGCCTCGACCATCGGCCCCCCGTTCGTCGAGCCTGTCGAGACGCGATGACGTGCGCGCGGGCTCCTGCCCTACGCGCGCCAACCGTGGACGTACGCCGGGACCGGCCGGTCGCCGCGCAGGTCGGGCGCCGCAACGGGCTCGCCGTACGCCGCGTCGATCGGGATCACGCCGGCCCAGACCGGCTCGTCGAGGTCCTCGGGCGGGTCCTCGGGATCTCCGGCACTGATCTTCACCGACCACTCGCCCAACCCGAGTGCGAGCACCGTAGTCGCGGCGAGCTCCTTGGGCCGCGGGGCGCGCAGGGTCGCCCACCGGCCGGGCATCCATGCTTCCGACATCGCCCGCAGCGCCGCCACCTTGTCCTCGCCGACGACCTCGCTCGTTGTGCCGAAGACCATCGCCGAGCGGTAGTGCATCGAGGACTCGAACGCCGAGCGCGCTAGGACCAGCCCGTCGAGCAGTGTCGCCGTGACGCAGACCTCTGCGCCCTGCGCCAAGGCGCGGAACAGGCGGCTGCCGGTGGACCCGTGCAGGAGCAGACGGTCGCCGTCGCGGGCCGAGGCGACCGGGATGTTCACCGGTCGGCCGTCGTGGACGAAGGCGACGTGCGCGACCTTCGCCGCGTCGAGCACAGCGTGCAGGGCGGCGACGTCCTGCACGGCCTTCTCGGGGAGACGACGGATCCGGGTGCGCTCGCTCATGGGGTGATTCTCACCCACCCCTCGGAAACCCGGTCGGAGGCGCCCGATGCCGTTGGTAGCGTTCGACCATGTCGAGCTCTCCGATCTCCGCCAGCGCCGCCCTCGAGCAGGTGATGGGGCAGCAGGCGTGGGCGGTGATCCGGATGCGCGACAACGAGACCGTCACACTCGTCGGCGGCCCGCTGATCGCGACGGAGCGGCTCGCGGACGTACCGGCGCGTGACGGCATCCCGGAGGCGGGACGCAGCTTCGACACCCTGGTCGCCGTGCCGTTCCGCCAGGTCGCCGAGCGCGGGTTCGACGTGCACGACGACGGCACCCCGCTCGCCGTCGTGGACATCATCGACGAGATCGAGGTCCCGCTCGCGGAGCTGATCGCCGCGCTGCCGGCGCAGGACGTCGAGTTCACAGACCGAGGCGGCTTCGAGACCTCGGACGAGGAGTACGCCGCGATGGTCGAGCGGATCATCGCCGACGAGATCGGCAACGGCGAGGGCGCCAACCTGGTGATCGGCCGGCACTACCGCGCGCAGCTCGCCGACTGGGATGCCGCGACGGGCGCGGGCAAGGCTCTCTCGGTCCTGCGCCGGCTGCTGGAGAACGAGCGCGGCGCCTACTGGACCTTCTGCTTCTGGACCGGCGACCGGTTCCTGATCGGGGCCTCGCCCGAGCGGCACGTCAGCGTGCACGCCGGGGAGGTGCGGATGAACCCGATCTCGGGGACGTTCCGGCTTGGTGGCGTGGAGCCGGCCGAGCGCAAGGCGCGGTTGCTGGACTTCCTCGCCGACGAGAAGGAGATCTACGAGCTCTTCATGGTCGTCGACGAAGAGCTCAAGATGATGTGCGATATCTGCCACGAGGGCGGCCAGGTGCTCGGGCCGTTCCTCAAGCCGATGACGCACCTGGTGCACACCGAGTACCTGCTCGCCGGCCGCACCCACTCCGACGTCCGCGACGTGCTGAAGAACAGTATGTTCGCCGCGACCGTCACCGGTGCGCCGGTGGAGAACGCGTGCAAGCTGATCAAGGCCTACGAGCAGGAAGGCCGTGGCTACTACGCCGGCGCGCTCGCCCTGATCGGCCGCGACGCCACCGGTGCCCAGACCGCAGACTCGCCGATCCTGATCCGGACCGCTGACGTCTCTGCGACCGGGGCCTTGAAGGTGACGGCGGGCGCGACCCTGGTGCGTGACTCCGACCCGCTCTCGGAGGTAGCCGAGACGGCAGCCAAGGCCAGCGGCATCCTGAGCGCGTTCGGGCTCGTCCCGGGCGCCACCGTCGAGCCGTCGCAGATCGAGGACCTCACCCACGACGAGGACGTGCTGATCGCGCTGAACTCGCGCAACCAGCGGCTCTCGAAGTTCTGGCTGACCGACCAGTCCGGGACGTCGCCGGCACCCGAGCTGACCGGCCGCTCGATCGGGATCCTGCACGGCGAGGACGACTTCGCCAACATGCTCTGCCACGTCTTCACGGTGCTTGGGATGAAGCCGAGCATCATCCGGCACGAGGACTTCGGCCCCGGGGGTTTCGACGGCTTCGACCTCGCCGTCGTGGGGCCGGGCCCGGGTGACCCGCGGGACCCGGACAGCGCCAAGATCGCCACCTTCCGTGGAGCGGTGGACGGCCTGCTGGCCAGCGGCAAGCCGTTCTTGTCGGTCTGCCTGGGCCATCAGGTCCTCTGCGACCGGATCGGGATCCCGCTGGCGTTCAAGGACATCGTGTTCCAGGGCACGCAGTCGAAGGTCGCGATCGGCGGCAGGACCGAGGCCGTCGGCTTCTACAACACCTTCGTCGGCAGGCTCGGTCCCGACGACGCGGCGCCCGAGGGGGTCACCGTGGAGGCCGACCCAGCCACTGGTGACATCCACCTGGTCTCGGGGCCGACGTACCGGGGCGTGCAGTTCCACGCCGAGTCGATCCTCACCGAGAACGGCGTCGCGCTGCTGCAGCGGCTGCTGCTCGACCTGGTCAGCTGAGCAGGCCGGTGGCCGGGGTCGAGGTCCTCGTCGTCGATCACTACGACTCCTACACCCAGAACCTCGTGCACCTGATCGCCGGCGTCACCGGGGCACTCCCCGACGTCGTCCAGCACGACGAGCCGGGAGTACTCGCCCGTGCTGCCGGGTACAGCCATCTGGTGCTCTCGCCCGGTCCGGGAAACCCTTCCGACCGAGCCGATTTCGCCCTAGGGCGTGGGGTTTTCGACCTCGGCAAGCCCGTCCTCGGCGTCTGTCTCGGGATGCAGGCGATGGTGACGGCGTTCGGTGGCAGCGTCGTGCGGGTCGAGCCGGCGCATGGCGAGGTCGCGACCATCGAGCACGACGGCAGCGGCGTACTCACAGGCCTGCCGGACCGATTCGCTGCCGTCCGCTACCACTCGCTCGCCGCGGCCTCGGTGCCTCCGGCTCTGCTGGTGAACGCCTCGGCCGACGGCGTAGTGATGGGCGTCCGGCACACGTTGCTGCCCCTGCACGGCGTCCAGTTCCATCCCGAGTCGATCCTCTCCGAGCACGGCGCGCAGCTCGTCGCGACCTTCCTGGACCTCTGATGAGCGCCCTCGACGAGTTCGCCCGCATCGCCGCGGCTCACGAGCGCTGCTTCTGGCTCGACGGCGGCGGCTCCCAGCCCTGGTCGGGCCGGCGCTCGGTGATGGGCTGGCTCGAGCCTGAGGACGTGTCCTTCTCCTACGACGCCGTACGCCGCGAAGTCACCGCGCATCCGAGCGGCGAGGTCGTCGGCGACGACATCTTCACCGTCCTGGGAGACAGCCTCGACGGCGACGCCGGCACGAGCTGGGTCGGCTACTTCGGGTACGCCGCCCGCGCGGACCTCCCGGCGAGGTCGGTGCCCGGCCTGCCCGACGCGGTCTGGATGCGGGCCCGCACCGTGGGCGTGCAGGAGGGCGTCGTGCCGGTGCCGTCGCCGAGCAGTCCGGGCCCCACTGGCCAGCCGACGCCGCCGGCGTACGAGCGGGCCTTCGCCGAGGTCGCCGAGCAGCTGCGGGCCGGCAACTCCTACGAGGTGAACCTGACCTACCGCGACCAGCAGGACTCGGTGCGCGACCCCGTCGAGATCTACGGCCGGCTGCGCACCTCCAACCCAGCGCCGTACGCCGGGGTGCTCAAGCACGGTGACCTCTGGCTGCTCTCGGCCTCGCCGGAGAGGTTCGCCACCATCGACCGGCACGGCCAGGTCGAGACCCGGCCGATCAAGGGAACCACCCCTCGCGGCGCGACGCCCGAGCAGGACGCGGCCCTGCGCGAGCAGCTCGCGACCGATCCGAAGTTCCGGGCGGAGAACCTGATGATCACCGACCTCCTACGCAACGACCTGTCCGGAGTGTGCGAGCCGGGCAGCGTCGCGGTCCCGCACCTGATGGAGGTCGAGTCCTATGCCAGCGTGCACCAGCTCGTCTCGACGGTCACCGGCCTGCTGCGACCAGAGGTCGGCACCCTCGCCGCGCTCCGGGCGATGTTCCCGGCAGGATCGATGACCGGCGCGCCGAAGCTGCGGACGATGCAGATCATCGACGCTGTCGAGGACGAGCCGCGCGGGATCTATGCCGGGGCATTCGGGTGGATCTCCGGCGACGGCCGCGCAGACCTCGGCGTCGTGATCCGATCGCTGGTGCGCAAGGGCGACGGGCCCTGGCGGTGGGGCACCGGGGGCGGCATCACGGTGCGCTCGGATGTCGAGGAGGAGTACGCCGAGACGCTGTGGAAGGCCGAGCGCCTGCGCGCCGCCCTCTAGGCGCTGCCCTGCAGGCCCTGCCGCCACGCGTCAGGGAACAAGAACGGGTGCCGGCGCCGAGACTCGGAACGGCGCCAGCACCCTGCTCCTGGTCAGCTCAGGACTTGCTGGTGCTCGCGTCCGAGCCGAGGGTGGCCGAGGTGGTCTCGGTCTTGCCGTCGCGCACATAGGTGAGGGTGACCTTGTCGCCGGGGCGGTGGCCGCGGATGGTCGCGATCAGCGACGTGGAGCTGTCGACCTGCTCGTCGTCGACCTTGGTGATCACGTCGTTCGCCTTCAGGCCGGCCGCAGCTGCCGCGCCGCCGGTGTCGACCTTGCGGACCAGCGCGCCCTGGGAGAGCGAGCTGCTGGACACGTCGGAGACCGTGATCGCGAGCCGGGCATGGGTCGGGGTCTGGCCGTCGATGATCTGGTTGACGATCGGCAGCACCTCGTCGATCGGGATGGCGAAGCCGAGGCCGATCGAGCCGCCCTGGCTCTCGGTGCCGCTGTCAGCGGAGTAGATCGAGGAGTTCACCCCGACCACCCGGCCGCTGAGGTCGACCAACGGTCCGCCGGAGTTGCCGGGGTTGATCGCGGCGTCGGTCTGGATCGCGGGGTAGGTGGTGCTGTCGGCCGTCGACTGCTGTTGCTGCTGCTCCTGGCCGAAGCTGAACGGGTCGCTCTGGTTCTGCTGGTCCTCCTCGGTCTGCACCGAGACCGGTCGGTTCAACGCGGAGACGATGCCGCTGGTGACCGTCGCGTTCAACCCGTACGGCGAGCCGACAGCGACGACGCTCTGGCCGACCAGCAGCGCCGAGGACTTGCCGATCGTGGCCGGGGTCAGGCCGGAGATGCCTTCGGCCTTGATGACCGCGAGGTCGGTGACCGGGTCGGTCCCGACGACCGTCGCCTTGACGGTCTTGCCGTTGTTGAAGCTCACCGTGATCGAGCCGCTCGTGCCGGCAAGCGACGCGACGTGGTTGTTCGTGAGGATCTTGCCGTCGGAGGTGAGGATGATCCCCGAGCCCGAGCCGGACTCGTCCTGCCCGGTGACGTTGATCTTGACCACTGAGGGCAGCACGGCCGCCGCGACCTTCTCGACCGACTCGTTGCCGGTGGCGGCGACGTTCGAGGCCTTCACGGGGCCGCTCGCGGAGATGTCCGACGTCGACGAGGAGTCCCCGTGCCATGCGTCGTACCAGGCTGCGCCACCAACCCCGGCTGCCCCTCCCAGGAGGAGGGCACCCGCCAACACTGTCGCCGTGATACTGCCGCGACGCACGGGTGCGGTCGTGGTCGCAGCAGCGGGCTGTTGGTACGGCGGCAGGGGCTGGGTGTACCCGGACTGATTGTGCTCAGTCAGTGGGTCAGCCGGGGCCGGTGGCGTGACTGACCAGCTCGGGTACCCGTCGGCGTTCCCAGCCGGGGAGTCGTTCTCATTGCCTTCGGGAAAGTCCTGGTCAGTCATGACTTCGATAGTGCCCAGCGATCCTGAGAACTCTCTATGTGGTCCCTACGACCGCGCCAAGACTTCGCCGACCGCCGCGCAGAGGTGCTCAGCGGTGGGCGAGGACGTCGGGCGGGACCGGCTGACCGGGCACGCTGAACCAGAACCCCGCGCCGCCCCCAGGGCCGGTGCCGGCGCGGACGATGCCGCCGTGGCGCTCGGCCACCGAGCGGACGATCGACAGGCCGAGGCCCGAGCCGGCCATCGAGCGCGACTCGGCCGAGCGGTAGAAGCGCTCGAAGACGTGCGGCAGGTCCTGGGGGGAGATGCCGGGCCCGCGGTCGGCGACCATCAAGGTGCCCTCGTTCAGGCTGACCGTCACGGTGCCGCCCGGTGGGCTCCACTTGGCAGCGTTGTCGAGCAGGTTGGTGATCGCCCGCTCGAGGGCATCGGCATCGCCGAGGACCCACCATGGAGAAGTCCGCACGGTGAAGTCGACATCGGCGCGTCGGCGTACCCGGGAGATGGCCTGCTCGAGCACCGCCGTGAGCTCGACCGGCTCGACGGTCGGCCGCGCCGGCTCATCGCGGGCGAGCTCGACGAGGTCGCCGATCAGGGTCGTCATCTCGCCGATCTGGGCGCTCACGTCGTCCAGCAGCTCGGCGCGGCTCTGCGGCGACAGGCCCGTGCTCGCGTCCGCCTGGACGAGCAGGTCGAGGTTGGTGCGCAGCGAGGTGAGCGGGGTCCGGAGCTCGTGGCCGGCATCGGCGACGAGCTGGCGCTGCCGAAGCTGGGAGGCGGAGAGCGCACGCAGCATCTCGTTGAACGCGCTCGCCAGCCGGGCCACCTCGTCACTGCCGTCGATCGGTATCGGCTCGAGGCGCTGGGTGCGGGCGATGTCCTCGACGGCCGTGGTGAGCCGGCGTACCGGGCGCAGGCCGTTGCGGGCGACCGCCCAGCCTGCGAGGCCCGCTGTGATCATCCCGGCGACGCCGAAGAGCAGCATCACCAGGCCGAGCCGGTCGAGCATCCGGTCTGTCGACTCCAGCGACTGGGCCAGGACCAGAGCCTGGTCGTTGCCGGCGTCGACCGCCACCATCCGCCAGCGCTCGCCGTCGTAGTAGACGGTGCGGGCCGTGTGCGTCTTCAGCCCGCGGGCCACCTCGACCTCGGGCTCGCCGATCGCGAACGTGTCGGTCGGGTCGAGGTTGTGCCGGCCGGCGGGCGTCGTGCTGCCGTCGACCAGGATGATCTTCACGTCGGCCGCACCGAGTGCCCACGGCGGGATCTGGGCCTGGGCGATCAGGTCGATGCCGTCGCTGCTGGCGGCCTGCTCGGCGCGGGAGAGCAATGAGTCGTCCAGAGCGCCGATCGTCTGCGTGCGTACCGTCGCGTACGCCGCGAACGCGACCACGCTGACCGCGAAGCCCACCGCCACGGTGGTCAGCATCGTCACCCGGCTGGCGAGCGAGCGACGGTAGTGCAGGCCCGACCAGACGTTGTACGGCGTCCGCGGACCGCTCACGTCGGTTCTTCGCGCAGGACGTACCCGACCCCGCGCACGGTGTGCAGCAGCCGCGGCTCGTTCTCGGCCTCGGTCTTGCGGCGCAGGTAGCCGACGTAGACCTCGAGGCTGTTGGCGGTCGTCGGGAAGTCGAAGCCCCAGACCTCCTCGAGGATGAAGGAGCGCTCGAGCACTCGGCGCGGCCGGCGCAGGAACAGCTCGAGCAGTGCGAACTCGGTCCGGGTCAGGGTCATCGGCCGGTCGCCGCGGACGACCTCGCGCGAGGCGAGGTCCATCGTCAGGTCGGCGAACTCGAGGCGCTCGGCGGAATCGTCCGGATCGGGGCTGACCCGGCGCAGCAGCGCACGCAGCCGGGCGAGCAGCTCGTCGAGAGCGAAGGGCTTGGTCAGGTAGTCGTCGGCCCCGGCATCGAGGCCCTCGACCCGGTCGCCGACGGCGTCACGGGCGGTGAGCACCAGGATCGGCACGTGGTTGCCGACCGACCGCAGTGCCCGGGTCGTCTCGATGCCGTCGAGCCGCGGCATCATCACGTCCATCACTACGGCGTCCGGGTTGACCCCACTGATGCCGGCGAGTGCCTCAGCACCGTCGGAGGCGAGCGAGACCGTGTAGCCGTTGAACTCCAGCGACCGTCGCAGCGACTCGCGGACGGCGCGGTCGTCGTCGACGACGAGGATGTGGGGTCGGGACTCGGTGCTCACCGCACAAGAGTGCCAGCAAGTGCTAAACGTGTGCTGAGAGTCCAGACGTCCCAGTGGTGAGGTGCGGTGCCTGGCAAGCGGACGAGGGCAGGCGACCTTGTGGCGAGCGCAGCGAGCGGTCCTCAACCGAGGACAACGCCGCCAGGTGCTGTGCCTCGTGCCTCAGAGCAGTTTTCTGGCGGCGTCGCCGGCCAGTGCGCCGTACCGGCCGCCGAACAGTGCGGCGTGCACGAGCAGCGGGAACAGCTGGTGCAGCGGCTGGCGGTCCTCCCAGCCTTCGGCGAGCGGATGCTCCTCGGCGTACGCGGCAAGCACCCGCGCGAGCTGCGGCATCCCGAACAGCGTGAGCATCGCGAGGTCGGTCTCGCGGTAGCCGCCGTAGGCGGCTGGGTCGAGGAGGACCGCGTGCTCGGCGGTCCAGACGACGTTGCCCGACCAGAGGTCGCCGTGCAGCCGCGACGGCGCCTCCGCCGGTCCGGCCAGCTCGACGATCCTGCGGACGACGGACTCGACCGCGGCTGCGTCTTCGGCGGCGATCTGGCCGCGGTCGGTGCACAGCCGCAGGTACGGCAGGATCCGGCGTACGGCGAAGAACTCCGGCCAGCTCTCGGTCGGCTTGTTGGGCAGCGGCAGCGAGCCGACGAAGCCGTCCTGCTCGGCACCGAAGCAGGGCGCCCCGCTCGCATGCAGCCGGGCAAGCAGGCGTCCGAGCGCGGCAGCGGCCTCAGGACTCGGACGGGCCGGCTCGACCCACCTCAGGACCAGGCAGTCCGCCTGGACGCCGAGCACCTCGGCGACAGCCGCCACCCCTGGCTCGGCGAGCCAGCGCAGCCCGCGAGCCTCGGCCTCGAAGAAGCCGTCGGGCGCGTGCGACCGGGTCTTGATCAGTGCCGAGCGCCCGTCGGAGAGGCGCAGCCGGGTTGAGGTGCAGGTGTCGCCGCCGGCCACCGGCGCGGTCGAGACGACAGCAGAGCCGAGCAGCTGCTCGGCTCGCTCTGCCAGCGTCCGCATCCGTGCCATGCCCCCATCCTCTTCCTCGGGTGGTGGGCCTGACCAGACCGGTTCAGTGGGATCCGGGCCGACTGGCAAGATCGGCGACGAGCGCGCGGGCTGTGCGCACGACCATCGCCAGGACGTCAGCGAAGCCGTCGGGGCCGCCGTACCAGGGGTCCGGGACGTCCGGCACCGGCGCCCCGGCGCGCACCTCGGGGTCCCAGCCTCGGAACAGCTCGACCCGGTCGTGCCGCTCGGCGGGAAGGACCGCCCAGATGTCGTCGCGGTTCGCGGCGTCCATCGCCAGCAGCAGGTCGTGGTCGAACCACGACGGGCCGAACTGCCGGGCCCGGTGCGCGGTGGGGTCGTAGCCGGCGTCTTCGAGGACCCGAGCGGCCCGTGGGTCCATCGGCTCGCCGACGTGCCAGCCGCCGGTGCCGCAGCTCTCGACGAGGACGTCGAGCCCGGCTTCGTCGACCAGCGCGCGGGTGACGACCTCGGCCGTCGGCGAGCGGCAGATGTTGCCGAGGCAGACGAAGCCGATCCGCAGGCTCACGCCGCGCAGGTCAGCTGTTCTTGTCGCCGTCAGGGAGCAGCACGTGCGCGATCATCGACGCGATCGAGATCACGATGCCGCCCCAGACCGCGGTCCAGAACCCGTGCACGTGGAAGTGCAGGTTGAACGAGCCGGCGACCTTGCTGGTCAGCAGCAGCATCAGCGCGTTCGTGATGATCAGGCCCAGACCCAGGCTGAAGATGATCAGCGGCAGCGCCAGCATGTTGATCACCGGCCGTACGACGGCGTTGATGATGCCGAAGATCAGACCGACGATCAGCAGCGTCTCGACGTTCTTGGTGTCGCTGCTCGCAGTCAGGGTGATGTCGTCGAAGAGCCAGACCGCAGCTCCGACACCGATGGCATTGATGACGACCCACCAGACGAACTTCATGAGGGCAGCGTAGGGCCGGCGAGCAGGGAATCGTGGGCGACCGGCCGGGCGGCCTGGGCGACCAGGATCCCCACCACGACGGCGACGCAGCCGGCGATGGCGATCGGGCCCAGCGATTCGCGGAACCAGGCCCAGCCCAGCGCCGAGACGCCGATCGGCTCGAGCATCGCGATCACGGTCACCGTCGTGGCCCGGACGAAGGCGAGCGCGAACAGCTCGGCGAAGAACGGCACCACCGTCCCGAGCACGACGACCCAGGCCAGCACCAGCCACAACGGCAGCCGGTGGCCCTCCAGCACGCCGAGCAGCGAGACCCGGCGGCCCAGGGTGCTCGCCGGGAACCGGGTCAGCGGCTGGAAGACGTTGAGGGCGACGGTGGCCACGCCGAACGACCACAGGATCACGCGCAGCGGGTCGACCGAGGTCACGCCCGCCTCGCCGATCACGAAGTACGCCGCGAAGCAGCCGGCTGCGGCGAAGCCGGCGGCCAGCCCGAGCCCGTCGAACCGGGCGCCGTGCCAGACCTCGGTCGCCGCTGCCAGACCGCCGACGGCGAGGGCGAGACCGAGCCACAGGGTCCGGCTGACCGCTGCCCCTTGGACGAAGCGCGCCCACAGCGCCACCAGGATCGGCGCCTGGTACTCCAGGAGCAGCGCCATCCCGAGCGGAAGCCGGTCGATCGCGACGAAGTAGGTCCACTGCAACGCCGCCACGCCGACCAGGCCGTGCGCGATCACCAGGGCCAGCGTCCGTCCCGTGGGGGGCCGCAGCGCCGTGCGCCGGAACAGCACAGCGATCAGCAGCAGCACCGAGAACGTCATCGTTACCCGGACCGTGGTCAGCATCGCCGGCTCGACCCCTGCCCGCAGGGCGACCCGGGAGACGCCGGCATTGATCGTGAAGCAGCATGCGCCGAGCACGACCAGGCCGACGCCGAGAGCAGGGCTGCGAGCGGGCACCCGCACACTGTAGGGGGCCCCGTCGGGGCGGCCGGCCGAAGGATTTGACGCACGAGTCCCGGTTCGGGCGTTTCACTGGTCCACTCGACGGCCGGCGCGGCCTAGCCCACCGGCTCGCTCGGCGCTGGCGGCCCTTGCCGCCGTGGTCGCGATGGTCATCTAGTGACCCTCAGTGCTACTGCTGCAACCCGGTCCGGCGCCGGTGATGCTGTGCAGCAGACGAGATGCCCAAGAGATGCAGGGGGACCGCCGACACCGGACGCCGAAGCCAGCCCCCAGACGTTGGATCGGGCGATCTGCGCCTACCCCCCATGGCGCACGCCGTCACCACCGCTCCAACGCGGCTTCGGAAACGACGTGTGCCCGGGAGTGGGAGCTTTCCGGGCACACGTCGCACCTCTTGGCAGCACCCCTTGCCTGTGTCCGTCCTCAGTCCCGTGCCGCGGCCGGCAGCGTGAGGGTGAAGACCGAGCCGCCGTGCTCGCCGGCGGCGTACCCGATGGTGCCGCCGTGCGCTACGGCGAGGGTGCGCACGACGTGCAGGCCGAGGCCGGTCCCGGCGGCTGCGGTACCTGAGGCGCGGCTGAACTCGCGGAACAGCTTGCTGCGGAACTCGACCGGCACACCGGGCCCGGCGTCCTGGATGTCGATGCAGACGCCGTGGCCGTCCTCGGTGCTGGGGCGGACCCGGATCCAGATCGGAGGCTGGCCGTACTTGGTGGCGTTGCTGACCAGGTTGCTGATCATCTGCGAGAGCCGCAGCGGGTCGGCGCGGACCCTCCGCCGGTCGGAGATCTCGAGGGTCGCGGCAGTGACGTCGTGGTCGACGATGACGGCCTCGGCGACCACAGCAGGGTCGACGTCGCGCAGGTCCATCCGCAGCGTCCCGCGCTGGATCTGGGCTGCGGTCAGCAGGTCCGCGGTGATCCCGTCGAGCATCCGGGCCTGCCGCGCGACCGAGGCAATCAGCCGCTGGAGCTCCTCGGGGCTGAGGTCGTCCTCGCTGATCGCCTCGGCGATGGCGCACAGCACGGCGACCGGGCCGCGGATCTCGTGCGCGGTGGTCGCGATCGCACTGCGCAGCACTCCGACCTCCTCGGTGATCGTGCGCAGGTAGACCAGGAGCGAGGTGCCGGTGTGCCGGATGTTGACGTTGATCGGCTGCCAGTCCAGGACGGCCTCGAAGTCGATGTCGCCACGCAGCCGGTTGTTGGTGATAGTCGCGGCGATGTCGCCGGCGCAGACGCTGAACGGCGTGCCGGGCCTGGTCGCCTCGGGTTGGCCGGCATCGTGCAGGAGCTCCTCGGCGGCCGGGTTGATCCGCAGGATCCGGAACGGCGGCTCGGCACCGACCTCGACGATCCCGAACGGCGCCAGCGTGAGTGCGTCCCAGACCTCCCCCGGAGCCTCGGCAGTGTCGCGCTGGGCGGGGACCCGGCTGGCCTCGGGGCCCGGGGCCGCTCGAAGCGGGGACTCGTGGGTGGGGGTCAGTGCGCGTCCGATCGGGTTGGTCGTCCGGCCGTCGACGATGTCGCGGATGTGGTCCAGCACCCGTCCCAGCGAGGCTCCCTTCTCGAGGTAGCCGTTGGCGCCGAGGTCCAGGGCCCGCTCGGCCATCTGGGTGGCGCCGAAACCGGAGAGCACGATGATGTGCGAGGCCGGCACGAGTCCGCGGATCGTCGGCAGCGCCTCGAGACCGTCCATCACCGGCATCGACAGGTCGAGCAGCACGACGTCGGGCATGGTCTCGGCGACCACCTCGATGCCGGCGCGACCGTCTCCGGCCTCGCCCACGACGCTCATCCCGCCGCGGACCAAGGCGAAGCGGAGCAGCTCGCGCAGGTCGGCGGTGTCGTCGATGATCACCACCCGCAGCGACTCGGTGCCCGGGTGGGGGAGCGGTTGCGCCGTCATCGGTCCTCTAACCCGTTGAGCGGCTCGAGCTGGGCCGGCGTGCTGCGGACCAGGGCCGGCGCCTCGACATTGCCGAGCAGCCCGGTGATGATCGAGCTCGCTGCTGCGATCGAGGCGGTCAGCGCCTCCTGCGACTTGTCCGGCTGATTGAGGTCGAGGGCCATCTTGGCGACCACGAGCCCCTGCAGCACGGTGTCGTTGAGCTCGAGCGCCTGGCTCTCGCGCTGGCGCAGGTCCTCGAACAGCTGGGCTCCGCGCATCAGCGAGGAGTAGTTGCGGCGTAGCGTCCAGTAGTAGACCGCGACCAGCGCGCCGACGACGTCCCAGGAGGCCAGCGGCCAGCCCCAGGCCGCGCGCATCGCCAGGCCCTGGGGGTCGTTGACGCCGAGCGCCGGCAGCAGCATGTGCAGCGAGTGCGCACCGTGGTGCACCGAGCAGGTGAAGAAGATGGCGCCGGTCGCCGCGCCGAGCGGGTTGTCGCGGAGCTGGTGGCTACGGGCCAGCGGTACGACGATCGCCAGGGTGATCAGCAGATACGCCACCATGATGATCGCGTTGCAGACCATGCCTACTTTCCAGGGGTCCACGACGGCACCTCCCTCACGCGCCTGCGCCGCTGAGGTACAGCCCGGCGATGACGGCCACCGAGCCGAGGGTGAACAGCTGGGCCGAGCGGCGCCACCCGGCCCAGGCGGCCAGTCGGGGCAGCGCGCCGTCGCGACGCAGCAGGGCGATGCAGGCCCCGACGGCGATCAGCTCCCAGATGCCGCAGCAGACATCCCAGGGCCCGACCTCCTCGGGCTTGGGGAGCAGGCCGAAGGGGAGGCCGACCGTACGGGTGACGGCCCACAGGGCGACGACCGCAGCGTTGCCGTACGCCGCCTCGAGCAGCATCGGCCGGCGCGGTCGCATCACCATCACCACCGACCAGATGATCTGGGCGATCGCGGAGCCGGCGAAGAACAGGCCGAAGATCAGCTTCTCCGCGAAGTGCTCGGGGCACACGGCGGCGTGCACCACCGCTGCGGCGGTCGAGCTGACCACGGCGATCGGCAGCAGCAGGCTCGCGCGTGCATCGGGTGCCGCGCTCGGTAGGAGTGGCGGTGCCGGGGAGACGGTCCGAGTACTGGCGGGGATCGCGGATCCCAGCGTCCCCGCGGCGATCTGATCGGCAAGGGCGAGCACCTTGCGATCGTGCTCGTCGTGGACCGTGCGCTCCCGGTGGATTCCGAGCAGCTGCGGGCCGAGCAGCACGGCCAACCCGACCAGGCCGACCGCGAGTACGGCGTAGTGGATCCCGTGCGCGAGCACGCTCGTGCCGACTAGGACGTCCATCGGTGCTTCCCTCCCGTGCCACCAGTCCCCCGACTGGTGCCTCCGCGGGTCAGACTAGGCCGGATCGGGACTAATGGACTAGAACCTGCCAAACAATGTCGAAACGGACATAGACAGTGGCCCGATCGGGCCAGGCCGGCCTCGTCGACCGCGCCCTCGTGACCCCGGTTGTCGGGGGTGCAACTACCGGGCCCGAGACAGTAGGTAGACAGTCAAAAAGTTACTGATGAGTTGGTTGGCGAACTTCGTCACCCCGTGGGTACCGTGATCGGCACGTGGTCCTCGTCACACGCGCACACCACCCTTGTACGCCGACGGCGACCTTGAACTGCCGACGCGCGCACAGCGGAGACCCCGCCTGCCGCAGATCTCCAGGAGACGTCAATGGGCCCACTCGACCCCGCCACCGACCCCGAGTTCGTCCAGCTGCTCACCCCGGAGGGCGAGCGGGTCGAGCATGACGAGTACGCGTTCGCCGTCGATGAAGGCCAGGACGAGGCGAACGTGATCCGCGGGTTCTACCGCGACATGGTCCTCACCCGCCGGATCGACACCGAGTCCACGGCGCTGCAGCGGCACGGCGAGCTCGGGTTGTGGGCGCAGCTGCTCGGCCAGGAGGCCGCCCAGATCGGCTCCGGTCGGGCCTTCCGGCCCCAGGACTTCGTCTTCCCGACCTACCGCGAGCACGGCGTCGCCTACTGCCGCGGCGTCGACCCGCTCCAGCTGCTCGCGATGTGGCGCGGTGTCGACCAGGGGTCGTGGGATCCCAACGAGTCGAACTTCGCGACGTACACGGTGGTGATCGGCGCGCAGACGCTGCATGCCACCGGCTATGCGATGGGCATCCAGGCGGACGGCCTGGTCGGCACCGGCGACGCCGACCGGGACACCGCGGTGGGGGTCTACTTCGGTGATGGGGCCTCGTCCCAGGGCGACGTCAGCGAGGCGATGGTGTTCGCTGCCTCCTACAACGCGCCCGTGGTGTTCCTCTGCCAGAACAACCAGTGGGCGATCTCGGCCGCCAGCGAGCGGCAGAGCCGGGTGCCGCTGTACCAGCGCTCGGCCGGGTTCGGCTTCCCCGGCGTACGGGTCGACGGCAACGACGTGCTGGCCTGCTACGCGGTCACCCAGGCGGCGCTGCAACGGGCGCGGGAAGGAAACGGGCCGACGCTGGTGGAGGCCTACACCTACCGGATGGGCGCGCACACGACCACCGACGACCCGACCCGCTACCGGATGAGCGAGGAGCTCGAGCGCTGGAAGCTGAAGGACCCGATTGCCCGGGTCCGTGCCTACCTGACCCGTAACGCGCTGGCCGAGCCGTCCTGGTTCGACGAGGTCGAGCTCGAGGCCGACGCCCTCGGCGATCGGCTCCGGGCCGGGGTCAAGACCCTGGCCGACCCCGACCCGATGAGGATCTTCGACGACGTCTACGTCGAGCAGACCGACGAGCTCGCGACGCAGCGCGACGAGTACGCCGCGTACCGGGCCGGGTTTGCCCCCGCGAGCCTGCAGGAGGCCCGAGCATGACGAAGGTGACGTTGGCCAAGGCCCTGAACGCCGGCCTGCGCAAGGCGATGGAGGACGACCCCAAGGTCCTGCTGATGGGCGAGGACGTCGGCAAGCTCGGCGGAGTCTTCCGGGTTACCGACGGGCTGCAGAAGGACTTCGGCGAGGGCCGCGTCCTGGACAGCCCGCTGGCGGAGTCGGGCATCATCGGCACGGCGGTGGGCCTGGCGATGCGCGGGTACCGGCCGGTGTGCGAGATCCAGTTCGACGGCTTCGTCTACCCGGCGTACGACCAGATCGTCAGCCAGGTCGCCAAGCTGCACTTCCGGACCCGTGGCAACGTGCGGGTGCCGATGGTCATCCGGATCCCGTACGGCGGCGGCATCGGCGCGGTCGAGCACCACTCGGAGTCGCCCGAGGCGCAGTTCGCGCACACGCCCGGCCTGAAGGTCGTGACCTGCTCGAACCCCGTCGACGGCTACTGGATGATCCAGCAGGCGATCGCGTCCGACGACCCGGTGATCTTCCTGGAGCCCAAGCGGCAGTACCACTCCGGCAAGGCCGAGCTCGATGAGAGCGCGACGCCGGCACCCCTCTTCACCTCGACGGTGGCGCGGCCGGGCACCGACGTGACCCTGATCGCCTACGGGCCGATGGTGAAGACCGCCCTGGCTGCGGCCGAGGCTGCTGCCACGGAAGGCCGCTCGATCGAGGTGATCGACCTGCGCACCCTCTCGCCGCTGGACCTCGGCCCGGTGGAGGAGTCGGTACGCCGGACCGGACGGGCGGTGGTCACCCACGAGGCGCACACCAACCTCGGCATGGGGGCTGAGGTGGCTGCCCGGATCTCCGAGCGCTGCTTCTACTCGCTGCAGTCACCGGTGCTGCGCGTCGGAGCCTTCGACACCCCGTACCCGCCGTCGCGGATCGAGGAGGACTACCTCCCCGACCTGGACCGGGTCCTGGACGCCGTCGACCGAGCCTTCGAGTTCTGAGGCCTGCGATGAGTGACTACCTGCTGCCCGACGTGGGCGAGGGCCTGACCGAGGCCGAGATCGTTTCCTGGAAGGTCGCCGTGGGCGACGAGGTCAAGATCAACGACGTGGTCGTCGAGATCGAGACCGCGAAGTCCCTGGTGGAGCTGCCGTCGCCGTACGCCGGGGTCGTAGTGGCGCTGATGGTGCCCGAGGGTGAGACCGTCGCGGTGGGGACGCCGATCATCCGGATCGACGACGGAGTCGCAGCCCCGGGCGCGCCCGCCGCACCGGCCGCTGTCCCCGAGCTGGACCTTTCCAACCCGGCGGCCACCGGGGCAGTGGAAGGCGAGAGCCTGGTCGGCCGCAACAAGGCCGAGCGCGCGCCGGTACGCCGCACCCGCGCCGCCAACCCCACCCTGACCCCCACTCCCGCCGAACGAATCCAGATTCCCGTCGAACGGGCGCTGAGTGAAGCCGTCGTCCTCGCCAAGCCGCCGGTCCGCAAGCTCGCCAAGGACCTCGGGGTCGACCTGGCGACCTGCGCAGCGACGGGCCCGAACGGGACGATCAGCCGGACCGACGTCGAGGTAGCCGCCGGTGGTGCTCCGGTCGTCGCGCGCACAGGTGCGGACGGCTCCCGCGAGCGCCGCGAGCCGATCAAGGGCGTCCGCAAGATGATGGGCGCGGCGATGGTCGCCTCGGCGTTCACGGCCCCGCACGTGACCGAGTGGATCACCGTGGACGTGACCAGGACCAGCGAGTTCGTCATGCGGGTCCGGGGCCGGCGCGAGTTCGCGGACGTCAAGGTCACCCCGTTGCTGGTGCTCGCCGCGGCCTGCCTGCGGGCTGCCCGTCGTACGCCGGTGATCAACTCGACCTGGGACGAGGCTGCCGGCGAGGTCGTCTTCAAGAGCTATGTGAACCTCGGCATCGCAGCGGCCACTCCGCGCGGGCTGGTCGTCCCCAACATCAAGGACGCCGAGACGCTCTCCCTTCTCGAGCTCGCCGGCGCGCTCGGCGACCTGACGGCGGTGGCCCGGGATGGCCGCACCCAGCCGGCGGACATGACTGGCGGCACCTTCACCATCACGAACGTCGGGGTCTTCGGCATCGACGGGGGCACCCCGATCATCAACCCGGGCGAGTCCGCGATCCTGTGCTTCGGCGCAACCAAGCGCCAGCCATGGGTGGTTGCCGAGGGCGGGCAGGAACGGCTCGAGATCCGCGACGTCTGCACCCTCGCGCTGTCGTTCGATCACCGTCACATCGACGGTGAGAGCGGCTCCCGGTTCCTTGCCGACGTCGCTTCGATGATGGAGGATCCGGCAGCCGCGCTGCTGTTCTAAGAGCTTCCACGCAGGGCCGGTCCGACTACTCGGACCGGCCCTGTGTTGCCTACCTCACACCAGCTTCTGTCGCTTTCCGCGTGCTCACGCCTCAGCGTTCCGTGTCCCACAAGGGACTCCAACCTGCACTTCAAGGGCTGTTCAACAGCGCCGCCGTGCAGACCTAGGCAACCCGAGGACAGAACTTTCATGGCGCACGGCACCCACCGGCTCTCCCGGACCGACGGCCACCGCAGACGGGTCGACCGACGCGGCTTCAGGACCCGTACGGCACGGATCCCGCTCCTGGCTGCGGTGGTGGCGCTGGTCTTTGTGAGCGCCCCGATGGCGCCGACCCTCGTCACCCCCTCGGCAGGGGCCACTGTCCCCGGGCAGCCCGGCACCACCCAAGCCGGCACCGTCGTCTTCTCCGATCCGTTCACTACCGGGACCCTCACCGGCCCGGGGACGTCGATCCTCAACTACTCCGCCGCCTCCGGCACCGGCGGCATGACCTACACCGCGCTCCCCCCGACAGCGTCGACCCCAGGGTGGGTCCCGTCGAGCGTCGCTTCCCAATCCGCCTGCAACGGCTGGGTGATGGGCTCCGGCAACCAACCGCCCACTGCCGCGCAAGATCCGCAGTGCATCTCCGCACTGGCTGGCTCACCAGGGGCGACGGCCTGGTCGACACTCGGCGGGATCGCCGATGCGCTCGGTCAGGTCCAGGGGATCGCGGCCGGGCAGAACCAGATCCTCTCCGCGTACACGAACGCGACCTCGGGGCTCCAGCTTGCGGGTGTCCAGGTGAAGACCACGACCGACAACATCCCCGTGATCCCGGGTCACTACTACGCCATGTCGGAGTGGTACGGAGCGAAGAATTGCTTCGCCTCGAGCGACAACAACGTCCACCCGCGCAATGAGGGGCCGCTGGCCGAGTTCGACCTGCTCGACAGCACCGGTGCCAACACGGTGACGAATTTCGGTGGAGCCATCGACGTCTGCAATGCTCCCGGAAGCACCGTGATCAACGGCGTGACCGTGATCAAGGTTCAGTCGCCGGCCTTCCAGATGCCCGCTGGCAACAGCACGGTCGGGTTCCAGCTGCAGAACCTCCGAGCCACCGGCAGCGGGAACGACAGCGGCTTCGACCTCCCCCAGCTAGTCGACGTCACTCCGCAGCTGGACAAGTCGTTCGACTCGGCGACGATCCAGGCCGGCGGGAATTCGACGCTGACCTTCACGGTGACCAATACCGCCAACCTCGCCGGAGACCTCGGAGCCAAGCTGGACTGGTCGATCACCGACAACCTGCCTACCGGAGTGACTGTCGCCAACCCGGCGAGCTTCGCCGGCAGCTGCGCGGGGATGTCGACCCTCGGCACGACGGCGTTCTCCGCGACTGCCAGCCCCGATCTCAAATCGATCAGCGTTGTCGGGGGGGACCTCCCGGCGGGCACCGCGTCGTGCACGGTCACCGTGCAGGTGACGTCCACTGTGCCGGGGACCTACACCAACGGCCCGTTGAACGTCACCACGAACCTGAACCCTCCCGGGACCGCGACGCTGAAGGTCACACCGACCTGCGCGAACCCGGCACCGATCTACACCGTCGACAACGGAAGCGGCGTGACCGCGAATCCGAGGCTGATCAGCTACGACACCACCGGAGCCGTGCTGGCTACGGTGCCGCTGACGGCGTCGACCGGATTGCCCCTGCTGGCACCGGTCACCGACATTGCCATGAGCGCCGACGGAAGCAAGCTCTACGGCATCGCCACGCCGATCGTCGGCACGCCCACCCTGTACACCTTCGATCCTGCGACAGGGAAGGCCACGGGGACGGTCCCGGTCACCGGGATCAACTGGCTCACGTTCGTCGCACCCAGTGCGCTGAGCGTGCTTCCGGACGGCACGATCCTGATCGGCGCGACCGGCAGTCGGAACCTCTACCAGATCGACCCGCTGACCGGGAACGCCACTCTGTACGCCACCCTGCCTGTCGGCTACTTCTCGAGCGGCGACTTCCTGACGCTGCCGGACGCGACGCTCCTGGTCCTCGCAGGGACGCCCGCGAGCCCGACCACCACCACGCTGTTCCGCTACGACCCGGTGGCACTCACGTTCACCGCGGTCGGCACCGTGCCGGCGTCCTCCGGCGCTACGCAGGTCGGCACGATGGTCTACCTCGCGGGCAGCGACGGCACGCTACGTACGCTCGGTTCGGCGGGGATCCCGACGACGTCCTCGACGGCAGCCCTGCCCACCACGACGCTCACCTCCTTGGTGAGCGGCACCTACCTCGGGGCGACCTCCGCTCAGGACTCTGCGCCGGTCGTGTGCCTCAACGCGACGAAGTCGGCCGGCACCGTGACCGGTCCGGATGCGACCGGCGCCTACTCGGCGACGTACACGGTCAACGAGATCAACAGCGGGACTTCGGCGTCCTACGGCGCGCTGGTCGACTCGCCGTCCTTCTCGCCGAGCCTCGTGCCGGTCTCGGCAACTTGGACCGGGCCCCTGGGCAACGGGAGTGCGACAGCGCCGACGTCGGGACCGTTCAGCTTCACCCTGGCTCCAGCAGGGACGTTGATCGGTATCGGTGCTGCGAAGACCCACACCTACACGGTCACCGTGACCTTCCGGTTCGCCGACAGCACCACGCCGCTCGTCTGCAACGGCTCGGGGACCGGCCTCTTCAACGCCGTGGCTGTCCCAGGTGGCCAGGAGACGAGCAAGGCCGATGATTCCGCTTGCGATACGCCGCCGCCGCGCTACGGGGTCTACCTGCACAAGGTCGACGCGAGCGGTGTCTCGCTGATCGGGTCCCTGTGGACCCTCCAGGGGGCGGCAGCCGCCGGCGGGCCTGGCGCGGTCATCGCCAGCGGGGTCCAGCCCGCAGGCCAGACCGGCGAGTTCCAGATGCTGAACCTCCAGCCCGGTACCTACTGGCTGACCGAGACCCAAGCGCCCGCCGGCTACGACCTGCTCGCGGAGCCGATCAAGTTCGTCGTCTCCTCGACCGGCGCTGTCAGCATCACCGCCGGTGGCACCAGTACGTCGATCAGCGTCGGGGTGCATTCCGGCAGTCCGGAGATCGTCGTCGGCGATCAGCCCGCCCTGGTGCTGCCGCTTACCGGCGGATCGGGGCCCCGTCCTTACGCGCTCGGAGGCGTCGTGCTGCTGGTCCTCAGCGGACTCGTCGCGCTGCTCTACCGACGCCGTCCGGCAACGACGGCGGCCACCGGGAAGCGGGTGAGGAGATAGCTCCGATCCCGCGGACCACCAAGTCCGCAGCTCCAGCACGAAAACCTCACCAGGCGAATCCCACGACAGAAAGAGAAACGCACACCATGTCCCACCCCAGTACCGGGCGTCTCAAGACGCTCCTCCTCGCGATCGCTGCGATCGCTGTAGCGCTGGTCGGGCTCGGCGCGGCCGCGTCGGCCGCGTCGCCGTCCCTGCCGGACCCGACCCAGACCGGCTCGATCCTCATCCACAAGTTCAAGACTCCGGACACGCCGACCGGCCTGCCGGCCAACGGCACTGTGCAGAGCACGACGGGGCTGACCCCGGTCGACGGAGTCACGTTCTCGATCCAGCAGGTCAACGGGATCAACCTGACCACCAACCAGGGCTGGCTGAACGCCAACGCCCTGAGCCTGGTGTTCAACCCCAGCAACGCTGCCGCCTCCATCACGGGCGCAGCCGGTAGCTACACGCTCGGCACCGCCACCTCGCAGACGACCGCCGGCGGCGGAAACGCCTCCTTCCTCGGGCTGCCGTTGGGTCTCTACCTGGTCAGCGAGACGGCGTGGCCCGCAGGCACGACGCCGTCGGCGCCGTTCCTGGTCTCGGTGCCGTTGACCGACCCGACGACCAAGAGCGGGTGGCTCTACAACGTGAACGTCTACCCGAAGAACTCGGTCGACACGGTCTCCAAGACGGTGGACGATGCCAGTGCGGTCAAGCTCGGTGACCCGGTGGTGTGGACGATCAAGGGCGACATCCCCAACGTCAGCACGCTGGACGGCTACAAGATCACCGACCAGCTGGCGCCCCAGCTGACCTACGTCGGCACGACCGTGAGCCTGAGCGACAACAGCGCCACGCTCACCGCGGGCACCGATTACAACCTCACGACGGCCGGCAACCTGGTCTCGATCGTGTTCACCGGCCCGGGACTGATCAAGCTGGCGGCGCACAACACCGCCCAGGTCGTGGTGAGTCTGAACACGACCGTCAACGCGGTCGGTGAGATCAGCAACACCGCGCAGCTGTACCCCAACGCGAACAGCATCACGACCGGAACTCCGACGACGAGCCCCCCGGTCGTCACGAAGTGGGGCTCGATCACGTTCCAGAAGACCGACCCCGGCACGAAGGCGCTGACCGGCGCGGTGTTCAGCGTCTACCCCACGCTGGCCGACGCCAAGGCTGGCACGAACGCGATCGCGCTGGGGACGCCTGCCCAGACCACGTTCCCGGTGGACAGCAGCGGCTTGGTGACCATCTCCGGCCTGAGGTACTCCGACTGGGACAACGGTGCCGCGCTCACGCCCTTGCGGGACTACTACCTCGGCGAGGTCACGGCCCCGACCGGGTACGAGCTGCTCGCGGAGCCCATCAAGTTCGATATCACCCAGGCCACGTCTGCGGCGGGCGTGGATCTGACGATCAAGGACGTTCCGTCGAACGGCGGCTTCCAGCTGCCGTTCACCGGCGGGCACGGCCTGCGCAACTACTACATCGCGGGCGCCGTTCTGATCGGTCTGGCGCTGGTGCTCAGCGTCCGCCGTCGTCAGGGTTCCTGACCTGCACCACCTCCACGGCGCGGGGCGTCGGCCGATCAGGTCGACACCCCGCCCGTGCGGCCGGAGCGAATCCTCCGACCGATGAGCAATGAAAGAAGAAGGATCCATGTCCCAGAAGCTCGCAGGACGCCTGCGCGGGTACGTCCTCGCGATCGCTGCTGCCGTCGCGACGATCGGTGTCGTGCCGGTCGCGTCAGCGGTCTCGCCGTACCTGCCCGACCCAGGACAGAGCGGCACCCTCACGATCCACAAGACCAAGGCGCCGGACTCCCTGTCCGGCGTTCCTGGAGACCCGATCCCCGGTGTCACCTTCTCTGTCGAGCAGGTGACCGGCATCGACCTGACGACGAACGCCGGTTGGCAGGATGCCTCGGCGCTGAGCTCGACGTACAACGCCGACGATGCGGCCGGCTCGATCCAGTCAGCAGGCTACGGCCTGGCCGCCGCTGACGGCTCGCCCGTGACGACCGACTCCGCGGGCGAAGCTTCGCTCTCCAGCCTCCCGCTCGGGCTGTACCTGGTCAGCGAGACCCAGTGGCCCGCCGGTGCGACCCCGTCCGTGCCGTTCCTGGTCACGGTGCCAGAAACGCAGCCCGATGGCGCGGGCTGGCTCTACGACATCAGCGTGTACCCGAAGAACTCGGTCGACGGGGTGACGAAGTCCGTCGACGACGCGGCCTCGGTCGCCCTCGGCGACCCTGTCAGTTGGACGATCATCGGAGACATCCCGAACGTCGCGAGGATCGACGGCTACAAGATCCTCGACCACCTCGACGCGAAGCTCGACTACAAGAGCGCGGCGACAACCCTCGTCGACGGCACTCCGATCAGTTCAGGCGTCGACTACGACCTGGTCTTCGACCCCGCCACGCACACGCTGTCGCTGACCTTCACCGACAAGGGCACGGCGGTCCTGGCGGCTCACCGAGCGACCCAGGTCAAGGTCGTCGTTGGGACCGTCGTCAACGCCGTCGGCGTCGTGGCGAACACCGCGGTGCTCTACCCCAACCAGCACTCGTTCGGCGTCGAGCCGGGCCAGCCAGGAGGTCCGGTCGAGTCTCCGCCGGTCGTCACCAAGTGGGGCTCGATCACGGTGCAGAAGACGGACCCGAACGGCAATCCCTTGGCCGGCGCCGTGTTCAGCGTCTATCCGACCAAGGCAGACGCCGAGGACCGCGCGCACGCGATCTCTCTCGGCGGGCACACCAGTTTCCCGGTCGACGCTCAGGGCAGGCTGACGATCGCCGGACTTCGGTACTCCGACTTCGCGGACGGCGCGGAGGTATCCCCAGGTGCCTCCGGCTACCGGGCCTACTGGCTCGGAGAGACGAAGGCACCGCAGGGGTACGACATCCTCGGCGAGCCCGTCGAGTTCGCGGTGACCGCGCAGACGACCGCAGTCGGAGTCGACCTGGTGGTCACGAACGTGCGCACCGTCGTCGCCCCACCCACGGGCTGTCACCATGGCAAAGAATGCCAGCCGCCGGGCGGCATCGACCACCTCCTGCCGAGCACCGGCGGCCCGCGGGCGGCTCTGGTCCTCGGTGGCGTGGTCCTGCTCCTCGGAGGGGTCCTGATGGTCCGGAAGAACCGGCATCGCGAGGAAGTCTGAACAGCATCGTGGACTTCCTCTCATCAGCTCCGGCCGCACCGCAGCAACCGGCGCCAGGCCGCCGCCGTCCGACTCGGCGTACCCGTCGGTGGCGTTCGGTCCTGACCCGGTGGTCAGTCCGCCGGGTCCTGGTGGTCCTGATCGGGACCGCCGGGCTGAGCATGCTGTTCTACCCGCAGGCCGGTGCGTGGTTCAGCGACCGCGACCACGCAAGCACCATCTCCGGCTATGTGCACACGGTGACGTCGATGACGCCACGCCAGACTGCCAGCCTGCTCGCGGCTGCGCACGCCTACGACAAGCACCTGCCGACCGGGCCGTTGCAGGACCCGTACAGCTCGTCGGGAGGTGGGCGGGAGACGGTGTCGGGAGATGATGCCGAGCAGTACCTCCACACCTTGGATGTCGGGCAGGGCGGCATCATCGGGGTCCTCGCGATCGCGCGCGTCGGTGTGAGCCTCCCGATCTACCACGGCACCGGCGAGCAGGCTCTGGAGCATGGGGTCGGCCACCTCTACGGGACCTCGCTGCCAGTGGGTGGACCGGGGACGCACGCGGTGCTGGCCGGCCACTCGGGTATCGCCGGGGTGACCCTGTTCAGCAACCTGCACGACGTGCAGCTCGGGGATACCTTCACCGTGACGGTGCTCAACCAGACCCTGACCTACCAGGTCGATCAGATCAGGACCGTGCTGCCTGATCAGACCAAGGACCTCCGGCCAGTGCCTGGCAAGGACTACGTCACCCTCGTGACCTGCACGCCGATCGGGATCAACACCCACCGGCTCCTGGTCCGGGGGGTCCGGATCCCGACTCCGGTGGAGGGCGCGGGGCCGAAATTTCTGCACGGGGGCGCCGGACCCGGGTTCCCGTGGTGGGCGCTCGAGGTGGCTGGGTGCCTGGGGCTCCTGCTCGTCGTGACGACCACCACCGACCGCAAGCGGGCGGCGCGGCGGTCCATCCGCGGTCACCAGCGCGGCGAGGGCCACCGTCGTGGTGAGAAGGGATCAGTCCCCCGCGAACGGCCCCCTGTTCCCCCGAACCAGGTGCTGATCGCGGGGGACTGACGTCCACCCGAAACTCTCGGCGAACGGGGATCGAACTCCGTCCGCTGCACCTACAACGAACGGGCAGGCGGGCAGGCTACGGCCTGGTGAGCGGAGTCACCGGGTGGCTATTTGTCCTTGAACCGGATCAATCCGGCCAAGGTGGGCATGTAAGCCGCGCCGTCGGGACCGAGGTAGATCGACGCGTAGTGGTTGTTCCACTGGATCCCGTTGCCGGTGCGCTGCATCCACTGGGTCTTGCCGGTGCGGATGTCGACCGCGGCGAAGTACCAGCTGTCGTCGAGTAGCCATGACTTCGGCTTCGCGTACAGGTAGAGCAGGCCGTTGGCCAGCGAGACCTTCGGGACCGGCGTCGGCGAGACGATCGGGTTGGTCCAGTCGACGGAGCAGGTGTTGTCGGCGCTGATGGAGACCTTCGCGACCCCGCCGGTGCTGGTGTTGCCGAGCTCGGTGCTCTGTACGCCGGAGTAGCCGTAGTTGTTCTCCACGATGACCGAGGAGCTGCCGCCGGCGGTGGTGCCGGCGTACGCGAGGCTGTTCTCGGTGTCCGAGGCGCCGGCGCCGAAGACGGGGACCTGGCAGAGCAGCTTGCCTGCGTCGGCGCCGTCACGCTGGTAGAACTGCACGTGCATCTGCGGGTCTGCGTTGTCGGTGATCGCGACCAGGTGCTGGCCGATCAGCGTCGGCGTCGTACCGGAGCCCTGGGAGAGCTGGCCCGGCTTCTGCTCCGAGCCGCGGTCGTAGATGTGCGACCAGCGGATTGTCGGAGTCCCGTCGGGGCCTGCAGCGACGGCGTACAGGGCGTGGTCGGTGACGAGGTAGACCGCTCCGGACTCGTCGCTGGAGATCGAGTTGTAGATGCCCTCGCCGGCCGGCAGCTTCAGCGTCTTGACTGCGCCCGTGGTCGGGTCGATGTCACCGACCAGTCCGCCCTGGGTGACGAAGAACGTGCGGCCCGACCAGTCCGGAAGGGTGGCGACGAGACAGTCGTCGGACGGGACGACGCTCGAGACGTCGTAGGTGCCGATCTTGGTGAAGCCGTTGGCATTGACCTTGACCTCGAGGACTGTGCGCGCCGAGGTCACGACGTACGCGATGTCGTTCTGGCTCAGCGAGAAGTAGGTCCCGCCGCAGATGTCGGTGAACGGGTTGGTCAGCGGCAGCAGGGCGCGCTTGGAGGTGGTCAGGTCCGGGCCGAGCGTGCGCAGCGTCGTCGGGTCGATCAGACGCAGCGCGAAGCCGGTCAGGCCGCCACACAGGCCGACGATGTGGCCGCGCGAGTCGAAGGCCATCGTCGCGCACTCCGAGACGCCGTACGACGCCGAGCGCACCGCCATGCTCTTGCCCAGCGGCCCGCTGACCTCGTAGGCGTTGCTGCCGTAGGCGTCGTTGTGCATCGAGTTGGTGCCGTTGGGCGACAGGTACGGGTTCTGCGGGATCGGCAGGTGCGGGAGCGGGTCGGCGGTGGCCGCAGTACCGCTGAACGGCTCACTGAGCAGATCGGTCGGCAGCGACGGGATCGGGATCGCGCCGTTGGCGACGCTCGAGGATGCCGGCAGGAGCAGCGCCAGCCCGACGAGGGCACCGAGAGCGGTGAGGCGGACACGGTTCATGAGATCTCCAACGTCTGAGCGGGCCCGAGGGTACGGGTCCGATTAACAAACTCCGTTGCTTGGGTCAGGAGGGGAATGTGGTGCGCTCGTCGCTGCGGGGCGGTACGACGTTGAGGATGGCGTCGGTGCCGCCGTCGACGAGGACCATGTTGCCGATGATCAGGCTGGCGTCATCCGAGAGCAGGAACGCGATCAGGGCCGCGACCTCGTCGGCTTTGCCGGGCCGGCCCATCGCGTTGGGGTAGACGTCGGCGAACGGGCCGAAGACCGGGTCTTTGCGGAGCTCGTCGGTCATCGGGGTCGCGATCAGGCCCGGGGCGATCGCGTTGACCCGGATGCCGCGACCGGCCCACTCCGGCTTGATGCCCTCGCGGCGCGCCCAGGTGGCGAGCGCGAACTTCGAGACCGGGTAGAGGTTGACCGCCTCGTAGGAAGTGGCAGCCGAGCGCGCCGCGTCCTCGTCGTCGGCAAGGAGGGCGTCGACCACGTCGTCGGCCGACCACCCGGGCTGGCAGGTCACCGAGTTCGAGGCGATCAGCACCACCGACGCGGTACTGCGCATGTCCAGCAACGGCTTGAGGCCTTCGACCAGGGCGATCGCGCCGAAGAAGTTGACCGAGACCAGCAGGGCAGGGTCGGTGCCGGTGAAGCCGGCGATCCCGGCGCAGGGGACCACGCCGTCGATCCCGTCGGGAGCGAGGTCGCTGACGGCCGCGACTGCTGTCGCCCGCCCGGCCGGCGTACCGAGATCCGCCTCGACCTCGGCACCCCGGAGATCGACGCCGATCACCTGGTGACCGTCGCGCTCGAGCCGCTCCTTGGTCGCCCGCCCGATCCCCGATCCCGCCCCGCTGATCACATAGGTCTTCACGTGCCTAGTGAAACTGAAACACGTTCTAGTGTCCAGAGGCGGAGAGGCCCTAGCGTTTGGCACCTGGACACGCCGTCCCGGAGGTGCGACGTGCGAGGGACTATCGGGGTGGCGGGGTGGCGAACCGGTCGGCCCGTACAGCGACGAGATCGGCCGTGTCGGCGTGGAAGAGCCGGGAGAGCTCGTGCTCCAAGACGCTGCCGAGCCGTTTGCAGAAGGCCTCGGCCTCCTCGGCTGCGTCGGGGTGCTCGGCGATGACGCGGTCCACGACGCCAGCGGCCTGAAGGTCCAGCGCCCGGATCCGCTGGCTGCGGGCCATCTCCGGGGCATGCTCGGTGTCGCGGTGCACGATCGCGCTGGCGCCCTCGGGTGGCAGCGGCGAGAGCCACGCATGCTGCGCGGCGATGACCCGGTCCGCGGGAAGCAGAGCGAGGGCTCCGCCGCCGTTGCCCTGCCCGAGCATCAAGCAGAGCGTCGGCGCCTCGAGGGTGACCAGCTCGGCCAGGCTGCGGGCGATCTCACCTGCCAGCCCACCCTCCTCGGCCTCTGGGCTCAGCGCCGCCCCTGGGGTATCGATGACGGTCAGCAGCGGGATGCCGAGCTCGACCGCGAGCCGCATCCCGCGACGGGCCTCGCGCAATGCCCCGGGACCCATCGGTCGGTCGGTGGTCTGGCCGCGTCGGTCCTGGCCGAGGAAGACGCACGGGGCGTCGCCGAAGCGGGCGAGCGCGATCATCAGACCCGGGTCGGCCTCGCCCTGGCCGGTGCCGTTGAGCGGGACGACCTCGGACGCGGCGTACCGCAGGAGCCGTCGTACGCCGGGCCGGTCCGGGCGGCGGGACCGCAGCACCGCGTCCCAGGTGTCAACGTCATCGACCGGCTCGTCGTGCTGGTTGTCGGCCGGCAGCGACGGGCGGGCGAGCAGCACCGACAGGGTCCGGTCGAGCAGGTCGGCGATCTCGTCGGGCTCGACGACGCCGTCGATGATCCCGTGGGCGTAGAGGTTCTCCGAGGTCTGCACGTCTGCTGGGAACGGCTTGCCGTAGAGCGCCTCGAATACCCGCGGGCCGAGGAAGCCAACGAGCGCGCCCGGCTCGGCGACGGTCACATGGCCCAGCGACCCCCACGACGCCATCACGCCGCCGGTGGTCGGGTTGCGCAGGTAGACCAGGTACGGCAGGCCGGCGTTCTTGTGGGCCGCGATCGCCGCCGAGATCCGGATCATGTGCACGAACGCGGGGGTGCCCTCCTGCATCCGCGTGCCGCCGCTGACCGGCGCGGCCAGCAGCGGGATGCCTTCGGCCGTCGCCCGCTCGATAGCGGTAACCAGCCGGGTCGCTGCCGCCTGCCCGATCGACCCGGCCAGGAAGCCGAACTCGCAGGCGATCACCGCGACGCGTCGGCCGCGCATCAGGCCCTCGCCGGTGGTCACCGACTCGTCGGTGCCGGACTTCTCGCGGGCCGCGGCCAGGTCCGCGGCGTACGCCTCGCTGATCTGCCCGTACGTCGGCGGGGTGTCCCACGAGGACCAGGAGCCGTCGTCGAGGACGAGTCCGACCAGGTCGCGGGCGCTGAGGCGGATCATCCGCGGAGCCTACCGAGCCGAGTGCCTGAGCCCGAGCAGCGCAGGCACAATGTCACCGTGCTGATCGAGATCGACGACCCCGCCCGCGCGGACATCGCTGCCCTGCTCGCCGAGCACCTCGCCGACATGTTCGCCACCTCGCCGGCCGAGAGCGTGCACGCGCTCGACGTGGCCTCCCTGAAGGTCCCGGAGATCACGTTCTTCGCGGCCCGCGACGGCGAGTTCCTGCTGGGGGTCGGCGCGCTGAAGGCGCTCGATCCGACCCATGTCGAGATCAAGTCGATGCGCACCACCGCAGCCGCTCGAGGAATCGGTGTCGGGCGGGCGATGCTGGTCCACCTCATCGCCCGGGGACGCGCGAGCGGCTACCTCCGGATCAGCCTGGAGACCGGCGCTGAGGACTACTTCGCCCCGGCTCGCCGGCTCTACGAGCAGAACGCGTTCGTCGTGTGCGGCCCGTTCGGCAGCTACGTCCCGGATCCCAACAGCGTCTTCATGACCCTCGAGCTCTGAGGGCGGGCGACCGCGCAACGACGTGCCCGGGACGTGCCCGGGACGTGCCCGTGACGTGCCCGGTCAGCGAGTGACGTGCTTCTCCATCAGGCTGACCAGGTGGCCGTTCGCCTCCTGCTGCCCGACCTCGACGAAGCCGCGGGCACGGTGGAAGGCCAGCGACGGCTCGTTCGGCGGGTCGAGGTTGACCTCCAGGCAGAGCACCGGGCCGACCTCGGCGGCACGCGTCTCGATCGCGTCGTAGACACCGGAGCCGACGCCTCCGCGGCGGATCGAGGCATCGATGACGATCCGGTCCAGGTACAGGAACGCCGGGTGCCGTGCTGAGAACCAGCGGTAGTTCACGCCATCGATCCCGGCAGCGGCGCCGAAGGTGAGCACGAAGCCGACGTCCTGGGCGTCGTGTGTGATCACCGACCCGGCATCGGCAGCTCCGAGCAGCTCGACGAGCCGCACCTCGTCCAGCGGTGCGAGCAGCTCGACGTGCTCCTGGTTCCAGGCCAGCACCTGCTCGAAGTCGGTCGGCCGGATCGGCCGCAGTCTGGTGCTCACGGGTAGCTGATCCCGGTCGCTTTCTCGCTGACCTCCCACAGGCGGGCGGCTGCAGCCTGGTCGTGCACGAACCTGCGTCGGGCCGCGACGACGGTCGGCAGCCCGGCCATCTGACCGGGGCCGGCCGGTCCGACGTACGTCGCGCCGGGCAGGTCGGCGGTGGCGGCCATCAGGCTCGGCAGGGCACCGTACTCCGCCGGTTGCCCGAGTACGCCGGTCGCCAGCGTCATGAACCTGCCCAGGAGACCGCCCGTCTTCTCGACCAGCTCGGTCGCCGAGTAACCCGGATGCGCGGCCGTCGCGGTGACCGGCAGTCCGGCAGCACGGAGCCGGCGCTCGAGCTCGACGACGAACATCAGGTCGGCCAGCTTGGACTCGCCGTAGCTGCCCCACCTCGAGTAGTGCCTGCTCTGGTCGCGTGGGTCGCCGGTCGGCACCCGGCGGGCGATCCGGTGCGCGTGCGAGGCCACCGAGACGATCCGGCCGTTGCCGGACGCGACGATCTGGGGCAGCAGCAGCCCGGTCAGCAGGAACGGACCCAGGTGGTTGGTGCCGAACTGCATCTCGAACCCGTCGACGGTGCGCGCGTAAGGCAGCGCCATCACTCCGGCGTTGTTGATCAGGATGTCGATCGGCCCGATCCCTGCTGCTTCGGCACCGCCGCGGCGCACCGAGGACAGGTCGGCGAGGTCGACGATCACCGGATGGAGACGGGCACCCGGGATCTCGGTGCTGATCGAGGCCTGGGTCGCCGCGAGCTTGTCGGCCGACCGCGCGACCAGGACGACTTCGGCTCCTGCGCGGGCGAGCTCTCGCGCGGTGCTGGTGCCGAGCCCGGCGGTGACGCCGGTGACGACCGCGCGCTTACCGGTCAGGTCGGGCATCCGGTCCAGGGTCCAGATGTCCTTGCCGCTCACGGCGTCACGCAGAAGCTCGACAGGACCGCACGCCCCAGCGCGGCGTCTCCGTCGTACGTCGGGCTGGTGGCATCGAGGTCGCGACGGCCGCCGGCAAGGACGATGAGGTCCTCGGCGCTCAGGCTGATCCGAACCGTCGGAGCATCCACAGTCTCCGAGCGCCCGGCCCGCCCGTCCTCGCCGATCACCGCGGTCCACGACTGCCCGGCGTCGGTGACGTCGATCTGGACACTGGTGCCGATCGGCGGTGCCACCCGCTTGCCGAGCACCATCGGCAGCGCACCGCCGAACTGGCGGATCGTGTGTGCCGCGGCGGCCGAGTCGTACCCGCCGGGAGCGCCGATCGCTCGTCGTACGTCCTGCTCGTGCATCCACACGTCCAGCGGCCGGTTGCTCAGCAGGGTCTGGTTGTTCCAGCCGATCCCGGCCGGGGTCCGCGGCGGTGCGGCAGCGCCGTCGGTCGGGGGGTCGGCCTGGAGCTCGGCGTACCGGGCGGCGGCAGACTGCTCGATCTCGTCGGCGAGCGCGCCCATGTCCTTCTCCCGCCGGGCGAGCACGCCCTGCTCGGTGTAGAAGCCGCCGAGGTCCTTGATGTGCGGAGCCGCGTCGACGGCTACGGTCTCCTCAGGACCGCCGGCCAGGACCGACTCGAGGTGCGCGGTGTGCGCGACGTTGTCCTTCACGCTCCAGCCCTCGAGGTCGGTGGGCAGGTCCCACTGGTCCTCGGGGATCGTGCGGGCGAGCGCCACCAGCTCGGCGATGGCGGCGCGCCAGGTCTCCACGAGCTCGGCGAGACGTGCTTCGTCAGTCATGGGACGAAGACTAGGGCTCCTCGGACCCGGATCGACAGGGTGCCCAGGTGTCAGGCGGTCACGCGCTGCTCGTGCAGGTTCTGCGCCCAGATCTGCGGGGTGAGCCGTCCGGCCATCGCCCGAGAACCGTCTGACATCGCCTTCAGCCGCTCCGGGCTCACGGTGCTCATCCGGATCACCGCCTCGACGAGCTCCTCCTTGTCGCCCTTCGCGGTCGTCCAGCCGTTGTCGCTGTCCTGGAGCAGGTGCGGGACCGCCTCGACGCCGTCGGAGCAGATCAGCGGCAGGCCGGCCGCGGCGGCCTCCCGCACCACCACGCCCTACCACTCGACGTGGCTGGGCAGCACGAACGCCGAGCTCGCGTGCAGCAGATCGATGAGGTCGGCGGGCTGGAGGAACCCGCGCCAGTCGACGCCCCTCGCAGCCGACGAAGTGGTCGCGCTCGGGGCCGTCGCTGCGATGTCGCTGCAACGTCGCTGCACTCTGGGCACGAGCCCGCAGCGGGACTAGGGTCGCGAGCATGCCCGTGGACCCAGAACTGCAGCCGATCCTCGACCTCATCAACGCCGGTACGCCGATGTCGGCGCAGAACCCTGAGGAGGCGCGGGACGCCTTCCGGATGCTGACCGTCGGGATGCGGAACCCGGATCTCGTGGTGCCGGTCGCCTCGGTGGTCGACGGGACCGTCGCCGGAGCCGAAGGACCGCTGCCGACCAGGGTCTACCGGCCCGACGCCATCGGACTGGTGCCTACGGTGGTCCTCTTCCATGGCGGCGGCTTCGTGATCGGCGATCTCGACACCCACGACAGCATGGCGCGCTCGCTGTGCGCCGGGACCGGCTCGGTGGTGGTCTCGGTCGACTACCGGCTCGCACCCGAGCACCCCTACCCCGCAGCTGCCCTCGACGCGATCGCCGCCACGACTGCCGTGCTCTCCGACCTGGACTCCTACGGCGGCTCGCCCGTCGTCGGGGTCGCCGGGGACAGTGCCGGCGGCAACCTCTCGGCCGTGGTCGCCCAGCAGGTGCCGGGGATCGCTGCCCAGCTGCTCGTGTACCCGGCCACCGATCTGATCGGCGACTACCCCTCGCGCGCCGAGAACGCGACCGGCTACCTGCTCGACGAGGACACCATGAACTGGTTCATGGGCCAGTACCTCAGCGCCGGGCCGGACCCGGTGGACCCGCGGCTGGCACCGTTGCACGGCGAGCTGGCCGGGCTGCCGCCGGCGATCGTGGTCGTCGCGGAGCTCGACCCGCTGCGCGATGAGGGTGTCGCCTACGCCGAGGCGATGGACGCTGCCGGCGTAACCGTCACGCTGCGCCGGTACGACGGTCTGATCCACGGCTTCTTCGATCTCGGCGGCTGGTCCAAGGCGTCGCAGGCCGCGATCGAGGAGACCATCGGGCTGTTCGCCGAGCTGCTCGCCGCCGGCTAAACGGATGCCGGCTCCGGTCTGTCGTCGAGGGCAGGTATTTTCGGATCATGGCTGAGCAGTACCAACGGTTCGTCGCTCTGGGGGACTCCCAGACCGAGGGGCTCAACGACGGCGACGACACCTCCGGCGTACGGGGGTGGGCGGACCGTTTCGTCGATAACCTCGCCCGCACCACCAGCCCGGACCTGACCTATGCCAACCTCGCCGTCCGCGGCTGCAGGGCCCGGCACGTGCTCGAGGTACAGCTGCCGGTCGCGCTCGCGCTGCAGCCCGACCTCGCCGTGGTGGCCGTCGGCATGAACGACATGCTGCGCCACGACTTCGACCTCGAGGAGACCGTCGGCCAGGTCGAGCAGACGATCGCTGCCCTGACCGAGACCGGCTGCCGGGTCCTGACGATGAGCTTCCCCGACGTCGCGCTGATGCTTCCGGTGATGGCCTGGCTGCGACCGCGCGAGGTCGAGCTGAACCGGCGGCTCCTCGAGGTCGCGACCCAGTACGGCGCCACTGTGCTCGACCTGTTCCCGCTGGCGCTGGCCGGCGATCCGGCGATGTGGAGCCACGACCGCATCCACGGCAGCTCTGTGGGGCACTCCACGATCGCGGCCGGCATGGCCGAGGCGATGGGGCTCCCCGGAAGCGACCACAGCTGGGCCGAGACGGCGTACCGGCCGTACAGCACATTGGAGGTCGTCGTCCGCGATGCCCGCTGGTTGGCGACCTTCGTGGCGCCGTTCCTCTACCGCCAGCTGCTCGGCCGCGGGTCGGGCACCGGGCGGACCGGGAAGCGGCTCGAGCTGACCCGGGTGCTCGACGATGGGAAGGACGGCGGGAACGACGACGGCCGCCCCACCCTCTCGGGTGAAGCGGCCGTCTGAGTGCCGTTCGTCGCGCTCGTCGAGACGTCTCGACAAGCGCGCAGGGCGACCTAGAACGCAGCCTCGTCGAGCTCCATCAGCGAGAGGTCGGTCGCTTCGGCGATCGCCAGCTCGGCGGTGATCTTGGGCAGGTTGTTGCGCGCGAAGAACTGTGCGGCAGCGACCTTGCCCTCGTAGAACGCCTTGTCAGCCGCCGAAACCTCGCCGGACAGCTTCTGCAGCGCCACATCGGCGCCGCGCAGCAGCAGCCAGGCGCACACGACGTCACCGAGGACCATCAGCAGGCGGGAGGTGTTGAGCCCGACCTTGTAGATGTTCTTGATGTTGCCGCCCTCGGCCGACTCGTCAGCACTCATCAGGGTGCTGATCATCAGGCTGGTCAGGGCGCCAGCGTCCTCGAGCGCCTTGGCGAGCAGCTCGCGCTCGACCTTGAGACGGCCGTTGCCGGCCTCGGACTTGATGAACGAGTCGATCTCGTTGTTCAGGTAGCCGAGCGCCTTGGCCTGGTCCTTCACGATCTTGCGGAAGAAGAAGTCCTGGCCCTGGATCGCGGTGGTGCCTTCATACAGGGTGTCGATCTTGGCGTCGCGCACGTACTGCTCGATCGGGTACTCCTGCAAGAAGCCGGAGCCGCCGAGGGTCTGCAGCGACTCGGTGCCCAGCAGCACCCACGAGCGCTCGGAGCCGTAGCCCTTGACGATCGGGAGCAGCAGGTCGTTGATCCGCTCGGCCAGCTCGTTGCGCTCGCCGTTGTGCTCGGCGACCATCACCTGGTCCTGCCAGGAGGCGGTGTAGAGCACCAGCGAGCGCATCGCCTCGGAGAACGCCTTCTGGGTCATCAGCGACCGGCGCACGTCGGGGTGGTGGGTGATGGTGACCCGCGGGGCCGCCTTGTTGGCCGACTCGGTCAGGTCAGCGCCCTGCTCGCGGGTCTTGGCGTACTCCAGCGCGTTGAGGTAGCCGGTCGAGAGCGTCGCGATGGCCTTGGTGCCGACCATCATCCGGGCATTCTCGATGACCTGGAACATCTGCGCGATGCCGTTGTGCACCTCGCCGACGAGCCAGCCCTGAGCGGCCTCGCCGCCACCGACGGAGGAGTCACCGAAGGTGACCTCGCAGGTGTTGGAGACCTTGATGCCCATCTTGTGCTCGACGTTGGTCACGTAGGCGCCGTTGCGCTCGCCGGTCAGCTCGCCGGTCTCGTGGTCGAACTTCCACTCCGGCACGATGAACATGCTCAGGCCCTTGGTGCCCGGGCCGCCGACGCCGTCGACGCCCTGGGGGCGGGCGAGGACGAGGTGGATGACGTTCTCGGTCATGTCGTTGGCGGCCGAGGTGATGAAGCGCTTGACGCCGGAGATGTTCCACGAGCCGTCGTCGTTCAGGGTGGCCTTGGAGCGGCCGGCGCCGACGTCGGAGCCGGCGTCCGGCTCGGTCAGCACCATGGTGGCGCCCCACTGCTTGTCGACCATGAACTGGGCGATCTTCTTGTCGCGCTCGGTGCCGTTGTCGTAGACGACACCGGCGAACATCGGGCCGGCGGCGTACATCCAGATCGGCGCGTTGGAGCCGAGGATGAGCTCGCCCATCGCCCAGATGATCGACGGCGGGGCCGGCGTACCGCCGAGGTCCTCGTTGATCTGCAGACGCCAGTACTCGGAGTCCATGTAGGTCTGGTAGCTCTTCTTGAACGCGGCCGGGATCGGGGCGGTGTTGGTCTTCGGGTCGAAGACCGGCGGGTTGCGGTCGGAGTCCTCGTAGGACGCCGCGAGGTCCTCGCGCGCCATCCGGTCCATCTCGCCCAGGATCGTCCGCGCTGTCTCGCCGTCGATCGCCTCGAACGGGCCGGTGCCCAGAAGCTGGTCGCGGTCCAGGACCTCGAAGAGGTTGAACTCGATGTCTCGCATGTTGCTCTTGTAGTGGCTCACAGCCCACCCTTTTCGCTTCGTGATGTCGTGGCCGCAGGTTTGCTACCGGCCAGTAACAACAAGTATGCGCTTGCATTCAACTAGGTGCAAGCGGATCGCCACGACGTGTGACGAAGGCCAAATGCCCTTACTGGCTTGGGACCTCGCGCGATCGCGCGATCTCAGCCTGCTCAGTCGTCGGTAGCGGCGAGCTCGGCGGCGAAGCGTGCCGCACGGCGCTTGTGCTTGAGGCGCTTGCCGTCCAGTCGCGCGTTCTCCTTGCGGAGCCCGGCGACCTCGGCGCGCAGCCGCTCGACCTCGGCGGTAATCGCGGTGAGCATCTCGGCGACGGCATCGAGCTGGGCGCTGCGTGAGGCAGGTGCCGCCGCAGCGGCGGCGCTCGCGCCGATCAGCTGCCCGCGCAGGTCGAAGCCGCGCTCGGCGATCAGCTTCGCCCACGCGGTGGTCACGTCGAGCACCCACTCGGGGTCGAGCTCGGCTCGCAGGGCCGGGGCGACGAAGCCTGCGGGCCGGGCGATCTGGCCGGCGCCGGCCAGATCGAGCAGCGCGCGCCAATTGTCGTCCGCGTCCGGCTCGGTGGCGATCACGTGCACCCGCTCGGCGTGGATCGCCCGGGTCCACGAGGTCAGGATCCTGCCTACGTCGTGCCCGGCCCAGAACTCCTCGGCCTGCCAGTGCGAGCGGTCGGCGTCGGTGATCCGCTCGGTGTACTTCTTCAACGATGTGGTGCTGCCGTGCTGCAGACCGGCCTGCCAGGAGGCGTGCACCTGGGTCGGCAGGTCGCGGGAGAGGACGACGAGGTGCACCTCGAGATCGCGCAGGCCGGTCAGCCGCAGAGCGATGCGGTCCGCGTCCGCACGCGAGATGTCCGGGGTGCTGAGCAGCGAGGTGCCCTTGTGCTTCCAGATCTGGTCCTCGATCTCGTACCAGGGGCCGTTCGGTACGGCGATGTCGAGAGCGGCGAGCTCCTCGGCGGCATGAGCGAGAGCGGGCGCGATGAACGCTGTCCCGGGGTCGGCGGGACCGATGTGCCAGATGACCTTGCGGCGTGCCATGCCTCCAGAGTGACCGCGCGAAGTGGACTCGCGGTGAACTCCGGGTGTGTGGCGGGCGTCCGCGAGTCGTTCGTAACGCGACCGTTCGTCGAGCCTGTCGAGACGCGGCGAGCGTCGCTCAGTGCTGCGCCAGGAACTCCGTCATCAGGGCATTGATCCGCGCCGGATCCTCCAGCGTGCTCACATGCCCGACGCCGTCGAGCTGCTCGAGCCGCGCGCCGGGCACTGCGGCCGCGATGACCTCGGCCTTCGCGACCGGGGTGGCGACGTCCTCGGTACCGACGATCACCAAGGTCGGCGCGCCGATGGCAGAGATCTCGTCGATGATCGGAGGCCGGTCGGTGACCCCGCGGATCGCCTTCTTGATGCCGCGGCGCTCCAGCGGGGCGAGCTCGTCGATCCAGGCGGTCACCGTCGCCTTGCCGGCGTCGGTCTCCAGGTACGCCGGGGTGAACATGATCGGCGCGACCTGGCCCAGCAGCGGCTTGAGGCCGACGAGGCCGTAGACGGTCGAGAGCAGCCGGTACTTCTTGATCTTCTCGGGGTCCTCGGGTCCAGAAGAGGTGTCGATCAGCATCAGCGAACGCACTAGGTCGGGCCGGCGGGCTGCGAGGCGCTGGCCGACGAAGCCGCCCATCGAGAGGCCGGCGTAGTGCACCGGGCCGACGTCGAGGTGCTCGATGAGGGCCACCAGGTCGGCGTACAGGGTGTCCATGTCGTAGCCGCCGGGCGTGGCCGGCGTACCGCCCTGGCCGCGCCAGTCGACCGCGATGCAGCGGTACGTCGCGCTGAGCTCCTCGATCTGGTGGCGCCACATCGAGGTGCTGAACAGCAGGCCGTGGCCCATCACCAGCACCGGTGCGTCCGTCTTGCCGGCGGGCGCGCCGCTATCGGTGATGCTGAGCTGGATCCCGTTGACTCCGATGAGTGGCATGTCCCGGAACCTACTCGTTGAGTTGTGGGTTGTGGTCGGTTCAATCGGGGATTCTGGTGACTTCTAATCCCCGAGGCGCTCGGCG
>DATAZI010000014.1:0-35429 GCA_036272095.1 Marmoricola sp. | reverse complement strand
GGGGTCCTTGTCCGGCGAGCCGTAGTGGGCCTCGCCCTTCGTCTCGAACAGCCGCCGCGACGTCGTCTCGAGCATCATCCCCATCGACGGCGAGACCGGCTTGAGCCGGTTCATCTCCTCCCATGACATGACACCCGGGTTCAGGTGCGGCAGCAGCCCGGTCTCCTCCAGGACGCGGATCGCCATCGCGCGGCAGTAGGCCAGCGTCGAGTCGTACCCCTGCTCGTCGAGCCACTCTTGGGCCTCGGGCCAGCGCGCCTCAGGCCGGTCGCCGAGGGTGAACAGCGCCTCTGTGCAACCCAGTGCGGCGCCCTGTCGCGCGATCTCGAGGATCTCGTCGGGGGAGAGGAACATCCCGTGTCCCGCCCGGCGCAGCTGGCCGGGAGTCTCGACGAACGTGCAGTAGTGGCACTTGTCGCGGCAGAGCTTGGTGATCGGGATGAACACCTTGGGGGAGTAGGTGATCACACCTGGCCGGCCGGCAGCCTCCAGGCCCCGGTCCCGGATCCGGGCCGCCACGGCGGACAGCCGGTCGAGGTCCTCGCCCCGGGCGGACAGCAGCGCAACCGCCTCGGACTGGTCCAGGGCAGCAGAGCGTTCGGCCCGCGCCAGCGCGCGGCGTACCTGTGCGGCGGTGATCGTCATCAGTGCCAGGCTATCCGGCGGGTCGATCCGGCGCGGCAAAGACTCATAGAGTGGTCAATGGGAATTGAGTCCGGGATATTCCGACCCGTCGGTCGTCAGCCGACGATGCCCTTGAGCTCGGCGATCAGGGCGGTCGGGTCGGCGCCGACCGGGGTCACGTTGAGGCTGGTGACGCCGCTCTCGGCGAACGCCGCGACGCGCTCCTTGATGTACGACGCCGGCCCGACGAAGTTCGCTGCCTCGAGCCACTCGGTCGGGACGAGCGCCTCGGCCTCCTTCTTCTTGCCCGACAGGTACAGCTCCTGGATCTCGGCAGCTTCCTTCTCGTAGCCGTAGGCCACCGCGAGGTCGTTGTAGAAGTTCTTGCCCTTGGCGCCCATGCCGCCGACGTAGAGGGCGAAGATCGGGCGCGCGAAGTCCAGCATCGCCTTGGTCTCCGGGCCCTCGCCGATCGCGAGCATGCCGCCGGCGACGATGTTCAGGTCGCCGAGCGAGGCGTCCCGCTTAGCTGTCCCGGCAGCGATCGGCGCACCCATCACCTGGCCGATCTTCTCCGGGTAGTACAAGTGCGGCAGCAGTCCGTCGGCGATCTCGGCTGCCAGCTCGACGTTCTTGGGTCCGAGTGCTGCGATGTAGATCGGCACCTCGGAGCGCTCCGGCTTGGTGAGCAGCTTCAGGGCCTTGCCCATGCCGGTCACGGCGCCCTGCTCCTTGGACAGCGGCAGCTTGAACTCGCCGTCGGCCTGAAGGGGCTCGCGCTTCATGCCGGCGCGGATGATCTCGACGATCTCGCGAGTACGGCCCAGCGGCTTGGCGTAGGGCACGCCGTGGAAGCCCTCGATGACCTGTGGGCCGGACGCGCCGAGGCCGAGGATCGCGCGGCCGCCGGAGACGTTGTCCAGGCCTGCCGCGGTCTGGAGCAGCGCACCGGGCGTGCGCGAGTAGATGTTCATGATCGCGGAGCCGATCTCGACTGTCTCGGTCTTGGCCGCCAGGTAGCCCATCAGCGTGGGGGAGTCGAAGCCGTAGGCCTCGGCGACCCAGACGGTGTCCAGGCCGGCCTTCTCCCATGCGGTGATCTGGTCCGCGGCGTTGCGGGGGTTGCCGTCGTACATGAGCATGGTCGAGATCTTCATCTGCTGCCTTCTGATCGAGGGGTGAGCCGGTGGCTACCGTGACAGTAATGCTGTCAGGGTGCGTGCGCCAGATTCAGGCCGGGTGGCTGAGGTCACGCGGCAGCGGGAGCCGGCGTACGCCGCCGAGCCGCTTGGCGTACCGCACGTCGTCGCCGTACGTCGCGAGCAGCCGCCATAGCGTCTCGTGGGCCGCCCACGGCAGCGGGTCGAGCCCGTTGGACCAGGACGCTCCGAACCCGATCCACACCGGCGTCCAGTCCGCTGCGGCATCCCAGCTGCCATGGTGGCTCTCGATCAGCCGGCGCCGGATCTGGAAGGCCTGCCGTGGCCCGTCCTCGCAGATCGGCGCGGTCCGGATCGGCCAGGCCTGCAGGTCCAGCGACATCAGAGCGAGCTCGAGGTCAGGCAGCACCGAGGGAGCGACCAGGACGGTCGCCACGTTCTCGTGAGGAGCCCGTCGCACCCCGGCACGCTAACCCGCGAGCGGTACTCCGTCCAGAGATCGCGGGCGGAGGCTCGGTTCCGTTCGGTAGGGGTGTCAGGAGTGCCAGGACTTCCACAGGTCGGCATAGGACCCGCCGCGGGCGACCAGCTCGTCGTGGGAGCCGAGCTCGGTGATCCGGCCTTCTTCGACGACGGCGACCCGGTCGGCGTCGTGGGCGGAGAACAGCCGGTGCGCGATCGCGATCACCGTCCGGCCCTCCAGGACCGCTGCCAGCGAGCGCTCCAGGTGCCGGGCAGCCCGCGGGTCGATCAACGAGGTCGCCTCGTCGAGGACCAGCGTGTGCGGGTCGGCGAGCACCAGCCTGGCCAGCGCGATCTGCTGGGCGTGCGCGGGCGAGATCGCCGCCGCCCCGGACCCCAGGGTCGAGGCCAGGCCCTCGGGCAAGGAGCGCGCCCAGTCGCCGGCATCGACGGCGTCCAGGGCGGCGTACAGCTGCTCGTCGGTCGCGCCGGAGCCGTCGGGGCCGGCATCGACGGCCAGCGCCAGGTTGTCGCGCAGCGATCCGACGAAGACGTGGTGCTCCTGGGTCACCAGCGCGACGTGGCCGCGCAGGTCGGCCAACGGCAGCTCGGTCAAGCCGACGTCGCCGACGGTGACCGATCCGGTGCGCGGCGGGTGGATGCCCGCCAGCAGCCTGCCCAGCGTGGACTTGCCGGCACCGGAAGGCCCGACCATCGCGATCCGCTCGCCGATCCCGACCGAGAGGTCGACGCCGTGCAGGACGTCGCGACCACCGCCGTAGCTGAACCGGACATCGGCGGCCTCGAGCTTCTCGCTGCTCGGCTGCCGCCCGGTGGCGACCCGGTCCTCGGGCACCTGCGCGACGCCGAGCAGCCGGGCCAGTGAGGCGCCGCCGACCTGGAGCTCGTCGAGGATCGAGATCACCCGGTCGACCGGGTCGATCAGCGCCTGCACGTACAAGGTCGCAGCGGTGACGTCGCCCAGGCTGGTGTGGCCATGCAGGTAGAGCCAGCCGCCGAGCAGCAGGGTCGCCACCGTCGGCACCAGGTAGGCGGTCTCGACGCTCGGGAAGAAGATCGTGCGCAGCGAGAGGGTGTACCGCTCGGCGCGGTAGGACTCGGCGATGTCGGAGTCGACCTGGTCGATCCGGGCCCGCTGCAGGCCGAGTGCCTCGACAGTCCGGGCGCCCTCGACGGTCTCGGTGAGGCTGGCGTTGATCGTGGAGTAGGTCTGCCCCTCCCACAGGTAGCCGTCCTTGGCGCGGGCCAGGTACCAGCGCATGGCGATCGCCAGCGGCGGCACCCCGAGCAGGCACGGCAGCAGTACCCACCAGCCGACCACGACAGCGGCCACCAGGGTCGTCGCGGCGGTGACCAGCGCGATCACCCATTCCGGGAGCGCCCAGCGCACCGAGTACCCGAGCTGCTCGACATCGCGCGAGGTCCGGGTCAGCAGGTCGCCGCTCCCGGCGCTCTCGACCACGCCGATCGGGAGGCCCAGGGCATTGTCGACGAAGTCCTCGCGCAGCTCGGCGAGCACCTGCTCGCCGAGCACCTGGGAGCGCAGCCGGGCATACCGGGTCAGCAGCGTCTGGGCGAGCAGGAAGCCGCCGAGGACCAGGGTGACGTGGTCGACGTGGGCCGTGGTGGTCCCGTCGTGGACGGCCTGGACCAGACCGCCGAGCAGCCAGGGCGCGGCAAGGCCAGCACCGGCGGCCAGTACGTGCAGCACGAGGGTGAAGGAGATCTGCCGGGGGTGCCGACCGAACAGATCGCGCAGGTAGCGGCGCACGGCGCTCCGGTCGGCGACCGGCAGCGCGTCGGCCGGCGGCTCGATCGACGGCGGCTGCTTCATTGCGCAGCCTTCTCGTCGGCGTCTTCGCGGGTGACAACGCTGCGGTACGCCGGGCAGGTCGCCAACAGCTCGGCATGGGTGCCCTCTGCCGCCACCGTGCCCTCGGCGAGGAACGCGACCCGGTCGGCGCTGCCGAGCAGGAGCGGGCTCGACGTGGTGAGCACCGTCGTCAGGCCGGCGCGCAGTCCGACCAGGCGCTCGGCGATCCGAGCCTCGGTGTGCGCGTCGACCGCCGAGGTCGCCTCGACCAGCAGCAGCACCTCCGGCTCCCGGGCCAGTGCGCGGGCGAGCACCAGCCGCTGGCGCTGGCCGCCGGAGAACGATCGCCCCTTCTCGGCGACGACCGTGTCCAGCCGGTCCGGGAGCGCATCGAGGACGTCGGCGGCCGCAGCAGTATGCAGGGCCTCGTCGACGGCGACCTGATCGGAGCGCCCGGCCCGGAGCTGGTCGCCGAGCGGCCCGGAGAACAGCACCGCACCGGCATCGGAGACCACGATCCGCTCGCGGACCAGTGCCCGCGGCAGCCGCTCGAGGGGTACGCCGCCCCAGAGAACCTCGCCGTCGACGAACCGGCCGAGCCGGTCGACCACCTCCGCAGCGTCCTCGGGCGGGTCGGAGACCAGCGCCGTCAGCAGCCCGGGGCGGACCCGGAGCCCGCTGGCCGCATCGACCAGCTCGCTGCCGACCGGCGGCGCCGGTGCCGGGTCGTCGGCGTCGTCGATCTCGGGCTCGAGGCGGAGCACGGTCGTGATCCGACCGGCCGCGACGTAGGCCCGGATCCACTTGTTCGCAGCCTCGGTCGCGGTCCGCAGCGGCAGCACCAGGAACGCGGCGTAGCCGTAGAAGGCGACCAGCTCGCCGGGGGTGATCCGGTCCTGTACGGCGAACCGGGCACCGAGCCAGACCACCACGACGACGAAGACGCCGGGCAGGAAGACCTGCAGTGCGTCGAGGACCGACTGCAGCCCGGCGACCCGTACGCCGGCGTAGCGGACCTTCTGCGACTCGGTCCGGTAGCGATCGCTGAAGACCCGCTCACCGCCGATCCCGCGCAGCACCCGCAGCCCGCTGACGATGTCGGTCGCGACGTTGGCCAGATGCCCCATCATCTCGCGCTGCTCCAGGTTGCGCTTCTGCAGCGGGTTGAGCAGCGGTCCCAGGCACAGCAGCAGCAACGGCACGCCGAGCAGCACCACCAGGCCGAGGGTGACCGAGGTCTGCAGCAGGATCACTGCGACCACCACGAACGAGACCAGCGCTCCCATCGCCCTGGCCAGCACGTCCATCGCGTTGCCGATGTGGGAGAGGTCGTTGGTGCCGATCGCGACGACCTCGCCGGTGGCGACCCGCTTGGACAAGGTGGCGCCGAGGTGGGTGGCCTGGCGGGTCACCAGCTGCACGACCCGGTACGCCGCGGTCAGCCAGTTGGTGACCGCGAACCGGTGCCGCATGATGCCGCTGGCCGACTGCAGCAGCCCGATCCCGAACAGGATCGCGGCCCATTTCACCAGCTCGTCCGAGTCGCGGCCGGTCACGCCGGAGTCGATCGCCTTGCCGATCACCGCCGGCACCACGGCCGAGCAGGTCATCCAGATGACGCCGAAGACCATGCCCATCGCAACCGTCGGCCACTGGCCTCGCAGGACCCAGGCCAGGAACCGCCACGGCGTGCGCGCGTCAGCCTTGCCGGGGTGTTCCAGAGGGAGCGTGCGCACCATCCCTACGCTACGAAGCGACGGCTCTGAGAGCGAACGATTTAGTGTCCCGGGACCGTCCCACCGGACGTCCTGCGTCAGTGCGCCAGGTGCTCGACGACCTCGGCGCCGGGCAGCTCGCCGAGCAGGCTGCCCGGCAGGATGATCTTGGCGCCGCGGGTGCCGGCACCGATCAGCACCACGGGGGTGGCGATGACCAAGGCATCCACGAGCAGCCGCCAGCCGGCGGGAGTGCCGATCGGGGTGATGCCGCCGTACTCCATCCCGGTCTCGACCACGGCGCGGTCGTGATCGAGGAACGAGCACTTGCGTACGTCGAGCAGCCGCTTGACGCGGTTGTTCACATCGGCGCGGGTGTCCCCGCGGACGACGCAGGCCGCGATCCGCTCGACCCCCTCGCGCTTGCCGGCGATGACGACGCAGTTCGCGCCGGCGTCCAGCGGCACGCCATAGACGTCCACGGTGGCGGCGGTCTCTGAGAGCGCGGCGTCGATCTCCACGACACCGACCTGGTCGGCGTACGGCCAGTCGCGCAGCAGTGCTGCGACCGGGGCGCCGAGGAGGTCCGGTCGCTCGAGGGCCGGGACCGTGGTGAGGCTGCCGAGGCTGTGCACGCCGGGTGACATGCCACCCACCGTAAAGCGTGGGTTGACCTCGTCGACACCTGCAGTCCACCCGCTCTGGCGATCCTGGAGGCATGGCACCTCGGATGTCTGGACCCGACGACCGGCCGATCGTGATCGGGCATCGGGGCGCAAGCGGGCACCGGCCCGAGAACACCCTCGCCGCCTTCGAGCTGGCCTACCGTCTGGGCGCCGACTCGGTCGAGCTCGACGTGATCGCCACCAAGGACGGCGCCCTGGTCTGCCGTCACGACGTTGAGATCTCCCGGACCACCGACGTTGCCGCCCAAGCGCAGTTCGCGCACCTGCGACGGACCATCGAGATCGACGACGAGCCGGTCACCGGCTGGTTCGTCCCTGACTTCACCCTCGCCGAGCTCCGCCAGCTGACCACCCGCGAGCGGTGGCCCAAGAAGCGCGCCGGCAGTGCCACCCACGACTCCACCTATCCGATCCCGACGCTTGCCGAGGCGATCGCACTGCGCGACACCGAGGCGCAGCGCTCAGGCCGGCACCTCGGCATCCACGTCGAGATCAAGTCGCCGGAGTTCCTGCGCACCCAGGGCATCTGGCTCCCTGACCTGCTGCGCGGCCTGGTCGGCGCCGATCTGACCTGGCTGAGCTTCGACGAGCAGGCGCTGGTCGACCTGGCGGCGCCGCGGATGGTCAGGCTCTTCGACAAGAGCCCCGGCGCCAAGGACATCGCCCGCGCGGCCGAGTACGCCGGCGCGATCGGCGTACGCCGCAAGGCCGTGCTCCGGCGCGACGGGGACGGTCGGATCGCTGGGCCCGCCTCGGGGCCTTCAGGCCTGGTCGGGCGGGCGCACGACCTCGACCTCGACGTCTTGGTCTGGACGCACCGCGCCGAGAACCAGCACCTGCCGGTCGACCTGCAGATCGGCCCCAACCCGCACGGCCACGGCGACGCGGCCGGTGAGGCGGAGTTGCTCTTCGCCGCCGGCATCGACGGGCTGATCACCGACTTCCCGGAGATCGCGCTCCTCGGACTCAGCCGGCTGCCCGGGCGGGCGATCGCCCGCTGATTGCGGCTGCCTGGGGTCAGGCGCCGGTGTCCGGCAGCGTGGCGACCGGACTCGAGACAGGGGTAGGCGGCGGCGCCAGCACGGTCGTCGGAGCGGCCGGGACGCTCACCGTCGCCGAGGACGTGTAGTCGTTGACGTTGTCGTCGATGTGGGTGTGCACCGTGCCGTTCAAGGTGACAGCGCCGGTTGCTGCGTCGGCGTCGGTGACCGTGTAGGGGGCGCTGAGCGTGCAGGTCACGGTGGCATCCGGGCTGATCCAGTCCGAGGGGCAGGTCACGACGATGTCCGCGTCGGTGAGCAGCGGGACGACGAGGCTGTCGATCTTGATGTCCAGGCCGCCGATGTTGGTCACCGTGATCGCGAAGTCGATGGTGTCGCCCGGGTCGGTGGTGCCGTCGCCATCAGTGTCGGTGATCGTCCCGGCGGTCAAGGTCAGCTTGACGTTGGTGCCATCCGTCGAGGGCGGTACGTCGGCCGCGAAGGCGGCGCCCGAGCCCGCCAGCAGGACCAGCAGTGCTGCCGGAAGCGCCCGGCGCAGGAGGGAGGAGCGGGCCATCAGGGATCCTTCGCTCAGAGCAGTGTGAGGGACCCGAGTCCGCTGCCACTATTCCACGCGACCGCCCCTGCGTGCTGCCTCAACGTCGATGGTGCCGAGACGGGCGGCCTCGTCGTCGCTGAGCACCAGGCCGGCCGCAGCCGTGTTCGATTCCAGGTGCGCGACCTTCGAGGTCCCCGGGATGGGCAGCATCACCGGCGAGAGCCGCAGCAGCCAGGCCAGGGCGACCTCGGTCACCGACACGTCGTGAGCGGCCGCGATCTCGGCCAGCGCACCGCCGTCGCCGGTGTGGTCGGCAACCGGCCGCCACGGGATGAAGCCGATGCCGTTGGCCTCGCAGTAGGCGAGCAGCTCGTCGGCGTCGCGGGTGCCGAGGCTGAACCGGTTCTGGACGGTGGCGATCGGTGCGATCTGCTGGGCGGCCTTCAGCTCCTCGACGCTGACCTCGGAGAGCCCGATGTGCCGGATCTTGCCCTCCTGGCGCAGCGCGAGCAGCTCCCCGACCTGGTCTTCGAGCGAGACCGCCGGGTCGATGCGGTGCAGCTGGAAGAGGTCGATCGCCTCGACGCCGAGCCGCCGCAGGCTCAGCTCGGCCTGCTGGCGCAAGTATGCCGGGACCCCGAGCGGCGTCCAGATCCCCGGGCCCTGACGGGTCAGCCCGGCCTTGGTGGCGATCACGGTGTCGTCGGCGTAGGGGTGCAGCGCCTCGGCCAGCAGCTCCTCGGCGATGACCGGGCCGTAGGAGTCCGCGGTGTCGAAGAACGTGATGCCGAGCTCGACGGCGCGGCGCAGCACCGCGATCGCCTCGGCGTGGTCCTTCGGCGGGCCCCAGACCCCGTCGCCGGTGAGCTGCATGGTCCCGTAGCCGAGGCGGACGACCGGCAGGTCACCGCCGATCGAGAAGGATCCGGACTGGGTGGCGATGTTCGCGGTGGCAGACGTCATGGGGCGGTAACCAGGGTCGACCCGGGCCGATTCCCTCCCGGCCCGGGCTGTCGGGTCAGCCCTCGTAGAGCGCGGTGATCTCGTCTGCGTAGTTGGTGTGCACGACCCGGCGCTTGAGCTTCAGTGTCGGGGTCAGCTCGGCGGACTCGGCGGTCCACTCGACCGGCAGCAGCGTCCACTTCTTGACCTGCTCGGGACGCGAGAGCCGCTCGTTGGCCGCCTCGACCGCCTGGCCGACGATGCCGAGGATCGCGGGCTCTGCAGCGAGCGTTGCCAGTGAGGCGTCGGTGAGGCCGAGCCTGCCGGCGATGATCGGCGCCACGTCGGGGTCCAAGGTCAGGATCGCCACGACGTACGGCTTGCCCTCGCCGTAGGCGAGCGCGTGGCCGACCAGCGGGCTTTCCTTGAGGTAGTTCTCGATGTTCGAGGGCGAGATGTTCTTGCCCTGCGAGGTGATGATGAGCTCCTTCTTGCGGTCCACGATCTTGAGGAACCCGTCGGCGTCCATCACGCCGATGTCGCCGGTGTGCACCCAGCCGTCGGCATCGAGCAGCTCGGCGGTGGCCTCCGGGTTCTCGAAGTAGCTCTCGATCGCGACCGGTCCGCGTGCCAGCACCTCGCCGTCCTCGGCGAGGCGGACCTCGATGCCGGGCTGGGCGCGCCCGACGCTGCCGAGCCTGAAGGCGTCCGGGCCGCAGGCGGTGACCGCCCCGCTGGTCTCGCTCATCCCGTAGATGTCGTAGATCGAGAATCCGAGCCCGGCGAAGAACTTCGCCGTCTCCAGTGGCATCGGAGCCGACGCACTGCCGGCCCAGGCGACCCGGTCGAGACCGAGCATCGCCTTCATCGGGGTGAGCACGGCCGCGTCGACCGCGTCGAAGCGGGCTTGCAGGTCGGCGCTGGTGCTGTTGCCGTACTCGAGCGAGGTGACGTACTCGAGGCCGGTCGCCATCGCGCTGGCGACCGCCTCCTTCTTGGCATCGTCGGTCTCCATCGCGAGCAGTCCCTGGATGCCGGTCTGGATCTTCTCCCACACCCGGGGCACGCCGAAGAACCGAGTCGGCCGGACCTGCCCCAGCGCGCCAACCAGCAGCTTGGGGTCGGCGATCAGGTAGAGGTGCGCGCCGTTGATCTGCGGCAGGTAGATGCCTAGCACCCGCTCCGCGACGTGCGCGTACGGCAGGTAGGACAGGGCGATGTGATCACCGGAGGTCTTGGTGGTCTGGTCGGTGCTGGCCACCTCGAACACGATGTTGCGGTGGGTCAGCACCACGGCCTTGGGATTGCCGGTGGTGCCCGAGGTGTACACGAAGGTGACCGGGTCCTCGGGCGTGATGCCCTGCCAGCGGGCCGTGACCTCGTCGGCCAGCCTGGGCTCTGCGGCGCGTCCGCGTTCGAGGAGCTCGGTCCAGGTCATCGCGTCGCCGGACCTTGCTTCCTCGTCCATCACGACGACCGCGAGCGGCTTGATCTCGGTGAGCGCCTGCTGCCAGCGGGCGACGTGATCGGCGTTCTCGAGGACGACCACGGCTGGCGCGGAGTGACCGGCGACGTAGGCGACCTGGCTGGGCGACAGGGTGTTGTAGATCGACACCGCGACCGCGCCGGCGTGCATCGCGGCGATGTCGGCCAGGACGTGCTCGGTCCGGTTGGTCGCCATGATCGCGACCCGGTCGCCGGGCTGCACGCCCAGGTCCACCAGGGCTGCTGCCAGCGTCAGGCCGGTCGCGCGGAGCTCGTTCCAGCCCAGCGTGCGCCAGTCGGTGCTTCCCTCGGCGATGCCGATCTTGTCGGAGTACGCCGGGTTGTCGCCCTGGGCGACGACCGTCTCGGCGAACGCCGTGGCGATCGTCCGTCCTGCGATCTCGGCATCGATCGCGGCACGTTCGGCGAGTACGTCGGTCATGTGCGCCTTCTTTCGGTTCGTCGAGCGTGGCGGTCTTCGAGCTTGTCGAGATGTGTCCCGGGTCACAGTCTCGTACGGGCGTGCAAGGACAAGGAAGAGGTGCGGGCCGACTCAGTAGCTCTTCGGCAGCCCGAGCATCGACGTGCCGATATGGGCAAGGACCAGCTGCTCGGAGACCGGAATGTTCTTGCCGATCCGGGCGTCGCGGAACATCCGCTCGACCGGGTACTCCTTGGAGTAGGCCATCCCGCCGAGGGTCTGGAAGGCCTGGTCTGCCGCTTCCCAGGCGACCTGCGCGCCGGTCAGCTTGGCGACGTTGGCCTCGTTGCCGCACATCAGGCCGTTGTCGAAGAGCCAGGCGGCCTTGTAGGTCATCAGCCGGGCCAGCTCGGTCTTCGCCTTGATCTGGGCGAGCGGGAACTGGATCGCCTGGTTGGAGCCGATCGGCCGCCCGAAGACCTCGCGTTCCCGGGCATACTTCGCGGCGACGTCGAGCGCTGCATCTGCCGAGCCGACGCCGCCGGCTGCCGCCAGGATCCGCTCGGGGTTGAGCACGTCCCAGAGCACCCCGAAGCCCTTGTCGACCTCGCCGAGCACGTTCTCGGCCGGCACCCGGACGTCGTCGAAGAAGACCTGCGAGGAGTTGAGGATGTTGCTGCCCATCTTCGGGATCGGCGTGTAGGAGAGCGTGCCGGCGGCGAGCGCCTCCTTGACGTCGAGAAGGAACAGCGTGAAGCCGTGCGTCCGACTGCCGGCCTGCGCGGCCTCGGCGGCCGGGATCGTCCGGGTGACCGCGACCATCCAGTCGGCACGCTCGACGTTGGAGATCCAGACCTTCTGCCCCTTGATCAGGAAGTCGTCTCCGTCGCGGCGTGCTGCGGTCTTGATCTCGATCGCGTTGCTGCCGGCGTCCGGCTCTGTCAGGGCGAAGGAGAACTGGATGTCGCCGGCGGCCAGGCCGGGCAGGATCCTCTGCTTCTGCTCCTCGGTACCGTGCCGGACCAGGGTCATCGCGCCGAAGCCCGGCGTGGTCACGTAGATGAACGTGCCCTGGGTGCCGCCGGAGGCGCAGAGCGTGTCGTTGGCGACGGCGAGCTCGAGCAGGCCCTGCCCGCCCCCGCCGTACTCCTCGGGGATGCAGAGACCGAGCCAGCCGCCGTGGCCGAGGTCGCGGAAGACCTCGTCGGGGAAGCGGTGCTCGTCCTCGCAGGCCGACCAGTACGCGTGGTCGTACTTCGCCGCAACGGCGGCGACGCCGTCGCGGACCGCGATCGCTGACTCAGGAAGGTTGAAGTCCATGGCGGGTCACAGGCCGAGCGATCGGCCGATGATCTCCTTCTGGATCTCGGTGGTGCCGCCGTAGATCGTCGAGATGCGGCTGTCGAGGTAGGCCCGAGCGATCGGGTACTCCAGCATGTAGCCGTAGCCGCCGTGCAGCTGCACGCCCTGGTTGACGAGCTTGTTCTGGGTCTCGGTCGCCCACCACTTCGCCATCGAGGCATCCGTGGTGTCGAGCTTGCCGTCGAGGTGCTTGCGCAGGCAGTCGTCCACGAAGGTCTGGGTGACTCGGGCCTCGGTGGCCATCTCGGCGATCTTGAACCGGGTGTTCTGGAACTTGCCGATCGGCTTGCCGAACGCCTCGCGGGTCTTGGCATAGTCGAGCGTGAGGTCGACGACGTGCTGGCAGGCGGCGGCCGCCTGCGCGGCGATGATCATCCGCTCCTGGGGCAGGTTCTGCATCAGGTAGATGAAGCCCTGGCCCTCCTCGCCGAGCAGGTTCGTCTTCGGTACGACCACGTCGCTGAAGGAGAGCTCGGCGGTGTCTTGGGCGTGCAGGCCGATCTTCTCCAGGTTGCGGCCCCGCTCGAAGCCCTCCATGCCGGCCTCGACGACCAGCAGGCTGAAGCCGAGGTGGCCGGCCTCGGGGCTGGTCTTCGCGACCACGATCACCAGGTCGGCGTTGATGCCGTTGGAGATGAACGTCTTGGAGCCGTTGAGGATGTAGTGGTCGCCCTTGTCGATGGCGCTGGTGCGCACGCCTTGGAGGTCCGAGCCCGCGCCCGGCTCGGTCATCGCGATCGCGGTGATGATCTCGCCGGAGACGCAGCCGGGGAGCCAGCGCGCCTTCTGCTCGTCGTTCGCGATGGCGGAGAGGTACGGGACGATGATGTCGGAGTGCACCGAGAAACCGGGGCCGTTCGCTCCGGCCCTGGTCTGCTCCTCGGAGACGATCACGTTGAACCGGAAGTCGTCGATGCCGGCGCCGCCGTACTCCTCGGGCACGTCGAAGCAGAGCAGGCCGGTCTCGCCGGCCTTGCGCCAGAGCTCGCGCGGGACGATGCCGTCCTTCTCCCACTGGTCGTGGTGCGGGACGACCTCCTTGTCGAAGAAGGTGCGGACGGTCTGACGGAAGTCCTCGTGCTCGGCGGTGAAGATGTCGCGCATGGCGGCTGGTCGTCCCTCTCGGTTCGTGGGGCCGCGCCCGGGACCGGATCGACGTCGGGAGCTGGTGGCGCGGCAGATAGTGACAAGGCAACTGTTACAGCAATACTGTCACGATACAAGGTGCCTTCCGAGCGGCCCCGATCGACCCGTGGCAGCGTGCGGTGGCACCGTCGAGACTGCCAGTTCTACTGTTACAGTCCGACCGTGCCAGTCGAGTTGGACCGGTTGGCCCGGTGTCATCGTCGAGCAGGCAGGGGACCGTCGTGACTACGCAGGCCGACGAGCAGTTCACCGTCGACGAGCTCGCAGCGATCACCGGTATGACGGTGCGCACCACCCGGTACTACGCCGGGCTCGGCCTGCTCCCGCCGCCGATGCGACGCGGTCGGATGGCCTACTACTCCGCCCAGCACAGGGCTCGGCTCGAGCTGATCCGCGCGCTGCAGGACCACGGGTTCACCCTTGCCGCGATCGAGCGGTACCTCGCCCGGATCCCCGCCGACGCCTCGGTCGAGGACCTCGCGGTGCAGCGCGCGATGCTGACATCGTGGAAGTCCGGCGGCCACGAGAGGGTTACCCGCCGCCAGCTCGAGGCCCGCGTCGGGCGACGACTCGACGAGGCGATGCTGCAGCGCCTGATCGGCACGATGTCGGTCCGTGAGGAGGAGGACGGCAAGTACGAGGTGCTGCCGGCCTTCGACGTCGGCGTGAAGTCGCTGGACCTCGACATCCCGCTGGACTCGCTGATCGAGGCCGGTCTGGCGATCAACAAGCACATGGACGCCCTGGCCGACGAGCTCACCGAGATCCTCAAGGACCGGGTGCTGGCGCCGTATCTGGAGAGCCCGAAGACCGAGGCCGACAAGGCCCGGTTCGAGCAGACCATGTCCCGCCTGCGCCAGCTCACCCTCGAGGCCGTCGTCAGCGGCTTCCAGCGCGCCGCCAACCAGGTCATCACCCGGTCGCTGAGCCGCTAGCTCAGTTCGTCTGGCTCCGCCCGATGGACGTCCCGGCCCCGCCCGTTCGTCGAGCTTGTCGAGACGTCGTGAGCGAGGTCGCCGACCTACCCGATCGGCATGATCGCCCACGCCACGACGTACGCGATCAGCGTTGCCGGGAGGCCGAAGACCAGGGCGACGACCGCCGCGACCCGGACCAGGGTCGGGTCGACGCCGAGGTAGCGGGCCAGGCCGCCGCAGACGCCGGCGACCATCTGGTCGTCCGGGGTGCGCATCAGCCGCCGGGCTCCGTTCTGAGGCTGGAACCGGGGCTGGTACGGCGGTCCCTGGTACGGCGGGGGCGGGGGCGGGGGTGGCTGCTCGCTCATCGCTGGCCTCCTTCTGAGTCGGCTTCTGCTTCGATGATCCGGGTGTCGTCGGCTCGGACCTCGGCCGTGGCGTCCGCGGTGAGGCGGTCAGCGCGCACGTGCTCGGCATCGGGCGTGGGCTCTGCTGCCGGCACGGGCTCAGCAGCAGCCTGGACTGCGTAGGCCCGGGCGGTGTCCCTGCGGGCCTTGGCGCTGCGTGCGTTGGCCAGGCTGGCCAGCAGCCCGATGACGCCGGCGCCGATCAGGACTACGGCGATGCCGGCGCCGAGCCGGTGCACGTGGTCCTCGCCTGCCTCGCTGATCAGCCACACTCCCGCGATGCCTAGGAAGATCAGGCCCATCACGAGGTGCGGCACGCTCATGGCCCGCCGCGGGGTCGTCTGGTTCATCTCGCTCATTGCTGCTCCACATCGATCTGCCCGGCGCGGACGTCGATGTCCAGCACGAGGGGGGCTGTGCTGCTGGCCGGGGTCCCGACCAGATTGCGTACGGTCTGGTCCTGCACGCCGCCGCTGTCGTACCCCGGGAGGTCGATGCCGCCGGCGAAGCCGAGCTTGGCGTGCACGACGACGTTCATCGAGCGGGGCATGGTGACCATGACCTGCCCGGCGTTCAGGCGCAGCTTGATGACCCGCCCCGCGAGCGCCGCCGGGTCGGTGACCTGGGTGAGGTCGAGGTCGATCCGGCCCAGGGGAGCGCGGTAGGAGCTCTGTACGTCGGCCGAGGTGCTCGGCGTCGCCTCGACGTTGCGGCCGTCGAGATGGAAGGTGCCGACCACGGTGGCGAACGCGAGGACGAGTGCCGAGACCAGGCCGATCAGGACGAGCCCGCCCGGCCTGCCGACGAAGGAGCCGATCAGGAGCATCACCCCGGTGATCCCGAGCGCCACCGCCGGGTAGACGCCGGCTGCGGTGTGAGCAGGGCCGCTGACCAGGACCAGGACGCTGAGGAGGATCAGCGCCAGCGTCGGCCAGAACCAGATGATCCCGGTGCGCTTGGGATGCGGGGGGATCAGCGGCGGTCGCGACCACGCGACCGGGTCCTGGGTCGCCCGGGGCGCCTGCCAGAGCGGGGTCGTCGGCTCGTAGACGGTGCGCTCGGTCGTCCAGGACTGGCGGCCGGCTGTCATGGGTGCTGCGCCGGTCGGGTTGGTGGTCGTGTCAGGTGCTGGATCGGTGTAATCCGCAGGGGCGGTGTAGCCCGCAGGGTCCGGCGCCATCCAGCCGGCGCTCGCCCGGCGGTGGTCGACACGACGGTCGCGGGCGATCAGGACGATGCCGATCACCACGGCCACGCTCGCGATCGGCCAGCCCGCGTTGAAGCCGCTGAACGCGTCGCCCATCGCGAGCAGGAACGCCACGCCAGCGGCGGCAAGGAGGAGGATCTTGCGAGGCTCGCCATTGACTTTGATGACCGCCCGGTCGCTGCCGTCCTCGGGCACGAAGATCCAGCAGACGGCGTAGATCACCACACCGGCACCGCCGAAGAGGGTCAGGACGGCGAGCAGGACGCGGATGATCGTCGGGTCGATGCCGAAGTGGCGGCCGACGCCGCCGGCGACACCGGCGAGGTAGCGGTCCGACGTGCTGCGACGCAGCCGGTCCAGGTCCTGACGCGGCGGCTGGTAGCTGCCCTGTCCAGGTGCCTGTCCTGGTGCCTGTCCTGGTGCCTGTCCAGGTGCCTGCCCAGGTGCCTGCCCAGGTGCCGGTGCCTGGTCGGCGGCCGGGGGAGGCGGCGGGGCGGAGGAGGTGTCGTTCATGTCCTCCATCGTGGTCGCGGGCGGGCGCATCCACCATCGGGGACGCCCCTGATTCCGGAGCGGTCAGACTCAGGGTGCAGCCCCGGGGTCGTACCCGATGTCCGTACCCGCGCTGGATGCCACGATGGACCCGTGAGCACACCTCCTCCTGGCCCGGTCCCTGGCGCCGGCCCGGCCCACGCCGGTGCCCAGGCCGGCGCCCAGCCGGGTGCTCGCCGTGCGTTCCGGGACCCCGAGGACGGGATGCTCGGCGGCGTCGCGACCGGCCTGGCCGAGCACCTGAGGCTGCCGGTGATGTGGGTCCGGGTCGGGTTCCTCCTCGCCACTGTCCTGGGCGGGTTCGGTGTGATGTTCTATGCCGCCCTCTGGATGGTGCTCCCCGTACGCCGTCACTTCGATTCTTCGGCCCCGGGCCTCGCAGCTGCCGACCGGCAAGGCAGGCGGCCGCCGCGGATGCTCCGGCTGGCCGACTACGGACCGCTGGTGGCGATCGCGGTGATCGGCCTCGGCATCGCTGCCCTGGTCGCGATGGTCTCCGGACGCGGCGGCTTCCTGGTGCCGGTGGTGCTGGCGTTCGGCGGCATCGCCGTGCTGTGGAGGCAGGCCGACGACGCGCAGCGCGAGCGCTGGGTCGACTCGACCGGGCGGATCAACGTCCTCCGGGTAATCGTCGGGGAGGGCGGCGCCGCGCCGTACCTGCGGCTGATCGTGGGCGCCTTCATGCTGGTCTCGGCGATCGTCCTGGTCACGGTCGGCGGCAGCGGTCTCAGCGCCGCCCGCGACGTGCTGATCGCCACCGGCCTGGGGCTGCTGGGCATCGTGGTCATCGCCGGCCCGTGGCTGATCCGGCTGACCTCGGATCTCGCCGAGGAGCGCGCCGAGCGGGTCCGCTCCCAGGAGCGCGCCGACGTTGCCGCGCACCTGCACGACTCGGTCCTGCAGACGCTGACCCTGATCCAGAAGTCGGCCAACGACCCGGCTGCAGTCGCCCGTCTCGCGCGGGCTCAGGAGCGCGACCTACGGTCCTGGCTCTTCGACTCCGCTGGCGGCGACGCGACCACTCTGGCGGCGGCGCTGCGCGGGCTCGGCGGCGAGGTCGAGGACAGCTACGGCGTCCCGGTCGAGGTGGTCTGTGTCGGCGACCTGGCCGTGACCGAGGACCTGCGGCCGCTGGTGCTCGCGACCCGGGAGGCGGTCATCAACGCTGCCCGGCACTCGGGTGCGGCGAAGGTCGATGTGTACGCCGAGGCCGGCACCGCCGCGATCGAGGTGTTCGTCCGCGACCGGGGCGCCGGCTTCGATCCAGCGGCGGTTGCAGCCGATCGGCACGGCGTACGTGACAGCATCGTGGAGCGGATGCGGCGCCACGGAGGCTCCGCTGAGGTCAGGAGCACGCCGGGCACGGGCACCGAGGTCCGGCTGGCCCAGCCGATCGGAAGGGGATTCTGATGGCGAGCGGGGCAACCAGGCACAGCGTCGTCATCGTCGATGACCACGCGATGTTCCGGGCCGGCGTACGGGCCGAGCTCGGGGATGCGGTCGAGGTGCTGGCCGAGTCCGCCGACGTCGACGAGGCGGTCGCCGCCGTGCTGGCCGGCAGGCCCGACGTGGTGCTCCTCGACGTGCACCTGCCCGGAGGCGGTGGCGCCGAGGTGATCCGGCGTACGGCTGGCAAGGCGCCGACCACGAAGTTCCTGGCACTGAGCGTCTCTGATGCCGCCGAGGACGTGATCGGCACGATCCGCTCTGGCGCCCGCGGCTACGTCACCAAGTCGATCACCGGCGAGGAGCTGATCGACGCCATCGGCCGGGTCGCCGCCGGCGATGCGGTGTTCTCCCCGCGCCTGGCCGGCTTCGTCCTCGACGCCTTCGCCGGCACGATCGAGGTGGCGGCGGTCGACGAGGACCTCGACCGGCTCACCGAGCGCGAGCGCGAGGTGATGCGCCTGATCGCCCGCGGGTACTCCTACAAGGAGGTCGCAGGCGAGCTGTTCATCTCGATCAAGACCGTCGAGACCCACATGGGATCGGTGCTGCACAAGCTCCAGCTCAGCTCCCGCCACGAGCTGACCCGCTGGGCGAACGAGCGCCGGTTGCTCTAGCCGCCTGCCTGCTGAGTTCGGGCTTCTGGTCCGTTGAGTCGCGGGTCGCGGCGGTACTGAGTACCTGTACGGATGCGCCTGGGTGGACCGGGCGCCGACTGTGGAGCCATGAGCAATCTTGCGTGGAGATCGCATAGCCGTCGGCGGTCGCAACAAGGCTTGAAGCTCGACGGTTTGCTCGTCGCGCTGTCTGTGGCGGCGACCGCCGTTGCCGGCTTCGGGATCGTGTACGGCGAGATCACGATCCGCGAAGCCGGTCCGTACGACGATGGCCTTGAGGCTCTGCCGTTCGTCGTGGGCCTCGCAGCGCTGCCGTTCGTCGTGCCTGCTCTCTGGTGCAGCGTCGTCGCGCTTCAGACCGGACGATCGCGTCCACGTACAGCAGCTTGGTTGCTGCTTCTCGCGATACTCCTCGGCGGGCCGTTCTGGCTGCTCGGCGCGCTGGTCGTGCTGACTGGCGGCTGATCCCGCGCGGCGGTTCCGATCCGAGTCGCAGGGAGTGAGGGCCCAGTCGCCTAGCTGGGCAGGAGGGTAGCCCAGGCGGGTCGCCAGGCGGGGCCGCGCTGCTGCATCTCCCAGGCGAGCGCGCGCAGGGTCGGGCCCTTGCCGGCGTACCAGGACGGCAGGCTGTCGAAGGCGCGCGCAACCGTGATCCGCCCTGCGGCGACTCGCACCTGAGCAGCCATCCAGGCCCCCGACTCCTCGCCGGCCTCGAGGAGGTGCAGCTCGCGCAGGACGTTGTTCAGGCTTGTCTGGTGCGCTTCGGGGAGCCAGGGCGCGTCGTCGAGCGAGACCAGCTCGCCCTCGTCGACCAGCACCGTGTGCTCGAAGCTGATCCCGGGCTCGCTGACCCGCAACCACCGCGCCAACAGGGTCGGGCGCTCGGGCAGCCCGCGGTCCCGTTCGGAGGTATCCCGCATCTGCCGGTGGATCTGGGCCTTGAGCCGGTTGCGGATCGCCCCCTGCACGGCGACGTGGGCGACCCCGTGCGCCGCCTCGAGCAGCTCGCCGGTGGCGCGACTGCCGCGGGCCTCGGCGACCAGGTGCGGATCTGCCCGAAGCAGAGGAGACAGTAGATCCACCACACCGTCGAACATGCCGGTGGTGCTGGTATCCCAGCCGTCGCGCGAGTACCAGGCCAGGAAGCCCGGCTTGGTCGAGCGGATGGAGCGGTAGACCGCGTTGGAGCTCGCCCAGTCCGGTGCTCCGGCGAGGGGGTCGACGTGCTGGCTGACGGCGTCCTTGGCCGATCCGTCTGCGAGCCCCCACAGCACCGCCCGGCCGCCGCCGATCCGCTGCATGCTCGCCCAGGACGCTCCGTACTCATAGGTCAGGACGTGCTCGTCGGCGTCGAGCGACGCCCGAGCCCCTTCGGGCAGGCGGTCGCCAGCAGTCAGGACCGCCCAGGACCACCAGAGGTCATCGGCGGACGCCAGGTCGTCCGCTTCCATGGGGTCATTGTGCCGCGCCGGGGTCCGATCCCCGTCCCCCCAAATCGGGATAGTCCCCGCCAAAAAGCACGTGTGATGTGCGCGAAGTGGTGCTTTTCGGCGGGGACTATCTCAATTAATGGTCAGGGAGGCGGGGGCTGGCAGGACGGGCACCACCAGACGGTGCGCTCCTGGCCCTCGGGGCCGAGCTCGGCGATGCGGATCGGGGTGCCGCAGCGCAGGCACGGGCCCTGGCGGCGGTAGACCCAGAGTCGTCGGCCGGGTCGGCGGTCGCCGGTGGTGATGCGGCTGTGCCGGTCGCGGTGCGCCTCGAGCATCCGCTGGGACAGCGCGACCATCCGCGGTAGGTCGGGCACGGCGTCGACGCGGGTGAACGGGTCGACACCGGAGATGAAGCAGATCTCGGCGCGGTACACGTTGCCGATACCGGCGAGGTTGCGCTGGTCGAGCAGGGCCTCGCCGATCGCGACGTGCGGCCAGCGGCGCAGCCGGCTGACTGCCTCCGCCGCATCCCAGTCCGAGCCGAGCAGGTCCGGTCCGAGGTGCCCGACCAGGCTGTCCTCGGCCGCCGTGGCGACGAGGTCGAGCAGGACGGCGTACCCGATCGCCTCGGTCTTCTCGGTCCTCAGCACGACCCGGATCTCATGGTCGGGACTGTGCCGGGGCCCGCCGGGCTGCTGCACGTCCCAGCGCCCTTCCATCTTCAGGTGCGTGTGCAGCGTCATCGCGCCGGAGAGCCGGGTCAGCAGGTGCTTGCCCCGGCTGACTGTCTCCAGCACGGTGCGGCCGGCCAGGTCGACGGTGGCCAGGCTCGGGATCCGCAGGTCCGAGGCGGTCAGCACTTGGCCGGTCAGTACGTCGAGGCGTCGGGCCGTATGCCAGACCGAATCGCCCTCCGGCACGGCTACGCCCTGATCCGCAGGCCGCGGCTGGTGGCGACGAACCCGGCCGACTCCAGCGCTGCCCGCAGCTGCTCGGACTCGGCGCCGAGGATGTTCGCCCCGTCGGCCTTCTCGACGGTGAGCCTGCCCAGCGCGCCACGGCGTACGGCGGTGCCGAGGCTCTCCACGGCCGCAGCGGTGAGGCCCTCGTCCTCGGAGAAGGTGAGCAGCGTCCGGCCGCCGCGCTCGACGTAGAGGCCGAGGGCGCCGTCGACGAGGACGACGATCGCTCCGGCCTTGCGGCCGGGGCGGTGGCCCTTGCCGTCCTCGGATCCGGTCGAGGGCGGCCACGCCAGGGCCGCGCCGTAGGGGTTGGCCGGATCGGTCGCCGCCAGGGTGACGCCGGCCGTCTTCTCCTGCGCGCCCGAAGGGGTGAAGGTGCGTAGCCGGTCGATCGAGCCGGCGGTGCCGAACTGGGCAGCACCGAGGCCTTCGACGAAATACCCGCGACGGGCCCGGCCGCTCTCCTCGAACGTCGCCAGCACCCGGTACGCCGCCGCGAAGCCGCCCGGGGTGCGCTCGCTCATCACCGCCCCGCGGGTGACCACGCCGTGCCGGTCGAGCAGCCCTTCGGCCGCCGCATGCGCGCGCCGGGTCGGGTCGGCCTCCGGCTCGGGCAGGCCGAACCAGCGTCCCGCCATGTCCGCCGGTCCGGAGCGGGTGACTGCCGGCGGCCTGCCGAGGCTGCGGGCGTTGCCGACCCGCGCGCGCGGCGGCGTACGCCGGGCCCGGTGACTGGCCTTGCCGGAGCTGGTCAGCGCGCGCAGTGGCGCCAGGGTGTCGTTGCCGACGCGCCCGGCCCAGACCAGGTCCCAGACGAGCGCAGCCAATGCCACGTCGTCGGAGTCGGAGAGCTGCTGACCGAGCTGGCGGAAGAAGAACGCGCCGCCACTGCCGAAGGCGTCGAGCACGGCCTGGTGCTCGTCGGTGATCACCAGGTCGCCGATCGCCGGCAGTGTCAGTGGCGCGGAGTCGGCGAGGTGCAGCGAGACCCAGCCGTCGGCGCCGGTGATGCCGCCGTGCCCGGCCCACAGCACCTCGCCGGCTGTGGTCAGCTCGTCGAGGAAGGCGGGCTGGTAGTCGACGACCCGGCTCGGCAGTACCAGCGACTCCCACGCTGAGGCCGGCACCGCGCAGCCGGCCAGCTGCTCGACGACCGCGACCACGCCGTCCGGTCCGCGCAGCCCGCGGGAGGTCCCGGACCCGGCGATCTGCTGCCAGGCAGGCAGGAACCGGCCCAGCGTGGCCGGCTCGACCGGCTCGACCTCGTGCCGCAGCCGGGCCAGGGAGCGCCGCCGCAGCTTGCGCAGGACCTCGGGGTCGCACCACTCGCTGCCCGAGCCGGCCGGGCGGAACTCGCCTTCGAGCATCCGGCCCGCGGAGGCCAGCCGCACCAGGGTCTGGCGGGCCACTGCCACACCGAGCCCCCAGCGCTGCGCCACGTCAGCTGTGGTGAACGGCCCATGGGTGCGGGCGTAGCGGGCGACCAGGTCGCCGAGCGGGTCCTCGACCGGATCGGCGAAGGCGTCCGGCGTGCCCGGCGGGACCGGTACGCCGAGCCCGTCGCGCAGGCGTGCGACGTCCTCGACCACGGCCCACCGTGGCTCCCCGGCGACCCGGACCTCGACGATTCGACGGGCTCCGGCCAGCAGCGCCAGCGCTTCATCCGCATCGCTGCGGCACCGGGCGGCGGCCTCGTCGCGCGAGAGCGGCCCGATCGTCCGGATGACGTCGATGAGGCCTTCGGGATCCCGGGCCCGGCGGTCCTCCTCGCCGAGCTCGAGACGCTGTAGCTCGGCCTCGACCTCGGCGAGCACGTCAGGGTCGAGCAGCTCGCGGAGCTCGGCCCGTCCCAGCAGCTCGGCGAGCAGCCCCTGGTCGAGGGTGAGTGCGGCGGCCCGGCGCTCGGCGATCGGGGAGTCGCCTTCGTACATGAAGGCCGCGACATAGCCGAAGAGCAGCGACTGGGCGAACGGCGAGGCACGGTGGGTTGCCACGTCGACCAGCTGCACCCGGCGCTCGGCGATCTGCCGTTGGAGCGCCACCAGGGCAGGCACGTCGTAGACGTCCTGAAGGACTTCGCGGACCGTCTCGAGCACGATCGGGAACGACGGGTAGCGCGACGCCACCTCGAGCAGCTGGGAGGAGCGCTGGCGCTGCTGCCACAGCGGGGAACGGCGTCCGGGATCGCGTCGCGGCAGCAGCAGTGCGCGGGCCGCGCACTCGCGGAACCGGGCGGCGAACAGCGCCGAGCCGCCGACCTCGGTGGTCACGAGCTGCTCGATCTCGTCGGGCTCGAAGGCGATGAGCTCGGCGCCCGGCGGGTCCTGGTCGGTCTCTGGGATACGCAGCACGATGCCGTCGTCGGCGGCCATCGCCTGGGCATCCACGCCGTACCGCTCGCGCAGCCGGGCGTTGATCGCCAGCGCCCAAGGCGCGTGCACGGGCGTGCCGAACGGCGAGTGCACCACGATCCGCCAGTCGCCGAGCTCGTCGCGGAACCGCTCGACCACGAGCTGCCGGTCGTGCGGCACGGCGTTGGTGGCCTCGCGCTGCTCGGTCAGCAGCGTCACCAGGTTGCTCGCGGCCCACGGGTCCAGGCCGGCGGCGAGGGCACGCGCGGTCGCATCGGCGGCGGACAGCGCCGAGACCTCGCGGGTGAAGGCACCGATCGCTGCGCCGAGCTCGGCGGGCCGGCCCAGGGTGTCGCCGGTCCAGAACGGCAGCCGGCCGGGCTGGCCGGGCGCGGGGCTGACCAGGACCCGGTCTTGGGTGATGTCCTCGATCCGCCAGGTGCTGGTGCCGAGGGTGAACAGGTCGCTGACCCGGGACTCGTAGACCATCTCCTCGTCCAGCTCGCCGACGCGGCCGCCGGGCCGGCCTTCGGAGCCGACCAGGAAGACGCCGAACATGCCGCGGTCCGGGATCGTCCCACCGCTGGTCACCGCGAGCCGCTGAGCACCGGGTCGGCCGGTGATCGTGCCGGTGACCCGGTCCCAGACGATGCGCGGCCGGAGCTCGGCGAACTCGTCGCTGGGATAGCGCCCGGCGAGCAGGTCGAGGGTCGCGTCGTACGCGCTGCGGGGGAGGCCGGCGAAGGAGGCCGTACGACGGAAGAGGTCGTAGAGGTCGTCGACGGACCAGGCGTCGAGAGCGGTCGCGGCCACTACCTGCTGGGCCAGTACGTCGAGCGGGTTGGTCGGTATCCGCAGTGCCTCGATGCCGCCGCTGCGCATCCGCTCGACCGCGACGGCTGTGGGCACCAGGTCGCCGCGGTGCTTGGGGAACAGCACCCCGCGCGAAGTCTCGCCGACCTGGTGGCCGGCCCGGCCGACCCGCTGCAGCGCGCTGGCTACCGAGGGCGGCGACTCGATCTGGACGACGAGGTCGACCGCGCCCATGTCGATGCCGAGCTCGAGGCTGCTGGTCGCGACCACGCAGGGCAGCCGGCCGCGCTTGAGGTCGTCCTCGATGATCGCGCGCTGCTCCTTGGAGACCGAGCCGTGGTGGGCCCGGGCGATGACCGCAGGGACGCCGTTCGACTGACCGGACTGGGCCATCATCTGGGCCGGGGTGGTCGCCTGGTTTCGAGACGGTTGCTGCGCAACCTCCTCAACCACCGGTGCGAAGGCGGACGTCTCGACAGGCGCGGTGGACGAGTTGGCGCGCTCAGCGGCGATCTCGTTGAGGCGGGCGGTCAGGCGCTCGGCCAGGCGGCGGGAGTTCGCGAAGACGATCGTGGAGGTGTGCTGCTCGATCAGGTCGACGACCCGCTCCTCGACGTGCGGCCAGATCGAGCCCGACCGCGGGCTGTCGTCATCGGCATCCAGAGCCGTCATGTCCTCGATCGGCACGACGACCTTCAGGTCCCACGTCTTCTCCGACGGCGGCGCGACTATCTCGACCGGGGCCGGTCCGCCCAGGAACCGGGCGACCTCCTCGATCGGGCGGACGGTGGCCGAGAGGCCGATCCGTTGGGCCGGCTTGTCCAGGAGAGCGTCGAGCCGCTCCAGAGAGATCGCGAGGTGCGCCCCTCGCTTGGTCCCGGCGACGGCGTGCACCTCGTCGAGGACCACCGTCTCGATGCCGCGCAGCGACTCGCGGGCTTGCGAGGTCAGCATCAGGAAGAGCGACTCGGGGGTCGTGATCAGGATGTCCGGGGGAGCCGTGGACAGCTTGCGCCGGTCGGCGGCGGAGGTGTCCCCGGACCGGACGCCGACGGTGATCTCCGGCATCTCGGTGCCGCCGCCTTCGTCCTTCAGACGCTGTGCGGTGTGCCGGATGCCGGCCAGCGGAGCCCGTAGGTTGCGCTCGACGTCGACCGCGAGCGCCTTCAGCGGGGAGATGTAGAGAACCCGGCAGCGCTTGAGCTTCTCGGCGGGCCTGGGCTCTGTCGCGATCCGGTCCAGCGACCACAGGAATGCAGCCAGGGTCTTGCCGGACCCCGTCGGTGCGACGACGAGCGCGTGGCGGCCGGCGGCGATCGCCTCCCAGGCGCCGGTCTGGGCCGGTGTCGGCGCCGCGAAGGCGGCCTGGAACCAGGTCCGGGTCGGCTCGCTGAACTGGTCCACGCACCCATCATCCCCCGTGGCACCGACAGCGCGAGCGGGCGCGGGCAGCCGGATCTAGCGAGCGCAGCCAGGTCTACAGCGTGAAGACCAGCACCGCGGCGACCGCGCCGAGGACCAGGGCCGGCAAGGATGCAGTGAGCGGCTCCTTGGCGCGCACGTGCGCGATGACGGCGCCGATCATCAGCGCCACCAGCCCGATCGAGGCGGCGACACCCATCCAGGTCTGCACGACGACACCGCCGACCAGGCCGAGGGCGGCGAGCAGCTCGCAGGCGCCGACGAAGCGGAGCAGCCCGAACGGCGCGTTGATCTTCTCGCCGATCTCGTGGGCGGCCTTCGACCCGGAAAGCTTCACCAGGGCGCTCGCCGCGAATACTGCCGCAAGCACCAGGCTGGCCACGTGCGCGGCGCTCATGCCGACGCCCCGATCGTGTCGGCAGGGGCGTCTGGCGTCAGCTCGGGGCTCATGCGCCTCACCCTACGGAGCGCCAGCCCGGACTGCGCACCGAGCGCGCAGACAGGATGTGATGCACGTCTTAAGCAATTGAAATACGTAAGTCACTCAATTGTGTATAGTTAAGGTCTGGACGAGTTCGGGCTGGTCCGCTCTGTGCACGCGATGACCGACGCGTGCGCGCTGACCACGAAGGACCGTTCCGATGCCAGGACCGCCGCCCGCGACCTCGGGCACCACGCTCCGTGGACCGGTCGACGATGAGCAGGACGTGCCGCGGAAGATCGTCGCAAAGCACTCCGCTCAGGACCGGGTCTTCACCGGCTCGGTGACCGCCGTCGGGATGCTCGTCCTGGTCATCGTCACCTCGATCGGCATCTTCCTCGGCGTGCAGGCCAAGCCGACCCTCCAGCACTACGGCTGGGGCTTCTTCACCGAGTACCGGTGGCTGCCCAGCCAGGACATCGTCGGCATCGCCGCGGTCCTCGTCGGCACCATCGAGGTAGCCGCGGTCGCGCTCGTGATCGCCTTCCCGCTCTCACTGCTGAGCGCTCTCTTCGTCTCCGACTGGGCGCCCGCGCGGCTGCGGCCGACGCTGATCCGGCTGATCGACCTGATGGCCGCGGTGCCCGGGATCGTCTTCGGACTCTGGGTGCTGTTCATCATCGAGCCGCATGCCACCCACGTCGCGCACTGGATCAGCGAGTACTTCGGCTGGATCCCGCTCTTCAAGGTGCACACCGACGTGCACTACCCGATCTGGAACCAGGCACCGGGCTACCCGTCGTACGAGGGATCGGCGTTCATCGCTGCGATCGCCGTGGCGATGATGATCTTCCCGATGGCCACCTCGGTGATGCGCGAGGTCTTCTCCGAGGCGCCGGCCGGTGAGAAGGAGGCCGCGCTCGCGCTCGGCGGGACACGTTGGTCGGTGGTGCGCACCGTCGTCCTGCCGTTCGGCCGCAGCGGCATCATCGGAGGCACGATGCTGGCCTTGGGCCGGGCGCTGGGGGAGACGATCTCGGTGATCCTGATCATCTCCCAGGCCTTCAAGATCAAGCCGAACGTGCTGGAGTCCGGCACCGCGACCATCTCCGCGCTGATCGCGACCGGGTACAAGGAAGCCACCCCGGCCCAGTTGTCCGCGCTGCTGACAGCCGGCTTCGTGCTGTTCCTGATGACGCTGCTGACCAACACCGTCGCCGCTGTCATCGTCTCGCGCGGACGCAGCGGAGCGGGGACCGAGATATGAGCACGCTGATCACTGAGGAGCTTGCCGAACTTCCTCCGCTAGCGCCGCCGGTGGTCGAGGACGAGCCCGAGGTCGTACGCCGGACGCGTCCGCGCACCAGCGAGGACGACCTCACCCTGGTCGGCTCCGTCGTCGGCTCGCTCGGCACCTCGTGGCTCCTCTACGAGGAGGTGCTGCCCTTCTCGGGCAAGTTCGGCTTCTTCGTCTTCTGGTACCTGGTGTTCCTGGCGTTCTACGCCGGCCTGACCGCGATCAACCGACCGCGTGCCGTGGTCGTCGACCGGGTGGTCACATCCCTGGTCGTCGCCGCGCCGAGCGTGGTCGCGTTGGCCCTGGGCAGCACCGTGGTCACCACCGTGGCCAAGGGCCTGCGTGCCCTGGTGCACTGGAACTTCTTCACCTCCGACATGTCCGGGGTCCGGCCGAGCGACGCCTACTCGACCGGTGGTGCGGCGCACGCCATGGTCGGCACCCTGATCGAGGTCAGCATCGCAGTGGCGATCGCGATGCCCCTGGGCGTGATCACAGCTGTCTACATGTCCGAGGTCGGCGGCGCCGCTGCCAAGCTGGTGCGCACCGTCGTCGAGGCGATGACGGCACTGCCCTCGATCGTGGCCGGACTGTTCATCTACACCGTGCTGATCCGGAACCTGCACTTCCCGACCTGCGGCTTCGCGGCGGCGCTAGCGCTGGCGGTGATGGGCCTGCCGATCATGGCTCGAGCCAGCGACGTCGTACTGCGAGTCGTCCCCGGCGGGCTGCGCGAGGCGTCGTACGCCTTGGGCGCTGGGAAGTTCCAGACCGTCTGGAAGGTGGTGCTGCCGACCGCGCGCCCCGGACTGGCGACCGCACTGATCCTGGGCATCGCCCGGATGGTCGGCGAGACGTCGCCGCTGATCCTCACCTCCGGTGCGTCGACGTTCATGAACTGGAACCCGTTCCGCAACCCGATGAACTCGCTGCCGCTCTACATCTACAGCGCCGTCAGCTCCGGCGAGCCCCGCTACGAGGTCCGGGGGTACGGCGCCGCCGTGGTGCTGCTGGTGATCGTGCTCGCGCTGTTCCTGCTCGCCCGTCTCGTTGCCCGGGGAAGGACCCGATCGTGAGGACCCCGAGGTACAGGACCCCGAAGCGCGGGACCCGGATGTACCGGCGCGGCCGCAGGGCGCTGGTCGGGCTTGCCGTGCTGCTGGGCGTCGTGCTGATGACGCCGTCCGGGCAGACCGCCGACGCGGCCTCGAGCCACGCCTTGATCCAGGGCTCCGGCTCGAGCTGGGCGGCGAACGCGATCAACCAGTGGGTGGCCGACGTCGCCAACCAGGGCGAGCAGGTGGTCTTCACCGCGAACGGCGCCGCCCAGGGCCGCAAGGACTTCGCCAACCGGGCCAACGACTTCGGCGTCTCCGACGTCCCGTTCCTTGGCAAGGACCCGACGACCGGGCAGGCCGACACGGCCCTAGGCCGCGGCTACGCCTACCTCCCGATCGCGGCCGGAGGCACGTCGTTCCCGTACCACGTCGAGGTCGCCGGCAAGCTGGTCCGCAACATCCGGCTGTCCGGGGAGACGGTCGCGAAGATCTTCACCAGCCAGATCACCAACTGGAACGACCCCGCGATCACGAAGGACAACAACGGGCACGCCCTGCCCTCGATCCCGATCATCCCGGTGGTGCACTCCGAGGGTGCCGGCGTGACCAACCAGTTCACTCGCTGGATCGCCAAGGAGTACCCGTCGATCTGGACACCGTGCAACGGCGGCATCGACCAGCAGACCGAGTACTACCCGCTGAACTGCGGCAAGTCCTCGGGCAACCAGAAGGCCCAGTCCGGCTCGGACGGCGTCATGAACTTCATCAAGGCGGCCGGCGCCAACGGCTCGATCGGGATGGAGGAGTACTCCTACCCGCTGCTCTCCAACTTCCCCGCCGCCAAGCTGCTCAACGCGGCCGGGTACTACACCCTGCCGACCCAGTACAACGTCGCGGTGGCGCTGACCAAGGCGGTCATCAACAACGACCCGACCTCACCGGACTACCTGACCCAGAACCTCGACAACGTCTACACCAACCCCGACAAGCGCACCTACGCGCTGTCGTCGTACGTGTACGCGATCATCCCGACCGACGCCAGCGACTCTAGGATGACCACCGCGAAGCGCCAGACGATCGCGGACTTCATGTACTACTCCATCTGCCAGGGCCAGTCCGAGATCGGCCCGATCGGCTACTCCTCGTTGCCGGTCAACCTGGTCACGGCCGGATTCACCCAGATCGGCAAGCTGAAGACTGCGGACGCGAAAGTGAACCTGACCAACCGCAATGTCAGCACCTGCCACAACCCGACGTTCATCGCCGGCAAGCCGAACGTGAACCACCTGGCCGTCATCGCGCCGCAGCCGCCTGCCTGCGACAAGACAGGGGCGGGACCGTGCGCGGCCGGGGTGGGCGCCTACAACGGCTCGGCGAGCGGTGCGACGGCCGCCAACAACGCGAGCTCGAACTCCGGAGGAGGTGCCGCGACCACCGGCAACACCGCGACGACCGGGAGCACCGGGACCGGCTCGCCGAGCTCCGGGAGTCCGGCGACGACGAACGACCTGGGGCTGGCTACGGCCGATAGCGCGGACACCTCGGCGGCGGGCGCGCCCGTGGCGACCACGCTGGGGCCTGACGCCGGATCGGGCCCGAGTGGGCTGCTCACCGGCGTGCTGGTGGTCCTGCTGCTCGCAGTGATCGCTATCCCGGCAGGCCTCGGGGCGGTCCTCGTGCGCCGGCGGGGGGACATCTCGTGACCCGGCTGCGAAAGCTCTCGTTCGCCGGTGCCGTGGTGGTGCTCGCCGTCAGCGCTCTCGGGCTGCAGGCGCCGGGCAGTGCTGCTGTCCCCGAGACCTCCCCGGCTGCAACGTCTGCGGCGAACCTGGCGAAGGCCGCCGCAACGGCGACGACCGGCACCACCGGTGCCGTCACCAAGACCAAGACCGTTACCCGCGAGATGTTCGACGCCGACGGCAACTCCCAGGTCGTCGACCAGAACAAGGTCACCTTGAACGTGTCGGCGACCACCAACCTGCGTGGTCGGCAGGAGCTGAACGTGACGTGGTCCGGGGCGCACCCGACCGGCGGCCTTGTCGGAGACGTGAACTCCGCGGCCGGCACCAATGAGGAGTACCCGTTCATCCTGATGGAGTGCCGTGGCGTCGACTCGAACAGCGTCGCCACCTCCAAGCGGATCAGTCCGCAGACCTGCTGGACGCAGACTTCCTCCGAGCGGTTCGTCTCCGACTACAACACCAGCTACCCAGCGTGGCGATCGGACGCCTTCGCGACGCCGGACGAGCGCGCCAAGTACGCCGGCCAGCCGAGCCCCCGACCGTCCGCCTGCGGTTCGGCCGCGCTGTCTGAGCACTGGCTCCCGTTCGTGGCCGAGGACGGCACGAAGTACGCCGGCGGCAGCGTCGGCTGCGCGGGGGTGGCACCGGAGTCCTCTGACATCAGCGGCAGCGGACTGCCGAGCAACACCACCTATGGGATCACCGGGACCAACGGCAGAGGCAGCGTCCAGTTCAGTGTCTGGACCGAGGACGAGAACGCCAGTCTCGGCTGCTCCAGCACCGTGAAGTGCACGCTGGTGGCGATCCCGGTCGAGGGGGTCAGCTGCGACGGCTACGGCACCCAGGAGCCGGCTGCCGACAGACCCGACACCGACGCCCACGCTGCCGTGGCGGATCAGAACTGCCGTGCCGCGGACGCCTACGCTCCCGGCGCCAACGCCGTCGCCGGCACGGTGTCGAACGAAGCCACCTCCGGTGAGCTGTGGTGGGCGGCGTCCAACTGGCGCAACCGGATCAGCGTTCCGCTCGCGTTCGCCGTCTCGCCGAACGTCTGCTCGGTGGTCTCCTCGGCGAAGCCGCTGACCATCTATGGCTCGTCCCTGCTCAACGAGGCGACGGCGCAGTGGCAGCCGAAGTTCTGCACCGACGACAAGCTGTTCCCTTTCATCCACGTGCAGACCGCCGACTCTGCGGCCCGCACCCTGGTCCAGGGCGGCAGCATCGAGGCGGCCTTCAGCAGCCGGGCCCCGGATGGCGGATTCACCAAACCGGTGGTCCAGGCTCCGGTTGCGATGACCGGTTTCGCGATCGGCTACGTGATCGACGATGCCAACGGTCAGCGGTACACCAAGCTGCGACTCGACGCGCGACTGTTGGCCAAGCTGCTGACGGAGTCCTACCCGGGCGACGCCCTGGTCCGTGACAACCATGCGGGCATCGGCGCCAACCCGATGACGATCACCACCGACCCCGAGTTCATCGCGCTGAACCCTGGCCTCCCGCAATACACCAGTCGGGAGGCGGCGGCGGTGCTGCTGACGCTGTCCTCGGATGCCGACATGGTCTATGCGATGACCAGCTACATCAACTCAGACCCGGACGCGCGTGCCTTCCTCGACGGCAAGGCGGACCCCTGGGGGATGGTGGTCAACCCGTCGTACAAGGGCATCTCGCTGCCGGTCTACTCGTGGCCGCTCCTCGACAACTTCACGGCACCGCCCGCCTACATCCAGGGTGGCAACAACCCCTGCTACAGCTACAGCCCGGGGCCGTGGATGCAGCTGATGGCGGATCCGACCGCGCTGATCTCCACGATCGTGCTGAACATGCAGTACGCGATCTCCAACGTCCAGCTGTCCTGCCCCAATGGCAACCCCGAGGACATCTCGACTTTGAAGCTCTCCACCGAGGGCCGGCAGAACCCGGGACACCGGTTCGTCATGGGGATCGTCCCGCTGAGCTCGGTAAGCCGCTACGGCCTGACCGCAGCGGCGCTGCACGCAGGTCCGGACGCCTCGACGGCCGGCGACTCCGCGTCGCGCGCTGCAGCTGCGGTGAGCGGCACCAGCTACGTCTCAGGCGACGATGCCGGGTTGTCGGCTGCCGCGACCCTGCTCACTAGGGACAAGGCCGCGAAGACCTGGTCGGTCGACTACGACAAGCTGCGCTCGGCCAAGGGGACGACCGCCTACCCGGGCACGCTGCCCGTGTTTGCCGACGTGCCGACCTCAGGGCTGCCGAAGAAGGATGCTGCCAATCTGGCCACCTTCCTGAACTACGTCGCGACCACTGGTCAGACGCGGGGGCTCCTCAACGGCGAGCTGCCGCCCGGCTACCTCCCGCTGACCAAGGCGAACGGGCTTGCCGACTTCGCGGGCTATACCGTCCGCGCGGCCGCAGCGGTCAAGGCGCAGAAGGGCTTCGTGCCCTCGCTCAACCCCGCCGACGACGTCGTCGCGGGCGGCAAGGGCGACGGCTCCACGGCGAACAGCGGTGACGGTGGCGACGGCGCGACGCCGAACGCCCCGAGCACCCCCGCGCCCGGTACCAAGACCCCGACAGCGAACGCCGGCCAGTCGCCCGTGGCGGTCGCCTTCAAGACCGCAGGCGACCACTCGGTGCTCGGCAACGTCGGCGTACCGCTGGCGATCCTGCTCGCGCTCGTGCTCGGGTTCGCTGGTGGCCTGCTCCGGTTCAGCGGGGAGCTCCGGACGGCAGCCGCCGCGGGTCGGACGGCGTTCCGCCGTGCCAGTCCCGGTGCAGGTCCCGGTGGCCGGAGGCGGAAGCCATGACGACCGTGGTCGATCGGCCCGTGCCCCGGACCGTCGTACGCCGGGAGCCGGCCACACCGGGCCGGCCGCCGCGCCGCACGCTCAGCGACATCCAGGTGGTGATCGCACGCCCGCTGCTCGTGATCGCCCTGTTCCTGGTCTGGATCCTGGTGTACCTGATCGTGCTGAGCCCGTTCCAGGAGTCGCACGCCCAGCACCGTCTCTACAGCCAGCTGCGTACCGAGCTGGCCCTGGGCGAGGCGCCGACCGGAGCTCCGATCGACGCCGGCAAGCCGGTCGCGCTGCTCTCGATCCCGCGCGCCGGTGTGAAGAACCAGGTCGTCGTCGAAGGCACCAGCACCCGGCAGCTCCAAGACGGCCCCGGCCACCTGCGCGGCTCCGTGCTGCCGGGCCAGCACGGCACCAGCGTCCTGCTCGGGCGGGCGCTGTCGTTCGCGGCGCCGTTCGGGCGCCTGGACAGGCTCCGGGCCGGCGACCCGATCAAGGTCACCACCGGCCAGGGCACCTTCACCTACACCGTCGCCGACGCCCGCCGGAAGGGCGATCCGGTCCCGGCTGCGCCGACTGACGCCAAGGACGGCAGGCTGACGCTGGTGACTGCGGTCGGCTCCGGCTTCGCCTCCCGACTCACCCCGTCGGACACCGTGTACGTCGATGCGACCCTGACCGGGAAGGCGGTCGGTCCCGGGCCGGTCGCAACCGTGGTGGCCGACGAGCGGCCGATGAAGGCGCACGTCAGCGCCGGCACGCTGGCCTTCCTCGCCCTCTCGCTGCAGCTCCTCATCGCCGCCTTCATCGGCGCTGCCTGGCTCCGTGCCCGGTGGTCGCACCTGGGCGCCTGGATCGTCGGCACGCCGATGATCGTCGCCGCCCTGTGGGTCGTCTCGTCCCTGGCCAGCCAACTGCTGCCGAACCTCATCTGAGGCGTTGGAATGCGACGAGGAGCACAATTCTCAATTAATCTGATTAAGTTGACAAGTCCAATCAACAATGATGAGATTTGCAGAGCAGTGCGAGCGAGCACTGGGCGGTTCGGGCCGCCGTGTGGCTACGTGCGCCTTCTCGGGACGCGACGACTGCTCGCCCTTGACTCCTGCAGCACCTGACCAGAAGCCGTCGCCCTCGCACGAGCGCACAGCCTCACCTCCACGAAAGGCAGAACCCATGTCGAAGAGACGGATCGCCGCAGGCGCCTCGTTGCTCGCCGCCGTTCTGGCCGGCGGTCTCGCCGCCGGTCAGATCCCCGCCAACGCCGACGCCGCCCCGCAGGGCAACGATGTCGTGGGTGTCGGGTCGGACGTCGAGCAGATCGCCCTGAACTTCCTGGCCGACGGCGCTCCGGGTGGAGACCTCGGCTACAACTCGGCCGGCAACAAGAACCGGATCTTCAGCTTCGACGCCACCGGTGACGCGAACGGTCGTCGTCTGGGCACCGACCCGGCCCTGGGCACGTCCGCCGCTCTGAACAGCACCGTGGTGCTGCGCGCCGGCACCAGCCCGGTGCAGCGCCCGAACGGCGGCTCGGCCGGTCTCGCCGCCCTGCTCGCGGACGGCACCAACGACGAGATCAGCTTCGTCCGGACGCCGAACCTGCCGACCTCGACGCAGCAGGGCTCGGCGAAGGCCTCGATCGCTAGCGGTGGTCTCGGTACCCCCCTGCACGCGGTGGAGATCGCCACCGACACCGACTACATCGCGACCGCCACCACGACGAACGCGCCGTCCTCGCTCTCGGGCAAGGACCTGGTGAACATCTACAACGGCACCTGGACCACCTGGGGCCAGGTCCCGCACTACTCGGATACCCACACCACCGCCCAGGACAACGCGGCCATCATCCCGCTGATCCCTCAGACCGGTGCTGGTATGCGCACGGTGTTCCTCAACGGACTGTCCTCCTTTACCTCGGACGGCAAGGCGCTCTCGATCATCGGCACCAACGTCAAGCAGGTGCAGCAGAACGACCCGACCGCTATCACCGGCCTCTCGGCGGCGGACCAGGCGAACGCGATCGTGCCCTTCCCGCAGAGCCGGTTGAGCCAGCTGACGAACGGCTACTTCCACACCCCCGACACGGCGTACCCGGGTGGCGCGGCGCTGAGTGCGGCCGGCATCAGCGTGATCAAGACCGGAACGGCTCCCTCGGACGGCACCGCTGCCTGGAAGATCGTGTTCCCTTACTACATCGTCTTCCGGCAGTCCGACCTGGACAGCAACTCCACGCCGTGGCAGCCGGGCGGGACGCTCAACTGGGTCAAGACCCTGTTCTCCGACCCCGACGGCCCGGCGCCGTACGTGAACACGGCACCGGCCCAGAAGCTGCTCACCGACTCGGGTGTGACGCCGCTGTACAACGACCTCGGAGTCCCGAACAACTCCTGACAGGAGCCCGGCCCCTGACCACCTGACCCCGAGGAACCACCCATGACCAGCACCACGATCCCGCCGGCCGGTGCGTCGGCCGAGCCGGGCACAACGGGCAGCCGTCGCAACCAGGTCGTCGTCGCTGCGGTGGTGCTCGTGCTGGTGATCGTGGGCGTCGTGGTCTGGCTGACGCACGGCGCCTCGGACAAGGTGCCGTACACCGACGCCCGGTCCACCGGGCGGCTCACCCTG
>DATAZI010000013.1:0-1752 GCA_036272095.1 Marmoricola sp. | reverse complement strand
GGTGACGAGGCCGGCGGCATCGCGACGATACGCCGGGCCCATGATCTCGGCGTGACCTTCATCGACACGGCCGAGCTGTACGGAGGCGGCACCGGCTCCAACGAGAAGCTCGTCGGGCGCGCCGTCCAGGGCTTCCGTGACGACATGGTGCTCGCCACGAAGTTCGGCTTCGTGCTACCCCGCCAGCAGGACATGGCGCGGGAATTCGACAGCAGGCCCGCGCGTATCCGCGAGGTGACCGAGAACAGCCTCCGCTACCTCGGGACCGACCACATCGATGTGCTGTACCAGCACCGCGTCGATCCCGACGTCCCGGTCGAGGACGTCGCCGGCACGGTGCGGGAACTCATCGCCGAGGGCAAGGTCCGCTTCTTCGGCCTCAGCGAAGCCGGCCCCGATGTGATCCGCCGCGCCCACGCCGTCCAGCCGGTCTCGGTCCTGCAGACTGAGTACTCGATCTTCGAGCGGGCCGTCGAACCGGACGTCCTGCCCGTGGTCCGCGAGCTCGGGATCGGCTTCGTTGCCTACTCCCCGCTCGGCCGGGGCTTCCTCACCTCGGCGGTCAAGCCGGCGAGCGAATATCCCGCCGACGACATGCGCAGCTGGGACGAACGCTGGCAGCCAGGTAACTACGAGCGCAACACCGAAGCGATCGGCCAGCTAGCCGAGCTTGCCGACGGCAAGGGAATCACGATCACCCAGCTGGCGCTGGCCTGGCTGCTCGCCCAGGGCAGCGACATCGTCCCCATCCCGGGTACGCGCAAGCCCGGGCGGCTCGCCGAGAACGCCGCCGCCGCCGACGTCGAGCTCTCCGCTTCCGACCTCGCGCGTATCGAGCAGATCCTGCCCGAGGGAGCCTACGGCAGCCGCTACCCCCAGGTCATGATGCCGCAGTGGTGAGATCTCGCTGAGGCTGACCACGAACATGGACGGGCTCGCCCGGTAAAGGACCCACAGCCCGAGGCCGCGCCCCTCGTCGACGCGGATTGCGGTCTCGATGACCCGCACGGCGGGCAGGACCGGCCGGGCGCGCCGGCCAGCGAGCGACGCGCAGCGTCCTACCCCCTGATGAGGGCACCGCTTTCCCTGAGCTTCGCGATCTCGGCCGGGCTGAAGCCGAGTTCGGCGAGGACCTCGTCGTTATGCTCGCCCTGCATCGCTGGCACCTGCTGGCCGCCGGGTGCGATCGCGTCGCGGAAGTGCCAGGGACGCCCCGGGATTCTTATCTCCCCGCCGGACCGGTCCGGCACCGCCTGTACCGCGCTCCAGTCGCGCGCCCAGTCGCTGTCGGCGAACTCCCTGACGGTGCGGATCTGGCCGGTGGCGATCTTGGCCTCGTCCATCTGGGCGTCAAGTGACTCGATGTCGGTGAAGGTCCTGATCCAGTCCTGGACGATAGCGTGGAGCGCGGCGAGGTTGCGCTGGCGCAGCTCCGGGGTCAGGAACCGGGGGTCCCGGCCGATGTCCGGCCGGCGCATGGCCGCCAGGTAGAACGGGAAGGACATGCTGCCGACCAGGCTCATGGGGCTGGCGAACCGCTCGCCCTGCGGTCCTTCGAAGAAGGGCCCGTCGGTGGCGCCGAGGACCGGGCGCTCGTCGCCGAGGACCTCGTCCGACAGGTCGACGTGGACGCGTTCGTTGACCGACAGCATCACCGCGGCCATCGCCACGTCGATGTACTGGCCCTGGCCAGTCCGCTCCCGCTCGCTGAGGCAGGCCAGGATGGCGATCGCGGCGTGCAGGCCGGAGTAG
>DATAZI010000012.1:0-11991 GCA_036272095.1 Marmoricola sp. | reverse complement strand
CGCGGGCGGCGTAGAGGTAGTCGACCTTGTACTGCTTGGAGATCGCCCGGATCGTCTGCGGGTCGGCGCCGAGCGTGGTCGAGGACCAGCACGTGCCCGAGGTGAGCTGGACCTGCGCCCCGTCCTGGCCGCCGCCTCCCGACCCGTCGATGCCCTCGGATCCCGGAGGAGTCGAGGCGCAGGCCGACGCGAGGCCGAGCGCGAGCACGCCGAGGCAGCCCAGCAGCCAGCGTCGCGGCCCGTGCATGCTCGCCCCTCCCTGTACGACGCTTCAGTACGCGCCTTCGGAGGCCAGCACGGCCTTGACCGTCTTGACCATGATCACCAGGTCGATGACCATCGACCAGTTGTCGACGTAGTACAGGTCCAGGCGCACCGACTCTGCCCAGGAGAGGTCGGACCGCCCGGAGACCTGCCACAGGCCGGTCATCCCCGGTCGGACCAGCATCCGGCGGTGGGTGTCGGTCTCGTAGCGCTCGACGTCGGCAGGGAGCAGCGGGCGCGGGCCGACCAGGCTCATCTCGCCCTTGAAGACGTTGATCAGCTGCGGCAGCTCGTCGATCGAGAACTTGCGGATGAACCGGCCGAAGCGGGTGATCCGCGGGTCGTTGGTCATCTTGAACAGCACGCCGTCGACCTCGTTGTGGGCGTCGAGCTCGGAGCGGAGCTTCTCGGCGTTGACGACCATCGAGCGGAACTTGACCATCGGGAACTCTTCGCCGTGGATGCCGACCCGGGTCTGCCGGTAGAAGACCGGCCCGCGGTCCTGCAGCCAGATGATCAGTGCGGTCGTCAGCAACAGCGGCGAGAGGAAGAAGACGACGATCGAGGACGCGACGATGTCGAACAGGCGCTTGGTCCAGCCACCGGCGCGGTCGCTCTGAGGCTCCTCGACTTGGACGAACGGGAGCCCCGCGACGTGCCGCATGTGCACCCGCGGCCCAGCGATGTCGGTCAGCGACGGTGCCACCAGCATGTCGAGCTCCAGGCCTTGGAGGGCCCAGCCGAGGCGGCGCAGGTCGGCAGCAGAGGAGTACGAGCCGCCCGCGACCATGACCGCGTCTGCGCCCTGGCTGATCGCGACCTCGCGGACCTCGTCGATGTCGCCGAAGACCGGGATGCCGGTCTCGAGATGGTCGAGGGCTCCCGGGACGCACATCCCGACCAGGCGGTAGCCCATCCAGGCTGCCCGGCCGAGCACCTCGACCAGCTCGGCGACCGCGACCGGCGAGCCGACAGCGATCACCTTCACCGCCAGCCGGCCCTGCCTGCGCGCCCGGTGCAGCGTCTGCCGGTCGATATAGCGCACCAGCAGCAGCAGCGGGGTGCCGAGGAAGAAGAAGATCAGGGGGTAGCCGCGGGTGGGCTGGTGGTAGGACAGGAAGCCGAACATGCATGCGACGCCGAACGCGATCGACGAGGCGATCGTGATCGCCCGGAACTCCTCGAAGCCGGCGCCGTAGTTGCGGGTCCGGTAGGCCCCCAGGACGACCAGCATCAGCAACCAGGTCGCGATCAGGCCCGGGCCGAGCATGGGTGCCCAGTGGAACGGGTACGGCCGCTGCGCCCAGTACTTGTCGACCGAGCCCTGCCAGTACCAGGCGAGCACGGAGGTCACGAACAACACTCCCGCGTCGAGCAGGAAGACCCCCACCAGCATGTGCCGGATGCGCTGGTTGAGGCGGGGTCGGCGTACGCCGTCGATGTCGCCTCCGACGTCATTACCGGGGGTCTTTCCGGGGTTGTTTCCGGGGTTGTTTCCGGGGTTGTTTCCGGGGTCCCTGCCGGACTCCTTGCGCCGGGCCACGTCGCTGCTCATCGGCGCCGGGTGACCGACGCCAGCGCCGGCTTCACGTCGAGGAGGTAGACAAAGGCCGCAACCGTGCCGAGCAGACTGAGGATGCCGACCATCGAGCTGAACATGTGGGCCACGAAAGCCAGGCCGGTGATCCATAGCCAGGCGGTCTTGGTCAGCTTGTCGGCAGCCGGGAAAGCCGCGGCCGGACGCATGATCGCGTCGATGAGCGCCCAGACCTTCACCGCGAACAGGGCGAAGTAGACCAGCGTGAGCACGCCGTTCTGGATGTAGAAGAGGTGGACCACCGTCCTAGCCTAAGGGGACCACCGGGGCTCGTTGCGGGAACCGAACGATCTCCTCGGGAATGCCGCAGGCCCCCGGGAGATCCCAGGGGCCTGCAGGTGGCGCCGCTCGGGCGCCGGGAGTCGTTCAGGAGGCCTTCTTGGCAGCCTTCTTGGCAGGCGCGCGCTTCGCGGCGGCCTTCTTGGCGGGGGCCTTCTTGGCCGCCTTCTTGGCAGTCTTCTTGGCGGCCGGCTTGGTGACGGCCTTGACGCCGTCCTTGCGGACAGCGGCGACGAACTTCTCGCCACGCGCAGCCAGGTCGGCGTAGGTGGAGTTGAGGTCCTTGAGCGCCTCGTTCAGCTTGGCCTCGAACTTGGCCGGGAAGTCAGCGGCCTCCTTCTGGAGGTCGGCGATGCGCGACTCGAACTTGGCCTGCGCGGCCTTGGCGTCGGCCTGCAGCTTCTCGACGCGGGCCTTGGCCTCGGTCTGGACCTTCTTGGAGTCGAACTCGACCTTCGAGACGCGGGCCTGGACGCCCGAGACGCGGGTCTGGGCGGCGTCGAGCCGGGCCTGGGTGGCCTTGGACGCCTCGGTGGCGTAGCCGCGGGCGTACTCGACCGCGAGCTCGGTGGCACCGGCAGCGGCGAACAGCGGCTTGGTGGCCTCGGCCTTGATCTGGTCAGTGTTGAACTGGGTCTTCGGCATGGTTCAGCTTCCTTCGGTTGGGGTGGGGAGGACTTCGGGGGCGGTCAGGGCGTCGTTGCTCCCGGCCGGCTCGGACTCGGCAGCCGCGGACTCAGCCCGGAAGGACTGGTACACCGCGAGCAGCGCCTGCTTCTGCCTGGCCGTGAGGACCGGGTCGGCGAGAACTGCCAACTCCACCGAGCGAACCTGGCCGTCGTCAGGCTGGAGGATCCCGGCCTGGACGTAGACCTGCTCGGCGGAGATGCGAAGCGCCTTGGCGAGTTGCTGCAGCACCTCTGCGGACGGCTTGCGCAGCCCGCGCTCGATCTGGCTCAAGTAGGGATTGGACACCCCGGCCTGCTCGGCGAGCTGACGCAGCGACATCCCGGCGGCATCACGCTGCTCGCGCAGGTATCCGCCGAGGGTCTCGACCGTCAGTCCGACGTTCAGTTTCTTGGCCACGTCCCCATAGTGCTAACTATTGCTAGCACTCTGCAACTTACGAGCCGGTGAGACGGGTCACACGTCCCGTAATTAGGCGGTTGTTCAATAGTCCGGGTGCTAGCCGACCCTCTCCGTGACGGCCTCACGGCACCGCTCGCCTAGGGTGGTCGGCATGCTTCCGGTGATCGCCGAGACCATCCGTTCCGGCTTCGTCGAGGGCCACCACCATGGCTCGGTCGTTGCGCTGGACGCATCGGGCCGGGTCGCGTACGCCGCCGGCGAGGTCGAGTCCCCGATCCTGCCCCGCTCCTGCAGCAAGCCGCTCCAGGCGGTTGCGATGGTGCGGTCCGGCCTGGGGTTGGACGGCGACCTGCTGGCGTTGGCGAGCGCGTCGCACTCCGGCGAGCCCTTCCACGTCGAGGGCGTACGCCGGATCCTCACCGGCGCCGGTGAGGACGAGGGAGCGCTGCGCAACCCCGTCGGCTGGCCGCTGATCGACCTGGTCAAGGAGGACCTGCTGCGCAGCGGGGGCGAGGCGTCGGTGCTCACGATGAACTGCTCAGGCAAGCACGCCGCGATGCTGGCGACCTGCATCGTCAACGGCTGGCCGACCCAGACCTACCTCGATTCCCGGCACCCGCTGCAGCGTGCCATCGCCGAGACCATCGCCGACCTGGCGCGGGAGCAGGTGGCGCACACCGCGGTGGACGGGTGTGGTGCCCCGCTCCTTGCGATCTCGCTGACCGGCCTGGCCAGGGCGTTCTCGACGCTGGCCACGACCGACGCGCCCGCCGAGGCCAAGGTCGCCGCCGCGATGCGGGCGCACCCTGCGTTCGTCTCCGGCACGACCCGCGACGAGCTCGTCCTGATGAACGCCGTTCCTGGCGCGATCGCAAAGGCGGGAGCCGAGGGCTGCTACGTGGTAGCGCTGCCGGACGGCCGCGCCTTCGCCGTCAAGATCGACGACGGCGGGATCAGGCCGCGTCCGGTCGTGATGGCGGCACTACTCGCCCGGTTCGGCGTGGACACCGAGGACGGCGTGGACACCGATGCGGTCCGGCGTACCGGCGTCGCCGAGCTGCTCGGTGGCGCTGCCGTGGTCGGCGAGCTCCGCGCGGTGCTGTAGAGGCGCCGTACGTCAGCGGCGTACGGCGACGAGCTGTGCTTGCCCGCCGATGCGCAGCCGGGCCTTCTTCAACCGCTTCCCGTGCAGCACCCGGCGACCGGCCTTGGTCGCCTTGAGGTGCACGACTGCGCGATGACCTGAGGCGACCCGGTAGCTCGCCTTCGCGAGCACCGTCCCCTTCCGCACCGTGTGCCCGGCGATCCGCTGGGTCCTGGCAGCGACCAGGGTCGCCGTACCGGCACAGGTCGTGCGGCCCGACGAGCAGGTCACGATCGCTGAGACCCGGGAACCGGCGACGACGATGCTCGGCGAGGCGACTGCCACGCTCGGCGAGGCGACGGAGGCGGGCGTGGTGTCGACCGTGAACGAGGCGCTGGCCGTGTTGTCGGCAGTACTGCTCTCGGTCGTCGTGGTGCTGACCGAGGCCGTGTTCACCACGGTGTCGACGGCTGCGCCACCGACGGTCTTGGTGCCCAGGCAGAGCAGCGACAGATTCACCGTGAGCGGCGAGCTGGTCGGGTTGACCAGGCTGAACAACCGCGTCTTGGGCTGCGGCTCGTTGCCGGCCACGACCAGGCCCGCGGACGGGTTCCACCCCGCGACGATGCCCTTGGCGTCGTCGGCGCAGACGAGCGGCGCCTCGAGACTCGCGCCAGGCTGCACCGTGACGGTCTCGGTGATCGGCGTCAGCGACAGCTCGTGCTGATGACCGTCGGCCTCACCGACCTCGTCGTCGAGGCAGGCGATCGAGAAGGTGCCGGGACCGGTCGCGACGAAGGTCCAGCCGGTGGTGCCGCTGGGGTACGAGGCCGTCACGGCGCCAGAGCCGAGCTGGTAGCCCGGCGTGACCGGCACCTGGCCGGTTGCACAGGTCAGGGTGGTCGTCCCCGCGGCCGTGGCTTGACTGCTCGTCGGTGCGGACACGACCAGTAGGTGGCTGTGACCATCGGCGACCGAGGTGCTCGCCTGGACGCACACGGCGAAGACCTGACCCTGGGCGCGACCGGTGGCGTTGTTGGTCAGCGTCGTGGTCCAGGTGCTCGCGTCGGAGGCGTAGGACTTCGTCACCGCAACATCGGCCACGGTGCCGGTGCCCTGGTCGACTGCCTGGACCAGCGGTGAGCCGTCGAGGACGAGGTAGCCCTGCTGGCAGGCCACCGAGACTGTCTGGGTCTCGTCCGCGCCGAGGCCGAAGCTGACCTCCTGCTTCTCGACGGTGATCTCGTGCTGGACCGCGGCCTCACCGGTCGGGACCGGGTTCACGGTGGCCTTGATCGTGACTGCCTGCGATCCACCGGATGCGATCGTGCCGAGCGAGCACGTGATGGTGCCGCCGGCGTAGGTGCACGGCGAGGACGCGGAGACGAAGGTGATGCCGGACGGGAGCGCGTCGCTGACCGAGACGTTCTGGGCTGCGGCCGGACCGGCGTTGCTCGCGGTGACGGTGTAGGTCACGGTGTCGCCAGGGCGCGGGTGGTCGTTGTCGACGGCCTTGGTGATCTTCACGTTCGCCGTGCTCGGCGGCGGAGGAGTCGTCGGGGTCAAGGTCGTGCTGACCGAGCTGGTGCCGGTGACCACGGTGGAGTCCGGCGCGGTGCCGCTGACGGTGGCCGAGTTCGTGACCGAGCCGGCTGCCATGTCCGCCGCGCTGATCGTGTACGACGTCGACGTGCAGGTCGTCGCGGCTCCTGCCGCCAGCGAGCCGGCCGGGCAGCTGATCGCCCCTCCGAGCAGCGGGTCGTTCAGCGCGAGCGCGGTCAGCGCTACGTCGCCGGTGTTGGTGACGGCGAAGGAGTAGGTGATCGTGTCGCCGGCGTCGGTCCCGTTGTTGTCGAGGTCGGCGATCGCCGAGGCCGACTTGACCAGCTTGATCGACGGGTGCGTCGGCGCGGTCAGCGGCGGCAGGCAGGCTGAGGACGGGAACAGGTTCTGGTGGGTCTCGAAGTTCGAGTTGAACCCGGCGGTGATGATCTGGCCGATGGTGTGACCGACGTTCGAGACGTTCAGGGTCGCTTTCGGCGCCAGGATGCTGCCGGCCCAGGCGCTGCCGACGTTCATGGTGATGCTGGTCGCGCTCGGGAAGTTCCAGAGGATGTTCTGCGTCGCACTGTCGGTGCCGTCGCTGACCTGGTTGTAGCTGCCGCCCTGGTTGACCCACATCTGGCCCTGCAGCGTGACCGCGGAGCCCGAGACGTTGATCAGCGTCGTCGCGCCGGCCGGGACGTTGTAGGCGATGCCCGCGGCAGCGGAGAGCTGGGCCGGGGTCAGCGAGAAGATGTTCGCGGTCGCATCGGTCCCGGTCAGGATCAGGTAGTTCGGGTTGCCCCCGACAGTGCCGGTCGAGGTGGTGCCGTTAGCGGCTGCCGTACCCCAGGCTGTGGAGCGGGTGGCCAGCGTGCTGAACGCTCCGGTGAAGTCGATCGGGTCGGAGGCCAGGTAGCTGCCGCCGCCGTTGAAGTTCACGTTGCTCTGCGGTGCGACGTAGGCGCTCCCCTGCTGCAGGTTGAAGCTGCCGTGCGTCCCGGCGACGACCAGGGTCGGGTCGCTGGCAGCCGCGTTCAGCCGGGTGCCGACCGTCATCGAGTTGGCGGCGAGGTCGCCGCCCCACGCGATCGCGCCTTCGGACTCCGACCCGCGTGAGCCGCTCCCCTTGATGAACTCGGTGTAGCCGGTAGCGGCGCCCAGCGGCTGGCTGGTGCCGACGCATCCCGAGCCAGCGGCGAAGACCGGTGCCGCGAGTGCCGGCGGGACCGCCAGGGCTGCGGTACCGACGACGAGCGCACAGACGCGCAGTGCGATGCGGTTCAGCGGCATGGGATCCGGCCTCCATGCCGGTTCGTCACGCCGAAGGGCTCCAGCGCAGCAGCGCAAGGTTAGGGAACTGCCTCCTCTCGAAACCAATCGGCGCAGCAACCTGTCTAGCAGCGAGCCGCCCGCGTGGCGAGCATCACGCCGCGGCCCCGCCACTGCCTTCTGACACCATGTCCCGGTGCCTGCGAATCCGTCTGCCCCGGCCCAGTTCTGCCCGTCCCCACGCGAGCTCGACGACCTCGAGCTGCTGCTCAACGGAGGCCTGGCACCGCTGCGCACGTTCAGCGACGACGGGCCGGTGCGCCTGGACCTCCCCGCAGAGCTGCGCGACGCCGAGGCCGTCGAGCTGGTCGACCCCGAGGGTCTGCCGCTGGCGCTACTGAACGCCGATGGGCTGAGCGCTCTCTCGGTGCCGTCGTACGGGCCGTTCCGGCGGCTGCACCTGACCCCGGCCCAGACCCGGGAGGCCTACCCGGGCGCCCTGACCGTCCCGGTCGCGGGCGCTCTGACCGACGGCGATGTGGCTGCGATCAGCGCAGCGCGCGACGGACGCGCCGTCGTCCTGCTCGCGTTCGTCGGGCACGGCACCCCTCAAGACGTGAGCCCGGTCGGGCTGGTCCGCGCCTCGCTGGCCGCAGCCGACCTGCTCGGCGAGACCCATGTCGTCGCGGCGGCCCTGGCCGCTCACGGCGACCCGGACGCAGATCACGAGCTCGGCCTGCGGGTGGCAGCCAACTACGCCTCTGGCGAGGTCCTCGCGGTCGCCGGCAAGGGCGAGCACCCGGATGTGATCGCCGACGTCGTCGATTCCGACCGGCCCGAGGAGCAGGGCGTCGTCGTCTTCTTCACCGGCCTGTCCGGCAGCGGCAAGTCGACCCTGGCCCAGGCGCTGCTCGACCTCGTCCTCGAGGCCGGCGAGCGCACCGTCACCAGCCTGGACGGCGACGTCGTACGCCGGAACCTCTCAGCGGGCCTCAGCTTCTCCAAGGCAGACCGGGAGACCAACATCCGCCGGATCGGCTGGGTCGCCGCCGAGATCGCCCGGCACCGCGGGATCGCGATCTGCTCGCCGATCGCACCCTTCGACGAGACCCGCCAGCAGGTGCGCCAGCTGGTCGCCGACGCCGGTGGGATCTTCGTGCTCGTGCACGTCGCCACCCCGCTCGAGGAGTGCGAGCGACGCGACCGCAAGGGCCTCTATGCCAAGGCGCGCGCCGGCGAGATCCCCGAGTTCACCGGGATCTCCAGCCCGTACGAAGAGCCCGCTGACGCCGACGTACGCGTCGACACCACCGGCCGGTCCATCGCCGAAGCACTGGCCGACGTACTGGCAGTCCTGCCATTCTCTACAAAGTCGATCGACGCCTGAGGCTAGGATCGGCAGGCCGGACCGGCGACGGTCCGCACCCAACGCTCTGCTTGACCAACAGACTTGGACCCTGCACTGATGCACGCCCTACTCGCCCATAGCGACTACCTGTTCTCCCACGAGGGCGCCAAGATCGTCACCGCCGGCTTCTTCGTCGGCCTGATCGTCGGCGTCACCGGGATGGGCGGTGGCGCGCTGATGACGCCGGCACTGATCTTCCTCGGGGTCGGCAACGCCTCGGCCATCGTCACCGCCGACCTGACCGCGGCCGCGGTCTACAAGTCGGGTGGCGCCCTGGTGCACTGGAAGCACGGGTCGCCGAACCTCCGGATCGCCGGCTGGCTGATGCTCGGCTCGGTCCCGTTCGCGCTGCTCGGCCCGCACCTGGTGAAGTGGTTCGTCAGCGAGAAGGACATCGACTCGCTGCTCAAGGAGTGCATCGGCTTCGCGCTGCTGCTGGCGGCCTCGACGTACGCGTTCCGGCTCTACATCCAGCTCACCCGGGTCCGCTCGGCCGGCGGGCAGCCCAGCGATGACGAGCCCACGATCCGGCCGCTCCCGACCGTCCTGATCGGCGCGCTCGGCGGCCTGCTGGTCGGGGTGACCAGCGTCGGCTCCGGGTCGGTGATCATGGTGACCCTGCTGATCCTCTACCCGACGCTGTCGCCGGTGAAGCTGGTCGGCACCGACCTGGTCCAGGCTGTCCCGCTGGTGCTCGCCGCCGCGATCTCGAACATTCAGGTCAACGGCCTGGAGTGGTCGATCACGGTCCCGCTGATCATCGGATCGGTGCCCGGCACCCTGATCGGCGCGCGGTTCGCTGCGAAGGTGCCGCAGTCGGTGATCCGCCGCGGCATCGTGGTGGTGCTCACCATGTCCGGCATCGCGCTGCTCGACAAGGCCGGCTGGAAGCCGCTGACCCACGTCACTCTGCTGCAGCGCGACGACGGCAGCCACCCCGTCCTGATCGGCGTGATCGGGATCGCGATGCTCGTCGTGGTCCCGGTCGTGTGGGGCTTCCTGCGCCGGACCCAGGGCCTGCCGATGTTCGGCGCACCCACAGTCGCCGAGATCGAGAAGGGCGCCGTCAACGGCACTGTTAACCGGGCGTCCACTGAGGTTCCGTAGCATCGCTCATATGTTCCTTGCTGCGCTCGTCAAAGAGTCCTCGGCCACTCGGTCTCGAGCAAGCTCGGACGCTCGGTAGCCTCGGCTCATGCGTCTCCTCCTCCTCCGCCACGGTCAGACGCACGGGAACACCTCGGGCGCGCTGGACACTGCGCTCCCGGGTCTCGAGCTGACCGATCTGGGCCAACGCCAGGCCGAAGCCGCGGCGCGCGCGCTCGCCGACCAGGCGATCGAGCGGATCTTCATCTCACCGACGCTGCGCACCCAGCAGACCGCCGCCCCGCTCGCGGCCGCGCTGGGCATCGAGCCCGAGGTGCGCGACGGCCTGCGCGAGATCAAGGCCGGCGACTACGAGATGGCGACCGACCACGACTCGGTACTCGGCTACATCGGCGTCGTCGCCGACTGGCTCGGTGGCCAGCTCGAGACCCGGATGCCCGGAGCCGAGACCGGCGCCGAGTACCTCGCCCGGTACGACGCGGCGATCGCCGAGGTCGCCGCCACCGGGGTTTCCTGCGCCCTGGTCGTCAGCCACGGAGCCGCGATCCGGACCTGGGTCGGCTCCCGGGCAGCCGGTGCGGACAGCCACGAGATGGCAGCAGCCGGCATGCACAACACAGCGTGCATCGAGGTCGCCGGCGACCCGGAGTCGGGCTGGTCGGTGGTCTCGTGGACCGCCGACCCGATCGGCGGCGCGTTCCTTGACGACGACGACGCGCCGGACCCGACCGGCTGGGGCTCCGGCCTCGACGAGGCGCTCTCCAGCGACGGCGGAGAAAACTAGAACACGTTCCACTCGTGTGAGACGATGTCAGCGCGACCAGCGGAACTCGATACGATGTCCGCTGCCCACGAGGGTTGTCCGACCCGATCGGGCAGAGCACGAGAGGCCCCCATGTCCCAGATCCATGCCGACTACCGGCTGAGCCAGCTCGACCAGCTCGAAGCGGAGTCGATCCACATCTTCCGCGAGGTCGCGGCCGAGTTCGAGAAGCCGGTCCTGATGTTCTCCGGCGGCAAGGACTCCATCGTCATGATGCGGCTCGCCGAGAAGGCTTTCTACCCGGCGAAGATCCCGTTCCCGGTCCTGCAGGTCGACACCGGCTACGACTTCCCCGAGGTCCTCTCGACCCGCGACAACTGGGTCAACAGGCTCGGCGTACGGCTGATCGTGGCGAGCGTCGAGGAGGCCCTGGCCAAGGGCATCGTGATCGACGACGGCAAGACCTCGCGCAACCGCCACCAGATCGGCACCCTGCTGAACGCGATCGAGGAGGAGGGCTTCACGGCCGCCTTCGGTGGTGGCCGGCGCGACGAGGAGAAGGCCCGCGCCAAAGAGCGTGTCTACTCCCACCGCGACGAGTTCGGCCAGTGGGACCCGAAGAACCAGCGTCCCGAGCTGTGGAGCCTGTACAACGGCCGTCTGCACGCCGGCGAGCACATGCGGATCTTCCCGATCTCCAACTGGACCGAGCTCGACGTCTGGCACTACATCGGCCGCGAGGGCATCGAGATCCCGAGCATCTACTTCTCCCACCAGCGCCGGGTCTTCGAGCGCGACGGGATGCTGCTCACCGAGAGCGACTTCAACCCCTGCAAGCCGGGCGAGGTGGCCAGCGAGCGGACCGTCCGGTTCCGCACCGTCGGCGACCTGACCCTGACCGGCTGCGTCCTGTCGACCGCGTCGACCATCGACGAGATCATCGACGAGGTCGCCATCGCCCGGGTTACCGAGCGCGGTGCGACCCGGGGTGACGACCGGTTCTCCGAGGCAGCCATGGAAGACCGCAAGAAGGAAGGCTACTTCTGATGCCCGAGTTCCATGACGACGCGCAGCTGATCAGCACCGCCCAGAACGTCGGGCGCGACATGGACCTGCTCCGGTTCGCGACAGCAGGCTCCGTCGACGACGGCAAGTCCACCCTGATCGGCCGGCTGCTGCTGGACTCCAAGTCGATCTTCGAGGACCAGCTCGAAGCAGTCGAGGCGACCAGCGAGGCGAAGGGCTACGACTACACCGACCTCGCGCTGCTCACCGACGGCCTCCGCTCGGAGCGCGAGCAGGGCATCACCATCGACGTCGCCTACCGCTACTTCGCGACGCCCACCCGCAAGTTCATCATCGCCGACACGCCCGGGCACGTGCAGTACACCCGGAACATGGTCACCGGCGCCTCGACTGCCGACCTCGGCCTGGTGCTCGTCGATGCCCGCAACGGCCTGACCGAGCAGTCCCGCCGGCACGCGGTGATCCTGTCGCTGCTGCGGGTCCCGCACCTGGTGCTCGCAGTGAACAAGATGGACCTCGTGGACTACAGCGAGGAGGTCTACGACAAGATCCAGGCCGAG
>DATAZI010000011.1:0-5693 GCA_036272095.1 Marmoricola sp. | reverse complement strand
TCCGTTTCAAGCATGACCGCCACGGCGGCCAGCGGGGCCTTGGCGCAATTGGTAGCGCACCTGCTTTGCAAGCAGGGGGTTAGGGGTTCGAGTCCCCTAGGCTCCACCATATTTCAGCATCTCCGCGCCTAATGTTCTCCCCATGAGAGCCTCTCGGATCGGCACAGCCGCCATCTTGGTCTCGGTGCTCGGTGCGAGCAGCAGCGTCGTCGCGGACCCCGTGCATCGAGCACCAGCAGGCAGCGGGCACCTCGCTGTGACCGGCTATGCGCTCGGCGGGACGAGCAAGGCGGTGATCGCGGCCAGTCGGAAAGGTCTGAGCACCGTCACCGTCGACGGCGTGAGCATCAACGCGAACGGCACCAAGGTCGAGAAGCCGTACGCCGGCCTCGCCTCGGTGCAGCGGATCGCGCACCAGCAGGGGCTGCGTACAGAGCTCGTGGTCAGCAACTACAGCAACCGGATCGGTGACTTCGACACCCGCGCGGGCCACCGGCTGCTGAGCAGTCGCACCAACATCAGCCGTCTCGCCCACACCATGGCGAGCTACGTCGCCCACGGTCACTACAACGGGGTCAACATCGATCTCGAGCTCGTGCAGCAGCGCGATGCGGGCGGGCTGGTCCGTCTGGCCAGAGCGCTGCAGTCGGCGATGCCGAAGAAGCGCACAGTGTCGGTCGACATCAGCGCAGCGACCTCGTTGTCGGAGTACCGCGGCGAAGGGTACGCGTTGACGCAGCTCGGGCACGCCGTCGACCTCGTCCAGCTGATGGCCTACGACGAGCACGGTCCCGGCTGGTCGGGGCCGGGACCGATCGGCGACTTGGGCTGGCAGCAGCGATCGCTGGCAGCGCTCCTTACCCAGGTCCCTGCACGCAAGGTCGACCTCGGTCAGGCCGGGTACGGCTACACCTGGCCCGTCTCGGGCACCGGCACCACCGTCACCGACGCCGGTGCGCGCGCCCTTGTGCGTGATGACGGTGCTACTGCCCTGTGGCACGCCGACTCCGGTGAGTGGTCCGCCACGCTCTCCGATGGCACCCGGCTGTGGTGGGCGGACGCCCGCTCGTACGCGATCAGGAAGACCGTCGCCAGCCAGCACCGCCTGCACGGGCTCGCGGTCTGGGTGCTCGGCTCGGCCGACCCGCTGACGTAACCAGGGGTTTGACCTGCTCGTTGTCGTGGGTACGTGGTCTCACCGAGGTCGCGATCACTCGAGTGCACGAGGAGGGACGCCCGGTGGCTACGATGCGCAACGCTCTTGTCCGGCGTACGACGGTCGGGCTCGCCATCGGGATCTCTATCGGGGTGGCGCTGCCGACGCTGGCGGCCGGAACCGGAGCCGCCGCTGCTGAGACGCACCTGGTCAGGACGGCGGGCCGGAGCGCTACGGCGAGCGCCGCCTGCCAGCGCCCGCGTCACGGCTTCGTGCCTCTCAAGGCGAAGATCCCAGCTTTGGGTCGCAGCGTGAAGGTGATCCAAGTGCCTCGCGAGGCAGACAACCGGATCGGGGCCGGCCCGCTGACCGAATCAGGCAAGTGGCTGATGGCGATGGACCCGCGGACCAAGCCGGCGAGCAGGCACGGCAGCGTGATCCTGTCGGGGCACAGCTGGCCCGACGGATCGGCGCTCGGCAACGCGATGCTGGCGAACCTCCAGGTCGGCGACCGGATCGTGATGATCGGCGCGGACGGCAAGCACGCCTGCTACGCCGTCAGCAAGCGGCAGAGCTATCCGGTCGCCAAGGTGCCCACCAGGAGGGCGTTCCGTACCAACGGCCCGGAGCGCCTGGTGATCGTGGCGTGCTCGGGCAAGCGGGTCGGTCCGGGCGACTGGCTCCGCCGGACGCTCTGGTACGCCACCCCGGTGCTGCCGACGCCGCCTGCGCCCGCGCCTGCGCCCACACCGCCGCCGACCACCACGTCGGGTGGTCTGCTGGGCGGGCTGCTCGGGATCATCTGAGCCGGGTTCTGTAGGTGCCTTCATTCCGAGACGAACGCTGGTCACCTAGAACACGTTCTAGGTAGCGTGCGCACATGACCGACCACGGCGCAGGCCCGCAGAAGAGCAAGACCGACTCGCTGCTCCGCGTGCTCGTGGCCTACGTGATCGCTTTCGGTGCGGGCGCGATGTGGATCTGCAACGGACCCCGCACCGGCCATCTGTGGCTCGACGGCCTGATCGCGGACGGGATCGCGACGCTGATCGTGTTCGGCGCGAGCCGGCTGCACAAGAACTCCAGTTTCTACGACGCCTACTGGAGCGTGGCGCCCCCGCTGCTGATGCTGGCCTGGTGGCTGCGCGCCGGTACGCCGGCCGGTGACGGGCGCGCCTGGCTGGTAACCGTGGTGATGCTCGCGTGGGCGATCCGTCTGACCGGTAACTGGATCTATGCCTTCCCGGGGCTGCACCACGAGGACTGGCGCTACCCGATGCTGCGCGACAAGGCCGGCAAGGCCGAGGCCGCCGTCGACCTGATGGGCATCCACGTCTTCCCGACGCTGCAGGTGTTCCTCGGCATGCTTCCGGTCTACGTGGTGCTGACCCGCGCGACCCATGATGTGAACTGGCTCGACTATGTCGCTCTGGTGGTCGGTCTGGGTGCCGTGCTTGCGGAGCTGGTCGCCGACGTGCAGATGTACCGGTTCGCAGCGACCAAGCAACCCGGCCAGGCGATGGACCAGGGGCTGTGGGCCTGGTCGCGGCACCCGAACTACTTCGGCGAGTTCAGCTTCTGGGTGTCGCTCGCACTGTTCGCGATCGCTGCCTCCCCGCACGACTGGTGGTGGTGCTTGCTCGGCTCGGTCGGCATGCTTGCGATGTTCCTCGGTGCGAGCATCCCGATGATGGAGGAACGCAGCCTGGAGCGCCGCCCGGCGTACGCCGAGGTGATCGCGCGGGTGCCGATGTTCTTCCCGCGCCCGCCGCGCCGGGCCGGCGCATGAGCCGACCCAAGGTCGTCGTGGCCGGCCTCGGGGACAGCGGCCTGCTGACCGCCATCCATCTGGCGCCGCACGCCGACGTCGTCGGGATCTCCGCGAAGCCGGGACTGGTCAGCGGCCAGGAGCTCGGACTGCGTCTGTCCCGGCCGGCTGAATGGGCGCGCGACTACCTCGTGCCGTTCGACCGCTACCACCGGCTCGACAAGGCCCGGACGCTGCACGGCAACCTGGCCGGGGTCGACCTCGCGGCACGTACCGTGCGGGTCGCAGGGCTCGACGGGGTCGTGCACGCCGAGCCTTACGACGCCCTGGTGATCGCGACGGGGGTCAGCAACGGCTTCTGGCGTCGCCCGGACCTGCAGACGATCGACCAGGTCGACGCAGATCTGAAGGTCGCACACGAGCGCATCGCCGAGGCAGGTTCGGTGATCGTGATCGGCGGGGGCGCGGCCGCGGTGAGCAGCGCCCTCAACGTCGCCCGGACCTGGCCGGAGAAGACGGTCGACCTGTACTTCCCCGGTGAGCGTGCTCTCCCGCACCACCACGGCAAGGTCTGGGGCACCCTGAGCGGCCGACTTGAGGCGCTCGGGGTCACGCTGCACCCGGGGCACCGCGCGGTGGTCCCTGAGGGCTTCGCCTGCGACGAGATCCTGACCGGGGAGGTCGTCTGGAGCACCGGGCAGCCATCGTCGCGCGCGGGCGCAGTCCTCTGGACGATCGGCAAGGTACGGCCGAATACGAGCTGGCTGCCACCCGAGGTCCTCGACGCGGACGGCTTCGTCACTGTTGACGACTACCTCCGGGTGCCCGGTGCCGACGGCGTCTACGCGATCGGCGATGTCGCTGCGACCGACCCGCTGCGGACCTCGGCCCGCAGCCGCGCCGACGTACTGCTGGCGAACAACATCCGGGCCGACCTGACCGGCCGGGGAGCTCCGAAGCGCTTCAAGCCCGCCAAGCGGCGCTGGGGCTCGGTGGTCGGCACCCAGGACAACAAGCTGGAGGTGTTCGCACCCAGCGGGCAGGCGTTCTCGATCCCGGCGTGGTCGCTGCTGCAACCGTGGATCGTCGGTCGGAGCATCTACAAGGGCGTACGCCGGGGCTGAGCCCGGGCGGCACCTCAGGCCGGCGCTGGCCCGCCGAGCTCGAAGTCGGCGAAGTCGAACCCTGGCACGACCACGCAGCTGACCAGCACCGCCTCCTCGACCGGCCGCGCCGCCTGCCACGCGCCACCCGGTACGAGGAGCTGAGGTCGCTGGCCTGCGCCGAGGCCTGCGCCGAGGACGTGCTCGACCGCGCTGTGCGGATCGTCCCCGATCCAGAGTCGGAGCGGGCCGCCGCGGTGGTGGAACCAGAGCTCGTCGGAGCGGACCCGGTGCCACGCCGAGGACTCGCCCGGCAGGAGTAGGAAATAGATAGCGGTCCCGAGCGCACGGTCGCCGGATGCTGTCGCGGTGGTTGATCGGCTCCGATAGGTCTCGGCGTACCAGCCGCCCTCGGGATGGGGCTGGAGCCCGAGGCCGAGGGCCCACTCCGGGAGGGCGCTGGGGGTCGTCATGGACCCATTGTCCCGGCAATCGGCTCCCGAGATTGCTAGAACATGTTCTAGTTCGCTGCTAACGTCCGAGACGTCGTCTTTCGAAATCAGGAGAACCCATGGCTGAGTCCAATCCCCGCGTCGTCGTCATCACCGGGGCCGCGTCCGGCATCGGGTTCGCTACCGCCGAGCTCTTCCGCGACCTCGGCGACATCGTCTACGGGCTGGACATCCACCCGACCGTCCCGGACGGCGTGACGTACGTCAAGTGCAACGTGGGCAACCGGGAGTCAGTGAAGGCAGCGATCGCTGTGACCGCGGAGCACGGGCGGATCGACGTCCTCGCCAACGTCGCCGGCATCGTCCAGTTCGGCCGCTTCGACACGATCACCGACGACGAGTGGGACCGCATCCACGCGGTCGACCTGAAGGGCCCGTTCATGGTGATGCAGGAAGCGCTGCCGCACCTGCGAGCCACCCGCGGTGCCAACATCATCAACGTCTCGTCGGTCGCCGGCCGGGTCCCGCAGGGCTACACCGTCGGGTACTCGGCGGCGAAGGGCGGCCTGACCCAGATGACGCGCTCGCTGGCCCTCGAGCTCGCGCCGGAGCGGATCCGCGTCAACGCCGTCTGCCCGGGGACCGTCGACACCCCGATCGTCACCGAGGTCGCCGAGAAGTACCCCGACGATCTGGACCCGCGGGTCGCCGACCGGCTGATGATGATGCTGCCGGGCCGGGCGATCTCTCCGGCCGAGCTGGGCGCATCGATCGTCTACCTGGCGAGTCCGGCCGCCCGGATGATCACGGGGTGCGTACTCGCCCACGACGGCGGCATGAGCTAGCTCGGCCGCCATACGGGGCACCTGGCGGCGCGCTACTTGTTCGAGGGCCTCTCGGTTGACGACCGCTCGCTTCGCTCGCAGAAAGGTCGCCTGCCCTCGTCCGCCTTGCCACGCACCACGTCTGGCGACCGACTAGAACCGGGTGCGATGGACCCGATCTCTACAGAACGTGCCGGAAGTTCGACACGTTCTTGTAGAAATTGCATGCCGGCATCGGAATTTGCGGCGTGCCGACCCTCAGTCGGTAACCCCGGCCAGGGCGTCGAACTCCACGGCGTCGTGGGCGCAGAACATCGTGACCGGCTCTGCTGATCCCGATGCCGGGCCGTGCTCGGCGTTGAAGGAGCGCAGCCGGTCCTGGTTGGCGTG
>DATAZI010000010.1:0-3755 GCA_036272095.1 Marmoricola sp. | reverse complement strand
TGCTGTTCGACCAGAGCCACCACATGGCGAACCTCTACATCAAGGGTCCGGACGCCCTCAAGCTGATCTCCTACATCGGCTTCAACACGTTCAAGAACTTCCCCACCAACATGGCCAAGCAGCTGGTGCCGGTCACCTACGACGGCTACGTAATCGGCGACGGCATCCTGTTCCACCTGGAGGAGGACGTCTACGAGTTCGTCGGCCGGGTGCCGAGCGTGAACTGGATCCAGTTCCATGCCGAGACCGGCGACTGGAACGTCGAGCTCGTCCGCGACGACCGCTCGCCGTCCCGACCGCTGGGCAAGGAAGTGGTCAGGACCCAGTACCGATTCCAGATCCAGGGGCCGAACGCCTCCCAGGTGATCGAGAAGCTCAACGGCGGCCCGATCGCGGACATCAAGTTCTTCCGGACCGACTTCATCAACATCAAGGGCAGGAAGGTCGCCGCGCTCAGGCACGGCATGTCCGGCCAGCCCGGGCTTGAGGTCTTCGGCCCGTACGAGGAGTACTTCGAGATCCGGGACGCGATCCTGGAGGCAGGCGAGGAGTTCGGCCTCACCCCGGTCGGCTCCCGCGCCTACGCGTCCAACACCCTCGAGTCCGGCTGGATCCCGTCGCCGCTGCCGGCCATCTACACCGGCGAGAAGCTGAAGGCGTACCGCGAGTGGCTCCCGGCGGTCGGCTACGAGGGCTTCGCGGGCACCCTCGGCGGCAGCTTCGTGTCCGACGACATCGAGGACTATTACCTCACCCCGTACGAGCTCGGCTACGGTCACATGGTCCGGTTCGACCACGACTTCATCGGCCGCGAGGCGCTCGAGGCAATGGACAAGCCGTCGCAGCGCCGGAAGGTGACGCTGGCCTGGAACAAGGAGGACGCGGGGAGGGTCGCGGCCTCGCTGTTCACCGACGAAATCCCGGCCAAGGGCCTGGACGTGCCGATCTCGAACTACTCCTCGTCGAACTACGACGCGGTGTCGCTGGACGGCAAGCTGGTCGGCCTGTCGCTGTTCACCGGCTACAGCCACAACGAGCGGCTCGAGCTCTCGCTCGGCGTCATCGACCCGGCCATCGAGGTCGGCACCGAGGTGACCCTGGTCTGGGGCGAGCCGGACGGCGGCTCGCTCAAGGCCTCCGTCGAGCGACCGCACAAGCAGGTCGAGGTGCGCGCCACCGTCTCGCCGGTGCCGTTCTCGGCCGAGGCCCGCGAGCACTACGCGGAGGGTTGGCGCCTCACCGGCAAGGCGTGAAAGCGGCTTAAATCACAAGAATGCGCCCGCCCCGATACTGATAGTAGGTACCGGGGCGGCGTCATTTTCAGAGGAAACTAAAGTTATTTTCCCAGCCTCAATCCAATGGCCGTCCGGAACCGTATAAGAGGTACCGGGTATGAGGCGAACTCGCATCACGGCCAGTGATGGGGCAGAGGAGGCAGATGTGTCCAGCCATTTGGACGTGCCAAGCAAGGCGGTCGCTGCGGGCAGACCGTGGTGGCTCAACCTGCTGCTTGCGCGCGGCCCCGGGCCGGGCCGGTCGGCCCTCGCGCGCACCCTGTTCACGCTGCTTATCCTGGCCGGCGCGGGCCTCACCGTGTACTCGGGCTACATCCACCTGTACCTGTGGGGCAGGCAGCCGTACCCGTACAGCGCCATCCCCACCATCGGCCCGCTCTTCCTACTCCAGGGCATCGTCGGGATCCTGCTCGGCGTGCTCGTCGTCGTCGCCCGCCGGCTCTACGCGGTCCTGCTGGCGGCGGGGTTCCTGGTGGTCTCGGCGGTCGCCCTGATCATCGACGTCGAGGTCGGCATGTTCGGCTTCCAGGACAGCTGGTCGGTCCCGTACGCGACGAGCACGCTCTACTGGGAGATCGTCGGGGCGGTGCTGCTGCTGATCGCCGCGGGCGCGCTCGCCTGGCCGACGGTGGCGACCCGGTCCTGGCGCAGCCGGTAGCTGCGCCGGAACTGCCCGTCGCTGACCGGCCAGCGCTCGCCGCCCGGTCCCTCGACTACCCAGTCTCCCGGCCACGCGGTCGCGCTGCCCTCCTTCGTCCGCAGCACCACCGCCTCCGCGACCTGCCAGGCGCGGAAGACGCCGACGCGCTGCCAGCGCCCGTCGCGCAGCGGCGCGTGGCTTGACCGGAACTCCGAGTCGGTGACGGTCCTGGCCGTGCCGGCCGCGTCGACCACGTGCCAGTCGCCCGCGTCGCCGAACAGCCGCTCGCCCGACGGCAGCGTCCAGTGCAGCCGGGACGCCAGCCTGGTGGCGCTCACCACCCCGACGCGCTCGAAGCTGGCCGCCGTCAGCGGGCCGCCGGTCGGCACGATCGGCAGGAAGCCGGCCCGCTCAAGCCGCGCCAGCTGCCTGCTCACGTCGGCTACCCGGGCGTGCGCGGCCGCCGCCACCCGCTCGAGATCGGCCTGGCTGAGCTCGATGAAGCTGCCCGAGGGCACCCGCCTGACCGGCGCCCACTGACGCCCGAGCGCGGCGACCTGGGTCCGGATGGAGCGAAGCCGAAGGATGACGACCATCCGGCGGGGAGACCGTATTTCGCGGGCCAACTGTCGCAGCAGTTGGCCAGTCAGGGCCGGCTGCCCGCGGCGCGCAGGCGGCCGTCGCCGGTGGATCTCGGTCCGGTTCAAGGTCTCCCCAGCCCACGCGTCCTGCGATGAGTTCTACGTCCAATCATCGGCATCCGTCCATATCTTTGCAACGATGTCGAACGCATCCCATACGAAAGGCCAAAGGTCTCCCAGGAGTTTGCTCTTAAGGCGAAGCCAGGGTCCGTTCGGGATAAAAAGCTTTTAAAACACCATTATCCCGAACGGTCCCTGGTTTCACCGGTCACGCCACCGATGAGGCCCATAGCGCGGCCGGGCCGAGCCGGGTGGCCGGGTCGTACCTGAGCGGCGCGTAGCCGGTGTAGTTCTCGGCCAGCATGGTGGCGGCGGCCCGCGAGGTCACCAGGTTGCGAAGCTGGGCGAGCTGCAGTTCGGACTCGAACTCGTCCTGCCCGGGCACCACGTGCAGCATCGTCGTCATCCAGCAGGCCAGGTGGGTCGCCCGCCACACCCGCTCGAGGCAGTGCTCGGAGTAGGCGTCGGCCAGCTCCGACTGGCCGTCGCGGACCAGCCTGACCAGCGCGGTCGCGAGCGCGGCGACGTCCGCGACGGCCAGGTTGAGGCCCTTGGCGCCGGTCGGCGGCACGACGTGAGCGGCGTCGCCGGCCAGGAACAGCCGCCGGTACCGCATCGGCGCGGCGACGAAGGAGCGCATCGGGGTGATGCTCTTCTCCAGGATCGGGCCGCTGGTCAGCTCCCAGCCCGGTACCGCCATCCGGTGCCTGAGCTCGTCCCAGATCCGGTCGTCGGGCCACCGGTCGATGTCCTCGTCCGCGGGCACCTGCAGGTAGAGGCGGCCGATCTCCGGCGTGCGCATGCTGTGCAGCGCGAAGCCGTTCTCGTGCCGGCAGTAGATGACCTCGTCGGTCGACGGCGGCGCCTTGGCGAGGATGCCGAGCCAGCCGTAGGGGTAGCTGCGCTCGGTCGCCGTCAGCAGGCTGCCGCTCGGTATGGACCGGCGGGTGATCCCGTGAAAGCCGTCGCACCCGGCGATCGCGTCGCACGCGACCTCGTGCCGCTGCCCGGCCTCGTCGGTGTAGCCGAGCACGGGGCGGTCGGAGTCGAGCTGGCTCACCTCGGTCTGGGTGACGTTGAACTCCAGCTCGGCGCCGTCGGCGACGCGGGCCGCGATCA
>DATAZI010000009.1:0-16408 GCA_036272095.1 Marmoricola sp. | reverse complement strand
CGACCGTCACGGCGTTTGCCCCGCGCACCGGGCTGGATCTCTCGGTGGTGGTCAGCGACGACGGAGTGGCCGAGGTGCCGCTCGGGCCCGAGATCCAGCGGCTCTCGCCCGCGGACCTGTACCGCGCCGTGGTCCAGCTGGCCTGGACCCTGCGCCAGGTCCCGGGGGTGACCCGGTTGCGGATCACGGTCGGCGGCGCCTCGGTGCCGCTGTACAACGGCCAGACCGAGGTCAGCGTCAATATCGGCACCGACTACGACCCGGTCGCGGCGTCAGGACGCGACGTGCTGACGCTCACCGGCGGCAAGCTGGTCCACGGCGTCGGTGCAGTGGCCAAAGCCGTCGGCGGCCCGTTCGGTGCGACCGGCTTCGCGCTGCGCTCGGTCGCGCAGTCGGTTGCCAAGCACGAGTACGCCGCGGTTGCAACCAACGGCCATCGGCTCTACCTGGCGCCGGACGCCGGATCGACGTCGGCTGCGAAGGTCGTCACCGTGCTCGACGGCGCGACCGACCTGCTGCGACCGGCCTTCGACCGCTTCGGCGGGCTCTGGGCGATCGATGAGACCAAGGCCGGGGCAGTGGTTCACCTGATCACCGGCGGCCACGACCATGTCGTGGGAGTGCCCGGGATCAGTGGGCACCGGGTGACCGCCTTCACCGTCACCCGCGACGGTGCCTCACTGGTGGCCGGGCTGGCCTCAGGCCCGAGCCCGACTTTGGTGGTCAGCTCGCTGCTCCGGTCGTCGAACGGACGGCTCCTGCAGGCCAGGGCCGGACGGCAGACCGTGGTGGAGGCTTCCGATCACGGGCCGGTCGTGGATCTGAGCCAGAACTCGGCGACCACGGTCGCGGTCCTCACCGGCGCCTCGGCAGGCAACGGCCAAGTCATCTCGGTCGAGCTCGACGGCTCTCCGGGCGTCTCGCCGACGACCTCGCCGGACCCACTGCCCGGCCAGCTCGTCAGCCTCGCAGCCAGCCCGGACCCGAGCCTCCCGCTGCGGGTGGTCACCGCCGACGGCAAGCTGATGGAGCTCACCGAGGCCGGCAACTGGATCCGGATCGCCAGCAGCGTGACCGCGGCGTCGTACCCGCAGTAGGCCCACGAGCCCGGACCTTGCACAGGCCCGGCTGCAATCGTTGCCCCGTCCCAGCCGCGGCAGCACCATTCGCCGATGCGCGATGCCTGGTTCGACCTCGCCCTCGGCGGGACCTGCGCGGCCTGCGGTACGCCGGGCCGACGGCTGTGCCGCGGTTGCGAAGACGCGCTCCCGCGGACCGGGTACGCCGTCGGGCCGGACCCGGTGCCGCCAGGGTTGGTGCCGTCGTTCGCCGCCGCACCGTACGCCGACCCGCTGCGCTCGCTGCTGATCGCGCACAAGGAGGATCGGGCCTTCGCGTTGGCCGCGCCGCTGGGCCGAGTGCTGGCGGCTGTGGTCGGTGACGGACTGGACGCGGTGCTGGACACGGGTCTGGGCGCAGGGCTGGGCGCGGGGCTGGGCGCGGGGCTGGGCGCAGGGCTGGGCGCAGGGCTGGGCGCAGGGCTGGCCGACCCCGAGTCCGGATCCGCTGAGCTGGTGCTGGTGCCGATCCCGTCCAGCCGGGCCGCCGTCCGCGCGCGCGGTCACGACCCGATGCTCCGGATGGTCCGAGCAGCTGCCGCGGGACTGCGCAACGAGGGCATCGCCGCGCGTGCAGTACCGCTGCTCCGGCAGCGACCCGGTGTCCGCGACCAGGCCGGCCTGGACGCCGCCTCCCGGGCTGAGAACCTGGCTGGCTCGCTCGCGGTCTCCCGCTCCGCGCACCGCCGGCTCAGCGGCCGGCGGGTGCTGGTCGTGGTCTGCGACGACGTGATCACCACCGGCTCCAGCGCGCGGGAGGCGCAACGAGCCCTGGAAGGCATCGGCCTACCGCCGATCCTGGTGGCGACGGTCGCAGCGACCCGGCGGAAGTCTGCCGGGGCGGGGGGCCAGGGCTAGCGGTCGAGGACCTCGGATCGCTACCGCTTTGTCCAGGTGAGGGCTAACGTCTGTACATGGAGTCCGTCCGGGTCCGTGGTTGCGTCAGTCGGGTCCCGGATGGGTTGCGTTCATCGTCTCGATGCACGCAGCCCGACCACGGAGCCGGCTGGCAAACCGATGCCAGTCGCAGGCGAAACGGTCCACGTAAGGTCGAGACCGCGGCCCGGGAGCGATCCCGGAGCGGTGGAGGCCGATCACGGTGCGGCTTAGTCGTCAGTCCTGCCCGTCGCCCCTCGTCAGATACGGGGACGCGACGGAGAAGGCCAGTAGTGGCACAAGCTGCGAACGTCTCAGCAGGCGGGTGTGGGGTAGAAGACCAGGTCGGCCGGACGGGCTCCGCTTCGACCTGCTCTCGCGATGAGAGCGGCGGTAGGACCGAGTAGACCCAGCCGGAACCAACTGGGCGGTCGGTCCAACGATCTGGCCGCCCCGACAACGGGAGGTATGTATGGACGTTGTGGTGAGCAGCAGGCACTGCGAGATCTCGGAGCGGTTCCGCGAGCACGTCGAGGACAAGCTCGTCCGCCTGGAGAAGCACGACCATCGGATCATCCGGGTCGAGGTGCTCCTGGAGCGAGAACGGAACGCCCGCCAGCCCGAGCGCCAGGTGCGCGTCGAGCTGACTGCGAAGTCGAAGGGCCCGGTCCTCCGCGCCGAAGCTGCCGCCGAGGACAAGATGGCTGCGCTCGACCTCGCGTTGGACAAGATGTCGGCCCAGATGCGCCGCGCCGCCGATCGCCGCAAGGTCCATCACGGGCAGCACGCACCGGAGTCGGTGCACGCGGCGATGGGCCGATCCGGTCCCGCGACGGAAGCTGACGACCTGCTCGACGACGTGTCGGTGCACCAGGTCGGCCCGGTCGCCGTTACTGGCGATGGCCCGCTGGTCGTGCGCGAGAAGACGCACCCGGCAACCCCGATCAACCTCGAGCAGGCGCTCTACGAGATGGAGCTGGTCGGCCACGACTTCTACCTGTTCGTCGACAAGGAGAGCGAGCGGCCCTCGGTCGTCTACCGGCGACGCGGCTACGACTACGGCGTCATCTCTCTCGAGCTGTCCTAGTCGGCGCTCCTAGTCGGCGCTGGGGCCCGTGGGCTCTTCGGCAGAAGCCGGATCAGCAGCGCACGGATCTGTCATGATTTGCGGGTGCCAGAGCTGACGGGGGAGACGGAAGCGGTTCGGGTCGTCGTGGTCGACGATCAGGAGCTGTTCCGGCGCGGCCTGACGATGCTGCTCGGGGTCGAACCGGACATCGACGTGGTCGGCGAGGCCGGTGATGGCGTCAGCGCCGTCGAGCTGGTCGTCGAGACCATGCCGGACATCGTGCTGCTCGACGTACGGATGCCCAAGCGCAGCGGCCTCGAGGCCTGCATGGGGATCAAGGAGCTCGCTCCCTCGACGCGGATCATCATGCTGACCGTCAGCGACGAGGAGGGCGACCTGTACGAAGCCGTCAAGAACGGCGCGTCCGGGTACCTGCTCAAGGACTCCTCGATCGACGAGGTCGCCCAGGCGATCCGGGTGGTCGCCGAGGGCCAGTCGCTGATCAGCCCGTCGATGGCCGCCAAGCTGATCGACGAGTTCAAGGAGATCTCGCGCAGCGATCGCGAGAGCGGCAGCGCCCCGCGCCTGACCGACCGCGAGCTCGAGGTGCTCCGCCTCGTCGCGAAGGGCCTGAACAACCGCGAGGTCGCCAAGCAGCTGTTCATCAGCGAGAACACCGTCAAGAACCACGTACGCAACATCCTCGACAAGCTCCAGCTGCACTCCCGCATGGAAGCAGTGATGTACGCGGTCCGCGAGAAGCTTCTAGACATTCCTTGAGGGCTCCTGGGCCGGACCAACGTCCGGTTCCGTTGTCCGTGGGGACGGGCCACCTCGGTTGTCCGTGGCACGGACTACCGTCCTCCTCATGCCCGAGTCGCTGAGCCGAGCCCAGGCACGCCGAGTGGCCCTCGCGGCGCAGGGGTTCCTCGACAAGCCGCACGCGGCCCCGACGATGGCGACGCTGGCGCGGACGCTGACGCGGACCGGGGTGCTGCAGGTCGACTCGGTCAACGTGCTGCAGCGGGCGCACTACATGCCGCTGTTCAGCCGGATGGGGCCCTATGACACCGATCTGCTGCGCCGGGCGTCGTCCGGGCGGGAGCGGCGGCGGCTGGTGGAGTACTGGGCGCACGTGCAGGCGTTCATGCCGGTCGAGCTGTGGCCGCACATGCAGCACCGGATGGAGCAGTACCGGCCGCAGCGCGGCAAGTGGTGGACCGACCAGGTGACCCCGGAGCTGGAGAGCTCGCTCCTTGCCGAGATCACCGACCGAGGCCCCAGCACTGCGCGCGATCTCGACGACGGGCTTCCGCGGTCCAAGGACAACTGGGGCTGGAACTGGTCAGGCACCCGCAAGGCCCTGGATTTCCTCTACGTCGTCGGCGATCTGGCGATTGCCGGGCGCAACAGCCAGTTCGAGGTGCTCTACGACCTGCCCGAGCGGGTGCTTCCGGCACGGGTGCTGGCCGGTCCGGTGCCCGAGCCGGCCGAGGCGCATCGCGAGCTGGTCCGCCGAGCGGCGGTCAGTCACGGGATCGGCACCGAGCCGGACCTGCGGGACTACTTCCGGATGAGGCCGGCCGAGTCCCAGGCCGCGGTCGCCTCGCTGGTCGAGGACGGCGAGCTGGTCCCGGTCAGCGTCGAGGGGTCGACTCGGCCGGCGTACCTGCACCGCGACGCCCGGTTGCCTCGGCGGGTGCGCGCCCGAGCACTGCTGAGCCCTTTCGACCCGCTGGTCTGGGAGCGGTCGCGGACCGAGCAGCTGTTCGGCTTCCGCTACCGGATCGAGATCTACGTCCCGGAGCCCAAGCGTGAGTTCGGGTACTACGTGCTCCCGTTCCTGCTCGGCGAGGCGATCGTGGCCCGCGTGGACCTCAAAGCCGACCGCAAGGCCGGGGTCCTGATCGTCAAGGCGGCGTACGCCGAGGAGCACGCGCCGGTCGAGACCCCGCCGGAGCTTGCAGCCGAGCTGCGCTTGCTGGCTGACTGGCTGGGGCTCGACGAGATCGTGGTGGCCGGTCGCGGTGATCTCAGCGCGCCACTTGCGGGGGCCATCGCATCGTCGCGCTGATCCACGAGCCGCCAGACGGGGCGAGGGGCGCGGGAGCGGGTGAACTAGTTCACAACCGCGCATCCGCAGTTCACGGTCGGCTCTGTAGAGTTGGCGGTCGGACCACGTCGGTCCGACAACGTCACCATGCGTCAACGCTGAGAAAACTCCTGGGAGTCTGAGAAACCGTGCCTGCCATCTTCGACAAGATCCTCCGCATCGGCGAAGGCAAGATCCTGCGTCAGCTCGAGACCATCGCGAAGGCGATCAATGCGATCGAGGACGACTTCGTCGCGATGAGCGACGAGGAGCTGCGCGGGATGACCGACGAGTTCCGGACCCGTCTGGCCGACGGCGAGAGCCTCGACGACATCATGCCTGAGGCCTTCGCGACCGTTCGCGAGGCCGCGAAGCGGGTGCTGGGCCAGCGGCACTTCGACGTCCAGCTGATGGGCGGCGCGGCCCTGCACCTCGGCAACATCGCCGAGATGAAGACCGGTGAGGGCAAGACCCTGGTCTCCACCCTCCCCTCCTACCTCAACGCGCTGGAGGGCAACGGCGTCCACGTCGTCACGGTCAACGACTACCTGGCCCGGTACCACGCGGAGTGGATGGGCCGGGTGCACCACTTCCTCGGCCTGACCGTCGGCGTGATCCTGCCCGAGATGACCCCCGCAGAGCGTCGCGAGGCCTACAACTGCGACATCACCTACGGCACCAACAACGAGCTCGGCTTCGACTATCTGCGCGACAACATGGCCAACGCCCTGGACGACTGCGTCCAGCGCGGCCACAACTTCGCTGTGGTCGACGAGGTCGACTCGATCCTCATCGACGAGGCCCGGACCCCGTTGATCATCTCCGGCCCGACCCAAGACGAGGTCAAGTGGTACGCCGAGTTCTCCAAGGTCGCCGCCGGGCTGATCGCCGAGGAGGACTACGAGGTCGACGAGAAGAAGCGCACCATCTCGATCCTCGAGCCCGGCATCACCAAGGTCGAGGACCACCTCGGGATCGAGAACCTCTACGAGTCCGCGAACACCCCGCTGATCTCCTTCCTGAACAACTCCATCAAGGCCAAGGAGCTGTTCAAGAAGGACAAGGAGTACGTCGTCATGGAGGGCGAGGTGCTCATCGTCGACGAGCACACAGGCCGCATCCTGGCCGGGCGCCGCTACAACGACGGCCTGCACCAGGCGATCGAGGCCAAGGAGGACGTGACGGTCCGCGAGGAGTACCAGACCCTCGCCACGATCACGCTGCAGAACTACTTCCGCCTCTACGCCAAGCTCTCCGGGATGACCGGTACGGCGATGACCGAGGCCAGCGAGTTCGACAAGATCTACAAGCTCGGCGTCGTCTCGATCCCGTCGAACAAGCCGATGGCCCGCCTCGACCAGCCCGACCTCGTCTACCGCACCGAGGAGGCGAAGTTCAACGCCGTCGCCGACGACTTGGAGGAGCGCCACCGCACCGGCCAGCCGGTGCTGGTCGGCACGACCTCGGTGGAGAAGTCCGAGCTGCTCTCGGACCTGCTCAAGAAGCGCGGCGTCGCGCACACCGTGCTGAACGCTAAGCAGCACGAGAACGAGGCCAAGGTCGTCGCGATGGCCGGCCACAAGGGCGCCGTCACGGTCGCGACCAACATGGCCGGCCGTGGTACCGACATCATGCTCGGCGGCTCGACGGAGTTCCTCGCTGACCAGGAGCTGCGCCAGCGGGGCCTGGACCCCGTCGACAACGCCGAGGAGTACGAGGCCGGCTGGGCCGCGACCCTGGAGAAGGTCACCGCCCAGGTCAAGACCGAGCACGACGAGGTCAAGGAGCTAGGCGGCCTCTACGTGCTGGGCACCGAGCGGCACGAGTCCCGCCGGATCGACAACCAGCTGCGTGGCCGCTCGGGCCGTCAGGGCGACCCCGGCGAGTCCCGGTTCTACCTGTCGCTGGAAGACGACCTGCTCCGGCTGTTCAACGCCGCGTTCGTCGAGCGGGTGCTGGTCGCTCTGCGGGTGCCGGACGACGTCCCGATCGAGAACAAGTCGGTGACCAGGTCGATCGCCTCGGCCCAGGGCCAGGTCGAGGGCCAGAACTTCGAGTCCCGCAAGAACGTTTTGAAGTACGACGACGTGATGAGCCGGCAGCGCGAGGTCATCTACGGCGAGCGCCGCGAGGTGCTCGAGGGCCGCGACCTGACCGAGCAGGTCCGCACGATGATCGATGAGGCGGTCGCGACCTACGTGGGCGCAGCGACCGACGGGTTCCCCGAAGAATGGGACCTCGAGGCGCTGTGGACCGCAATGGGCACCTTCTACCCGATCTCGCTGCGCTATCAGGACCTCGAGGAGCAGGTCGGCGGCCGCGACGGCATGGACCGTGGCGAGCTGCTCGAAGCACTGCAGGCCGACGCGCAGGCGGCGTACAACGCGCGCGAGGAGGAGATCGGCGAGGAGGTGATGCGCGAGCTCGAGCGCCGGGTGCTGCTCTCGGTGCTGGACCGCAAGTGGCGCGAGCACCTTTACGAGATGGACTACCTGCGCGAGGGCATCGGGCTGCGCGCCTACAGCCAGCGCGACCCCCTGGTGGAGTACCAGCGCGAGGGCTTCGACATGTTCACCGCCATGAAGGAAGGCATCCGCGAGGAGACCGTCGGCTTCCTGTTCAACCTCGAGGTCGAGGTCGAGCCGGAGACGGACTACAGCGACGTCGAGATCCCCCTCGGGATGGAGATCGAGCCGGGCCACGAGGGTCACTCGCACGCGCCGATCTTCCGCCCGATCGGCTCCGGTGATCCCGTGGTCGCCACCGCTGCCGTGGCTCCTGCCGTGGCCGAGGTGCACTCCCCGGTGATCCGTGCCAAGGGCCTCGAGGCTCCGCGGGCGCCGCAGAACCTGACCTACGCCGGTCCGAGCGAGGACGGCGAGGTGGAGCTGCGCGGTCAGACGGTCACCAACGCCGACGACCCGTTCGCCGGGGTCAGCCGCAATGCGAAGTGCCCCTGCGGCTCGGGCAAGAAGTACAAGCAGTGCCACGGTGCGCCGAACCCTGGCGAGTTCAACACCTCGTCCGGCGGCTGAGCGGCGTCATCGGGTGTCGCCGAGCTCGTTCCTCGCTTCGGCGCTCGCTGCTCCACCACCGTCGATCAGGTCCGCTGACGCGTCCTTGGTCAGCCGAACTCGATCGCGGTGCAACGCCAGCGGCGCTCGATCAGGTCGATGCGGGCGGCGATGGCGCGGGAGCGCTCGCCGTGGCGGACGTGGATGCTGATCTCGGCGACGTCGGGCTGAGGCCGGGAGAGGTGCACGCTGCGTACCTGGGCGCGCAGCCGCCGGCGGCGACGATCGTCCGGTGTCGTCCGCTGCAGCGCGTTGCTGCGGCGCTGGAGGTCGTCGTAGACCTCGTCGGTGGTCCAGCGCATCAACTGGTAGACACCACGGTCGCCGCCGATGATCTCGACCACCGCCTGCGCGAACCGGGTCGCGAAGCCGTCGAGCTCCGGCTCGTCGCCGGTCACCAGACGCAGGTTAGGGCGGCTCGGGAACTCTGGCGCGGGCCCGAAGTCGAGCGCGAGCATGCCCTGGGATGCGGCGATCGGCACCGCGGCGGTGCGGGCGAGGTTGTCGACGGTGCGGTTCATGAGTCCTCCGGGTAGGTCTCGTGGGGAGCAGGGACGGCCAGACGCTGTCCGGGTCTGATCAAGTCCGGGTGCTGGCCGATCGACGAGCGGTTGTGCTGGTACAGCGAATTGGCGTACGCGGCGATCTGCTCGGTCGTCGCCGTGGTCGGCAGCCGCTGCCGGCTGATCTCCCAGAGCGATTCGCCTGAGCGGACCGTCACCCATGCAGACACCGAGGCACGCGGTCGCGCACGCGACCTGTGGACACTGCCGATCACCGGGGCGTTCCTGGGCGTACTCTGCGCGGCCGCTCCGGTTGTCCGGTCCGGGAGCTGCAGACCGTCGATGAGGTTGCTGCTGGTGCTGCCGCCGTGGGGCTGATGCTCGGCGGCGACTGCCGGCGCCGAGGTGGCGACACCGGCCGCGAGAGCGGCGCCTAGGACGGTGAGCAGCCACCGGTGCCAGGCTGGCGGGCAGCCGATCGCACGAGCCACGCGCACCCGGCCGGATGTCAGCGACTCCAACGCGACGGCGGCTAGGACCGCGACGGCCCAGACCAGCGCGGCCGCGAGAGCGACCAGCGCGGTTCGCACCAGGAGGACCTCGAAGGTGGCGTTCTGTCCGTGAATCATGTGACTCGACCCTTTCGTTTGCTTCTGTTTGCGTTGTTTTAGTTCCAGGTGGAACGGGGTCGCAAACGGTCGTCCACAGAGACGGCGCGGGCGAGGTTCGATGCGGGCTCGCCGGGGCACCGATGAACCCGTGCTGTGGGAGGAGATGGTCTTCGCTGCGCTCGAGGACCTCGAGCAGCAGGCAGCGGGCCTCGAGCTCGAGGAGCGGGTCGGCCAGGTCGAGTCGCTCTCCGAGGCTGCCTATGCCGAGGTCTCGCTGGCCTCGAGGCTGCAGGGCTCGGTGGGCGGCGGTGTGCGCGTCGGCTTGGTCGACGGTGCCGAGGTCAGCGGCAGGCTGGCCCGGGCAGGCGCAGACTGGCTGCTGCTGGACTCCGGCGGTGCCGAGTGGCTGGTCCCGCTGAGAGGGGCGGCGTACGTCGGGGGACTGGGCTCCTCAGCGTTCCCCGAGCAGCACTGGCCGCTCACAGCGCGGCTCTCGGCGGGGTCGGTGCTGCGCCGGCTCGCCCGTGAGCGCCGGGCCTGCGTGCTCCGCTTGCGTGGCGGTACGCAGCTGCACGGCTCGCTGGGACGGGTCGGCGCTGACTTCGTGACCGCGACCACAGGCACCGGCGAGGCGACAGTGCCGCTCGGCGCGCTGGTCGCCGTCCAAGGCCTGCGATGAGCCGGCGCGACGGGCGGACCTCAGCCCTCGATGTAGGGGTGGTCCTCGACGAATTCGCGGGTCTGTGCGTAGGCCCGTTGGATGTAGGCCTCGAGCTCGCTGGCCTCGACCCGCCACTGCCCGCGGCCGCCGATCTTGATGGCGGGCAGGTCGCCGCGACGCACCAGCGCATAGACCTGCGCGCTCGAGGTGCTCAGGATCTCCGCGACGTCGGCGAGCTGCAAGAACCGAGGGGGCGTGGACATGCGCCCAACTCTGCCACCCGGCGTTGCCCCGTGCGACCTCCGCTCTCCTCGCTGTGGAGCAACGGCGAACTGTCCCCGATCGAGAGGCACGACTGATGGCCCGCACCGCTCCTACCCCCGGTGACATTCCGGCCGCGAACCGGCAGCGGCCCCCCGGCTGGCGCGACCCCAGGCTGGTCCTCGGCGTGGTCGTCGTGGCCGGCTGCGTGGTCCTGGGGTCGCTGCTGTTCGCCGCCTCCGACAGCACCGTGCTGCTCTGGGGCGTACGCCGCGATGCGCCTGCCGGCTTGGCGCTGACCAGTGCCGACCTCGTCGAGCGCCGGGTCCGGCTCGCAGGCTCGGGGACGACCGCGTACCTGCGGGTCGGCAGCGGCTCCCCGGCCGGCAAGGTGCTTGCCCGGGCAGTAGGCGCCGGCGAGCTGCTCCCAGCGGCGGCGATCGCCGGCGCGGCGCCGCTCGACGTCGTCGAGGTACCGCTCGAGATCGCCGTCGGCGACCTGCCGACGACGCTGCGTCCGGGCGACCGCGTCGATCTCTGGAGTGTCCCGAAGGGCTCGGGCGCGACCGGGGACACCGAGACCCCTGGAGCGGACGGGGATGCCGGAGCGCACAGGCTGCTCACCGGAGTCCTGGTCATCGGACTGCCTGGCGGGTCTGATCCGCTGGCGCCGACGACGACGCGCGCAGTGCTCGTCGAAGTACCGGCTGCCGACGACCTGGCCGGTCTGCTCGGCGCAACCGCGGACTCACGCATCGTGCTGACTCATCGGCGAGGCGGTCAGTGACGAGTCCCAGGGTGCTCGTGCTCGCCGGCGGCGCGCCATGGGAGGCGGGCGTGCTGGGCGCGTTCGAGGAGGCCGGGATCGTGGTTCTCAGACGCTGCGTGGACGTCGTCGACCTGATCGCCGCAGCCTCGACCGGTCAGGCTGAGGTCGCCGTGGTCGCTGGCGACGTCGACCGGTTCGATGGCGACGCGGTCCTGCAGCTGCGTCGCTACGACGTCGCGGTCCTCGCGCTCGCCGAGGATCACGATGCCGACCGGCTGCTCCGCCTCGGAGCGGCGAGGGTCGCGCCTGCGGACCCGGTCCTTGCCGTCGAGGCCGTGCAGCGGGTGCTCGCGTCGGGCTCCCTCCTGCTCGCCGAGCTGGACACGGAACTGGGCCCTGAGCTGGATCCCGGGCGACCTCCCGGGACCGAGTCTGGCGGCACCGAGCCAGAAGGCAGCCAGGAGCCTGTCGAGCCCGGGCGGGTGATCGCGGTCTGGGGTCCCGCCGGAGCGCCCGGTCGCACCACGGTGGCGATCGGCATCGCTGCCGAGGTCGCTGCCACCGGCTCGGTCGCCGTGCTCCTGGACCTGGATCCGTACGGCGGTGCAGTGGCGCAGCGGCTCGGGATCATCGACGAGGTCTCCGGGCTGCTCGCGGTAGCCCGCGCGGCCAACACCGGCACGCTGGACCGTGCCGGCCTGCTCGCCGCGGTCCGGCGTGCCTCGCCCGGCCTGCTGGTCCTGACCGGCCTGCCGCGCGCCGACCGCCGGATCGAGGTCCGCTCCGAGGTGACCACCCGGCTGATCGGGCTCGCCGCCGGATCGGGGTGCGTCGTCGTGGACACCGGCTTCTGCCTGGAGGCAGGCGAGGCCGAGCGCGACCGGATGACCGTGGAGGCCCTGCAGGCTGCCGACGAGGTGGTCGTGGTCGGCCAGGCGGACCCGGTCGGTCTCGCCCGTCTGGCCCGCGCGCTGGTCGAGCTCGAGGAGCTGCGGCCCGGTGCGCCGGTCAGGGTGCTGGTCAACCGGGTACGCAGCGGGCTGGGCTGGAGCACGCCTGAGATCGTCGACCTGGTCCACGCCTACGCCCGGCCGCTGTCGGTGCACCTGGTCCCCGACGACGCCGGTACCTGCGATCGCTCCCAGGTCGAGGGTCGCAGCCTGGTGGAGCTCGGGTCCTCGCCGGTGCGCCGGGCAGTGAGCGAGGTCGCGCGCGCCTGCTTCCCCACCGCCTGGGCCGAGGCGAGCCCGGTAGCCGGCCGGCGGCGCAGCGAGCCCCGCCGCCGGCGTCGCTAGGACCCGAAGAGCAGGTACAGGCCGGTGCCCGTGTAGACGACCATGATCACCAGCAGCGCCAGCTGACCGGTGATCTGGTGCTTCTTCGGCAGCAGCCGCAGCGCCCGGTCGTGCGCCGCGGTGGCACCGACGATGTGCCCCAGCACGACAGCGACCACCTTGCTGCTGGCCAGGAACGTCGGGTGCAGGGAGAGCCAGTAGTCGATCGACCAGTTCGCCGTGCCGAACAGGTTGGCGCCGTCGGCCATCGGGTCGCTGAGCTGGACGACCGTGGCCTGCCCCTGCTCGACGAAGTAGCTCAGGTAGTGCGCTGTCATGTAGCCGACGATGATCGGCACCATCGAGTGGGCGAGCAGCTGCGGCAGCAGGCGGCGCGGCACGGCCTCGGGGCCGGTCTCGGCCACCCCGGTGAGCTTGGTCGCGATCACGAAGGTGACGCCGATGGTCAGGCACGCGAGCACCAGCGCGGTGGTGTTGGTGACCTCCAGGTTGATGCCGAGCTTGGTGACCACCGAGTTCCAGCGGACGGTGTCCTTGTAGGAGTCGAACGCCGTCGAGCCGAACAGGACCGCCACCACGGCGACCAGGCCAGGACGGGGCACCAGGGTCGCCAGGTTGGCCAGCGGGGTGCGGAGCACGAGGTCGCCGTCGCTGCGCCGGGCCCAGGGCGACAGCTTGGCCAGCAGGCTGGAGTAGACCTCGAACGGGTCTGCGCGAGCCAGCCAGGTGTCGCCGAAGACGGCGGAGCCGAAGAACATGATCACGAAGTAGGCCACCAGCCAGCCGCGGACGCCGGGGTGCGGCGGGTCCCAGCCGAGGTAGACCCCGCGTGGGTTGACCAGCTCCTGCCAGACATAGGCGAAGAGCCCGAGGGCGGCGGGCCAGTAGCCCAGCCGCTCGGGATAGTCGAACACGCCTTTGGACGGGTTGATCCGCAGGACCCAGGACACCAGCGAGAACAAGGTCCGGACTGGGCTGATCGCGTAGAAGAATCGGCCGAAGAGCAGTGATGCCGGCACGATCCCGACCCACAGGATCACGTAGAAGACGCCGAACGTCGGGTTCACGATCAGGTCGGGGCCCTTGTACATCACGTAGACCATGAAGACCGTGAAGGCCATCCCGAGGGCCCTGACCACGCAGCGGTACCAAAGGCTGTCCAGGGTGTTCGCGATCAGTCCCGGCAGCCGCAGTCCGCCGGAGTTCCAGGCGCCGTCGGAGGCGGCGTCTTCGGATCGACCCGGACGCGGGTCCATCGCCCAGCCAGGCAGCGGGTCGGCGTCCTCATCGTGGTCGGTCGGCGAAGGGGCCTCGGCGAGCGGCGGGGCGTCGTACCGGGGCGCTCGCCAGGCCAGGATCAGGATCACGAAGGAGACCAGCAGCGCGGCGGTGCCGCCGGCGATCGCGAACGGCGCCGGGACGGGCAGGTCCTTCGCGCCGCCGAGCCCGTGCAGCCCGATCAGCTCGGCGACCCTCGCGGTCGGATGCAGCACCTAGCGGACCTCGAGCTGGACGATGAGCTGGTTGAGCGCGTGGTCCTCGATGTCGATCACCCCGGGCTGCTTGAAGTCCAAGGTGATCTCGGAGTCGCCGGAGGGGAAGTTGATGTGCTCCTGGGGGCTGCTGTGCACGTGCAGCTGGCCGGACTTCGGCGAGCTGATCTGCAGCACGATCGGCTGACCCTGGGTGACCTGCACCGGCACGCCGTCCGGGCTCACCTTGGAGCCGGTGAACTTGACCTTGATGATCTTCGCGTTGGCGGCCGGCGTACTGGTGACCTGGGCCGAGGGCGTGGCGGTGACTCCGGGCTCCCCGCGGGAGCCCGCCGCGCCGGTGCCGGCCGAGGAGCAGGCGGAGAGGGCCAGGGTGAGGACGGCTGCCGCGGCAGCCGCGCCCAGGATGTGCGCCGGGGTGCGTGGGCGGGCGGTCATCAGGTACTCCATCGGTGGGACGTGCTCGGCGGGTCGTCGATGCTCTGTCAGAATCCCATGGTGAGGATCTGATGCCGCACCCGGCCCGGCAACTCTCCAGGAGTTCTCAGCAACGGACCGGGACCCGCAGAGAGGCCGGAAGATGAGCGAGCGACTGCGCAGCGCCGACCTGGCGCTGCTGGCTGCCGAGACGGCCCGTACGCCGATGCACAACGCCACCCTCGAGATCTTCGACCCGGCGGACTCCGGCTTCGCCTACGAGACCCTGATCGCGCACATCGAGGACCGGATCACGTTCGTGCCGCGGTACCGCCAAGCGATCCGCAGCGTCCCGGGCCGGATCGCGAACCCGGTCTGGGTCGATGACCCGGACTTCGACCTCGGCTACCACGTACGCCGCTCGGCGCTGCCGCGTCCGGGCTCCCTGGACCAGCTCCGCGAGCTGACGGCGCGGATCATGTCGAGACGGCTGGACCCGTCCCGTCCGCTGTGGGAGGTCTACTTCGTCGAGGGTCTCGAGGGCGGCCGGGTCGCCGTCTTGTCGAAGTCCCACCAGATCCTGGTCGACGGCATCGCGACCGTCGATCTCGGCCAGGTCCTGCTCGACGTCGACCCCGGCCCGCGGCACCTGGTCCCCGAGGACTGGCGCCCGGCGGCCGAGCCGTCTCCGACCAGCCTGGTCCTGGACGCGCTCGCGGAGACCGCGAAGGACCCGTTGAACACGGCGCGGGGGACGGCTGGCGCCGCGGGGCGTACGGCGGGTGCGGTGCTGAGCCGGTTCGGCGCGATCGCCGGCGCCCTGTCGAACCGCCGCCCTGCCCCGGACAGCCCGTTCAACGCAGACCCGGCCGAGCAGCGCCGGGTGGTGCTGGTCCGCACGGCGCTGAAGGACTACCGCCGGGTCCGCCGCGTGCACGGCGGCACAGTCAACGACGTCATCCTGGCCACCCTGACCGGTGCGATCCGGGCCTGGCTGATGACTCGTGCCGAGTCGGTCGGCAACGGCCGGCGGATCAAGGCGCTGGTGCCGATGAGCGTGATCGATGAGGACCTCGAGCCGACCTCGCTGGGCTCCCAGGTCATCGGGCACCGGCTCGACCTTCCGATCGGGGAGGCATCGCCGGTGATCAGGCTGCACCAGGTCTCTTACGCCCTCAAGGCGCACAGTGAGACCGGCCAGGCTGTCGCTGCCGACCGGATCGCGGGCGTGGCCGGCTTCGCGCCGACGACCTTCCACGCTCTCGGATCGCGGGTGGCAGTCGAGGAGTCCCAGGGGGTGAACCTGGTGATCACCAACGTGCCGGGCCCGCAGTTCCCGATGTTCATGGCTGGTGCCGAGATGATCGAGACCTACCCGGTGCCGCCGCTGCAGCCGGGGTTCGCGATCGCGATCGGCGTCACCTCCTACGACGGCGGCGTCTACTACGGCATCACCGCGGACCGCGACCTGCTGCCCGACATCGACGTACTCGGCCAATGCGTGCGCGAGTCGCTCGACGAGCTCGTCGACAGCGCCAGCGACTCCAGGCCACGGGCTCCGCGCGGCCGGAAGCGGGACTCGTGATGAGGGTCTACATCCCGGCCACGCTGGACCGGCTGACGGCGTACGCCGAGCGCGGGTTCGTGCCCGGCACGGGGGACTTCCTGGTCGCCGAGGACGACACCGAGGACGCCGAGTACGAGGCGATGGCGGCGGCCGCGCTCGATGCCGCCGAACTGCTCGACGGCGCCGGGCGCCGGGTGGTGCTGGTCGCCGAGGCGAGCGGTCGGGACGGCTGGATCGAGGACGTGGCGATGGCCGACGTCGTTGCCGCCCACGTCGACCTCGAAGACGTCGACCCGTCGCAGGACGAGCTCCCCGAGCTCGCCTGGTACGCCACCCAGGAGATCCCGGACCTGCTCGGCTGAGCCTCGCTGGTCGATCAGCGGGCGAGCCAGTCCCGCCCGACCTTGTTCTCCGCACGCAGGGCCTTGCCGAGCATGTCGCCGATGAGACCCTCGATCTTGCCGCCGATCAGCGGGATCGAGGCCTTGACGTCGACCTCGACGACCTCCGTCGTGCCGCCGTCGACGGCAGCGAGGGTGATCGTGCCCTTCATGTCCCCGGGCTTGCCGGGGATCGTGACGTGCAAGGACGAGCTGGTGGCC
>DATAZI010000008.1:0-7344 GCA_036272095.1 Marmoricola sp. | reverse complement strand
CAGCGGCTCGGCGTACGGCGCGAGGTCGGATCCTGGCTCGCCGAAGTCCCGTGCTGAGGCTTCGGGCAGGATCACCAGATCGGCGCCGGCCGGTACCTCGACCGAGGCCAGCGCAGCGACGTTGGTGGCCGGGTCGAGCGCGGAGGCGTGCTGCCACACAGCGACTCGCAGCTCGGCACCCATCCCGCAAGCCTGCCAGTCTGGCCGTGGTCGGACAACGCGAACACCGGTTCCAACACCTTGTTCGACACCCTGTTCGACACCCTGTCCGACACCCCGCCGACGACGGCCGGGTGCGAGACTGCCCGCGTGAGCACCGCCACCCCGAGCCGCCGCGTGGGCGCCGTCCTGCTGGCCGGCGGCCGCGCTGTACGCCTCGGCGGCGCCGACAAGGCCTCGATCGAGATCGGCGGGCTGACCCTGCTCGAGCACGCGCTCGGGGCACTGCTCGACATCAACGAGGTAGTCGTCGTCGGTGAACCGGTGCCCACGACGCGGCCAGTGACCTTCACCCGCGAGGACCCGGCGGGCGGTGGGCCGGCGGCAGGGATGCTCGCGGGCCTCGGCTGCTTCGCACGGATGCCGGACCTGCTGGTCGTGCTCGCCGTGGACATGCCCCTGGTCACCAGCTCGACGGTGACCCGGCTGGTCGAGGCGGTCCCCGCCGGCGGTCCGGCCGACGGCGCGGCTCTGATCGACAACGGCCGGCGGCTGCAGTACCTGTGCGCGGCGTACTCGGTGGCTGCGCTGCAGCGGGTGCGGCCCGTCTACGAGGAGGAGTTCGGCCTCTCGATGCGGGCACTGGTCAGCGGCCTTCGGCTCGAGCACGTCCCGGCGTTCGGGCCGGAGACTCGCGACGTGGACACCTGGACCGATCTGCTGGCGATCCGGGAGACCTTCGGCGAGTAGTCCGACACGGTCGCGCTGCCGTTGCGAGGTCGTGCCGATCCCTGATCTTCCTGTGCCTTGGCTGAAAGTTCTTGCGCCGCCCCGACCCGGTGGGTGATCGTGGAACGGTGAACCTGCACGACTGGATCGATGAGCTCTGTGACGCGCTGGACGTCGAGATAGACCTCGACGAGGCGCTGGTCCTCGACGTTGCCCGGGACGCTGCCACGAACGTCGACAAGGCGGCTGCACCGATCACCGCGTTCCTGCTCGGGTACGCCGCGGCGCGCTCCGAGGCTGACCCTGAGGAGACGGAGCGACTCGCGTCGGCCGCCTCCGACCTGGCCCTGCGCTGGGACAAGGAAGCCGACGTCGTCGAGACCGAGGACGGGGTCCCCGAGATCGATGCCGGGACAGATACCGAGGCCGGCCCAGAGATCGACCCAGAGATCGACCCAGAGATCGACCCAGAGATCGGCCCAGAGATCGGCCCAGAGATCGACGATGACCTCGAGGCAGCCGAAGCCTGAGCCGTCCCGGGCTCGCGACCGCGTCCCTATGCTGGCGGCATGCGCGCAGTCATCGCTCCTGTCCCTGGCGGTCCTGAATCCCTCGAGGTGACCGACCGCCCCGACCCGGTCGCAGGTCCCGGCGAGGTCGTCGTCGAGGTCGTCGCTGCTGCGCTGAACCGCGCCGACCTGCTCCAGCGCCAGGGCTTCTACCCGCCGCCGCCCGGGGCCAGCGATGTCCTCGGGATGGAGTGCAGCGGCCGGATCAGCTCGCTCGGCGACGGCGTCGAGGACTGGGCAGTCGGCGACGAGGTCTGCGCGCTACTCGCCGCCGGCGGCTACGCCGAGCAGGTCGTCGTACCTGCCGGCCAGCTGATGCCGGTCCCCGCCGGCGTACCACTGACGACCGCGGCGGCACTGCCCGAGGTGGCCTGCACGGTCTGGTCCAACGTCTTCATGGTCGCCCACCTCCGACCCGAGGAGACCCTGCTCGTCCACGGCGGCGCCGGCGGCATCGGCACGTTCGCGATCCAGGCCGCCTCGGCACTCGGCGCCCGCGTCCTGGCCACGGCCGGGTCCGCGGCGAAGCAGGAGCTCTGCCGCAGCCTCGGCGCCGAGCGCGCCATCAACTACCGCGACGAGGACTTCGTCGAGATCCTCCGCGAGACCGGCGGTGCTGACGTCATCCTCGACAACATGGGCGCTGCCTATCTGGACCGCAACGTGAAGGCCCTGGCCACCGAGGGGCGGCTGGTCATCATCGGGATGCAGGGCGGGATCAAGGGCGAGCTCGACATCGCCGCGCTGCTCGGCAAGCGCGGCGCCGTGATCGCGACGTCGCTGCGCGCCCGTCCCGCAGCGGAGAAGGCGGCCATCTGCCAGGCGGTCGTCGAGCACCTCTGGCCGCTGGTCGCCGATGGCAGCATCCGGGCCGTCGTCGCTGCCGAGTTCGGCCTCGAGCAGGTCGCCGATGCGCACCGGCACATGGAGTCCGGTGACCACACCGGCAAGATCCTGCTGCTCACCGGCGCCTCCGCCTGACCACGTAGGCTCGTCGCATGTCGAGCCAGCAGCCCCAGGACCCGTCGGCCCAGGACCCCCGCGTGATGATCATCGACCCTGACGGGCTTCCCGCGTCCTCGGAGTCGCAGGACGAGCAGCACGGCGAGCCGCTCACCGAGCTCGTCGAGGAGCCGGCCAAGGTGATGAGGATCGGCAGCATGATCCGGATGCTGCTGGAGGAGGTGAAGGCCGCTCCCGTCGACGAGGCCGGCCGTACCCGCCTGGCGACGGTGCTCTCCACCGCTATCTCTGAGCTCAAGGAGGGGCTCGCTCCCGAGCTGGGCAACGAGCTCGACCGGCTGATCGAGCCGTTCGGCGGCAGCACCCCGTCGGAATCGGAGCTGCGGATCGCCCAGGCGCAGCTGGTCGGCTGGCTCGAAGGCCTCTTCCACGGCATCCAGACGGCGATCTACGCCCAGCAGATGGCGGCCCGGGCCCAGCTCGAGCAGATGCAGCGGGCCCTTCCGGCCGGCGGGATGCCCCAGGCCGCGGCACAGCCCGGCGACCCAGGCGCCGAGGGCAGCTCGGGCGGGATGTACCTGTAGCCCCTTACGGCCGGTTCCAGGCCGGGTCGGTCCGCTTGCGCAGCCAGAGCACCCCGCCGGTCAGCAGCACCAGCACGCCGACGGTACCGAGGGCGATGGTGCGTCCATGGCCGCCGCCTCCGGAGCCGGAGGACGACGTAGCGCTGCCTGGTTCCGGGATCGGCCCGTAGGACGTGCCGGTGATGGAGGCGACCTTCGAGGCGAAGGCCGGGTCGTAGGCTCGCGAACCGCCGCACGAGCTGACCTTCATCAGTCCCGGATGCTCGCCGGAGATGAAGAACAGGTAGCGCCTGTCGGTGGCCAGGTCGCCGAGACCGCACGCCGCGAGGCTGGCCTCTCCCATCAGCTTCTCGCGCTCTCCGGCCTTGCCCTTGAAGACCTGGTCGACCTTCACGCTGTACGTCGTCTCGATCCCGTTGCTCGTCGTGTACACCACGCTGCCGTCCACGATCGTCTCGGCATTGGTGACCAGCTGCTGCGGGGTGCTGATCCGGCAGCTGCAGGCCCAGGCGTTGCCCGGCGCCATCGCCACCATGCCGAGGACCGCAGCCAGGATCACCAGGCAGCGGGCCACCCATGACTTCACGGCGCGAGCCGATCGATCGCCCGGGCGAGCTCGAAGTCCTGCTCGGTCAGGCCACCGGCGGAGTGGGTGGACAGGACGAACGTGATCCTCCGCCAGCGGATGTCGATGTCGGGGTGGTGGTCGGCTTCCTCTGCCGCCCTGCCGACCGCACCGACGAGGTCGAGGCCTTCGAGGAACGAGGACGCCTCGATCGTCCGGGTGATGCTGTCGCCTTCGCGCCGCCAGGCCGGGACGCTTTCCAGCGCGGTCGCGATGCCGTCGTCGTCGAGCAGGACCATGCCGCCCCTCCTCACCCTGCGGCCATCCGGTTCTCGAGGATCTCCTCGAGCACCGCGGCCACGCCGTCGTCGTCGTTGGTGCCTGCCGTCGCAGTCGCGATCTCGCGGACGCTGGGGTGCGCGTTCGCCATCGCGTACGACGTCCCCGCCCACTGCAGCATCGCGATGTCGTTCGGCATGTCCCCGAACGCCACCACCTCACTGCGCTCGATCCCGCGCTCGGCGCAGAACAGGTCCAGTGTGGAGGCCTTGGTGACTCCGTGCGCACTGATCTCGAGCAGTGCCGTCTTCGATGACCAGGTCACCTCGACCAGGTCGCTGACCGCGGCCAGCGCCGCATCCCAGAACTCCTGCGCGGCGAGGGTCTCGTGGCGCGCCAGCAGCTTGTACGCCGGCCCGGTCAGGATGTCCTCGAGCGTGCCGCGGGTGCTTCCCTGCGGGATCGGGTGCCGCTCGAGGAAGCCGCTCTCCAGGGCGATCCCGTCGGACGTCTCAGCGGCGAAGGATGTCTCCGGCACTGCAGCGCGCAGCCTCCTCGCGACCTCGAGCACTACCGCCGGCTCGATGGCCCGGACCAGGTACGGCTCCGACTCCGCGACGTCCCAGACCAGGGCTCCGTTGGAGACGATGGCGAACCCGTGCCGACCGACGTGGTCGAAGACGTCGCGCGCCCAGCGCAGCGGACGGCCGGTCACGAAGACGACGTCGACGCCAGCCTTCTCGACCGCGACCAGTGCTGCCGCCGTACGGGAGGTGATCGTGCCGTCCGAGTGCACCAGGGTGCCGTCGAGATCGGTGGCGACCAGCCGTACCGGTGGGTTCACACCACGAGCCTAACCACCCGCCGGTACGCCGATCAGGCGGGCGGCAGCGGCCGGACCATGACGAGGTTGCCGTCCTCGTCGGAGCCACGGAGCCCGGTGAAGCCGCATTTCGCGAGTACCCGGACGCTGGCCTTGTTCGAGGGCTCGACGCTGGCCCGGACGCGGACGCCGAGGCGGTCTGCTTCGGCGAGCATCCCGGTCACCGACTCTGTCGCCGCACCGTGGCCGCGAGCATCGGGCACCAGTCCGTAGCCGATCTCGGTCTCGGCGACCCCGTCCGCGTGAGGATCCGGCGGGCCGAAGAAGCCGATGCTGCCGACAACCAGGTCGTCGAAGGCCCGCACGATGTGCCGCGGACCCCAGGAGGTGCCTCCGGGCGGGATCATCGAGCACGCGTCCAGGTCGTCGCGACGGGGATAGTCGGGGTGGAACCGCGGCGACCTCTGGCCGGCCAGCATCGCCCGCGCCTCGTCGTAGGTCACGGCTTCGAGCCGGAGCCGGATCGTCGAGATCGTCTTCGGCAGGTCCTCACTCACGGAAGTAGCGCCGCAGCTCGGTGGCGGCGCCGTCCTCATGGACGGTGCCGGTGACGTGGTCGGCGGCGTCCTTGACGACCTGCGGCCCCTGCCCCATCGCGACACCGCGGCCGGCCCAGGTGAGCATCTCGATGTCGTTGCGGCCGTCGCCGATCGCGAGCACGTCGGCCGCGTCGACGCCGAGCTCACGGCAGACCCACTCCAGGCCGCTGGCCTTGCTGACCCCTTCGGGCGCGAGGTCCAGCCAGGCGGTCCAGCCGATGAAGTAGTTGGTGCCGTGCAGGCCGAGCTCCCGGGCGAGGTGGACGAAGTCCTCCGAGGTGGAGTCAGGGTCGCGGATGATCACCCGGCTGACCTGGGTCGAGATCATCTCCTCGATGTCGCAGATGATCATCTCGCCGTCGAGCTCGCCGGGCGGGAAGAGCCGGTTCACCCGGTAGCCGACACCGTGCTCCTCGACCGCGACGGCTGCTCCGGGCACGTGCTCCAGGACGGTGCGCACAGCCTCGCTGGCATCGAACCGCACCTCGTGGACGACCTCGAGCGGAGCATGCCGAACGATCACCGAGCCGTTGGAGGCCACGATGTGCAGCCGCTCGCCGGACCGGCCGGCCACCACGTCGGTCAAGCCCAGCCGGTCTGCCACCCCGGCCATGCTCAGTGGCGCGCGGCCCGAGGCGAGCACGACGATGGCACCGCTGCCGGCGGCGTCGAGGACCGCCTTCGCCACCGGTGCGGTCATCACCTCGGAGGTGAAGCCGTTCTCCAGGTCAGGGATCAGCAGGGTGCCGTCGATGTCGAGGGCGACCAGCCGTGGTGTCCAGGTCGGGTCCGGCTCAGCCAACGGTCGTCACCGGCTCAAGGACCTCGCGTCCCAGCCACTTCTGCAGCGCCTTCGGGACCCGGACCGAGCCATCCGGCTGCTGGTGGGTCTCCAGGATCGCGACGATGGTCCGGGTCATCGCGCACAGCGTCCCGTTGAGGGTGGCGACGGGGCCGGTCCCGCCCTCGTAGCGGGCACGGGTGTCGAGCCGGCGGGTCTGGAACTCGGTGCAGTTCGAGGTCGAGGTGAGCTCGCGGTACTTGCCCTGGGTGGGGATCCACGCCTCGCAGTCGAACTTGCGGATCGCGGAGAGGCCGAGGTCGCCGGCCGCCACGTCGATGACCTGGTAGGCCAGCTCGAGCTTGTCGAGGAACGCCTTCTCCCAGCCGAGCAGCCGCAGGTGCTCGGCCTCGGCATCGGCGGGATCGGCGTAGACGAACATCTCGACCTTGTCGAACCAGTGCACCCGGATGATGCCCTTGGTGTCCTTGCCGTGCGAGCCGGCCTCCTTGCGGAAGCACGGGCTGAACGCGGCGTACCGGAGCGGCAGCGTCGCCCCGTCGAGGATCTCGTCGGAGTGGTACGCCGCCATCGGCACCTCGGAGGTGCCGACGAGGTACATGTCCTGGCCCTCGATCCGGTAGACGTCGTCGGCCGCCTGACCCAGGAAGCCGGTCCCGTCCATCGCCCGCGGCTTGACCAGCGACGGCGCGATCACCTGGGTGAACCCGACCTCCCTGGCCTGCTCCATGGCCAGGTTGATCAGGGCGAACTCGAGCTCGGCACCGACGCCGGTGAGGAAGTAGAAACGTGATCCCGAGACCTTCGCACCGCGCTCGATGTCGATCGCACCGAGGATGCGGCCGAGCTCGATGTGGTCCTTCGGCTCGAACCCCTCGGCGGCGAAGTCGCGCGGTGTCCCGACGGTCTCAAGGACGACGAAGTCGTCCTCGCCTCCGGCAGGGGCCTCGGGGGCTGCCGGGTTCGGGATCGCCAGGATCGCGTTCTTCCACGCTTCCTCGGCCGCACCCTGAGCTGCCTCGGCGGTCTTCACGTCCGCCGCCAGCGTCTTGGTGCGTGCGAGCAGCTCGGTCTTCTCGTCCGCGGACGCTTGCGGGATCAGCTTGCCGAGCTGCTTCTGCTCCGCGCGCAGCGTCTCGAAGGCGGTGATCGCGACCCGGCGGGACTCGTCCGCGGCCAGGGCGACATCGACCACGTCACCGGACAAGCCGCGCTTCGCCTGGGCAGCGCGGATCAGGTCGGGGTCTTCGCGGAGGATGCGGGGATCGATCA
>DATAZI010000007.1:0-61547 GCA_036272095.1 Marmoricola sp. | reverse complement strand
GCTCTCCGATGCCGGCACCCGGACCCTGGCAGTGGGCCTCAGCGGGTTCGCCAGCGACTCCGGGGTCCAGTGGAACCAGCTGATGGCCGCATCGCTGGTCGCGGCCGCCCCGGTCGTGGTGCTCTTCCTCGTCGTACGACGACACCTGGTGCTCGGACTGGCGGGCAACCTGGTCGGGTCGTCTCCGCCGCAGTGAGCTTCGGTTCATGCGACGAGGTACACCACGACGAGCGTGCCCGCGATCGCGACGCAGTACAGCTCGAACAGCGTGCGCAGGAGCCTGGGCGCGTGCCGCAGCTCCATGAAGTCCAGACCCACGAAGCGGGCCTTGACCGTGGCGAGCACGAGCGCCACCAGGCCGATCCTGGAGCCGCTGCCGTGGCCGCCGGCGGTGACCACGGAGACCACGGTGATCGCGACCAGCACGAGCCAGACGCGGGTCGGCTTTGCCCGGAGGAAGTCGTGGATCGTCATCTCCTCAGCTCACCAGGTAGAGCAGTGGGAACAGGAAGATCCAGAGCAGGTCGACGAGGTGCCAGAAGCAGGCGGCGCCCTCGACGACCATCCACCGCCGCTCGGTCAGCTCCGGTCTGCCGGTCTGGCGGATGAGGAAGCCGAGCGCGCCGAGGCCGATGACGACGTGGAACAGGTGCAGCCCGGTGAGGATGAAGTAGTACAGGTAGAAGTTGTTGGTCCCGGGGCCGTGCCCCTGGTGGACCTTCTGGGTGTACTCGACGGCCTTGAGCCCGACGAACAGCACCCCGCAGCCGAAGGCGGCCACCAGCAGCCGGCGCGCCAGCTGGTTCGCGCCGTCGCGCAGCGCGCGGACTCCGGTCGCGACCAGCAGTGAGCTGGTCAGCAGCACCAGGGTGTTCGCCAGGCCGATGCCGAGGTTCAGCGTCTGCCGCGACCGATCGAACAGCTGCGGCGCGTGACCGCGCTGGATCAGGAAGGTGGTGAAGAAGACTCCGAACACGACCATGTCGCCGAAGAGGAAGACCCAGGTCCCCTCCTCGCCCGGGATCCGGCGCGCCGTGGCACTCGGCGCAGCCGGTGCGATCATGAGGCCTCGGTCCCGATGGCCTTCAGGAGGACGTAGGTCGTGGCGCTGATCCACCCGGAGAAGGCGACGAGCGGGATCCAGAACGCGAAGATGCCGTTCCACGCGAGCGGCCCGCTGTGGAAGAGGAAGATCGCACAGCCGGGGACGGCCAGGACGGCGTACCAGCCGTTGAGGTAGCCGAACCACCGCGGGAACACCGGCGTCTCGCTCGAGTCGATGAACGTCGCGACGACCAGGATGAGCGCCTGCAGCACGAGCGTGCCGACGATCCCGACGAACATCAGCCAGAAGACGTCGTCCAGGGCGCGGGTGACGTCCGGGTCGGCATTGGGCCGGTACGCCGCGGCCAGGGCGATGACCGGCGGGAAGATGAAGCCGATCGGGATGATCACGCCGGCCAGGATCTGGGTCAGCGACATCACGCCCCAGTAGCCCTCCACCCGGCGTACCTGCCGAGCGAGCGCAGCGATGAAGCCGCAGACGATCGGCGCGAAGAGGACCATCAGCGCGAGCCCGACCGTCAGCCGGTCGTGGTGGTCGCGGTAGGTCGCGGAGATGCTCGCCGCGCTCGCCCCGGGATCCAACGGCGGGACCAGGTCGGCGATCAGCCAGAAGAACACGAAGAACAGGGCGAGGAGCGCGAGGCCGCTCCAAGCGCCGATCTTCTCGATCGTGGTCCGGATGCGTGGAGTCTCCATCGGCGTGCTCCTAGCGGTGGGAGGTCGGGTCAGAGCCGGGGGTCGAACGGCAGGAACGTCCCTCGGAACAGGCAGATCGGGATCGTGAACAGCAGCAGGTAGGTCAGGTTCATCGTCAGGATCCAGGTCACGATCCGGGCCACGTGGTGCTTGGTCCCGGTGAACCGGTCGACGCGGGCCCAGTGCTCCACCATCGGGGTGCCGTCCGGCCGCTTCGCGTCGATGATCAGCATCGTCACCGACATCAGCAGCGCGAACGGGATGATCGGGTACACCAGCGGGAAGTGGCCGCGGTGGTTCGACAGCGACGGCCCGATGACGGTGGTGTAGTTCCACATCCCGAGCAGGACCGCGCTGCCCTCGATGAGCAGGTCCCAGAGGTAGTGCGCCCCGAAGCCGGCAAACAGCAGGAAGACCGAGAAGGTCGGCAGCTTCATCCAGGCGCGGCGGCCGAGGAACGCGTGCACCTTGTGCAGCAGGCTGATCAGCGGGAAGTAGATCGCGCCGAAGAACCACCCGTACGCCGGGATCACCGCCCACGGCTTGTTCGGGCTGGTGTAGGCCCCGTGCCACCAGGTCATCAGGTGCAGGTGCGGGTTGTAGAGGACATAGCCGCCCCAGTCGGCGTACCACTCCTGCCAGGACTGGGTCGTCGCGCCGATGAACAGCAGGGCCGGGACCGTGATGGCGCCCAGACGGCGGCTCTTGCGCCAGAAGTGCACGGCCATGATCAGCCAGATGCACGGTCCGACGATCTCGAAGGCCCAGGCGAACGCCGGTGGATCCTGGTGCACGGTGAGCTCCTCGGTAGGACTGTCTCCGGTAAAACTACAAACGACAAAGTTTGTAGTACGTAGTCATCCGACAAAGTAGAGATCTTGTAGTGTCGTGTCAATGACCGAGAAGACTGCCGCCGCTCCGGAGCGCCGGCCGCAGCGCTGGGGCGCCGACGCTCCCGCCGATGACGCGCAGGCGCGCGAGCGGATCCTCGACGGCGCGGAGCGCTGCTACCGGCGCCTGGGGATCGGTCGCACCCGGATGGGCGACATCGCTGCCGAGGTCGGCGTTCACCGCACGACGCTCTACACCTACTTCGCGACCAAGGACGCGGTCCTCGCTGCCGCCTTCCTGCGCGAGGCGGACGGGATCCTCACCAAGGTGGAGCCGATGCTCACCGGCGAGGGCTCGTTCGAGGACCGGCTGGTCAGTGCGTCGGTGGTCAGCCTGCGGGAGACCCGGGCCTCTCAGTACATGAGCCTGCTCATCGATCCGACCTCGGCCGGCCACACCCTGCATGCCGCGACGGCGTCGGAGGCATGGTTCGAGCGGGTCGCGCGGACTCTGGAGCCAGCGCTGACCGAGGCGGTCGCGGCTGGCGACGTCCGCGACGACGTGCCGATCGCCGCGATCGTCCGCTGGGTCTGGCGGATGTCGTTCAGCCTCGCGAGCGAGCCCCCGGACGGCGCGGACGGCGGGGACGAGGGAGTGCTCCGCGCGTTCCTGGTCCCTGCTCTCCGGCCGGGCGCGGGCCGGCTCTAGCTGACGGGGGCGAGCGCCGCGACGACCTGCTCCACGGTGGTCACCTTCGCGAGCATCCGCATGCTGTAGGCCAGCAGCGGCTCGGCGTACTCGGCCGGCGTGGCCGCGACGGCGTCGCTGGGCACGACCACCGAGAACCCCTGCTGGGCGGCGTCGCCGGCGAGCAGGATCAGCGCCACGTTGAGGGAGACTCCGGCCAGGACGAGCGTGCGGGCACCCCGGGCCCTCAGCACCGGCAGCAGCTCGGTCCCGGCTGAAGGGTTCAGGCCGTGATGACGGGGAAGGACCAGGTCGCCTGGGCCCAGCAGCTCGGGCAGGACCTGGGTCGCGGCGTCTCCTGCCTTCCATCCGGCGCCGGCTCCGAGTGCTCGCCACAGGGGTGCGGGCCCGTGATCGGAGGCGCCCAGGGCGCCCTCGTACGTCGCGTGCGCGACGGTGGCTCCGGCCGCCCGTGCAGCGTCGAGGAGGCGGGCGATCGAGCCGATCATCGGCGCCGCAGCTGCAGCGAGATCCGGAAGGATCGACTCCTGCCCGAGGACGCCTTCTTGGCACTCGACGCACACGATGGCGGTCGTCGACGGGTCCAGTCTCCAGCTCATGAGTGCTCCAGGGTCATAAGTCGCGCGACGTGCCCACGCCGCGGATGATCAGGTCCAGGAGGGGCTCGACGCCGGGCGAGACGTCCTCCTTGCGCAAGGTCGGTCCGTGGCGCGGCATCTTCAACGACTGGGCGATCACGGTGCCGTAGACGACCTCGACGATCGTCTCCAGGGGGAACGCGGGATCTACCTCGCCCCGGTCGATCGCGCGCTCGACGATGGAGCCGACCGCTAGCCGGTGCTGGTCGACCACGGCTGTGGTGAAGGCCGCCAGTACGTCGGGCTCGCGGGTCGCATCGACGGCGATCCGGAAGGTCGCCCAGCCGATGGGGTCTTGCAGGTGAGCCACGAAGAGGTCGGCGAGCTGGGCGAGGTCGCCCCGGAAGGTCCCGGTGTCGATCTCGCGGAGCTGCTCGGATCGACGTGCCACGGCGTCGTTGAGAAGCTCGTTCTTGTCCGCCCAGCGAAGGTAGATCGTGGACTTGCCGACGCCGGCGCGGCGGGCGACACGGTGGATGCTGAACGCGGCCCAGCCGCCGTCCGCGTACTCCTCGAGCGCGGCGTCGATGACCCGCTGCTCGGCGCCGTCGTCGCGAGGGCGCCCGGCACCAGAGGTGCGGGTCTCGGTGACGTTCTCGGTCGGCTCCACCGGACGATTCAAGCACGTCGGATCTTCCGGACGAATTTAGTCCGAAATATCGCCAGATCTATTGCGGACGGTATTGGTCCGGAATATGGTGCGAGAGAAGTCCGCCGCTCACCGCGTCCAGGAGTGACTCATGCGTCTCACCGTCGATCACGACAAATGCCAGGGCCACTCGCTCTGCGCGAACATCGCTCCCGACCTGTTCGAGCTCGATGACGACACCGGCCAGGCGACCGCCTCGCCGGATCCCGTTCCCGACGCGCTGCTCCCCTCAGCACGCCAGGCGGCCTCCTCGTGTCCCGAGTCTGCGATCGGCGTGCGGCTCCGATGAGCGCGGCCCCGGTGCACACGCTGAGGCTGGTCGGTGCCGAGCCCTCGGTCGGCTTCATCGGCGCAGGAACGATGGGCGGCCCGATGGTGCAGCGGCTGATCGCGGCGGGGACGCCGGTGCGTCTGCACGTACGGCGGCCCGAGGCCGCTGAGGCGTTCCGGTCCGCCGGCGCCGAGATCAGCACGGACCTGGCCGGGATCGCGAACCGCGACGTGATCGTCCTCTGCCCGTTCTCCGAGGAGCAGCTCTGCGAGATCCTCGAAGGCCCGAGCGGTCTCATCGCGAACGCTGCCCCCGGCACGGTGCTGGTCCAGCACGCGACCATCTCGGTCGAGGGGGTCGAGCGGCTGACGGCGCTCGCTGCCGAGCACGGCGTCGTCCTCCTCGACGCGCCGATCAGCGGTCGCGCTGAGGAGGTGCAGGCGGGAGCGTTGACGGTCCTGGTCGGAGGGCCGGAGCGCTCGGTCGACAAGGCCCGTCCGGTGATCGCGGCGTACGCCTCGACGATCCTGCGCACCGGCGACTCGGGATCGGCGACCCGGACGAAGCTGGTGAACAACATCCTGTTCGCCGCGAATGCTCAGCTGGTGGCGGACGCCTTGCTGCTCGGCTCGGAGATCGGCCTGGACGAGGGGCCGCTGCTCGAGGCGCTCAGCGCCTGCAGCGCCTCGAGCTTCGCACTCACGGCGCTGACCCAGGTGGGCGGAGTCGCGGCGTTCGCGGAGGCCGCTGGTCCCTACCTCCGCAAGGACGTCGACCTGGTCGCCGACAGCGCTGCCCGGCTCGGTGGAGACCTTGCGCTGGTCGGCGATGTGGTCGCCAACGGACCGATGAAGCTCACCGACAGGAGACGTTTTTCATGACGACCGCCCCGGAGATCCCGGCCGCCGAGCGCGCCGAGTTCGACCTCGACCACCACTCGACCGAGTTCCGCGATCGGCCGCACGAGATCACCGACGAGATCCGGAGCAGGTGCCCGGTCGCGCACTCTCCCCAGCACGGCGGGTTCTGGGTCTTCACCGACTACCAGTCGGTTGCGGACGCATCGCGCGACGACGACCTGTTCAGCTCCGCGGAGACCGTCGGCGTACCCGAGTCAGGGATGCCGTTCCCCATCCTGCCGATCGAGACCGATCCGCCGGAGACCCAGGACCTGCGGGCGATCACGCTGCCGGCGTTCTCGAGGAAGTCCTCACGCGACCTCGAGCCGGCGATGCGCGAGATCGCCACCGAGTTGATCGACACCTTCATCGAGAAGGGCACTGCCGACCTGGTCCAGGAGCTGACCACCCCGCTGCCGGCCAGGATGATGCTGCGGATGCTCGGGTTCGACGAGTCGCGGTGGTCGGAGTGGGTGGACCGGGTGCACGCGGTCATCCACGATCGCGCGCACGACGCCGACACCTCGATGATGGCCGGTGCCAGCATCCTCAACGAGCTCGCTGCGGAGATGGACCTGCGCCGCGATCGTCCCGCCGACTCCGACCTGTTCGCACGGATCGTCCACGGAGAGGTCCAAGGCGAGCCGCTCGACCAGGTCCAGATCACCATGTACGGGTTCCTGATGATGCTCGGCGGGATGGACACCACCAGCGGGCTGACCTCCAACGCGCTCGTCTCGATGGCAAACCGTCCCGAGCTGCGGTCGGCGCTGATCGAGGACCGCGGGCTGATGACCCAGGCCACCGAGGAGTTCCTGCGGGTCGACACCCCGACCCTGGCGCTGGCCCGGACGGTCACTCGGGACGCGGAGTTCCACGGCCAGCACCTCAAGCAGGGGGACCGGGTGCTGCTGATGTGGGGCGCGGCCAACCGTGACCCGCAGGTGTTCCCGCACCCGGGCACGATCGACTTCGAGCGTGAGAACAAGAAGCACCTGTCCTTCGGGGTCGGCATGCACCGGTGCCTGGGGTCCAACCTGGCGCGCGACATGTTCGCCGTGATGATCGACGAGATCCTGACCCGGCTGCCGGACTTCGAGCTCGACGGCGAACCGGTCCGGTTCGACGACGCCGCCGAGGTCTACGCGGTCCGCCATCTGCCGGTCCGGTTCACCCCCGGCCCGCGACGCGGCACGTCCTAGGCGCCGGCATGCACCACGTCGACCTGGGCCTGCTGGTCCTGCGTCTTGCGATCGGACCGATGCTGGTCACGCACGGCTGGAACAAGGTGCTCGGCGCCGGGGGCCTGGACGGGACGACCCGCTGGTTCGCCTCGCTGGGGCTCAAGCCCGCGTGGCTGCACGCCAGGGTCGCTGCGGCCACCGAGATCGGTGCCGGCCTCCTGGTCACCGCCGGACTCGCCACCGGGTTGGCCGCTACCGGCTTCGTCGGGCTGATGGTGGTCGCCGCGCTCACCGATCACCGTGGCAAGGGCTACTTCATCTTCAAGGGCGGCAGCGAGTACGTGCTGCTCGTCGCCGGAGTGGCCCTGGCTCTCGCGGCCCTGGGTCCCGGTCGCTGGTCGCTCGACCATGCCCTCGATTGGAACGTGGCCGGGACTGCCTGGTTCGTCGTCGCTGCCGTCGGAGGCATCGGCTCCGCCCTGTTGTTGCTCGCCTCGAGCTACCGGCCCAAGGCCGCTGAATGAACGGAACGAAACGATGACCGAAGCAGTGATCGTCAGTGCTGTGCGCACCCCTATCGGCACATCGATGAAAGGCACGTTGCGCGACACCCGCCCCGAGGACCTCGCGGCGGTGGTCGTCGCGGAGGCGGTTCGTCGCTCGGGTCTCGCAGCGCAGGAGTTCGACGACGTCATCCTGGCCGAGTCCGGGGCGGGGGGCGGCGACATGGCGCGGTACGCCGCACTGCTCGCCGGGATGACCGACGTCCCGGGGCAGGCGGTCAACCGGCACTGCGCGGGCAGCCTCACGGCCGTCGGGAACGCCGCGGCGTCGATCCGTGCCGGCATGGACCGCGCCATCATCGCCGGTGGCGCCTTCTCCTACTCGATGAGCCCGACGCTGACCTGGCGTGTGCCCGGCCGCGACGAGCCGCGCACCGGGATGGTGCCGACCTTCCCGTACTACGACGGAGCGAATGACGACGTGACCCTGTCCGTCGGGTGGAACACGGCCCAGGAAGCGGGTCTGACCCGCGAGGACATGGACGCGTGGGCGCTTCGCTCGCACCAGCGGGCGATCGCCGCCATCGACGCCGGCATCTTCGACGACGAGATCGTCCCGGTCGACGTCATGGTGGACGGGGTCGCGACCCGGTTCGCTGTCGACGAGCACCCGCGGCGCGGGTCGAGCGCCGAGAAGCTGGCCTCGTTGCGCGGGCTGCATCCTGAGATCGAGGGGTTCTCGATCACCGCGGGCAACGCCAGCGGCGTGAACGACGCGGCGTCGGCAGTGGCGATCACCAGCGACGACCTCGCAGCCGAGCGGGGTCTCGAGGTGCTGGCACGGGTCCGTGCTTGGGGCGCCATCGGTGTCGCCCCGCACCGCACCGGCATGGGCGGGGTCGAGGTCATCCCCTTGGTGCTCAAGCGCGCAGGCCTCGACGTCGGCGACATCGACCTCTGGGAGATCAACGAGGCCTTCGCCTCGGTCCCGGTCGCTGCCTGCCGCCAGCTCGGCATCGAGCAGGAGAAGGTCAACATCTACGGGAGCGGGTGCAGCCTCGGCCACCCGATCTCTGCCTCGGGCACCCGGATGATCACGACGCTCGCCCACGAGCTGCGGCGTCGCGGCGGGGGCGTCGCGGTCGCGTCGATGTGCGCCGCCGGCGGCCAGGGTGGCGCCGTGGTCATCGAGACGGTCTGATGCGAGTCTGACGAGCCGGCCGGGCAGGCTCAGGCCTGCTCGGCCTTCTCGGTCAGGGCCTTGAGCATGTCCTTGACGCCCTTGAGGGTCAGCTGGTCGATCATGAAGCCCGGGAGCGGCCACTTCAGGTCGAGCTCCTGGACGACGGCGACCGAGGACGTGGCCGGATCGGCGTCGCTCTGGCTGACCGCGAACGTGAAGTCGTTCTTGGTCATCATCTCGCCAGCGGTGAGGTGGTACTCAAAGTTATCGGCCTCGTCGTAGGTGTAGAGCAGCTCGTAGTCGGCGCTCTGGCCCATCGCGGAGATGGTGACCCGGGTGCGCACCGGGCGGCTGCTCCCGTCGGTCTCGAGGACCTCGATCTTCTGGACCTCCTTCTGCCAGGACGGGTGGTTCTCGACGTCGAGCATGATCGTGCGGATCACCTCGGGCGTCGCGGCGATCGTGGCGGTCCTGGTCACCTGGCTCATCGATGGTCCTCACAGAAGTTGTTGACACAAGAAGTTGTTTGACGTTTGCGTCAATAATGCCGTGGAACCGCTTGTTGTCAAGCCGCTCAGAGGGCATGCTTGGGCGGGAAGGCCTCGCGCTTCGGCGGATATGACAAACATGTCAGGTGTCGTTGCAGGAAGGCTTCCAGAGCCCGGAAAGGCCCGATCCCATGACCAGCCAGAACCAGTACGGCGAGGCCCGGCTCCTCGTAGACGGGAAGCTCGGGCCGAGTGCCGGCGGGCGGACGTATGAGAACGTGAACCCGGCGACCGAGGAGGTCCTCGGGGTTACCGCCGATGGCGGCGCTGAGGACATGGACCGTGCGATCGCCGCTGCCCGTCGTGCGTTCGACGAGACCGACTGGTCGACCAACCACGAGTTCCGCCGCCGGTGCCTGCTCCAGCTCCACGAGGCGCTCGGCGGAGAACGCGAGGAGTTCCGCGCCGAGACGATCCTCGAGGTCGGGGCTCCGGTCTCCACGACGTACGCCGCCCAGGTCGACTGGCCCCTGGACGACGCGATCCTCTGGCCGGCCGAGCAGATCGCCGGGTTCGGCTGGGACCGCGCTCTCCCCGACAGCGAGGCGTTCGGGATGCTCAGCCACCGTCAGGTGTGGAAGGAAGCGGTCGGCGTCGTCGGCGCGATCGTGCCCTGGAACTTCCCGCTCGAGGTCACCTTGAACAAGCTCGGCCCGATCCTGGCGACGGGGAACACGGTGGTGATCAAGCCGGCGCCGGACACGCCCTGGAACGCGACCCGTCTCGGCCGGTTGATCACCGAGCAGACCGACATCCCCGACGGCGTCGTCAACATCGTCACGTCGAGCTCACACGAGGTCGGCGAGCAGCTGGTCACCGATGCCCGGGTCGACATGATCTCGTTCACGGGATCGACCGGGGTCGGTCGTCGGATCGCAGCCCTGGCAGCACCGGAGATGCGGCGCACCTTCCTGGAGCTCGGCGGCAAGTCGGCGATGATCGTCCTGGACGACGCGGACCTGTCCAGCGTCGTCCCCGGGGCGTCGCTGATGTGCATGCACGCCGGTCAGGGATGCGCGCTGCAGAGCAGGCTGCTGGTGCCCCGCAGCAAGTACGACGAGTGCGTCGACCTGGTGACCGAGGCCTTCGCCGGCGTCGGATGCGGCGACCCGAACGACCCGATGAACATGGCCGGTCCGTTGATCAACGCGACCCAGCGCGAGCGCGTCCTCGGCTACATCGAGACCGGGAAGCGCGAGGGGGCGCGGGTCACTGTCGGCGGCGGTCGGGTACCGGGTCTCGACAAGGGCTACTTCGTCCAGCCGACGGTCTTCGCCGATGTCACCAACGACATGGCGATCGCCCGCGAAGAGATCTTCGGTCCTGTCCTGGTCGTCATCGCGTTCGACGACGACGCCGACGCGGCCCGGATCGCGAACGACAACCAGTACGGGCTCTCGGGCGGGGTGTTCTCCGCGGACCGCGACCGTGCCTTCGCCGTGTCCCGCAGGCTGCGGACCGGTTCCCTGATGATCAACGGCGGACTGTTCTACGGCGCCGATGCTCCCTTCGGTGGCTACAAGGCCTCGGGCGTCGGGCGTCAGAACGGGCTCGAGGGCTTCGAGCAGTACCTGCAGACCAAGTCGATCGGCTACACCGACGGCCTCGATGACGACTGAACGGATCTGAGCATGCCTACCTTTGACTACCTCGTCGTAGGGGCCGGCTCAGCCGGCTGCGTCCTCGCGGCGAAGCTCGCCGAGGGCGGCGCGTCGGTCGCCGTCATCGAGGCCGGGGGCAGCGATCGGAGCCCGGTCTTCCACATTCCCAAGGGCTTCGCCTTCACGATCGACAACCCCGCCAAGTCCTGGGTGTACGAGACCGAGCCGTTCGGCCCGTTAGGGCAGACCGAGCACTGGTCGCGCGGCCGAGTCCTCGGCGGATCGAGCGCGATCAACGGCATGGTCTGGAACCGCGGTGCGCAGGCCGACTGGGACGGCCTCGCCGCAGACGGGAACCCCGGCTGGGGCTGGGACGACATCCTCCCGATCTACCGGGCCATGGAGGACCACCAGCTCGGGGCCTCGGACCTGCGCGGAGCTGGCGGGCCGGTGCACATCAGCGTCCAGGCCGAGGGCGACGAGGTTGGCGAGGCGATGCTCGGCGCCGCGTCCGCGGTCGGCATGAAGCGGGTCGACGACCTCAACGCCAGTGACGACGACAGGGTCGGCTTCGGCCCGGCGAACATCCGCAAGGGCCTGCGGCAGAGCGCCGCGAAGACCTTCCTCCGGCCGGCGATGAAGCGCAAGAACGTGACGGTGCTGACCAAGGCGATGGCCACTCGCATCCTCTTCGAGGGCGACCGTGCTGTCGGGGTCGAGATCAGCCGGGGCAACGGCGCCAACGAGGAGGTGCGCGCGACCCGTGAGGTGATCCTCACGGCGGGCAACATCGAGACGCCGGCTCTCCTCGAGCGCTCGGGCATCGGCCGCGCCGACGTACTGGGGGATGCAGGTGTCGAGGTCCGCCTGGACCGCGAGCTCGTGGGAGAGCAGTGCCGCGAGCACCGTTGGTTCCCGCTGCAGCTCCGGCTGAACCGGCACATCGGGTACAACCGCCTGCTGCACAAGCCGTCCCGCCAGGCCCTGAGCGGATTGCAGTACCTGGCGACGCGCAAGGGCCCGGTCGCCACGCCGGCGTACGACATGGTGGGCTTCCTCAAGAGCCGGCCCGGTCTGGATCGACCCGACGCACAGATCCTGATGACGCCGTTCTCGCAAGGCCATTTCTCCCTCGAGCTCGGCGTCGAGGAGCAGCCAGGGATGTCGATCATCGGGTACCCGCTGCGGCCGACGTCGTTCGGCAGCACCCACATCAGGTCGACCGACCCGATGTCAGGCCCCCGGATAGTGACCGGCTACCTGGCCAGCGAGTACGACCGCACGGTCTTCGTCGACCTGTTCGCCCGGATGCGCGAGATCGTGCAGCAGCACCCGCTGGTCGACCTGGTGAAAGCCGAGTCGATGCCGGGCGCGGCTCTGCAGGACCCCCAAGGGATCCTGGACGCGGGGATGATCAACGGCGGCACCAGCTATCACGCGGCGGGCGCCTGTGCGATGGGGTCCGATGAGTCTGCCGTGGTGGACCCGGCACTGCGGGTGCGCGGTGTGGACGGCCTGCGGATCATCGACGCCTCGGTTCTCCCGGTGATGGTGGCGGGCAACCTGAACGCGCCGTTGATGGCGATGGGTTGGCGCGCTGCGGAGTTGATCCTCGGGGAGTCCTGAGATGCGGCTGCACGGTCTGGGCCTCGACCTCACCGGCTGGTTCCAGGTGGGCTGGTCAGCAGATCTCGGCCCCGGCGACGTGCAGGCGATGCGCTATTTCGGTCAGGACCTGGTCGCCTGGCGCGACGAGGACGGTGCCGTCCACATCCAGGGCCGCTACTGCCAGCACCTCGGTGCGAGCCTCGCGCACGGCGGGCAGGTGACCGCTGCGGGGATCCGATGCCCGTTCCACGGCTGGGTCTGGGACGGCGAGGGGCGCAACGTCGAGATCCCCTATCAGGACCGGGTCAACAAGGCCCGGAAGCTGAGCTGCTGGCACGTGGCCGAGCTCAACGAGTCGATCTACCTCTGGCACGACGCGGCCGGCCGGGCGCCGCTCTGGGCCGTGCCCGACGCGCTCGCCTCCGGCGTGCACGTGGCCCGGTGCGACTTCTACCCGCTCACCGAGGAGGCCCGGGTCCGGTTCCCCGGTCTGCGGGTGCATCCGCAGATGGTCGCGGAGAACGCCGTCGATGCCCACCACTTCCGGTTCGTCCACGGCACCCCGGCTTCGCCGGTCGTGCTGGAGGAGCGTCTCGACGGGCCGGTCTGGTGGTCGCGGGTCGGCTTCGGGCGCGGTTGGTCCGAGAGTCCGACCGGTCCGGACGGCGCGGTGCGCACCGACTCCGCGAACACCATCGAGATCCTGTGGAGCGGGCTCGGCGTCAGCGTCAACACCGAGCACACCCGCGACGGCGTCCGGGTCGTCGCGGTCAACACGACCCCGGTCGAGGACGGCGTCACCGAGATGTTCACGACGTACTGGGTCGGCCGCGGGGACGGCGACGCGCCTGCTGATCACGGCCGCCGACTCGCGGAGGCGAAGGCCGCCGTCCCGGACGACCTGAACATCTGGGACCACCAGATCTATCTCGACCCACCCGGTCTGGCTACCGAGGAGGGCCGGGCGTTCCGGCGGATGCGCCGCTGGGCGCACCAGTTCTACAACGATCACGACCCGTCATGAGCAGCGTCGGCATCGTGCTGGTCCACGGTGGCCTGCATGCTGGCGACTGCTGGGACCCGACGGTCCACGAGCTGCGGCGTCAGGCGCCGGGGCTCCGGGTGCTCGCGCCCGACCTCCCTGGCCGCGGCAGCGTGCCGGGCGATCTCGCCAACCTGACGATCGAGGACTGCGTCCGCGCTGTGGTCGATCAGATCGATGCCGCGAGGCTGGACAAGGTCGTCCTGGTCGGACACTCGCTGGCCGGGATCACCGTGCCGGGGGTTGCCGAGGCGCTCGGGAGCCGCGTCGTACGGAGGGTCTTCCTGGCCTGCTGCGTCCCGCCGCAAGGAAGCTCCGTCATCGACACCCTGAGCGGTCCGCTGCGCTTCGTCGCGAGCCGTCGCATCAAGGTCGGGGGGATCGCGAAGCCGATCCCACGCACGCTCGCCCGGTGGGCCTTCTGCAACGAGATGAGTCCGTCGCAGGCGGCGATGGTGCTCGGCCGGCTCTATCCGGACTCGGCCAGCGTGCTGACGCAGAAGGCGTCCCGGGCGCCGTCGTCGGTGCCCACGACCTGGGTCCTGACCACGCGCGACCGGGCACTCGCACCGCGCAAGCAGCGCAGGTTCATCGAGAACCTGGGCGGCGCTGTCGAGGTCGTCGAGCTGCGCAGCTGCCACGACGCGATGATTGCCGAACCGGCCGCGCTGAGCAGGATCCTGCTCGACGCGGCCGGTGTCCGACCCGTCTGACCGCTCAGCTCGAGCGCGGGAAGCTCAGCATCGTCCGTGCGTTGGTCTCGGCGATCTTGGTGACCTCGTCGTCCGGCACGTTGGCCAGGACCTCGGCCGCGCGCTTGCGGCTGTTGGGCCAGTTCGAGTCCGAGTGCGGGAAGTCGATCTCCAGCATGATCCTGTCGATGCCGACCTTGTGCCGGTTCTCGATGCCGAACTCGTCGTCGATGAAGCAGCCCCAGAAGTTCTGCCGGAACAGATCCGAGGGCCGGGTGTCGAAGTCGATCTTCTGGTAGTAGCGGTGCCGCTCCCAGACGAAGTCGCAGCGCTCCAGGATGTAGGGGATCCAGCCGATCCCTCCCTCAGCAAGGGAGAACTGCAGCTTGGGGTGCCGCTGGAGGGTGCCTGAGAACAGCAGGTCGACGGTGCTCCACATCAGGTTCGTGGAGAACAGTGCGATGGCGACGGCGAACGGCGCGTCCGGAAGGATGACCTGTCCCGGGATGGCCTTGGTGGCGGCGAACGAGAAGCCGGGCACGTACCCACCGGAGCCGAAGTGCATCGAGACGACCATGCCGGTCTCCTCGCACGCATCCCACAACGGCTCCCAGTAGTCGCTGTGGAAGCTCGGCAGGCCCATGGCCACCGGGGCATCGGGGAACGAGAACGTCCGGGCGCCCATCGCGGCGGTGCGGCGGACCTCGGCCGCAGCCAGGTTCACGTCCCAGGTCGGCACGATGGCCAGCGGGATGAACCGGTCCGGTGCGCTGCCGCACCACTCCTCGATGTGGAAGTCGTTCCAGGCGTAGACGCACAGGGCGGCGAGGTCCTTGTCGGGCGCACGCTGGAAGACGCCACCACCGAAGCCCGGCATCGAGGGGAAGCAGAGTGCAGCCTGGACGCCGTCGAGATCCATGTCCTTGACGCGCGCGACCGGGTCGTAGCAGCCGGGGATCATGTCCTCGTAGCGCACCGGGTCCAGGGCCCACTCCTCGGGCGGCTTGCCGGCCACCGCGTTCAGCCCGACCGTCGGGAAGACCTCGCCGTCGTAGTGCCAGACGTGCTTGTTGTTGACCTCGACGATCTTTGGGCCGCGCTCCTTGAGCGCCTCGGGCAGACGGTCCTGCCAGACCCGGGGGTGCTCGATCAGGTGGTCGTCCACGGAGACGATCTGGTGGTGCTCTTGCAACGGCATCGGTTCACTCCAAACGCTGGTGTCGGACAGCCCCACCGTATAAGTTATTGACGGTTGCGTCACCTACCAATTTCTGGAGGCTGTCCATGACTGCGAACCAGGCCGACGAGCCCGTGCGCGAACGCGAGGAGGACGAGGACCACGACCTGCTGACCTACGGTGAAGCTGGCGTGCGCCTTGCCGAGGAAGTCGTCGCTCTCCGGGCGAAGATCGCCGATCTGACGCGGGCGGATGCGGACACGACCTCCTTGTCCGCACGCCTCGTGGACCTGGAGGCAGCTCTCGCACGCAACAGCAGGCAGCCGATCAACGACGAGACGTTCGAGCGGTTCTTCGGCTACAAGGGCACCGCGCGGCGTAACACCTGACGAGCGATGGTGCTTGCTGTCCGACGTCGTCGGTCCTACTGTCTTGACGTAAATGTCAACTAACTTTCGGGGATGCGGAGCGTGCCGACGATGGCGGTGAACCGGGCTGTGCCGGACGCGGAGCAGCTGATGCGTCTGCGTGCCGAGGTCCGCACGTTCCTAGCCGGCTCCGACTATGTGCCTGGCTGCGACAGCTGGATGCGTGGGTTCGATCCGGGCTTCAGCCGAGGTGTGGCCGGCCACGGTTGGATCGGGATGACCTGGCCCCGTGAGTACGGCGGCTCCGAGGCGTCCAACGTCGAGCGGCTGGTCGTCCTCGAGGAGCTGTTGCGTGCCGGCGCGCCGCTCGGCGCCCACCTGACCGGCGACCGTCAGATCGGCCCCGCGATCCTGCGCTTCGGATCCGAGGAGCTCAAGGGTGAGCTGCTGCCCGGGATCTGCCGCGGCGAGTCGGTCTTCTGCCTCGGCCTCAGCGAGCCCGAGGCCGGCTCAGACCTCGCAGCGGTGCGGACTCGCGCCGAGCGGGTCGACGGGGGATGGGCGATCACCGGGAGCAAGATCTGGACGACGGCGGCGCATCGGGCGACGCACATGTACGTCCTGGCGAGGACTGACGCGTCGGGGACGCGGCACGAGGGCCTCTCGGAGTTCATCGTCGACATGGGCGCGCCGGGGATCGAGGTGCGCCCGATCGAGGACCTGACCGGAGGCCACCACTTCAACGAGGTCTTCTTCGACGATGTCTTCGTCCCGGACAGCCGGGTCCTCGGCACGATCGGCGACGGTTGGGCGCAGGTGATGGCTCAGCTCGCCTTCGAGCGCGGCGGTCCCGAGCGCTTCTTGAGCATGCACCTGCTGCTGACCACGATGCTGGGCGTCCTGCGCCGGCACCCGGACCGGTCGTCGACCGAGCTGGCCGGCGAGCTTGCTGCCCGACTGGTCGGCCTGCGCCGGCTCGCGCTGGACGTCGCCCGGGCGCTGGACCGGGGAGAGGCGCCCGGTCCCGCCGCGTCGGAGCTGAAGCTTCTCGGCTCGGAGTTCGAGTCGGACGTCGTCGAGGCTGCCCGCTACGTCCTCGAGGTCGGCGATGCGGATGCCGAGGAGCGTCGGGTCCTGGAGGAAGCAACCGGAGCGGTCCCGGCGAGCTCTATCCGCGGCGGCTCGAGCCAGATCATGCGCACCGTCGTCAGCCGGATGGAGGCGGGCAGATGACCTACAGCGCCGAGCTCCGGACCCTGGTCGACGACGTCCTCGGACCGCACTTCGCCCAGAAGACCGACGACGCGGCGCTCTGGGCGCAGCTGACAGCTCTGGACTGGCCGGCGGTCGGTGTCCCCGAGCAGGCCGGCGGTGCCGGCGGAGAGCTTCGCGATGCCGCGGAGATCGCGGCCGGTATCGGGCGTCACGCCGTCGCGCTCCCCGTGGTCGAGATTGCTCTCGCTGGCTGGGTCCTGGCGCGTGCGGGCGTCTCGTCGGCTCGTGTGAGCGGGAGGTGCGTCGCCGTCGTACCGGTGCACTCTCCGAGCTTCCGGGAGGCCGGACCGGACTGGGTGCTGGACGGATCGGCCGGCACCCATCGGTGGGCGGCCGGCTCGACGACCGTGCTCGTGGCCCGTCAGGTGGAACGGACCCTGGTGGCAGTGGTCGCACCGTCGCCGGTCGATCCGGTTGTCCCGGTCGACCCGGTCGACCCGGCCGAGCGCAACCTGGCAGACGAGCCGCTCGGTCTGATCGAGTTCGACGGACTGCGGCTCGCGACTAAGGACGTCGCCGTCTGCGATGCCGCCTTGGCCGACGAGGTCGAGGCGCGGATGGCCATCGTCCAGGCCGCGATGATGGGTGGGGCGATCGAACGCATCGCGACCCTGACGCTGCGCCACCTCACCACGCGCGAGCAGTTCGGGAAGACCTTGATCTCGCACCAGGCCGTGCAGCACCTGGTCGCGGACATCGCCGTACGCCGCGACCTGGTGCTCGCCACCGTCGAGGCCGCGATCGACAACCCGACCTGGGAGACCGCTGCCGCAGCCAGGATCACGGCGTCCCGCGCGGCGGGGATCGTGGCCGCGCACGCCCATCAGCTCCACGGCGCGATCGGGATCACCCGCGAGTACCCGCTGCACCTGCTGACCCGGCGGCTGTGGGCCTGGCGCGACGCCGGCGGCTCGCAGCGTCAGTGGCAGGAGCGCCTCGGCCACCGGCTGCTGACCGGCGGCGCCGACGACGCGCTCTGGTCGCTCGTCGCCGCGAGCACGCCCTGAGCACGCCCCGAGCATGCCCTGAGCAGATGCGCTTGACGATTACGTCAGAAAGGATGTCGAGATGACCAGGATGCACGTCTCGCTGGACCTGCCTTCGCGCGCGTTCGCACAGTTGCCGGACTGGCTGGGCGGCTACACCTTCAGCGACCTGGCCGATGCCCTGGAGGCGTCCGGCCTTGATGGGGTCAGCCTGAGTGATCACCCGGCGCCGCCCGACCGCTGGCTCGCGGTCGGCGGCCACCAGTCTCTTGACCCTTTCGTCCTGCTCGCGGCTCTTGCTGCGCGGACTACGCGGGTCAGGCTGATCTCGAACCTGATCGTCGCGGGCTACCGCAGTCCGCTGATCACGGCGAAGGCAGCGACCAGCCTCGATGTCGTCAGCTCGGGTCGTCTGGTCCTCGGGATGGGCGCCGGGTACGTCGAGGAGGAGTTCGCTGCCCTCGGGGCGGACTTCGCCGGCCGCGGGCCGGCGTTCGACGCGGCGATCCGGCTGATCCGGGGGTCCTGGGCAGGCGAATCGCTCACGGTGGGGCAGGGGAGCGACGCCTGCGCGCACACCGTGCTGCCGCGACCGGTCCAGGCGGGCGGGCCGCCGATCTGGATCGGCGGGAACAGCTCCGCGGCCCGCCGCCGGGCGGCGCTGCTGGCCGACGGCTGGCTCCCGTTCATGCAGGAGGAGGCGCAGGCCCAGATCACCGGCACCGATGCGCTGACGTCGACCGAGCAGCTGGCGGGGCAGATCCACGAGATGCGGCAGCTCGCGATCCAGGCGGGGCGCCCCGGCACTCTCACGGTCTGCCTCGCGCCCGGCCGGATCGGGTCTCCCGAGCGCCTCGAGCAGTACCTCGCGAACAACCTGGAAGCCTGCCTCGAGGCGGGCGTCACCTGGCTCACCTGGCAGTCGACCGCCAAGAGCCTGGAGGCCTTGATCGGAGACCTCGGCACGGTCAAGGACATACTTGACAGGAACGTCAACTCTGCATAGTTTCAGCCCATCGACCTAGCCAGGCCCGGGCGACCGGCGTACATCCGAGGTGAGCAGCGCGTGAGCAACGAAGCCGAGCAGAATCCCCAGATCCTCGAGGGCATCCGCGTCGTGGAGCTGGCGGCCTGGACCTTCGTTCCCTCGGCCGGCGCCGTGCTTGCCGACTGGGGTGCCGACGTCATCAAGATCGAGCACCCGGAGACCGGGGACCCGCAGCGGATGCTGATCAGCTCCGGCCTCGTCCCCGGGGCCGGTGGCGTCAACCACTTCGTCGAGCAGCCCAACCGAGGCAAGCGGAGCGTCGGGATCAATGTCGGCACGCCGGGTGGCCTCGAGGCGCTGATGAGGCTGATCGAGACCGCGGACGTGTTCATCACGAACCTTCTTCCCGACTCCCGCGAGCGCCTCGGGATCAGCGTCGAGCAGGTCCGCGCCCGGAACCCGAAGATCATCTACGGCCGGGGTCACGGCTACGGCTCGAAGGGCGACGAGGCTGCACGCGGAGGCTACGACCTGGCGGCGTACTGGTCGCGCGGCGGGATCGCCGACGGCTACGCCCCCCGCGAAGGCGGCTACCCGCCGGTCCAGCGTCCGGCGTTCGGTGACCTCTTCGGCGGCTTCGCGATCGCCTCCGGCATCGCCGGCGCTCTGTTCAAGCGGGAGCGCACCGGCATCCCGTCGGTCGTCGACGTCTCGCTGCTGGCCCTCGCGATGTGGCAGATCTCGACCGACGTCGTCGCCGCCGGGGTCACCGGCCAGCCGATGCCGAAGTTCAACCTGGACGAGATGCCGAACCCGGTAGCGAGCATCTACAAGACGGCCGACGACCGCTATGTCACCTTCGTGCTGCTGCAGGCCGACCGCTTCTGGGCCGACTTCTGCGACCGCCTGGGACGCCCGGACCTGATCGAGGACGAGCGCTACTCCTCGGCTCCCGTCCGCTTCGTGAACCGGGCCGACTGCGTCGCCGAGCTCCGGTCGGCCTTCGAGTCCCAGCCGCTGGCCCACTGGGAGAAGGCGTTCGACGGCTTCGAGGGCGTCTGGGACGTGATGCGGACCGCTCTCGAGGTCCACGACGACCCGCAGGTCATCGCCAACGGCTACCTCCCCCGGGTCGAGGACGGCAAGGGCGTCGAGTTCGCGCTGGTCGACAGCCCGGTGCAGTTCGACGAGCGGCCGAACGCATCGCGTCGGGCACCGGAGCTCGGCGAGCACACCGAGCTCGCCCTGATCGAGGCCGGTTACACCTGGGAAGAGCTCGCCGACCTGAAGGCGAACGGCGCCATCACGTGACCCAGGAGCACCCGGTGGAGCACGCCCACGCGGTGCTGCACTGCAACCTCAACACGGTCGACGCCACCGCGGCCGAGTCCTTCTACAGTCGCCTCGGGCTCCGCTCGCGGATGACGAACCGGACCGATGACACCGACGCCCGCCCGATGGGGCTGGGGTCCAGCACGGCCAGCTTCACCACGTTCCTCTACGACAGCCGTGGCCCCCGGTCCGCACCCGCTCTGGAGCTCGTCGAGTGGCTACGGCCGGTCACTGCTGACCGAAGCGCTCCGGCGTGGACGACGACCGGCATCCGAGGCATCGGTCTCCGGGTCTCCACGCTGTCCGGGCTGTCCGGGCTGTCCGGGCCGACCGGGACTGCGTGGGTCCAGGGGATCGAGCGTCCGAGCCGCGTCGAGGCAGACGTCGACGACGTGGTCGTCGAGATCGTCGAGCTCGCCGGCCCCGAGACGTCCGAGGATGCCTGCTTGTCGCACCTGCGGCTGGCGGCGCGGGATCTCCAGGCGACCGCCGAGTGGTACGCCGCGATCGGGTTCGTCGACGTCTCCCGATCACCCGAGCGCCTGTCCCTGCTCCTGCCTGAAGACCCGACCTTCAGCCTGGAGATCGAGGCCGATCCTGCTGCCGAGCACGGCGACGCGGTCGCGAACACCCGGGGGCTGTTCCGGATCGCGCTGGCTGTCGAGGATGTGGCGAGCGCGCACGCGGCTCTGGAGGCCCAGGGCCTCGAGGTGCCGGCGCCGGTCTTCATCCCGATGGCCGACACCCCCACCGGTGGTTTCACCGTGCTGTTCCTGGCCGATCCTGACGGGATCGTGGTCGAGCTGGTCGACCGTCCGCGCTCATCGGTACGACGACCGGCTGCGCCCTCGGCCCTGGTCGAGGTCGGAGGACCCGCGTGAGGATGGACGACCAGGAACTCGCCGCACTCCGCGCCACGGTGCGGGGCCTGCTCGACAAGCACTCGGGCGAGTCGCAGGTGCGGGCGTCCATGGACTCGGTCGACGGTGTCGATCGCGAGCTGTGGGCGATGCTCGCCGACGTCGGGCTGCTCGGCCTGATCGTGCCCGAGGAGTACGCCGGAGCAGGTGCCGGATTCGAGGAGCTGGGCGTCGTCGCCGAAGAGCTCGGACGGGCGCTGGCCTGCGTCCCGTTCCTCTCCACGATCGGCCTCGCCGTGCCGGTCCTGCTCGCCGCCGCGGACGATGTCGCCAGTGCCCGGTGGCTGCCGCGGATCGTCGAGGGCGATCTGATCGCGACGGCGGTGCTCGCGCCGGGCACTGCGCTGCGTGCTGTGGAGACCGACGAGGGATGGCAGGTCAGCGGCGCACTCGCGCACGTCGTCGACGGCGCCGTCGCGGAGATCGTGCTGGTCCTCGCTGAGACCAGCGACGGTCCGACCGTGCTGGCCGTCGACCTGGCACCCGGTGCTGCCGGTGTGGAGCGAGCCGTCATGCGGACCTCGGACCTGACCCGTCGTACGGCCAGGCTCGGCTTGTCGAGCGCGTCGGCGTCGCGGGTCGGCGCGGCCGGCGACGGCGAGCGGATCGCACGGGCCGCGTCCGCCATGGCCACCGCAGTGCTGTCCAGCGAGCAGGTCGGTGGGGCGACCGCTGCCCTCGACGCGGCTGTCGCCTACGCCATGACACGGGAGCAGTTCGGGCGCCCGATCGGGTCGTTCCAGGCGGTCAAGCACCGCTGCGCCGACATGCTGGTCTCGGTCGAGACAGCCCGCTCGGCGTCGTGGGCGCTGAACCGCGCGCTGGACGCCGGAGCCGAGACGGACCTGATCGCGAGCATCGCCCGCGTCGTCTGCTCGACCTCCTACTGCGACGTCGCCTCGGGAAGCATCCAGGTCCACGGCGGCGTCGGCTACACCTGGGAGCACCCGGCTCACCTGCACCTGAAACGGTCGCGCGGATCCGCGGTCCTGCTCGGAACGCCCGAGGACCACCGCCGGGCCCTTGCCGACCTGGTGCCTGTCTTCGACGAAGCACATGTCTCGAGCCAACCTCTTCAAGGAGCCCACCCATGACCGCAGTACCGATCGCGCGCGACCTCTTCACCTGGCCGAGCGACAGCCCGGCCCTGCTCGCCGGCCGAGGCTCGGACGGCAGGCTCGAGTTCCCCTATCGCACCCACCGGCTCGTCGGCGGCGTCCGCGAGGAGCTGGAGAAGGTGGAGCTGCCGACCCGCGGGACGCTCTGGACCTTCACCACCCAGGTGTTCCGGCCGCCGGCGCCGCCGTACTCCGGCAACGACGACAACAAGTCGTTCCAGCCCTTCTCCGTCGGCTACGTCGAGCTCCCGGGTGCGCTGAAGATCGAGGCCCGACTCACCGAGCCCGACCCCGAGAAGCTGCGGATAGGTATGGAGATGGAGCTGAGGATCGTGCCTTTCGGTACCGATGCGGACGGCAACGAGACCTTGATCTACGCGTTCGCGCCGGTCGAGGAAGGAGAGACCGCATGAGCAACGACGACATCGCGATCATCGGGGTGGGCATGCACCCCTTCGGCCGGTACGACGGCAAGTCCGCGCTGCAGATGGGCGAGGACGCTGTCATCGACGCACTCACCGACGCCGGGGTCGCCTGGGGCGACGTCGGCTCGCTCTGGGCCTCGAGCATGGAGGTCTTCAATCCCGAGGCGATCACCGGGCTGCTCGGTCTGACCGGCATCCCGGCACGATCGACGTTCACCGGCTGCGCCTCGGGCGGCAACGTGCTGGCCCAGGCGGCCAACTCGGTCCGGCTCGGCGAGACGGACGTCGCCGTCGCAGTCGGGCTCGACAAGCACCCGCGTGGCGCGTTCTCCGCGCACCCCTCTGTCTCCGGCCTGCCGGACTGGTACGGCGAGGCGGGCCTGTTCCTGACCACGCACTTCTTCGGGATGAAGATCAACCGCTACCTGCACGACTTCGGGATCTCGCACGAGACTCTGGCGCGGGTCGCGGCCAAGGCGTTCCGCAACGGCGAGCGGACCGGCTACGCGTGGCGCAACAAGCCGATGTCGGTCGAGGAGATCCTGGCGTCCCCGGTGCTGAACTACCCGTTGCGCCAGTACATGTACTGCGGGCCGGACGAGGGCGCGGCCGCTGCTGTGGTCGTCCGGGCCGACCAGGCGCACAAGTACGGCGGCACCCCGGTCTTCCTCAAGGCGAGCACGTTGTTCTCCCGCAAGGAGGGCGCCTTCGAGCTGCTCAGCCCGTCGCTGCCGATCGAGCCGGCGCCGAGTCCGACGGTGTTCGCCTCGCAGGCTGCCTACGAGCAGGCCGGGATCGGGCCAGAAGACGTCGACGTGATCCAGCTCCAGGACACCGATGCCGGCTCCGAGATCATCCACATGGCCGAGAACGGGTTCTGTGCCGACGGGGACCAGGAGAAGCTCGTCGCCGAGGGCGCTACCGAGATCGGTGGCCGGATGCCGGTCAACACCGATGGCGGGCTGCTGGCGAACGGCGAGCCGGTCGGCGCATCGGGTCTGCGCCAGGTCTTCGAGCTGGCCAACCAGCTGCGCGGTCGCTGCGGCGGCCGTCAGGTCGAGGGCGCGAAGGTCGGGTACGCCCAGCTGTACGGGTCGCCCGGCACCGCCGCCGTCACGATCCTGTCCACCTGAGTCATGGGGGAGACCGACGAGTTCCGCAGGGCAGCCCGGACCTGGCTGGCCGACGTCGTCCGACCCGAGGGTCTGCATGACTACGGCCCGACGCCCGAGGTCTCCGACATCCCGGCCGGCCGTGCCTGGCAGCGCCTGCTCGCCGACGCCGGCTACGCATGCCTGCACTGGCCGCAGGAGTGGGGTGGACGGGCTGCCTCGGTCGCTGACCAGGCAGCCTTCGCCGAGGAGGCGGCACGCGCCGGCGTTCCCCGCCAGCTGAATATCGTGGGCCCGGACCTTGCCGGGCCGGTGCTGATGGCGCACGGGTCGAGAGCCCAGTGCGAGCGCTACCTGCCGCGGATCCTCGCGGGCGACGAGATGTGGTGCCAGCTCTTCTCCGAGCCGGACGCCGGGTCGGATCTCGCCGCTGTCCGGACCCGGGCACGGCGTACCCAGACGGGCTGGGTGGTCGACGGGCAGAAGGTCTGGACCTCGGGCGGCGCGAGCTCCGAGCTCGGGCTGCTGCTCGCCCGTACCGGCGGGCCGGGGCACGGCGGGCTCTCGGTCTTCGTGGTCCCGATGGGGCTCCCCGGCGTCGACGTGAGACCGCTCAAGCAGATCGACGGCGAGAGCAAGTTCAACGAGGTGTACCTGACCGGCGTCGAGCTCGACGAGGACTCGCTGGTGGGCGAGGAGGGAGGCGGCTGGAAGGTCGCGACGGCCACGCTCGGCCGCGAGCGCCTCTCCCTCGGCGCGAATGCCGTCGGGATGTTCCAGTCCCTTGCCGACGTGGCTGCGGCCGCAGCAGCCCGCGGCCGGCTCGATGATGCACTTCGCGCGGAGATCACCGCGATGTGGGTGCGTGCCTGGTTGCTGCGCACCACCTGGGAGCGGGCGATCGCTCAGGGCGCTGCACCCGGTGACGCGTCCTTCTCCGTGCTCAAGCTGCTGACCTCGGAGACCCAGCGCGACATCGGGAACCTCGATGTCGAGGCACTCGGCATCGATGCGCTGGGCTCGGAGTCCGAAGAGCCCCTGGTCAAGCGGATGCTCGTCGGGCACGCGCAGACGATCCTCGGAGGGACCAGCGAGATCCAGCGCAACATCCTCGCGGAGCGGCTGCTCGGGATGCCGCGCGAGAAGTCGTCGTGAGCGATCCCGGCCTGCTGCCTCTGATCACGCCCGGCTGCACGGTCGCGATGGGAGACGGCATCGGCGCTCCGCGCAGCGCGTCCGGCCGGCTCAGCGAGCTGGCACAGGGCAGGGGCGTCCGGCTTCTGCTGGGGTGGCACCCGACACCTGACCCGCAGCTGGATCTCGACGCGTTCGCCGACGTCCGGACCTTGATGCCGGGGTGGGGCCTGCGGGCGTCGATCGCGTCCGGGCAGGTCAGGTCGCTGCCGATACGGATCTCCTCGGCTCCAGCACTGCTTGCCGGGTCGTGGCGCCCCGACGTCCTGGTGGCGACCGTGGTCCCCGTCGATGGGGGCTATGCGTTCGGTAGCGAGGTCTCCTGGATGCGCGCCGCCGTCGCGGCCGGGGCCAAGGTGGCTGCGATCGTGTCGAGGGCCGCTCCTGCCGCCGACGCCGGCGGGCCCCTTCCGGCAGGCCAGGTCTTCCTGATCGGGGAGACCGAGGCGCCGCCGCTCCCGCTCGTCTTCACCGCTCCGACCGAGGTCCACCGGGCGATCGCCGACCGCGTCGCCGCACTGGTGCCCGAGGGAAGCCGGCTCCAGGTCGGGCCGGGCGCGCTGGGATCCGCGGTGTTCGACGCGATCAGCGTGCCGGTCGGGGTCGACTCGGGTCTGCTGACCGATGGCGTGGTCGATCTCGACGAGCGCGGCCTCCTGCTCGGCGAGCCGGTCGGCACCTACCTCGCCGGCAGCGAGCGGCTGCTGGACTGGGCCGACGGTCGGCGCCTCCTGCATCCGATCGAGCACACCCACGACCTGACCCGCCTGGCCACCGGGGTCCCCTTCGTCGCGGTGAACACGGCGCTGGAGATCGATGACCAGGCGCAGGTCAACGTCGAGGGCACGCCAGGCGCGGGAGTGGGCGGTATCGGCGGCCATGCCGACTACGCGGCGGCGGCGGTCCGCTCCGTCGGCGGGCTGAGCATCATCGCGCTCGCAGCCACGCACCGCGGTTCCCCGACCCTGGTCGACCGGCTCTCGGCCCCGGTCACCACGCCCGGCCACGACGTCGACGTCGTGGTCACCGAAGCCGGTACGGCGGACCTGCGCGGCCTCGATCGCAACGAGCGTGCGCGAGTGATCCGCAAGCTCTGGACCTGACGCCGAGCGGGCGCAGATGTCCCGCCAGAAGACGCCGAGCGGGCGCAGATGTCCCGGACCGCTGGGACATCTGCGCCCTCTCGGCGTATTTCAGGCGCCGAGCGAGGCGAGCACCCGCTCGAAGTAGACCGAAGGACCGCCGAACATCAGCTGAGAGGCCTTCGCGCGACGGAAGTACAGGTGGGCCGGGTGCTCCCAGGTGAACCCGATGCCGCCGTGCACCTGGATGTTCTCCATCGCCACGAACATCGCAGCCTCGGAGCAGACGGCGTGGGCGACCGCTGATGCGGTCGCGGCGGACAGGTGGTCGTCGAGGCCGTCCACGGCCCGCGCCGCATCGCCGGCCGCCGCATCGGCGAGCTGGACCCGGGTGAACATGTCCGCGCACTTGTGCTTCACGGCCTGGAAGGATCCGATCACCCGGCCGAACTGGACCCGGTCCTTGGCATAGCCGACGCTCAGGTCGAGACACGCTCGCGCAGCACCGACCTGCTCCGCGGCGAGGGCCGTTGTCGCCCGGGCCAGGACCGTATCGAGCACAGCCCGCGCCTGGTCCGGTCCGGCGACCAGCTGGGCAGGGGCCTCGGTGAGCGTCAACCGGGCGGCACGACGGGTCAGGTCCAAGGTGCGGAGCGGCTGCCGGGACACCCCGTCGTCTCCTGTCACTGCGAAGAGCGCCGGACCACTGTCGGTCTGCGCAGCGACGACAACGACGTCAGCCGCCATCCCGTCGGCGACCACCGACTTCTCCCCGGCAAGCCTCCAACCGGAACCGTCGGGTCGCGCCGAGGTGGCGAAGCCGTCGGTCTTCCAGCGCGCGTCGGCCTCGAGCACAGCCAGCGAGGCACGCCGCGCACCGGTCGCCAGCTCGGGCAGGAGCTCCTCTGCTGCTGACCCTCCGGCAGCGGCTAGTGCGGACCCGGCGAGGACCACGGTCGAGAAGAACGGCCCCGGCAGGAGGACCCGTCCCATCTCTTCGAGGACGACACCCAGCTCGACGAGCCCGAGCCCGTCCCCGCCGTACTGCTCGGGAACGACGAGGGACTGCAGGCCGAGCTGGTCGGCCATCTGGGTCCAGGCCTGCTCGTCGTAGCCTGCATCGCTCTCGATGGCGCGCCGCAGCGCAGCCTCGTCGTTCTTGGCGGCGAGGAAGGCACGCACCGATTCGCGCAGGTCGTCGCGCTCGCTCTGGCTGGTCAGCTCGGTCATGATGCGGCTCCTGCCTGCAGCTGGTCCTTGAACGGCACCTTCGCGTCGTTCCCCGGCTCCTTGGGCAGCCCCAGGACGCGCTCGCCGAGGATGTTCTTCATGATCTCCTCGGTGCCGCCGAGGATCCGCAGAGCCGGAGTGCTGAGCAGCAGCTCGTTCCAGGAGTAGGTGCCCCACAGGCCGGTGTCGGCAGCCATCGCCGGCCCGGCGATCTCCGCGGCCAGGTGCGCCGCGCGCGTCAGGTTGCTGCCGAACATCAGCTTGGAGACCGATGCTTCGGGCCCCGGGGTGCCGCCGGCCTGGAGGGTGCGGACGGCTCGCCGGTTGAGCGACTCGGTGGCGATCAGGTCGGCGACGACCTCGGCCAGCCTGCGACGCAGCGCGCCATCGTCGCTGTGCCCGTGCGCCGCCAGCATCGCCAGCAGGAACGGGGCCTGGACTACATGGGAGACCGGCCCGGCACCTTCGCCGCCGACGCTGCCGCGCTCGTTCATCAACGTCGTCATGGTGACCCGCCAGCCGCCGTCGACCTCGCCGAGCCGGTGATCGTCGGGGACCCGTACGTCGGAGAGGAACACCTCGTTGAACTCCGAGCCGCCGCTCATCTGTCGCAGCGGCCGGACCTCGACGCCCGGCAGGCTCATGTCGACCAGGAACGCGGTGATGCCCTTGTGCTTCGGCTGCTCGGGGTTCGTGCGGCACAGCGCCATCCCGATCTGCGAGTGATGGGCAACCGAGGTCCAGACCTTCTGACCCGAGAGCACCCACTCGTCACCGTCACGGACTGCCTTGGTCTGCACGTTCGCCAGGTCCGATCCCGCTCCCGGCTCGCTGAAGAGCTGGCAGGCGATCACCTCGCCGCGGTACATCGCCGGCAGGTAGGCGTCCCGGATCTCTGCACGGGCGTGCTCGAGGATCGTCGGGCCGATCATCCCCAGGCCGATCAGCGACAGCACGCCTGTGTCGGGGACGTCGTACTCGGACTCGACGCTGTCGTAGGCGAGGTCGTGCAGACGGGACAGTCCGCGGCCGCCGTACTCCTCGGGGCCGGTGATCCAGCCGAATCCGGCTTCGAAACGGATCCGCTGCCAGTCGCGGGCCGCGTCGACGTTCGCCTTGTCGACCTCAGCCGGCTCGTCGCCGAAGTAGCTGATCCGGTCGGTGCCTTCACCCCAGGTCACCATCCCAGTGGGGTGCGGGCGTCGCTGCGCAGCGCCGTCGAGGAAGGCGCGGACCTGTGCGGTGAATTCGTCGAGCTCGATCATGTCGTCTCCTTGATCCTGGCCACGGGATGCACCGGCTCGCCCGCGAGCAGTGCGTCGCCGAGCTGGACGGAAAGGTCGAGGTGGCCGCCGAGCAATCCGTCGAGCGCGGCGGCGCGGGTCACGTACCGGTGCAGATCGCTCTCCTCGGTCAGCCCCATTGCCCCGAACACCTGGATGCAGTGCCGCATCACCTCCGCCTGTGTCCGCCCCGCGCGTGCCTTCGCGACGGTGGCGGCCCAGCCGATGTCCTCGGTCGTCACCCAGGCTGCTCGGAGGGTGTCCTTCGCCGACTCGATCGCGGCGTGGCACTCCGACATGCGGTGCCGGACAGCCTGGAAGGCGCCGATCGGCCGCCCGTACTGCTCGCGTGCCCGGGTATGTGCCACGGCGAGCTCGAGAGCCGAAGTGCAGACGCCGACGATCTCGGCGGCGGTAGCGCGCTGCGCGGCGGCGATCGATGCCGCCCAGGCGGTTGTGGAGACGGTCGGTCCCGAGATCGAGGCGGGCAGCGCCACGGTGCACCTGGTCACGGACGATCCGGGGTCGAACCCGGGCGCTGCGTCCGGCTGCGGATCGGCGTCGACGGCGACCAGCACCACCCCGTCGCCGGTCCCCACCGGCACGGTGATCCTGCCCGCTGGGTCACCATCGATGAGGCCCCCGACACCAAGGCCCCCGACACCAAGGCCCCCAAGAACAAGGCCGGTCGCGGTGGTGTCCCCGGTCGCGACGGATCCGAGCCCGTCCGTGCCGGGCAGCAGGATGGTGTGGGCATCGTCGAGGGCGAGAGCGGAGCAGATCACCGAGTTGAGCGCACGGCTGGTGGCCAGTGCGCGACCGTGCTCGACGAATAGGAGCGTCGTCGCGGTCGCAGGGTCCTCGGCGACCACGTCGTCCCAGCCCAGCGCCGCGAGGGAGGCCGGCAGGTCGAGCCGATCGCCCGCGAACATCTCGCGCAGCGACGACCGGACAGCCTCAGTGGTCTCGGCGTCGAGGCTGCTCACGAGCCCTCCTTGGGAAGGCCCAGCACGTGGTCGGCGATGATCGTGCGCTGGACCTCGGAGGATCCGCCGAGGATCGTCGCCGAGCGGCTGTACCACCACTCGTCTCGCCAAGCACGTGCCTGCGGCGCCGAGAGGAAGTCGCTCCCGAGCCCGTCGCGCGCCAGGTCGTACAGGCTCGTCTCGAAGGTCGCCAGCAGGATCTTGTCGACGCTTGCCTCAGGCCCTACCGGCTCGCCGGCCGCGAGCCGCGCGACGGTGCGCGAGCTCCGCGCCCGGACGTTCACCAGGTCGGTGTAGCACTGGCCCAGACGCAGCCGGATCCCGTCTTGCAAGGGGCCTGCCGCGAGCGCATCACGCAGGTCGCCGAGCCGACGGGTCCCGACAGCGGCACACATCCACGCGTACATCGCGCGTTCGAACTGGAGCAGGTACATCGCGACGCCCCAGCCGCCGTCCTGCTCGCCGACCAGGTGCGACGCGGGCACCACGACGTCGTCGAAGAAGACCTCGGCAAGCTCGTTCTGTCCGCTGGCGAGTGCGACCGGGCGGACCGTCACCCCGGGGGAGGCGACATCGATCATCAGCATGCTCAGACCGCGGTGCCGTGATTCCGGCGTTCCGGTGCGGACCAGGCAGACGAGCCTGGTCGCCGTCGCGCCATGGCTCGTCCAGAGCTTGGAGCCGGAGACGACGAAGGAGTCGCCGTCACGGCGTGCCCGGCAGCGCAGCGACGCGAGGTCGCTCCCGGCCTCGGGCTCGGAGAAGCCCTGCCCCCACCACTCCTCGCCCCGCAGGTACGCCGGCAGGTGCGCCGCAGCGAGGTCGGGTGCGAACTTGATCATCGGCGGACCCAGGGTCTCCAGCATCAGGACCGGTTCGGGGACCGGGAGCCCCGCTGCCGACAGCTCGTCGTACAGCGCTGCCCGGTGCCGTTCGTCCCCACCGTGTCCGCCGGCCTCCGCAGGCCAGCCGAATCGGTTCCAGCCGTCGGCGTGCAGAAGTGCGAGGAGCTCGGCGTGGTCGGCGATACGGGCCTCGGTGGTGGCGTGGTCGCTCTCGCGCCACCGGTCATACGAGCTCTCGCGCAGAGCCGGACGCAGCGCTGCGGAGTAGGCGTCGACGTCGGCAGCCAGCGGCCCGGGGTCCGTGGTCACGACTGCGCGGCAGCCTTGGCGCGCGATCGTTCGAGGAAGGCCGTGATCAGCGCCTGGTGCTCAGGGGTGTCGAAGGAGGCGAACTCTTCGGCGAGGGCGTATTCGAGCACGCCGGCGACAGCCCTCTTGAGGTGCATGTTCAGGGCGCGCTTCGTGCTCTGGACAGCCTGCGGTGGCTGCGCGGCGAGGCGCTGGGCGACCTTCATCGCCTCGTCCATCAGGTCGGCATCGGCGACCACGCGGTTGGCGAGGCCGAGCTCGACGGTCTCGGCTGCACTGATCCGCTGGCTGGTGAGCAGGTACTCCTTCGCCTTGAGCAGGCCCATCAGGAGCGGCCACGTCGGGGCGCCACCATCGGCGGCGGTCAGGCCGACACCCACATGCGGGTCTGCCATGTACGCCGACTCGGCGATCAGGACGATGTCGCTGCAGGCGGCGATGTTGCAGCCGAGTCCGACGGCCGGGCCGTTGACGGCAGCCACCATCGGGAGCGGGAAGTCGATCATCTCCTTGAGGAGGTGTCCGGCCCCGTCGATCTCCTTGCGACGCAGGCCGCGATCGGTCCACAGGTTCACGAAGTGGTCGAAGTCCCCGCCGGCGCTGAAGGCCTTGCCTGCTCCGGTGATCAGGACGGCGCGGGCGTCCCGATCATCTGCGAGGTGCTTCCAGACCGCGATCAGGGCATCGTGCAGGGCCTCGTTGGTCGCATTCATCGCCTCGGGACGGTTCAGGGTGACGACCCGGACGGCGCCGTGCGCCTCGATGAGCAGCTCAGGGGCGAACGGGTTGTCCATGGTGATCCAGGCCTTCACTGTGAGGTACTCGACAGAGACGTCAGATCGACGGAATCTGGTCGCATCCAGGCGTGTCACGACGTAACTTGGTGGCCGCGCACGAACGAAGCAGTGTCAATCTGACCGATAGTTGACGTATCTGTCAAGTGCTTCTAGGGTCGTCTCGGATCAGCCTTCAAGGACCGACCTCCAACGACAGGGAGACCAGGATGCCAACTGCGAAGCCGATGCTCGACGGGCGCGTGGTCCTGGTGACCGGTGGTGCGCGCGGCATCGGCCGCAGCCACTGCCTCGAGCTGGCAGCCCAGGGCGCCACCCTCGTGCTCAACGACCTCGGTGTGGGCCTTCGCGGCAACTCCGAGGGGGATGACGCGACGCGAGCCGTCGTCGAGGAGCTGCAGCAGCTCGGTGCACCGGTGAAGGTCAATGGCAGCTCGGTCTCGGACTGGGACGCGATGCGCGATCTCGTGGCGAGCACCGTCGAGGAGCTCGGCCGGCTCGATGCCGTGGTGAACAACGCCGGCATCCTGCGCGATGCGACGATCACCTCCTTGACCGAGGACGACTGGGACGCGGTCGTCTCGGTCCACCTCAAGGGCACCTTCGCGCTGACCAAGCACGCCTGCGACTACTGGCGGTCCGAGCACAAGGCCGGCCGGGAGGTCGCCGGGCGGATCGTGAACACGACCTCGGGGACCGGCTTGATGGGCAACGTCGGCCAGGCCGCGTACGGCGCGGCCAAGGCCGGCATCGCCAACCTGACCCTGACTACTGCCATGGAAGGCTCCCGGTACGGCGTCACGGCGAACTGCATCTCCCCGGTCGCGGCGACCCGGATGACGGCGTCAGCGGGCATCGGCGGCGATACGCCTGCCGAAGGCTGGGACCCGATGGACCCGGCCAACTCCTCGCCCGTGGTGGCCTGGCTGTGCTCGGAGGAGTCGGGCTGGATGACCGGCCAGATCCTGCGGGTCGACGGAAGCTCGGTGCAGCCGGTGATGCCCTGGACCCTGCGTCCGGGTCACACCGCAGCGGGCGGCGAGCGACTCGACGCCGCCGAGATCGGTGCCGGGCTCCGAGCGTCCTACGGCCTCGGACCTGAGGAGACCATCGCCCCGGCGGGGATCCCCGGTCTGCGTGACTCGCTGGCGGGTGCTCGATGACGAACGTGAGCGCGGTCGGCACCTACCTCCCGGTGTGGGCAACGAAGGCGGGCCGAGTAACCGGCCCCGACGAGGACGTCGTGACGATGGCGGTCGAGGCAGGGCTGGCCGCCCTCGGAGACCGGAGCGGCGAGGTCCGCAACATCGTCCTCGTCTCCCGTGACCTTCCCTTGATCGAAGGCGGTAACAGCGCGGCTGTGCTGGCCGGCCTCGGACTGGATGCGCACGTCCCCGTCGTCGAGCAGCTGGGCGGGGCGCCGGCGACGCTGGACGCGATCGCGAACGCTGCCGCCGGCACGCTGGTCCTCGCCGCCGACCTGGCTCCTGCCGGTGCCGGAGCGGTGCTGGTCTCCCACGACGGTCCGTCGCTGACCGAGCCGGGCCGGGTGACCCGGAGCCTGCCGATCACCAGCCGCGGGCGCGATGGCGAGCGGCGCGACTACGCGGATCCGCGCCTCGAGCTCCAACGCGGGCTGCACGTCGCGGTCGACGCGCTCGAGCTCCAGGACAAGCCGGTGGTCGTCGCCGGTACGACGGTCAAGATCGCGCGCGAGCTGTGCGCCGGTACGCCACCCGAACTGCCGGTCGCCGGCGCCAGCGCGGCCGTCTTCGCCCTCGCCGGGCTGGAGCAGATCGGTGCCGGTGGACTCGTTCTCGCCGTCGAGCAGGCGTCGGCTGCGGCCGCCCGGCTCGGCGGCGTACCAACCGTCGTCAGGAACGAGCTGGCCCAGCGGGAGCCGGCGCGGCTGCGCGACAACCCGGGTCCGGACATCGCCATCTCGCTCGCCGCCTACGACCGGGCCTTCGAGGCGAAGGTGCGCTGGGAAGCCGGGTCCTGCAACGCCTGCGGCACGCTGGCCTTCCCGCCGCGGCTGCGCTGCTTCGAGTGCGGCTCCGAAGCGGGTTGGAGCCTCACTCCGCTACCGCGCACCGGCGAGGTCTACTCGTGCGTCACGGTGCACGTGCCCGTCCCGGGCCTGCCGACGCCGTACTCGCTGGCCATCGTGCAGCTCGACGGGACCGAGGTCCGTGCGCTGGTCAAGGTCACCGGTGTCGGCCCCGGCGAGATCGCGATCGGTGACCGCGGGTCGCTGGTCCTGCGGCGCGTGGCCGTCCGGTCGGGGATCCCCGACTACGGGTACGCGCTGCTGCCCGATGCCGTTGCAGGATCGGCCGAGGAGGAGTCCCGATGAAGCGGGTTGCGATCGTGGGTGCGGGGATGACCCAGTTCAAGGAGCACTTCGGGCTGGGCATCAAGGAGCTGGTGCCGATGGCCGTCTCCGAGATGGAGGCCAGCCTCGACAAGGGCCTGGACCGGGCGAAGATCGAGGCGGCCTGGTTCGGCGAGCTGACCACCAGCGACGGGTTCCCGTCAGGAATCCTCGCGGACTCGTGCGGCCTGATGGACATACCGGTGACCCGGATCGAGAACGCCTGCGCCACCGGCAACGACGCCGTCCGCAACGCGTCGTACGCCGTCGGGGCCGGGGTCATCGACGTGGCCCTCGTGGTCGGAGCCGACAAGGTGCGGGAGTCCTCCGCGCGAGGCACATTCTGGGAGTGGGCGGGCCTGACCCGGGACCTCGCCTGGGACTACCCGCTCGGCCTGGTAGCTCCGGCGAACTTCGCCCTCCACGTCGCCCGCTACCTGCACGAGTCCGGTGCCACTCGCGAGCACATGGCCATGGTCGCGGTGAAGAACCATCGGCACGCGCTGACGAACCCGAAGGCACAGCTGCGCTACGAGATCACCATCGAGCAGGTCCTGGCAGCTCCGACGGTGGTCGCGCCCTTCGGGCTCCTGGACTGCACGCCCCAGAGCGACGGCGCCGCGGCGCTGCTGCTGGTCTCCGAGGACGTCGTCGACCAGTACACCGACCACCCGGTCTGGGTCCGCGGCACCGGCCTCGGGTTGGACCGGGTGATGCACCAGCACAAGCGGGACATGACCTCGTTCCCGCCGACCGTCAAAGCCTCGAAGGCCGCCTACGCCATGGCCGGCATCGGGCCAGGCGATGTGGATGTCGCCGAGGTGCACGACTGCTTCAGCGGTGTCGAGCTGATCAGTTACGAGGACCTGGGCTTCGCCGAGAAGTTCGGCGCTGCAGCGCTGATCGAGAGCGGCGCGACCACGATCGGCGGCTCGATCCCGGTCAACCCCAGCGGTGGTCTGAAGGCCAAGGGGCACCCGCCGGGCGCGACCGGGGTGGCGCAGTGCGTGGAGCTCTTCGAGCAGCTCCGCGGGCACTCCACCAACCAGGTCGACGGCGCCCGCATCGGACTGGCGCACAACATCGGGGGACCCACGGCGGTCTCGGCGGTCACCGTCCTGTCCAACCAGAAGGGCTGAGGCTGACGATGACGTCCGGCTACGTCCGCCCCGCATTGCGGCTGATGCCGTCGCCGACCGCCGAGTCGCAGCAGTTCTGGACCGGCGGTCGCGACGGCGATCTGCTGATCTGCCGCTGCGGGGCCTGTGGGCGCTTCTTCCACCCTCCGTCGGCCGCGTGCTTCCGCTGCCGGAGCACGGACGTCACGCCGTCGCCGGTGTCCGGGCGCGGACGGGTCGCGGCGTACACCGTGAACCACCAGCCCTGGCTGCCCGGTTTCGACCCGCCGTACGTCGTGGCGATGATCGAGCTCGCCGACGAGCCCGACGTGCGGGTGACCTCCAACGTGGTCGGGATCGGTCCAGACGACGTCACGATCGGACTCGAGGTCGAGGTCTTCTTCGAGCAGTGGGACGACCTGTGGATCCCGTTGTTCCGGCCGGCTGGGGGAGCGTCGTGACCGACGGGCCGTTCGCCGGACGGGCGGTGATCACCGGCGCCGGAAAGTCCGAGGTGGGACGCCGCCTCGGACGCAGCGGCCTGTCCTTGACCGTGGAGGCGTGCCTGCGTGCGATCGAGGACGCCGGGCTCGACCCCGACGACATCGACGGCGTGGCGAGCTATCCCGGTGACGCATCGCCGATGCCCGGGTTCACCGGCGCGAGCGTCGCCGAGCTGCGCAACGCCCTCGGTCTGCGGTCGCGGTGGTACTCCGGCGGGATCGAGACCGCCGGTCAGATCGGCCCCGCGATCGACGCCTGCATGGCGGTCACCCTCGGCCTTGCCGAGCACGTGGTGGTCTTCCGCTCGGTGTGGGAGGGCACGGCCCAGGCCCAGGGCGGGCGGGCCTCGGTGCTGAGCGACGGTGGCGCACTGCCGTCGCACCTCGAGTTCACTGGCCCGTTCGGTGCGTTGTCGGCCGCCAACTGGCTCGCGATGCCGGCGATGCGCTACATGCACGACTTCGGCCTGACCCGTGAGCACCTGGGGATGATCTCGCTCAACGCGCGGGCGAACGCCGCGCTCAACCCGGACGCGATCTTCACCAAGCCGCTCACGATGGAGGAGTACCTCGGGGCGCGGACGATCTCGGAGCCGTTCGGGCTCTTCGACTGCGACATCCCCTGCGACGGGGCGACCGCGGTCGTGGTCTCGTCCCGGGATGCGGCGAACGGGCTGCGCAAGCAGCCGCTCACCGTGGAGTCGGTGGGCACCGGCATGTCCGAGCGGGCGACCTGGGACCAGCGCCGGGACCTGACCACGATGGCGGCGCACGACGTCGCGGCGAGCCTGTGGTCCACCACGACCCTGCGCCCTGCTGACGTCGACGTCGCCCAGCTCTACGACGGCTTCACCTACCTGACGGTCCAGTGGCTCGACGCCCTCGGGTTCTGCGAGCACGGTGCCGTCGGCGACTTCCTCGACGGCGGGGCGCGGATCGCCCTGGACGGCGACCTGCCGATCAACACCTCCGGGGGCCAGCTCTCCGGGGGCCGGCTGCACGGGTTCGGGTTCCTGCACGAGGCGTGCGTCCAGCTCTGGGACGAGGGCGGCGACCGCCAGGTCGCCGGCTCTCCCGAGGTCGCCGTCGTCGGAGTCGGCGGAGGCCCGGTGGCCGGCGCGATGCTGCTCAGCAACCGGTGAGGGAGAGAGCCGTGGATGATCGCACCGACCTGACCGACCTGTCCTCTGCTCCGGATGGTGCCGTCGTCTACCTCGGGGTCGACGAGCTCGAGGCTGCCCTCGGTGTCGAGCTCGGCCCGACCGCGTGGTTCGACGTCGCCCAGGACCGCATCGACGGTTTCGCCGACGACACCGAGGACCACCAATGGATCCACGTCGATCCCGCACGCGCGGCGCAGGGACCCTTCGGCGGCACCGTGGCGCACGGCTTCCTGACGCTCGCGCTGGTGCCCTACTTCGTGAACCAGCTGCGCCGGATCGACGGCGTGCGGATGGGGGTGAACTACGGGCTGGAGAAGGTCCGGTTCCCGGCACCCGTGCTTGCCGGCAGCCGGATCCGGGCGCGGTCGGCCATGGTCGGGTTCGACCGCATCGCCGAGGACGCGGTCCAGATCGTCACCCGGGTCACGATCGAGGTCGAGGGATCCGCCAAGCCGGCGTGCGTCGCCGAGCTCGTCGCGCGCTACTACTTCGGCGACCGACCGTGAGCGGCTGGGACGACTGGCCGTGGCTGATCGAGGCCCCGACCTTCGACGGTCTCGTTGCGGCCCGGGCCGGGGCGACCCCGGACGCGCCGTTCCTGTACGACGAGGAGGGCACTGTCGTCACCTGCCGGCAGTTCGCCCGGCAGGTCGATCGCGTCGCAGCCGGCCTGGCCCTCGTCGGGATCGGTCCTGGTTCCCGGGTCGCGTGGCAGCTTCCCACCAGGATCGGCACCGTCCTGGTGCTGGCCGCGCTACGGCGGCTCGACGCGGTCCAGGCACCGATCATCCCGCTGTACCGGCACCGCGAGGTCGGCGCCGCGCTCCGGACAAGCCGGGCTGAGTTCTTCATCGTCCCGGACGAGGGCAACGCGTTCGACTTCGTCGCGATGGCGAACGAGCTGAGCGATGAGCTCGACCTCGGTCTCTCGGTGATCGCGATGGGGCACGAGCCTGCGCAGAGCAGCGATCTCTCGGTCCTGCCACCACGTCCCGAGGACCCCGGTGCCGTGCACTGGATCTACTTCACCTCGGGTTCGACCGGTGCGCCCAAGGGCGCGCAGCACTCCGACACCAGCCTGCTGGTGCCCGGCCGTGCCTTCGCCGGGATCGGCCAGCTCGGCCGCGCTCCCGACGAGGTGGCCGGGATGGGCTTCCCGATCGCGCACGTCGGCGGTGTCGAGTACCTGATCGCCGCACTCGCCGGTGGCTACCCGATCCTGTTGCTGGAGTCCTTCGTGCCGGCGGCTGCGGTCGCCCTGTTCCGGCACTACCGGGTGACGACGACCGGTGGAGCGCCGCCGTTCTACCAGGCCCTCGCTGCGATGGCACGCACGCGCTCCGACGGCCGGATGCTTCCGGACCTGCGCGTCCTGAAGGGTGGAGGCGCCCCATGCTCGCCGGAGCTGTTCGCCGAGGTCCGCGACGCGCTGGGGGTGGTGGTCGCGCACGACTTCGGGATGACCGAGGTGCCGATGATCGCCGTCGCCCACCCCGGCGACCCCGATGCCGTCCTCGCCTCGACCGACGGTCGTCCGATCCCGGGCAACGCCATGCGGATCGTCGACCCCGACGGCCGCCGGGTGGCCGACAGCGAGGTCGGCGAGATCCAGGTCAAGGGCAACGGCGTCTGTCTCGGGTACACCGACCCCGCCGAGACCGCACTGGCCTTCGACGACACCGGCTGGTTCAAGACCGGAGATCTCGGGCGGTTGGTCGACGGCCACCTCGAGGTGGTCGGCCGGTTGAAGGACATGATCATCCGCAAAGGCGAGAACATCGCGCCCGCCGAGATCGAGAGCCTGCTCTCCCGGCACCCGGCTGTCGTCGAGGTAGCGGTGATCGGGCTGCCCGACGCCGAGCGCGGGGAGCTCGCCTGCGCGGTGGTCGTCGCGCGTCGGGGAGTGCCGGCGCCGACGCTGGAGCAGCTCACCCGGTGGCTGCTCGACCGCGGGCTGCTGCGCCAGAAGGCTCCTGAGCGGCTCGAGCTCGTCGACGCCCTTCCCCGAACAGGTCTGGCGAAGATCGCCAAGACCGAGCTCCGCACCCGGTTCGCCGGTGCACCCACCCGTCAGTAACGATCGATCAGGAGACCACCATGGAACAAGCCCAGACCGCAGCCATCGTCACCGGAGGCGCCGGCGGCCTCGGCGAGGCCACCGTTCGTGCGCTGGTCGCCGACGGTGTGGCCGTCGTGATCGCCGACCTTGCCGACGACCGCGGGCAGGCGCTCGCCGAGGAGCTCGGTGCGTCGACCACCTACGTGCGCACCGACGTCCTCGACGACGCGTCGGTCGGTGCGGCGATCGAGGCGGCCGGTCGGCTGGGCGTGCTGCGCAAGGTCGTGACCGCGCACGGCGGGTTCGGGGTCGCCGAGAAGATCGTCCAGCGCGACGGCAGCCCGGCCGACCGGGCCGGCTTCACCAAGACGGTCGACCTCTACCTCACCGGAACCTACAACGTGCTGCGCCTGACTGCGGCGGCGATCGCAACCGGCGAGCCCGGCACCGACGGCGAACGGGGTGCCATCGTCACGACGGCCAGCATCGCGGCGTACGAAGGGCAGATCGGGCAGTCGGCGTACGCCGCGGCCAAGGCCGGCGTCGTCGGGCTGACGCTGGCTGCGGCACGGGACCTGTCCTCGGTCGGCATCCGGGTGGTGTGCATCGCGCCCGGCACGATGCGCACGCCGATCATGGAGTCGGTCGGCGCCGAGATGCTCGAGAAGTTCGGGCAGGCGGTGCCGTTCCCCAAGCGACTCGGCCATCCCGCCGAGTATGCGGCCCTGGTGGTGCACGCGCTGTCCAACCCGTACCTGAACGGTGAGGTCATCCGGCTCGATGGCGGTCAGCGCTTCGGGCCACGCTAGGCGGTGGTGGTCCCGATCGTCCCGTAGATCATCGACGCGACGGTCTGGGTCATCTCGGCCGGGTCGACCGGCAGGTCCGAGCCCTGGCAGTAGTACCAGGAGCGGTCGAGCAGCGCCATCGTGGCGAGGCCGAGCGCCTCTGGCGCGGCGTCCGGGCTGGCCTGGCGGGAGCGCAGACCGACTCCGAGCAGGAACGCCACCCGCATCTGCATCCGCTGGCTGCTGGCCCGGAACGTCTCGTCGGTCGGGGCCGAGTGCGCCGAGGACAGCACGAAGGCCCCGTGCACGTCCATGAACTTGAAGTAGGTCCGCACCCAGTTCAAGACGTCGTCCTGGGTGGCGGGCCGGGGGAGGTTCTCCCACAACGAGATCACCGAGAGGATGTCGTCGTACGCGGTCTGGCCCAGTAGGTCGAAGACCGCGTGCTTGTCCTCGAAGTAGGTGTAGAAACCGGCGCGCGAGATCCCGCAGGCCTCAGTGATGTTGCTGATCCGGGTGCCGCCGTACCCCCGCTCGAGGAACAGCTGGCGGGCAGCGTCCAGGATCGCGTCCCGGGTGCGCGCACCGCGCTCTCCCAGGGAGCCGTCGTCCTTGCCACGTGCTGCGTTGGGCCCCGAGGGCAGCTCGGGAACCGGGTACTCCTCGACGCCCTTGGTGGCGACCATGGAACCCCCTTCGTGGTGGCTGGTGAGGTTCTGGCGAATCGTACTACTTGACGACTTCGTCGGGTCAATCCAACGTAGTTTTACGAGGAACGACGGTGTAACGGGAAGTCGAAGGTGCAGATAGTTGACGGTAGTGTCAGATTCCGTCTAATCTCGGTGGGCAGCGGCCCGGACTCCGGGCTGCGGTCAAGCGGAAGGAACCCGGAGTGACCCAGTTCACCGATGCGCCGATCTTCGACGCCGACAGCCACATGTACGAGACGCCGGACGCACTGACCACGTACCTGCCCGAGAAGTACTCCTCTGCGGTCCAGTTCGTGCAGGTCGGCCGGCAGACCCGGATCTCGATCCTGGGCCAGATCAGGGACTACATCCCGAACCCGACCTTCGACCGGGTCGCGGCCCCCGGCGCCTGGGAGAAGTTCTTCGCCGCCGAGAACCACGACGGCGAGACGCTGACCGAGATGGCCCGCGCCCGCATCATGGATGCGATCCCGGCATTCCGCGAGCCCGCTCCGCGGATCGAGGCTCTCGACCAGCAGGGCGTCGCCGAAGCGCTGATCTACCCGACCCTGGCGAACCTCGTCGAGCACTCGGCCGCCGCGGACCCCGAGCTGTGCTCGGCGATGATCCACGCTCTGAACCAATGGATGCTGGAGACCTGGGGCTTCACCCACGACAACCGCTTGTTCATGACCCCGGTGATCAACCTCGGCCTTCTCGACGAGGCCCTCAAAGAGCTCGAGTACGTGCTGGCCAACGGCGCCAAGGTGATCCTGATCAAGCCGGCGCCGGTCCGGAACTGGAAGGGCTGGCGATCGCCGGCGCTCCCGGAGTTCGACCCGTTCTGGCGCGAGGTCGAGGCTGCCGGCCTCCCGGTCGTCCTGCACGCGAGCCAGCCCCCGCTCGACTCCTACATCAACATGTGGGAGCCGCCGGAGAGCAAGGTGTTCACGGACATGAGCTCGTTCCGCTGGATCACCCTGGGACACCGCGAGATCACCGACATGATCACCAGCCTGATCTGCCACGGCACCCTGACCCGCTTCCCCAAGCTGCGCATCGCCAGCGTCGAGAACGGCTCGTCCTGGCTGCACCCGCTCTTCCACGACTTCAACGACTTCTACAAGAAGATGCCGCAGGCCTTCCCCGAGCACCCGATCGACGTGTTCCGGCGCAACATCTGGATCTCGCCCTTCTGGGAGGGCTCGGTCGCCGACGTCGTCGAGACGGTCGGCTGGGACCGGGTGATGTTCGGCTCGGACTTCCCGCACCCCGAGGGGCTCCAGGAGCCGAGCGGTTTCTGGAAGTACGCCGAAGGTATGGACGAGAAGCGTTCGTACGACTTCATGGGCGACAACGCGCGGCGGTTCCTGGGCCTCGGCGTGCGCAACCCGGCCGGCGACATCGCCGGCGAGGCACCCGTCCCGGTCGGCCGCTGAGGTGCAGGTCCGTGTGGGACAGGCGCTGGGCAGCGCGGTCGACGGCACCAAGGTCATCGTCACCCGGGCGCCGGCCGACGACGTCGACCTGACCTGCGGCGGCGTGCCGATGGTGGACGGCGAGCCGACCCCGGATGCCGGGACGGCTGATCCCGGCCGCCTCGACGGGACCCTTCTCGGCAAGCGCTACGTCGACCTCGAAGGCACGATCGAGCTGCTGTGCACGAAGCCTGGCGAGGGATCCCTGGCGCTCGGGGGCGCCGTCCTGACCACGGCTGAGGCCAAGGCGCTTCCGTCCTCCGACTGATCAAGGGAAACGCGACATGAACCTCACCATGGTGCTCGACATGGCCTGCGACGGCTTCGGCGACCGCATCGTCATCGGCACCAGGGCGGACGGCCTGACCCCCGAGCAGCTGCGCGAGAACGCCCGCCGCGGGGCGGACTTGATCCGAGGTGCGGGCGCGGATTCGCTCGTCTACATCGGCGTCAACGGGCCGGCGTTCCCGATCGCGATGTTCGCCGCGGCGACGGCCGGCGTACCGCTGATCCCGCTCAACTACCGCCTCGGAGCAGAGCAGATCGCCGCCCTGCTCGCCAAGCACCCGGCGGCGCTGGTCGTCGCCGATCCGAGTGTCGGAGCATCCGCTCTGGGTGCTCGCGACCTGGTCGATGTCGAGGACTGGCTCGCCCGCACCTCGGCGACCGGCGCTGCTCCCGGGGATGCCACCCCCACCGACGAGCCCGCGGTGGTGATCTACACCAGCGGCACAACGTCCGAGCCGAAGGGCGTGCTGCTCCGCCACCACAACCTGGTCTCCTATGTGTTCAGCTCGGTGGAGTTCGCTTCGGCGTCCCAAGACGACGCAGCCCTGATGAGCGTCCCGCCGTACCACGTCGCGGCCGTCGCGAACGTCGTCACCAACCTGTTCGCCGGACGGCGGCTGATCGTCCTGGAGCGCTTCACCCCCGAGGAGTGGCTCGACCTGGTCCGCGTCGAGGAGGTCACCAACGCGCTGGTGGTCCCGACGATGCTTTCCCGCATCCTGGAGAGCGGTGGCGACACCTCGCTGCCGTCGCTGCGGTCGCTGGCCTACGGCGGTGCGCCGGCCCCGTTGGCCGTCGTCGAACGCGCGATGGCGACCTGGCCAGAGGTCGACTTCGTCAACGCCTACGGGCTGACCGAGACGAGCTCGACGGTGGCAGTGCTGAGTCCTGCGGATCACCGGGCGGCTGCAGGCAACCCGGATCCGGCGATCCGTGCACGTCTGGGATCGGTCGGCCGGGTGCTCCCGGCGGTCGAGCTCCAGATCCGCGGGGACGACGGCGAGATCCTGCCGGCTGGCCGTGCCGGGCGGATCTTCCTGCGCGGCGACCAGGTCTCCGCGGAGTACTCCGGGATCGGCCGGCTGGTCGACGAGCAGGGATTCTTCGACACCCGCGACGAAGGCGTCCTTGACGCTGACGGCTACCTGTTCATCGGCGGCCGGACCGACGACACGATCATCCGAGGTGCCGAGAACATCGCGCCGGCCGAGATCGAGACCGTGCTGCTCCGCCACGCTGCGGTCCTCGACGTCGCCGTCGTCGGGCTGCCGGACGAGGAGTGGGGTCAGCGGATCGTCGCAGCGGTCGTGCTCCGGGACGGCTCCACCGCGACCGGGGACGAGCTGGGCGAGTTCGTGCGCAGCACGCTGCGCAGCAGCAAGACACCGGACATGTTCGTGTTCTGGAACGAGCTGCCGCGCACCGAGGTCGGCAAGCTCGTCCGCCGGCACGTGGTGCAGCAGCTCCAGGAGACCTGAGCAGTCCGCACCCGCAGCATCGACCACCCATCCGGAAGGACCACCGTGAGCACCAGCCGATCCGTGTACGAGGCCGAGCACGAGGACTTCCGCGCGCTCGTCAAGGACTTCCTCGCCCGCGAGGTGGCCCCGTACCACGAGGAGTGGGCGGCGCAGGGCCAGGTCGACCGCGACATCTACCGGGCTGCGGCCAAGGCCGGCGTCCTCGGCTTCGCCGTCCCGACCGAGTACGGCGGCCTCGGTGTCCAGGACTTCCGCTACAACGCGATCGTCGCCGAGGAGCTGGGCGCGACCGGCTACAACGGGCCGGCGCTGTCGCTGCACAACGACATCATCGGGCCCTACCTGTACCGGCTGACCACCGAGGAGCAGCGGCAGCGGTGGCTGACCGGGCTGGCGTCCGGGGAGCTGACCTTCGCCATCGGCATGAGCGAGCCCGGTGCGGGCAGCGACCTCGCCGGCGTACGCACCACCGCGAAGCGAGAGGGCGATGAATGGGTGATCAACGGCCAGAAGACGTTCATCTCCAACGGGATCCTCTCCGACGTCGTGATCGTCGTGTGCAAGACCGATCCTGACGCTGGTCACCGCGGGTTCTCCCTGATCGCCGTCGAAAGGGGCGCGCCCGGCTTCGAGCGCGGCCGCAAGCTCGACAAGATCGGCCTGAAGGCCCAGGACACCGCCGAGCTCTACTTCGCCGACTGCCGCGTCCCGGCGACGAACCTGATCGGCAAGGAGGGGCACGGCTTCTTCCACCTGATGGAGAACCTGCCGTCCGAGCGTCTGTCGATCGCGATCTCCGGGATCGCCGGTGCCCGGCGTACCTTCGCCCAGACCGTCGAGTACAGCAAGGAGCGGGTCGCGTTCGGCCAGCCGATCGGGTCGTTCCAGGCGAACCGCTTCACCCTGGCCGAGATGGCCACCGAGCTCGACATCGCTCAGATCTACATCGACGAGTGCATCCGCCGGGTCCTCGACAACAGTTTGTCCGCAGTCGACGCGGCCAAGGCGAAGTGGTGGTGCACTGAACTGCACAAGAAGGTCGTCGACCAGTGCCTGCAGCTGTTCGGGGGCTACGGCTACATGCTCGAGTACCCGGTCGCTCGGGACTATCAGGACGTCCGGATCACCACGATCCTGGGCGGAACCACCGAAATCATGAAGGAAATCATCGGCCGGGATCTTGGCCTGTAACGTACCGATATGCGCGGGTTGACATTAGTGTCAAACTACCCGTGACGTGCGTCACCCGAGGTCGTTATCCACGACGTACGGCACGAGAGCAGTGAGGGGATCAGGATGTCGAACGGCCGAGGTGGTCTGTCATGACCGCATCGACGCTTCCGTCGACTCGTCCTGCCGAGCCTGAGCCGCTCGAGCCGGATCCGGTCCGGGCGGCACTGCGACGGGCCAACCCCCTCGCCGACGTCGTCCGTGAGATCGGCGGCTTCTACGCGACCTGCGCCGAGACGTTCCGTCAGCTGTTCAAGCGGCCGTTCCAGTGGCGTGAGTTCTTCGAGCAGGCCTGGTTCATCGCGAGCGTCTCGATCCTGCCGACGATCTTCGTGGCGTTCCCGCTCTGCGTGATCGTGATCTTCGAGCTGAACCAGGTGCTCAAGGAGATCGGCGCCATCGACCTCGCCGGCGCCGGGGCAGGCCTCGCGGTGGTCCGCGAGATCGGGCCGATCGTCGCGGTGCTGGTTGTCGCCGGAGCTGGTGCGACAGCGATGTGCGCCGACCTGGGCTCGCGGAAGATCCGCGAGGAGCTGGACGCGATGATCACCCTCTCGGTGAACCCGATCCACCGGCTGGTCGTGCCGCGCGTCGTCGCCTCGACGGTGGTCGCGGTCTTCCTGAACGGCCTCGTGACGATCACCGGCCTCGTCGGCGGCTTCATCTTCAGCGTGTTCCTCCAAGGCGCGACGCCGGGCCTCTACGTCAGCAACCTGACCCTGCTGGTCGGCCTGCCCGACTTCCTGACGAGCACGGTGAAGGCAGCGGTGTTCGGGCTGCTCGCGGGCCTGGTCGGGTGCCACCTCGGCATGAACGCCAAGGGCGGGCCCAAGGGTGTCGGCGACGCGGTGAACCAGACGGTCGTGTTCAGCTTCATGCTGCTGTTCCTGGCGAACACGATCATCACCAGCATCTTCTTAGAATTGCACGGCTCGTGAGCGCCGTCGTCCACCGCGCCGAGCCCCGGGTAGGGCTCGCCAAGCGGGCCTCGAACGCGGTCGTCCGCGGTTTCGCATCGATCGGCACCCAGGTGCGCTTCTACGGCCGGGCCTACGGCAACACGTTCTTCGCCATCCGTCGCTACCCCCGCGAGATCCTCAGCCTGCTCGCGCAGGTGAGCCTCGGCAGCGGCGCGCTCGCCCTGATCGGCGGGACCGTCGTGGTGATCGGCTTCCTGACCGCGGCCGGCGGCATCGAGGTCGGCCTGCAGGGCTACACCTCGTTGGGCAACATCGGCGTCGGCGCACTCGCCGGGTTCATCTCGGCGTACTTCAACACCCGGGAGTCGGCGCCGTTCCTCGCCGGTATCGCGCTGACCGCGACCGTCGGCGCCGGGTTCACCGCCCAGCTCGGGTCGATGCGGGTCAGCGAGGAGATCGACGCCCTCGAGGTGATGGCGATCCCGTCGATCCCGTACCTCGTCACCACCCGCATCGTGGCCGGCTTCATCGCGGTCGTCCCGCTGTTCGGGATGGCAGTGATCATGTCGTATGCGGCCACCCGGCTCGTCGTCACGCTGGTCTTCTCCCAAGCTGCCGGCACCTATGAGCACTACTTCGCCACCTTCCTGCATCCCGAGGACCTGCTGTTCTCGCTGGCGAAGGCGATGGCGATGTCGGTCGCCGTGATCTCCATCTGCTGCTACTACGGCTTCAACGCGACCGGCGGTCCCGCCGGTGTCGGGAAGGCCGTCGGGCAGGCGGTGCGGACCTCCTTGATCGCTGTCGCGATGATCGACCTGCTCGTCGGGATCGGTCTGTACGGCGGCCAAACGCTGCACCTGGCGGGCTGAGATGGCACCCGCCAAGGAAGAGACCCAGACCGTGTCCGCCGTCGTCGGCGTGATCGCGGTCGTGGCCGCGTTCGCTCTGGTTGCGCTCTCGGTCGCGCTGTACAGCCACAAGTTCACGAAGACTGACGACCTCACGGTGCAGTCCTCTCGTGCCGGTCTGATGATGACCAAGGGCGGTGCGGTCAAGCTCCGGGGTGTCGAGATCGGCACCGTCGCCGCGGTGCGGAGCACCAGCGACGGCGCCGACATCGATCTCAAGGTCGACCGCAGGTACCTCTCGGCGATCCCGGACAACGTCGGTGCCCAGATCGTGCCGACGACCGTCTTCGGCAACAAGTACGTCGACCTGACGGTCCCGAGCAGCCCCGGCCCGGCGATCCCGGCCGGGTCGGTGATCACGGCCGACCATGTGACCGTCGAGGTCAACAGCACCTTCGAGAGCCTGATGGGCCTGCTGGACGCGGTGAAGCCCAGTCAGATCAATTCGGCACTGACCTCGTTGTCCACGGCGCTCCAGGGCAACGGCACCACCGCAGCGCACTTCATCGGGCTGCTCGACACCTATCTCGGGCAGATCAACCCGCAGCTGCCGCAGTTCAACTCCGATGTAACCCAGGGCGTCAAGGTCGCCGGGGAGTACGCCGACCTGGCGCCCGATCTGGTGAACCTGGCCAAGAACGGCACGACGGTCAGCGACACCCTGGTCGCCAACAAGGCGTCGCTGGACGCTCTCCTGATCAGCTTCACGCACCTCGCGAACTCGACCGGCACGCTCGCCTCGGCCAACGAGACGAACCTCGACAAGACCCTGCAGGCCCTGGATCCGACCACCAAGCTGCTGGCCAGGTACGCGCCGGAGTTCCCGTGCACGTTCCAAGGCCTCGCCGTCGACAACACCCTCGCGACCCGCGCCTTCGGCCTGGTCCAGCAGGGCATCAACGCGGTCGTCGGACTGCTCCCCGCGCAGTCGCCGTACGAGTACCCGACCGACCTTCCCGACGTCCGCGCCGACTCCGGGCCGCAGTGCTACGGGCTGCCCAACCTCACCCCGGGCAAGATCCCGGCCCACGAGCCGTTCGACATCGGCGGCACCAACCCCTACGCGGGCGACGTCACCGGCGGCGGGACCGCCGGCACCAAGGGCGGCCTCGCCCCCGTCTACATGAAGCAGCTCTTCGAGTCCGTGCTCGGTCTGGGGCACCTGCTGTGACCCGGGACTCGAGCGCGATCTGGAAGTTCGGCGTCTTCGCCGTCGTATCGATGGTCATCGCCGTCTACCTCGGCATGGTGCTGGCGCACTACGACCCGCGGCCGCAGCACGGCTACACGGCGATCTTCACCAATGCCTCCAACCTGAAGACCGGTGCGCCGGTGCGGGTTGCCGGCGTCGACGTGGGGCGGGTGGACAACGTCGCGATCAACGACGGCGGCCGCGGCACCTCGGCGGTGAGGGTCAAGTTCCACATCTACTCCGACATCCAGCTGACCAGCAACGTGACGGCGACGATCAGGTTCAAGAACCTGATCGGGGACCAGTACCTGGAGCTCGACTCCGGTGCGCCGAGCTCGAAGGACCTTGCCGCCGGCGCGACGATCCCGCCCTCGCGGACTAAGGCGGCCCTCGACCTGGACGCCTTGTTCAACGGCTTCCAGCCTCTCTTCCAAGGCCTGGACACCGGTCAGATCAACGAGCTCTCGAGCGCTGTGGTCAACGTGCTGCAGGGGCAGGCGGGTGCTGTCTACCAGCTGATCGCGTCGCTCTCCAGCCTGTTCACCACGCTGGCTCAGAACGACGAGCTGATCGGCAACGTGGTCGACAACCTCGATACCGCGCTGGGGGCGGTGTCGGCGCACGCAGGCGACTTGTCCGGCCTGATCAAGCAGCTGCAGCAGCTGGTCACCGGGCTGGCCGCCGATCGCAAGCCCATCGGGGCCTCCCTGGTGAACATCAACGCCCTCGCGGCGAGCGCCAGCATCCTGCTGGACCGCAGCCGTCCAGCTCTGCGGACCGACATCCCGGCGCTGGACGCGGTGGCCACGACGCTCAACAAGAACACCGACACCCTCCAGTTCATCCTCAGCAAGCTGCCGGCGACCTACGACGGCCTGATCCGGACGGGATCCTTCGGAGGGTTCTTCAACTTCTTCATCTGCGGTCTGCGGCTCAAGGTCACCGGTCCGACCGGGCCGCTCTACACGCCGTGGACCTACAGCAACCTGCAGAGGTGCAAGACCGAATGAGCATCTTCGGGCGCGGACTCCAGAAGTCCTTCTTCGAGCGCGATCAGTTCGTCCTCGGCATTGTCGGGACGACGATCGCCCTGGTCCTGACCGCTGCGGCCTTCCAGGTCAACAACCTCCCGCTGGTCTCCGGCGGACGCACCTTCCATGCCGACTTCAGCGACGCCGGCGGGCTGTCGACCGGCGACGCCGTCCAGGTCGCGGGCCTCGGCGTCGGCAAGGTCAAGAAGATCTCGATCCAGGGCCAGCACGTGTCGGTCGACGTGCGGGTGACCGACGGGGCCGTCGTCCTCGGCAAGGACACCACGGCACGGATCATCACGATCAACGTGCTCGGCAAGAAGGCCGTCGAGCTGCAGTCGCGCGGCACTGGCTCGGTCGCCTCGGGGGCCACCTTCCACCAGTCCCAGGCGCCGTACGACATCACCCAGGCGCTGGAGGGCCTGACCTCGAAGGTCGGCTCGATCGACGTCGGCAAGGTGACCCAGGCGCTCAATGCGATCTCCTCGACGTTCGTCGACACACCGCCTCAGGTGACCAAGGCGCTGACCGGTCTGCAGCAGGTCGCCGACACCGTCGCCTCCCGGGACGGCGCCCTGCGGCAGCTGCTCGGCGAGGCGAAGTCGGTGACCGGGGTGCTCGCCAGCCGCAACGACGAGATCGTCTCGCTGCTGACCGACGGCAGCCAGCTGCTCTCCGAGCTCGACTCCCGTCGCGACGCGATCACCGGCCTGCTCGCGAACGCCTCGAAGGTCGCGCAGCAGATCTCCGGTCTGGTCAAGGACCAGCAGGGAAAGCTGGCGCCGGCGCTGAAGCAGCTCCGGACCGCCGTCCACCTGCTCAACGACAACAAGGCCAACGTCGCCGCGGCGATCTCCAAGCTCGGGCCCTATGCCACCGCGCTGGGTGACGCCGTCGGCAGCGGTCCCTACTTCACGGCGTACGTGCCGAACCTGTCGGATCCGTCGACGCTGCCGATCTTCCCCGAGCTGCTCCAAGGTCTCGGCTCGAGCCTGGGCGGTGCCAAGTGATCTCGACCTTGATCGCCCGGGTCAACGCCCGCGCCGCGGCGTACGGCGCCCTCGTGCTGGTCGTCGTGCTCGCAGGCCTCTACGGCCTCGGTGTCATCGGCGGCGCGGGCCAGACTCACATGACGGCGATCTTCGCCTCCGCCAAGGGCATCTACGTCGGGGACGACGTCCGCATCATCGGGGTCAAGGTCGGTCGCATCGACTCGATCAAGCCCGAGGGCGACCACGTCCGGATCTCCTTCACCATCCCGTCCTCGCGCAAGGTCCCGGCCGGCGCCGACGCCGTGATCGTCTCGCCGAGCCTGGTCGCCAGCAGGTTCATCCAGCTCGCACCGGTCTACAGCGGCGGCGCGACCTTGAAGGACTCGGCGGTGATCCCGGAGACGCGGACCGCGGTCCCCGAGGAGTTCGATGACGTCAAGCAGCAGCTGACCCAGCTCTCCAAGGCGCTCGGCCCGACCGGCACCGGCTCGACCGGGGCGCTGTCGACGTTCATCAAGGTGGCCAACAAGAACCTGGGCTCCGGCAACGCCGCCCGTCTGCGCGACTCGGTGAAGTCCTTGTCCTACGTCGCGGACGCGCTGGCCAGCGGCCGGGGCGACCTGTTCGACACGGTCAAGGACCTCGACGTCTTCATCAAGGCCCTGGTGCAGAACGATGCGTCGGTCCACCAGTTCAGCCAGGACCTCGACAGTGTCTCGGGCACCCTGAACGACGACCGGCAGTCGCTGGCGCTGGCACTGGACACCCTGGGCCAGGCGTTCGGCAGCATGAACGCGTTCCTGAAGACCAACGGGAGCGAGGTCTCCAAGAACGTCCGTGAGCTCGCCGAGCTGTCCTCGACGCTGGCCGAGCAGACCAAGGGCATCGAGCAGATCCTGCACGTGGCCCCGAACGCGCTCGGCAACTTCTACAACATCATCGACCCCCGGTACGGCGCCTTCACCGGTGTGCTCGGCCTCGGCAACCTGCAAGCCGGAGCGCCCGGCCTGGCGTGCGGCCTGATCGCCGGGCTGCTCGGGATCAGCCCGACCACGACCGGTCCGCAGCTGACCCAGTTCCGCGAGCAGTGCAAGAACGTGGTCAGCCCGTTCGCGCAGCTCCTCGGGGTCAAGGACACGACCTTCCCGTACGGCAGCCTCCCGATCCCTGGTACCAAGCCGCCCCTGACGCCGGGAACGACGGCGCCGTCGACGGCGCCCAGCACCTCCAAGCCGGGATCGCTCTCCAGCCTGCTCGGCATCCTGCTCCCCGGGGGTTCGAAGTGATCAAGAAGCTGACCGCCACGATCACGGTGCTCGCTGTCCTCGCCGTGGTCCTCGTCGTCGGTGGACGCCACCTGTTCCGCAACCCGAACGACTTCGTGCTGCCCGGCGGGGTGGCGACCGGCTCCGATGGCTACCGGGTGTCCGCGACGTTCGCGAACGTCGAGAACCTGGTGCCGAACTCCAAGGTCATGTACAACAACGTCGCGATCGGCACCGTCACCGCGATCAAGCTCAAGGGGTGGCAGGCCAAGGTCACCCTGAGCCTGAAGAAGTCGATCAGGCTGCCGAAGACCGCGACGTTCCGGATCGCCCAGCAGAGCCTGCTCGGCTCGGAGTACGTCGAGGCGGACGTGTCGGGCGGCGCCGCCACGACGACCGGCGCCTCGCTGTCCGGCGGAGATGCGGTCACGGTCGCCCAGACCGGCAACTACCCCGAGACCGAGGACGTCCTCTCGGCGGTGTCCCTGGTGCTCAACGGCGGCGGCCTGAGCCAGCTCAAGACGATCACCACCGAGCTGACCCGGATGATCGGCGCGCCCCAGCAGCAGCAGAACGCCCGGGATCTCCTCACCAAGACCAACCAGTTCCTGACGTCGGTGAACAGCAACAAGGCGAACATCATCCGGCTGATCGCCCAGCTCAACCGCTTCGCCGGCACCTTCGCGAGGCAGAAGGCCGCGGTGGCCAAGGCGATCGTGCACATCCGCCCGGGGCTCGCGGTGCTCAACGACGAGAAGACCAAGCTGGTCGATGCGCTGACGGCGCTGAGCAAGTTCGGGACCATCGGGACCCGGATCATCCGGCGCGACGGGGACGCGCTGGTCTCCAACCTGCAGAACCTGGAGCCGGTGCTCACCAAGCTGCAGGAGTCGGGGGACGCGCTGCCGCAGTCGCTGCAGCTGATCCCGACCTTCCCGTTCCCGCTGAAGACGACTCCGATCGCCGTCCGCGGCGACTTCGCGAACTTCTTCCCGACGATCGACGTCTCGCTGCCGCAGCTGACCGCCAACTTCCTCGGCGGTCCCGCGGATGAGAGTGGGGACTCGATGCCGAGCACGGCGTTCGAGCGGTTCGACCCGTTCTTCGGCCCGCTGACGGTGCACTCTGCGACTCCGCCGGCGACGACGAAGAAGTCGACGAAGAAGCCGGCCCGCGGATCTACGTCGTCGACGGGGTCCTCCTCGGCGCCCACGGCCCCGGCCGCGCCGACGAGTCCGACCAAGCCCTGCAACATCATCGCCGCGATCCTGGGAGGCTGCTGATGCTGCGTCGCCAGAGCCGGATCCAGCTGATCGTGTTCGCGGTGATCGCCGCGGTCGCGCTGACCGTGATCTCCACGGCGTACGTCCGGCTCCCGCAGCTGATCGGCATCGGGCAGATGTCGATCACCGCAGACTTCCCCGATGTCACCGGTCTCTACTCCTCGGCACGGGTGACCTACCGCGGTGTCGACGTCGGCCAGGTCAAGGGGATCGAGCCGTACCGCAACGGCGTCCGGGTCAAGCTCCAAGTGGACTCCGGAGCAGACATCCCGACCGACGCGGTCGCCGAGATCCACAGCACCTCGGCGATCGGCGAGCAGTACGTCGACCTGGTGCCGGCGCGCAGCGCCGGACCGTACCTGAGCGCCGGTGACGTGATCCCGCCGCAGCGGACCCGCCCGATGCCGCAAGCCGGCGATCTGCTCGACAGCGCCACTCAGCTGGTGAACTCGATCCCGAAAGGCCAGCTGTCCTCGCTCCTGGACTCGGTGACCACCAGCTTCCAGGGCGAGGCCGACGATCTCGACTCCCTGCTGACCGACTCGAACCTGCTGCTGAAGTCGGCGTCGCAGAACATCGGACCGACTACAGCGCTGATCCAGAACGTGGCACCTTTCCTGCGAACCCAGCAGGAGGTGGCCTCCGACGTCACCGGCTCGGTGTCGAACCTGTCGTCGTTCACCGGCCAGCTGGTCGCGAGCAACAGCGACCTGGTCAAGCTGCTGAAGACCAGCCAGCCGTTCGCGGACCGGTTCACCGGCCTGGTCGACTCGCTCAACACGACGCTGCCGGTGCTGCTGACCAACATGGTCACGACCAGCCAGGTCGCCCAGGCCTACCTGCCCGGCATCGAGCAGACGCTGGTGCTGCTGCCCGCCGGCGTCGCCGGGTACGAGTCGGCGCTGCTGCCGTACAAGAAGTCGGGCGCGGTCCTGCTCGACTTCAAGCTGAACGCGAACAGTCCGCCGGCCTGCACCACCGGCTTCATCCCCAAGGACCAGTGGCGTGACCCGCGGATCACCGCGCCGACGACCACGCCCGCCGGGATCCACTGCACGCTGCCGCACAACTCGATCTCCGAGGTGCGCGGCGCTCACAACTACCCGTGCGCCCTCTACCCGGGGGTCCGGGCGGCGAGCATCGACGAGTGCGCGGAGATCGCGACAGGCAAGCCGGCACCCACCCCGGTGGTCGCCTACCTGCCCGGTTCCGCGACGTCGGTCGCCAAGGCCGACTACGAGCCGACGACGGGTCGCTTCATCGGGCCTGACGGTCAGTTCTACGCTCTGGGTTCAAGCTCGGCCGGCCCGTCGCCCAAGACGTGGCAGGCGTTCGTGCTGTCGACGTTGGGAAGGTAGTTCGTTGAGACGAGTCCCTGAGGCGCAACGCGGGCAGGTGATCATGCTGTCGGTGGTCGTCATCGTCGCGGTCGCACTCGCCGTGCTGCTGCCGTTCCAGCTCAACCACTACCGCGACGCGAAGGACAACGGCGCCTCGGCGCTGCGCAAACAGGGTCAGGTCGCGGCCAACCAGGCTGCTGTCGAGCTGACCTCGCCGACCGCAGCCGATGCCAACAGCTACGTCAAGGATCTGCTGACGCGGTCGACCGGGTCGTTCAAGGACCAGCTGGCCCAGATGGCGACGACGCTGGAGTCCACCGTCAAGGACGCGGGGGTGACGGCGACCGCGACGGTCTCGGCGTCCGGGGTGAAGAGCGTCGACGTCAAGAAGCGCACGGTGGCGGTGGCGCTGACCGTGGTCCAGACGCTCAAGAACAAGGCCGCGCCCAAGGGCGAGCCGCGCTACTACCGGATGCTGGTGACGATGGTGAAGCGGTCCGACGACTGGCTGGTCTCCGACATCAGGTTCGTGGCATGAGCGACGAGATCGAGCAGCCTGAGATCGAGGTGCCTGAGACCGAGGTGCCTGAGACCGAGCCGGATGCTCCCGCCGTCGAGCAGCCGCCCGCAGGGAAGTCGGTCTTCCTGGCTCGGATCACCGTGCTGATCGCCATCGTCGCGCTGGCGCTCGGCGTCGCCTGCGTCGTCCTGCAGGTCCGCAAGCCCGGATCGGACGGGCTCGATGCGACCAGGGCCTCGGCGCTGTCCAGCGCGAAGACGCGGGTCCCGGAAATGCTCACCTACACCTACAAGACGATCGACACCGACATCGCACGAGCGACGGCCCAGGTCACCGGGCCGTTCAAGGACCAGTACTCGACCCTGCTCAGCACCCGGGTGAAGCCGGGCGCAGTGTCGGGCAAGGTCTCGACCAAGGCGACGGCGGTCGAGGCCGGCGTGATGTCGGCCAGCAAGACGAAGGTGGACGTCCTGGTCTTCCTGGACCTGACGACGACCAGCGGTACGACGTCGACACCGCAGGTCAACGGCAGCCGGGTGCGGGTGACCATGAAGAAGGTCAACGGCACCTGGCTCGTCTCGGCCCTCGAGCCGGTCTGATCGCAGCGGTCAGCGGCAGCCTCCTAGACCCGCAAGAGAACAGGAAGAACGTGACTGACGAAGTCCTGCTCGAGACGCGTGACGGCGTCCTGATCATCACCATCAATCGACCCGAGGCTAAGAACGCGGTCAACTCCGCGGTCGCCCACGGCATTGCCGACGCCCTCGACGAGCTCGATCGCAACGACGATCTGCGAGTCGGGATCCTGACCGGCGCCGGCGGCTCCTTCTGCACCGGGATGGACCTGAAGGCGTTCCTGCGCGGGGAGACCCCGCTGGTCGAAGGACGCGGACTGGCCGGGCTGACCGAGGCGCCTCCGCGCAAGCCGCTGATCGCCGCCGTCGAGGGCTGGGCGCTGGCGGGCGGTTTCGAGATCCTGCTCGCGTGCGACATGGTCACCGCGGGCCGATCGGCCCGGTTCGGCGTACCGGAGGTGAAGCGGGCGCTGGTGGCCGGAGCAGGGGCGGCGATGCACCTGCCCCGGCGGGTACCTCTCCCGATCGCGCTCGAGCTCCTGCTGACCGGGGAGCCGATCGATGCCGAGCGCGGCTACTCCCTCGGCCTGGTCAACCGGCTCGTCGAGGACGGGCAGGCGCTCGACGAAGCGCTGCGGCTTGCCGTGACCATCGCCGCGAACGGCCCGTTCGCCGTCGCCGTGACCAAGGAGATCGCCCGTACCTCAGGCGACTGGTCGGCAGAGGAGATGTGGACCAAGCAGTGGGCGCTGATGGATCCGGTGTTCAGCTCCGAGGATGCGACCGAGGGGGCCACTGCGTTCGCCGAGAAGCGATCTCCGGTCTGGAAGGGCCGCTGAGCAGCCGGTGGACCTGACCCGACTGGCTGCGGAGGATCCGGGCAAGGCAGCGGTCCTCGATGCGGAGACGGGCGAGCAGATCTCGTACGGCGAGCTCGAGGCGCGCTCCAACCGCATCGCGCATGCGCTGCGCCGCCGCGGCCTGGTGCCCGGCAGTCACCTCGCGGTGCTGTCCCCGAACACACTCGACCTGTTCCCGGTGGTGTGGGCGGCCCAGCGCAGCGGCTTGCTGCACACGCCGGTCAACTGGCACCTGGCGGCTGACGAAGCCACCTACATCGTCGAGAACTGCGAGGCGATGCTGCTCGTCCACGACGACAGCCTCGCCGAGCTCGCGGCCTCGATCGCGGCGGCCACCGGCGTACCGCTGCTGACCTTCGCGGCACTGGAGGCAGAGGCTGCTACCGAGCCGGCGACGCCGATCGGCGACCAGGCCGAGGGCTACTACATGTTCTACTCCTCAGGGACCACAGGCCGGCCGAAAGGCATCCTGCCGGAGCTCCCGAATGCGCCGTTCGGGACCGGCCTCCAGCTCGACCACATGATGGCCGGCTACTTCGGCTTCGGGCCGGACACGGTCTATCTCAGCCCGGGCCCGATGTATCACGCCGCACCGATGGGCTGGAGCTTCGGCGCCCTCCGCAACGGCGGCACCGTGGTGATGCTGCCGCGCTTCGACGCGGAGCTGGCACTGCAGGCGATCGAGCAGTACGACGTGACGCACGGGCAGTTCGTGCCGACCATGTTCGTCCGGATGCTCAAGCTGGCCCACGACCAGCGGGCGGCGTACGACGTGAGCAGCCTGCAGGTGGTCATCCATGCGGCGGCTCCATGCCCGATCGAGGTCAAGGAGCAGATGATCGCGTGGTTCGGGCCGAAGCTGCTCGAGTACTACTCGGGGAGCGAGGGCGCCGGCTTCTTCATGATCGACTCGGCGGCATGGGCGAACCACAAGGGCTCGGTCGGGCAGTCGGTCTTCGGAGTGCCGCACGTGCTCGACGACGACGGGGCCGAGCTGCCGACCGGTGAGATCGGCCAGATCTGGTTCTCCGGGAGCGCGCCGTTCGAGTACCACGGCGACGCCGAGAAGACCGCCGGCGCCTACAACGATCGCGGCTGGAGCACGCTCGGCGACCTCGGCCACCTCGACGAGGACGGCTTCCTCTATCTCTCCGACCGCCGTACCGACCTGATCCTGTCCGGTGGCGTGAACATCTATCCGCGCGAGATCGAGGACGTCCTGGTGCTGCACCCCGACGTCGACGACGTCGCGGTGATCGGCGTCCCGGACGCCGAGTTCGGGCAATCGGTCCACGCTGTCATCCAGCCAGCGCCGGGGGTCTCGCTCGACGGGCTCGACGGCCGAATCTCGGAGTTCCTGCGCGAGCGCATCGCCGGCTTCAAGGTGCCGCGCAGCTTTGCGTTCGGCGAGGTGCCGCGCCTGCCCAGCGGTAAGGTCCTGCGACGGCACCTGATGAAGTCGTACAGCGAGAGGCCCCAGCAGCGATGACCCAGCAGCGATGACCCAGCACCAGGCCAGCGACGATCCGACTCTCGGCCTCTTCTCCGACGTGCCTGCTGGCATCCCGCGGATCGAGGAGTGGGCCGGGATCGTCCCCGGAGCGCCCGACGACCGCTACGGCGACCTGATCGCGAACCTGCGCAGCTTCCTCGACCACGTTGCTGCGGCGCGACCCGAACCGGCCATGGTCGCCGAGCTGGCCGACCAGCTGAGTGCCTGGTGCGACCGGCTGGCGCCGACGGCTGTGTCCGAGCACGACCAGTTCTTCGCCCGCCGGTTCGAGCTCCCGGATCGTGGCCAGTCGCTGCCGCCGACCTTCATCCCGCACGACGCAACCCGCGACCGGGTCAGCGGCACCACCCGCTTCGGGCGGTACTTCCTCGGCGGCAACGGCGCTGTCCACGGGGGCGCGATCCCGCTCCTCTTCGACGAGGTCCTCGGGTGGCTCGCGGGCTCGGACGGACGCTCAGCGTGCCGTACGGCGTACCTGCACACGGACTACCGCGCGATCACGCCGATCGGCCCGGAGCTCCAGGTCGACGCCTGGTTCGAGAGCGAGGAGGGCCGCAAGCGCTTCGTGCGCGGGACGCTCACGCACGAGGGGACAGTCTGCGCCGAGGTCCAGGGCCTCTTCATCGCCCTCAAGCCCGGACAGCCCTGACCAGCTCCCGGGTCGGCTCGGCCAGCATCGTCGCCAGCGGGACCTTGAGCAGGACCACGTCCGCGGGCATACCGACGGCGATCGTCCTCGGCGGGCCGCCCGGTACGTCGCTGAGGTAGCCGGCCAGCGCGGTCTGGACGTCGACGCCCTCCTCGACGTTGATCCGAACGCCGCTCGCGGTACGGCGGTCCCGTGCAGACCGCATCACCGCCCACGGGTCGAGATCTCCGAAGGGTGCGTCGCTCGAGGCACACACCGGTACGCCGGCCGCGATCAGTGAGGCGTACGGGTAGAGGCACATCAGGTCGTCCGCCGCGACGTCGCGCAGGTAGTCGTCACCCCGGGTGCGCAGGAAGTCGGGCTGGGTCACGACGCTGACGCCGAGCCGGGTCAGCTGGGAGTACACCTCGCGCGGGATGACCGAGCCGTGCTCGATCCGGTCACCGTCGTGCGGGCCTACCTGTTCGAGGGCCGCGAGGGTCAGCAGCAGGGACTCGCGGGTGACGCAATGGACGGCGACGGCACGTCCAGCGGCGCGCGTCGCGGCGATCAGGCTGCAGAGGTCGTCATAGCCCGGTAGGTCGTGGTCGTGCAGGAGGAGCTTGCGCGGACCTGCGACGACCTCAGGCGGAAGGTCCCCGTCAGGAGCGCCGAGCAGGCGGACGTGACGGGGAAGGTCGCCGACCCTGACTGCGTGGGCGACCAGGTCGACCGTGCTCGCATCGAGGTCGGGCGTCGCGTCGGTGACGCGGGTGATCCCGAGGCGGTGGAGCTGTGCGCCGACGCTCGCGAGGCCTGGTGCGGCCCGCGGGAGTGCCCGGCTGAGTCGCTCGTCGTACCGCCAGAGCCGGCCGTTGGGGCGGCCGGACGCGTCGCGCTCGACGTCATCGGTGTCGTCGAGCGCGGTGGCCACATCGTCGAGCGCGGCAGAGTTGAGGATCCAGAGCGCACCGCTGCGGTGCTGGACGCGTACGGGCCGGTCGGGGGCGATCGAGTCCAGGACGTCGCGGTCGAGCACGCCGAGCGCTGCCTCGTCGTACCGGATGGCGCGGACCCAGCCTGCGGGTGCCGCCGCGATCAGGCGACCGAGGGCGGCCAGGTCCGCCGCGCGGGTGCAATCGACCGAGGAGTACGAGGCCGCAAGAGCAAGCAGGTGCAGGTGGTGGTCGTGCAACCCGGGGATCAAGGCGCCGCCGTGTCCGTCGACGACCTCGCTACCGGCCGTGGCCAGTCCGTTGCTGATCTCGGTGATCGTGCCGGCGAGGGTCCGGACGTCGACCAGCAAACCGTCGACCTCGACGTTGCGGAACAAGATGTCACCCGTCATCGCAGCACCGTCGCGTTGTCGGCGCCGAGGGCGCCGGCCCGCCCGGTGGGTCGTCGTACTCGCGGCGGCTCGACCGTCACGGTCCCCGCTGCATGGGCCAGTTCCCAGCCCTGTGAGGTCCGCGTCACGGTGTGCGGCTCTACTGGCCCGATGGCTGAAGCACAGACGGCCTCCATGGACACGTCGATCAGGCTCGCGTCCTCCTCGCCGAGGGCGCTCATGGCTGCAGCGGCGGCCACGAGCCCGGTCAGCGGATCAGCGAGGGCGTCGCCGCACGGCATCGGAACACCGTGGTCCCAGGCGACGAGCCCGGCACCCACCGCCACGTCGTCGCCGAAGCCGATGTCGTTCGAGGCGCGACCCCGGGCGGTGATCGAGAGCCAGGACGTCCCGGCGGCCACCAGGTCCTCGGCGACCAATCCGAGCTGCAGCATCGCGCGAGGACGAGATGCCTCGACGACGAGATCGGCGACGCCGGCGAGGGCGCGGAGCTGGTCGCGTCCGGTCCGGGTCGTCAGATCGAGCGCGACCATCTGCTTGCCGGCATGGAGCAGGTCGAAGAACGCGGCCGGGCCGCTGCGGGCACCGTCGGGCCGGTGGATGCTCTCGACCTTGATCACCTCTGCTCCGCAGAGGTGCAGCAGCTGGGTGCACAGCGGGCCCGCCCACAGCGAGGAGAGATCGAGCACGAGCGGTCGCTCGCGCCGGAAGACGCGGCTACCACCGGACGTGCCTACGACCGGAGGCCGCGAAACGGGCTCGATGGGGATCCCGGCACAGGCCAGCCCGAGCAGACGGCAGCGGGCCGTCGCCTCTGTCGTCAAGATCTCGGCCGCCCAGTGTCCGACCAGCTCCCACGGGTCGGCGTGCCGGCCGTCCTCGACCAGAGCCGGGACGAGCCCGACGTCGGTGGACCGGGGGAGCGAGAGTCCCAGGAACCCATCCCGGGTCGGCACGAGTCGGAACGATCCGCCGCAGGAGTGCGGGCCCTGTCGGCTGAGGCTGCTGATCGCCGCGCGTTCACCGAGCAGCTCGATGCCCGGCAGATCGGGGGCCGTTCCGGTGCGCTGCCGTGCCGCCGTCGCGATCTGGTCGAGCGCGTCCTGAGCGAATCCGGCCGGTCGGCCCGGGGCAACCAGCGGAGGACCGTCGGGCCGGCCTGTCAGCGCCATCGCTCCCGAGGCAGCCCAGAGCTCGAGGTCCCTCTCGCTAGCCGACGGCATCGACAAGCCCCCAAGCGTGGGCTGTTCCGACGTCGATGCGGGCGCCGCTCAGCGCCAGGTACGCCGTCCGCCAGCGCCCGATCCTGCGCGAGACGCTTACCGTTCCGCCGGCGCCAGGGATGAGTCCCATCGCGAGCTCTGGCAAGACGAAGTAGGCGTCCGTTGCTGCCTCGAGGTGGCCGGCGAACGCGGGAACCTCGATCCCGGCCCCGATGCACGCCCCGTGGAGCCGGACCCGCATCCGGACCCCCAGGCGCTCGGCCAGCCGATGCACCGCCAGACCGGCGCTCTGGTCGATCCGGACCCGGTGCGCTGTGGCTGGGTCGGGGGCGGTCCCGAACTCGTCCAGATCGCCGCCGCTGCAGAAGGAAGGGCCGTTGCCGGACAGGACGACCTGGTCGATCGACGGATCGAGCTCGGCGATCGCCAGGGCATCGACCAGGCGGTCGCGCACGTTGCGGCCGAACGCGTTGTGGCGTGACGGGCGGTTCAGCACGATCGAGAGGGTGGCGCCGGTCCTGCGGACCAGGACGTCGTCGTCGGAGTCGGCCATCGTCGGCCCGGCTGGAGTGCGGTGTCGCCATGTCAGGAATTCCGAGCCGTCGAGCAGGGCCGAGTACGCCAGCGATTCCTCGGCGACTCCGGCCTCCGGGCTTCGCTCGTCGACCTGCCGCAGGACGTCGAGCAGCGTGCGGCTAGCTTCCGGCGCCTCCGAGACTGCACCTGCGAGGGCATCGAGATCAATCAGCTCCGGCGGCACCCAGGTGCGTCCGGGCCCGACCGGAGCGACCGTGAAGGCGAGCCGTTCCAGGACCGGCACGGCAGCGGCTGTCAGCGGGTGTTGCGAGATCCCGACTACTGCGCGCTCGCACGCTAGGGCGTCCAGCTCATCCAGGGCGGATCCGGTCCAGTCTCCGCTGTCCGACAGGTCGATCAGGACGAGCGGCCCATCCTGTCGCGCAGACCCGGCAGCCAGTCGGAACGGCACCACGGACGTCTCCAGTTCGGTCGCTTCGTCGCTTCGTCGCAGGATAGTCGGGACCTGTCGCGGGGGCGGTGCAGCTCGGCGATCGACCTACGTCCGACCTGAAAGTCCTCGCCCGCTCCGCGCACGTGGGCGAGCCAGCCCTGTTCGAGGCGCCGTCCCCGGTAGCGTCCGAGAGTGGCCAGACCTCGCCGTACCGGTGCTCGTCGCCGCAGTGCGTCACCCCGGCGTACGGGGAAGAGGCAGCC
>DATAZI010000006.1:0-22556 GCA_036272095.1 Marmoricola sp. | reverse complement strand
CGATGTTCACCAGACTGCACCCGTTCCGGATCGTCGCTGCGGTTCTCGCCGCCCTGCTGCTGGTCGGCGGCCTCCAAGGCGTGGCCGATGCCGCGACGAAGCGATCGGTGAGCATCACGGCGACGCCGACGGTCGACGCCGTGAAGACGAGCGTTACCTTCGCCGGCAAGCTGACGCACTCGCCCAAGCACAGCCTCGTGGTGATCCAGCGCAAGAGCGGCAAGAAGTGGATCAAGGTCGTCCGCACGCACACGACCGCGACCGGCGCCTACTCGGTGAAGCTGACCCGGCCGAGCGCAGTCGCCGCCTACAGCTACCGGGCGTATTCGGCCAAGACCCGCGAGCTGAAGGCAGCAACGTCCAAGGTGATCGCCGTCTACGCGCTGAATCACGCGTTCGCGTCCCTGACGGCCACTCCGTCCACCCTGACTGTCGACTCGACCACCACGCTTGCGGGTACGGTCTACCCGTTCATCAAGGGCACCGGCGTGATCCTGCAGAAGAAGACCGCCAGCACCTGGCTCAACGTCGCCGTGACCACCGTGACCGCCACCGGCACGTTCTCCAAGGCCGTCCTCGTGACCGGATCCGCGACGTACCGCGGAATCGTGCTGCAGGCGAAGTCCTACGCGCCGACGACGACCAATGAGCGCACAGTGGCAGCAAAGCCCCTGATCCTCACCACGAGCCTGTCGGCAACGACGCGGCTGGGCGGTTACTCCTCTGCCCTGAAGGCGTACGCCGGTGTGGCCGGCGCCTGGTCGGCTACCGGATTGCCGGCTGGCCTGCTCCTCCACACCAACACCGGCGCGATCACCGGGTCAGTCACCGCTCCTGCGGCCGACTACACCGTCACGGTCGGCTTCACCCAGACCAGCACTGGTCTGAAGGCGGCGACCAAGACCTACACGCTGCGTGTCTCGGCGGCGGCCGCTCCGGTGATCAGCCCCGACACGCTCCCGGTCGGATCCACCAGCAGCCCGTACAGCGCTCAGCTGACCGCCAACGCCTCAGGCACCTGGAGCGACCTGGTCGGCGGCGTGCACACGTTGCCCGCCGGGCTCACACTCGGTACCAGCACCGGTCTGATCAGCGGCACCCCGACAGCCAGCGGTAACTCCAACGTGGTGATCACCTTTGCCCGGACCGAGGACGGCCAGACCGCGACCAAGGACTACACCCTGCAGGTCGACCCGGGAACCAACCCGGCCCCGGTCATCATCACCAGCAGCCTGAAGGCCGGCAAGCAGTTCGTCGTCTACGACGACACGCTGCAGGCCGAGCAGGCCGACGAACCCGGCACCTGGACATCGGGCGCGCTGCCACCCGGCCTGACGCTGAACCCCACGACCGGCGAGATCACCGGAACGCCGACCGTCGCGGGCGACACCGCGGTCGCGCTCACCTTCACCCGGGCCAGCGACTCGATGACGGCGACCAAGACGCTGCACATCGTGATCGCCCCGGCCGACGCACCGGTGATCAGCACGACCAACCTGCCGGACGCCACCCTGGCCCAGCCGTACACCACGACGCTGACCGTTCAGGGCAACGTCGCCGGCACCTGGACTGCCGATCACCTGCCGGCGGGCCTGTCCCTCGACCCGCAAACGGGCGTCATCTCCGGTGCTCCGACGGTGTCCGGTGACGTCCAGGTCACGATCGGCTTCACCCAGGGCAACACCGGTCTCCTGGCCGCGCCGAAGACCCTGACGCTGCACGTGGCCGAGCCGCCGGTGATCTCGACGGCGGCGCTCCCGGCTCAGCGCAACCTGGTGAGCTACTCCTTCCAGCTCTCCGTGGTGGGGAGCCCTGCCGGCACCTGGTCGGCGACCGGGCTCCCCTCGCCGCTGAAGGTCAACGCCTCGACCGGCTTGATCACCGGCGGTGCGGTGCTGATCCCGGCCACCAGCAACCACACGGTGACCGTGAAGTTCACCCAGACCAGCACCGGTCTGAGCACGACGAAGACGTTCACGCTGACCAGCCAGGGCCTTCTCTAGAGGCTCGGTCCGGCTGGTCGGCTGAACGGCCCTCAGGTCGGAGTGGCGCCGTCCGGCGAGGCGGCCCACTCCAGCAGGGCTGCCTTCGCCGCGTCATAGCCGAGCGGTCCGTGGTCCAGCCGGAGCTCCAGCAGGAACCGGTACGCCGCCCCGACCTCGCGGCCTGCGCCGATGCCCAGGATCTCCATGATCTGGTTGCCATCGAGGTCGGGCCGGATCGAGGCGAGCTCCTCGGCCTCGGAAAGCAGGGCGATCCGCTCCTCGAGCTCGTCATAGGTACGCCGGAGCCGGTCCGCCTTGCGCTGGTTGCGGGTAGTGCAGTCCGCCCGGGTCAGGATGTGCAGCCGGTCCAGCAGCGGGCCTGCATCGCGGACGTAGCGGCGTACCGCTGAGTCGGTCCACTGGCCGTCGCCGTACCCGTGGAACCGCAGGTGCAGCTCGACCAGGGTGCTGACTGAGTCGGTCTCGTCCTTGGAGAACTTCAGGGCCTGCATCCGCTTGCGGGTGATCTTGGCCCCGACCACGTCGTGGTGGTGGAAGGTGACGGTGCCGTCGCCGGCGAACTTCCGGGTACGAGGCTTGCCGACGTCGTGCATCAGCGCTGCGAACCGCGAGACGAGATCCGGCCCGCCCCCTGGCAGCCGGCCCTCGAGCTCGATGGATTGCTCGAGCACCGTCAGCGTGTGCTCGTAGACGTCCTTGTGCCGGTGGTGCTCGTCGCGCTCGAGTACCAGCGCCGGCAGCTCGGGCAGCACGTGCTCGGCCAGGCCGGTCTCGACCAGCAGCAGCAGCCCTGCGCGCGGGTCGGGCGCGCAGATCAGCTTGACCAGCTCGTCGCGTACCCGTTCGGCAGAGATGATCGTGATCCGGTCCGCCATGCCGGTCATCGCAGCGCGGACCTCGGGCGCGACGCTGAACCCGAGCTGGGCGGCGAAGCGGGCGGCGCGCATCATCCGAAGCGGGTCGTCGCTGAAGGAGTCCTCCGGCCGGCCCGGCGTGCGGAGCACCTGGTGCGCGAGGTCGACTATCCCGCCGTACGGGTCCTCGAGCTCGCGGCCGGGCAGCCTGACGGCCATCGCGTTGACGGTGAAGTCGCGCCGTCCCAAGTCGCCGTCGAGCGAGTCGCCGTAGGAGACCTCCGGCTTGCGGCTGCCCGCGTCGTAGCTCTCCGAGCGGTAGGTGGTGATCTCGATCTGCCACTCGCCGCGACGACAGCCGATGGTGCCGAAGTCGCGGCCGATGTCCCAGATCGCGTCCGCCCAGCCGCGGAGAAGCTGCTCGGTCACCTCGGGGCGTGCCGAGGTGGTGAAGTCGAGGTCGTTCTGCAGCCGCCCGAGCATCGCGTCGCGGACCGGGCCACCGACCAGGGCGATCTGCTCGCCGGCTGCGGTGAACCGAGCGCCGAGCTCGTCGATGACCGGGGCGATCCGGAGGAGCTCGGAGACTGCGCGCTCCTGGACCTCCGACATCAGCAGGGGTCGCCCAGAAGAGGACGCAGAAGACCCGGCAGGGGTCGCTACGGACGGCACGGAAGGAGGTACTTCGGACACGAGGGGTAACTCTATCGGCGTACGGGCGCGGGGCCTGGCCGTCCCGTGCGCTCGCGGCGTGGGCGAGGGCAGGCCCATGGAGTCGTTAGCATCTCGGGGTGAGCCTCCCCCGCGTCCTGACCGGTCTCCGTGCCGGCCTGCTCGCGCTGGTGCTGCTCCTGCTCGTGCTCCCCGTCCTCGGCGGAGCGCCCGCCCGGGCCGCGACGAGGGTCGCCGACGTCGCGGACAAGAGCGCGGCGGCTGGTGCTGCGACCCCCTTGACCGTCCAGCTGACCCGGCTCGAGCCCGCGGCGATCCCCAAGCACGGCACCATCGTGCTCACCGGCGACGTCACGAACTCCTCCACCGAGCAGTGGTCCACGGTCCGGGTCTACCCGTTCCTCAGCCACTCCCCGATGACCACCCGGGACGAGCTCGCTGCCGCGGCGAAGTCGGACCCGGCCGCCGAGGTCGGCAACCGGATCGTCAAGCCGGGCGAGTTCGCGTCGATCGGCAACCTCAAGCCTGGTCAGACGACCCCGTTCCAGGTGACTGTCAAGGTCAAGGACCTCGGCATCACCGGCGCCCAGGGCGTCTACTGGATCGGGGTGCACGCCCTGGGCCAGGACGCTGAGGGACGCGACCGGGTGGCCGACGGACGGGCCCGCACCTTCATCCCCCTGGTCCACAGCGGGACCCCGCAGACCTCGATCGCCGTGGTCGTCCCGGTCCGGCAGAAGGTACGCCGCGATGCTGACGGCCGGCTCCTGGACACCGACGCCTGGGCCTCCTCGCTCGCCTCGACGGGACGGCTGGGCAGGCTCGCGGGCTTCATCGCCTCGGCCGGGACACGGGCGGAGACCCTGCTGGTGGACCCCGCCGTGCTCGACGCGGTCTCGGACCTGAGCAAGGACAACCCGGCCATCTCCCTGGGCGACGGCAAAGCCGTGACACCGTCGCCGAGCCCCTCGCCCAGCCCCTCGTCGTCTGGTTCTGGGTCCGACTCCGACTCGCCGTCCCGCGACGGGGACAGGATCGAACCGGGCGACCGGGCTGCTGCTCTGACCTGGCTGGACTCGGTGGTCTCGGCCGCCAAGGTGCACAGCGTCCTGGGCCTGGGGTACGCCGACCCGGACGTCGCGTCGCTGGCCCGGCACCGGCCCAAGCTGATCGCGCTGTCGAACAAACTGGCCGCCCAGACCTTCACCTCGCTGAAGATCCCGGCAGTACCGACGGTCGCACCGCCGGACGGCTGGTTCGACGACGACCTGCTGCCGAAGGTCCCTGCCGAGTCGATGGTGCTGGTCTCGGACCACTCGGCCCCGCGCAGCCGCACGCAGTGGCGCACCAGCGACCATCAGGACCTGGTCTTCACCGACCAGCAGGCGGCCAGCGGCGGGCCGGGCCCGACGGCGCCGCTCGATGCGCTCGCGCTACGGCAGCGGATCCTCTCCGATGCTGCGCTGCGGATCGGCGAGCACTCCACGACGCCGCTGGTCGTCGAGCTGCCGGACGACTGGGACCCGGGCCCGAACTGGCCGCTCTCGGACTTCTTCGGCTCGCTGGACCAGCCGTGGGTGACCCTGGTCCCGATCACGCCGGGCAGCGACGGCAGCACGCCGACCTTCGACGCGGCCCTGGGCTACCCGACTTCGGTACGGCGGGCAGAGGTCAGCAACGACAGCGTCAGCGTCGCGCGCAACCTGCTCGCGACCGCGTCCATCTTCAACGGGCTGCTCCGCTCGACCAACGACGTCGCCCACGATCTCGGCGGGATCGCCTTCGACGCCGTCTCCGAGAACGCCCGGCACGACCAAGTCTCGACCCGCGCCGACGTCGACGCCACCAACACCCGGATGCGCGCGGAGCTCGGCAAGGTGCAGGTCACCGGGACCGACTTCGTCACCCTCTCTGGCGGTACCGGCACCCTCGCGGTCACGCTGGTCAACGGCCTCGATCAGCCTGTCACCGTCGGCCTGCGCGCGTCCGCGTCGACCGACGATGTCCGGATCGCTCCGGTCACGCCGCTGAAGATGGAGCCGGGGCAGCGCACGGTGATCCGCCTGAAGGCGAATGCCTCCAAGGTCGGCGTTACCCAGGTCGTGCTGTCCCCGGTCACCGCAGGCGGCACCCCGCTAGGCACCCCGCTCACCTTCCGGCTGCGGACCAGCCAGGTCGGCGATCTGATCTGGATCGTGCTGCTCGCGGGCGCGGCCCTGCTCGTGGTGATGATCGCCCGGCGGATCGCGCGGCGGCTGCGCGGCCACTCCTGGCGTGACGCATGAGCCACATCGGCGGCCGGCCGCGGCGTACGCCGTCACCGGCGCTGTCCTCGAGCGCGGTGATGGCCGCCGGCACCGTCGTGTCCCGGTTCAGCGGCTACATCCGCTCCGGCCTCCTGGTGGCCGCGCTGGGAAACGGCCTGCATGCCGACGTCTTCAACGTCGCCAACACGATCCCCAACATGCTCTACATCCTGCTGGCCGGCGGCGTCTTCAACGCGGTACTGGTCCCGCAGCTGGTGCGCGCCATCCGCGACGATCCCGACGGCGGCGAGGCCTACACCAACCGGGTGATCACGCTGGCCGCGCTGTTCCTCGCGGCGGTCACCGCACTGCTGATCCTCGGCGCGCCGCTGGTGATGCACCTGCTGGTGCCGTCGTACTTCAACGCCGCGCATGCCGCGCAGCGCCACTCGATGCTCGTCTTCGCGCACTACTGCCTGCCGCAGGTCTTCTTCTACGGCATGTTCGTGCTGGTCGGCCAGGTGCTCAACGCCCGCCGCAGCTTCGGGCCGATGATGTGGGCGCCGATCGCCAACAACGTGATCTCGGTGCTGGTGCTGGTGGCGTACCTGATCAGCATCGGCACCAAGGGAGCGCCGTACAGCAGTAGCGGCGAGGCGCTGCTCGGCATCGGATCCACTCTCGGCATCGCGGCCCAGTTCGTGATCCTGCTGCCGTACCTGCGGCGCTCCGGCTTCCGCTACCGGCCGCGCTTCGATTTCCGCGGCGCCGGCCTGAGCCAGACGTTCCGCCTCGGGATCTGGACCGTCCTGTTCGTCGTGGTCAACCAGATCGCCTACACCGTGGTGGTCCGGCTCGCGACATCCGGATCGGCCGGGGGCGGCACCGGCTACACCGTCTACTCCAATGCGTTCTTGCTGGTGATGGTGCCGCACGCGATCATCACCGTCTCCCTGGCGACCGCGGTGCTGCCGAAGCTGGCCAGTTATGGGACCGCGGGCAACCTGACCGGCGTGGCCGTCACGGTCAGCTCGACGATCCGCTCGACGTACGCGCTGGTGCTGCCCCTGCTCGCACTGACACCGGTGGTCGCGCCGGACCTGGCCAACCTCGCCTTCAAGTGGGGCGCGGCCTCGCACAGCTACACCAGCTTCGTGCCGACACTGTCGCTGTTCGCCGTGGGCGTCTTCTTCTTCACCAGCCACTATCTCGTGCTGCGCGGCTTCTACGCACTCGAGCAGAACCGCCGGGTGTTCTACATCCAGTGCGTGATCTCGGCGGTCAACATCATCGCCGCCGTCGCCCTGACCCACCACGCGAACCCCGAGCAGACCGCCCCGAGGCTGGTGATCGCCTACGCCCTCGCGTACGCCGTCGGCGCCTCGATCTCCTTCCGTCAGCTCTCGGTGCAGACCCACGGACTCGGTGGCCGTGACCTGATCCGGTTCAGCGTCCGGGTCGCGATCGTCGCCGCGGTCTCGGTCGGACTGGCCCTGCTGGCGCGCGCCGGTCTGGTCCACGTCGTCGGCGGTACCGGCAAGATCGCGGTGCTGGTGCGTCTCGCCGTGGTCGGCGGAGTCGGTACCGGCGTGTACCTCACGCTGGCCCGGATCTTCCGGATCACCGAGGTGACTGAAGTGACGTCCGCGATCACCTCGCGGCTGGGCCGATCCCGGCGGTGACGCACCTACGATGAGGCCGACCCTGAACAACCTCGCAGCCCGAGGAGGACCATGCCGCCGACGTCGATGAGCCCGGGCTCGCTGCTCGACAACCGCTACCGCCTCGAGGTCCTCCTCTCCGAGCAGGACGGCGCCCGCTTCTGGCGTGCGACCGACACCGTGCTCGCCCGCAGCGTCGCCGTGCACGTGGTCCCCAGCAGCGATCCGCGCGCGGCTGCGGTCCTCGCCGCTGCGCAGCGCTCGGCCGGTGTCACCGACCCGCACTTCCTGCGCGTGCTCGACTGCGCCGACGCCGACGGCCTGACCTGGGTCATCAACGAGTGGGGCGACGGGTCCTCGCTCGACGTCATCCTCGACACCGGGACCCTGCCGCCGATGCGCGCCGCCTGGCTGACCCGCGAGGTAGCCGAGGCGATCGCGGCCGCCCACGCCCAGGGCCTGAGCCACGGGCGGCTCAACCCCGAGGCGGTGCTGGTCACCAAGTCGGGATCGGTCAAGATCATCGGCTTCATGCTCAACGCCGCGTTCGAGCGGACCTCTGCGGTCGGGTCGCCGTACGGCGTGATCGGACCGCGTGAAGCCGACGTCGTCGACCTCGCCGGCATCCTGTACGCCGCGCTGACGGGCAGGTGGCCCGGAGTCGCTCCCTCAGGACTCACGCCGGCACCCCGTGAAGGGTCGCACCCGCTGCGGCCACGGCAAGTGCGCGCCGGAGTGCCCCGCACGCTGGATGCGATCTGCGACCGGGTGCTGCACAAGGAGGCCTCGCAGCACGTGATGCCGGTCGAGACGGCGCACGAGATCGCGGCAGCGCTCAGCGACTACGTCGGCGATCCGGCTGCCGTCGCCCCGGTGGACGTGCCGAGCATGCACGCCGACCCCGAGGCCGACGTGATCGAGCCGGACATGACCGCCCTGGCAGCCATCGACCCGGTGCCTGCAGAACCGGCACCGGCGGCTCCGCTCGCGGAGACCGCCCCGGTCGATGCACTCGGGGTCGAGGTCGGCGAGCTCGAGCTCGACGCTAACGACCTAGCTGAGCCTGCGGTCGAGCCGGCCAGGCCCGCGGCGCGGCCAGCGACCGCGGCACCGCCGGTACCCCCGCTGGCACCACCACCGGTCGTGCGACCACCGGCTCGGCCCACGGGGGCGCACCCTGCGCGATCCCCAGAAGAGGCCCCAGAAGAGGTCCCAGAAGAGGCCCTAGAAGACGACGGAGCACACCGCGCCGCCGATCCCGACGCAACGTTGGCTTCTCCGGCCCCCTTCTCGCCTTCGGGGATCGAGTTCCTGGCCGAGGAGGAGCGCAAGCCGGCAGCACCACCGCCACCGTTCGAGCAGCCCGCGGCTCGCCCTCTCTTCGCCGAGCAGGAGCGCCGGGTTCCCGAGGGCGCGTCCGTCGCACCGACCGGCGGTGCGCACTGGCCTTTCGAGGACGAGCCGCCGGCGCAGAGCTACGCCGAGCCTCCCCGCCGGCGTCACGGCGTCCGCACCCTGCTGATCGTGCTCCTCGTGATCGCGGTCGCGGTCGCGGCCTACCTCGCCTTCCGCGCCGGCGACGACTCCGGAGACGGCAGTCCCAGCGGGGCCAGCACTCCCGCGGCCACCACCGCCCCGCCGAGCCCATCGGCCAGCGCCTCCTCGACGCCCGTCCTCACCGGTACGCCGATCAGCATCGCCGCCGTCGGCGACTTCGATCCCGAGGGCAACCCGCCGCGCGAGAACCCCGGCCGGGCCAGGCTCGCCATCGACGGTGACCAGAGCACCGCCTGGCCCACCAGCACCTACACCACCGCCAGCTTCGGCGCCCTCAAGAGCGGTGTCGGCCTGGTGGTGGATCTCGGCTCAGCCCGGCGGGTCACCTCCGTCCAGGCGACCCTGCTCGGCGGTCCGACCGACGTCGAGTTCTACGCGGCTCCGGCTGAGGCCGCCAACCCTCCGACCGAGCTGGCCGACACCGAGCGACTCGGGGCCGTCCCGGGTGCCGCAACCACCGCCGGGCTGGAGCTCCCCGAGCCGACGACCACCCGCTACCTCGTCGTCTGGCTGACCAAGCTCCCCGCAAGCGCGTCCGGCTTCAAGGGGCAGATCGCCGAGATCACGGTCCGGTCGTGACCAGGGACCTGACCGACCTCGACGACGTCGCGTTGCTCGCCGCCCATGGCGACGGGGACCCTGATGCCTTCGGCGTGCTGTTCACCCGGCACCGCGATCGGCTCTGGGCAGTGGCACTGCGGACCACGGGCAGTCCCGAAGACGCGGCCGACACCCTGCAGGAGGCGATGATCTCCGCCTTCAAGCGGGCCGACACTTTCCGCGGCGATGCCCAGGTCACCACCTGGCTGCACCGGATCGTCGTCAATGCCGGCCTCGACCGGCTGCGCCGCAACAAGGTGCGGTCCGTCCAGCCGCTACCCGACGACCTCGAGGCGTACGCTGGGCGCGGCGCCGTACTGGCCGGAGTCGATGCTGGTGCCGACCCAGAGCTGCAGGCCGTCCGCTCCGATCAGCGGACCGCCGTGCTGGCCGCCCTCGACTCGCTTCCTGGCGAGCAGAAGGCCGCCCTGGTGCTCGTCGACATGGAGGGATACCCGGTCGAGGAGGCCGCTCGCATCCTGGGCTGCCCGACCGGGACGGTGAAGAGCAGGTGCGCCCGAGGCCGACGCCGGCTCGCCGCGCTGCTGCGGGAGACCGGGATCACGGGAACCTCGAGCGCGCCCAGGGCGTCTGAACCAGGTACGTCGGAGCGCCCGGCGACGCCGACACGAGCACGAGGAGGTGCACGATGAGCGAGGAGTCTCGGGACCAGCCTGAGGAGTTCGCCGACATCCGCGCGCTGCTCGCCGGCGCCAAGGAGTCCGGCCCAACACCGGCCGAGGTCGTGGCCCGTCTCGACGCGACCCTGGCCGACCTGACCGCAGGCCGGCGACGGGGCCTGCCCGAGGAGCCCGCAACTGCCGAGCCGGTCGTTCCCCTGCGCCGCCGCAGCCACGCTCCGCAGCGGCTCCTGGTCGCGGCGGCCGCGGTGCTCGTCGTAGCCGGCGCAGGCGTCGGGATCACCAAGGCCCTCGAGCACGGCACCAATCAGGCCGCGTCGAGCTCGGCTTCGGCCACCGATCGCGGCGTGCACGCCGCCGTACCCGAGACGCAGCCGTCGGGTGTCGGCGGGACCGGCGGCTCGACAGCGACCTCCACGGCCGGCGGTGCCGGGTCCGACGACGCGGCCGGTTCCGACGGCCGGCCGCTTCCAGCGCTGACCAGAGCGGACTTCGGCGAGGGTGTAGCGACGCTCGTCGCCGGGAAGAACCTCAGCCTGAACAGCCTGGACGCGACCAAGTCCGGCTCCGCAGTGCGGGGTGCGGTGCCCGCGCCGAGCGCCCCGGTTCCGAACGCTTCCACGCCGGGGACTTTCGCACCCAAGACCCTCGATGCCGCGCCCAAGTCCGCCCCGACAGCGGCCTGCGTCGGGCCGACCGGGACCGGCGGGGACCTGGAGCCGATCACCCTGGACGGCGCTCCGGCCGTACTGGTGATCCACCCGGTCGTCGACCACCACCGGCTCGTCGAGGCCTGGTCCTGCGACGGCTCGACGGTCCTCGCCAGCACCACGCTGCCCCACCGCTAGACCGGTTGCGGACCGGCGCCGGGCCGGGCGCCCGACCCGGCGCCGGACAGCCAGTGAGCCGTCTGCCGCCCGGGAATCTGGCACGCCTAGGATCTGTTGAGCAGATCAGCAACCCACGACAAGAGCAGGCGAACTAGATGTCCGAGCCCAGCACGATCCGGAACGTCATCATCATCGGCTCCGGCCCGGCCGGTTACACCGCCGCCGTGTATGCCGCGCGTGCGAACCTCGCGCCGCTGATCTTCGAAGGCGCAGTGACCGCCGGCGGCGCGTTGATGAACACCACCGAGGTCGAGAACTTCCCTGGCTTCCGCGACGGCATCTTGGGCCCAGCCCTGATGGACGAGATGCGGGCCCAGGCCGAGCGCTTCGGTGCAGAGCTGATCACTGATGACGTCATCGAGGTCGACCTGACCGGCGACATCAAGGTCGTCAGGACCGAGCAGGGCACCTTCACCGCGAAGGCCGTGATCCTGGCGATGGGCTCGGGCTACAAGAAGCTCGGCAACCCCGACGAGGACCGGCTCTCAGGACACGGCGTCTCGTGGTGCGCGACCTGCGACGGCTTCTTCTTCCGCGAGCAGCACATCGCTGTCGTCGGCGGCGGTGACTCCGCGGTGGAGGAGGCGACCTTCCTGTCGCGCTTTGGCTCCAAGGTGACCCTGATCGTGCGCCGCGACGAGCTCCGGGCCTCGAAGATCATGGCCGACCGCGCGTTCGCCGACCCGAAGATCGACATCGCCTGGAACTCTGCGGTCGAGACGATCCATGGTGACGACAAGCTCACCGGGGTGACTTTGAAGGACACCGTCACCGGCGAGACCCGCGAGCTCGACGCAACAGGCCTGTTCATCGCCATCGGCCATGACCCCCGCTCAGAACTGCTGCCCGGACAGGTCGACCTCGACGACGAGGGCTACGTCCTGGTCCAGGGCCGCTCGACGAGCACCAACCTGTCCGGAGTCTTCGCCTGCGGCGACCTGGTCGACCACACCTATCGCCAGGCCATCACCGCTGCCGGCAGCGGCTGTGCCGCAGCCCTGGACGCCGAGCGCTTCCTCGCCGACCTCGAGTACGCCGAATCCGCCGCCGTCACCGCATCTGCGTAGGCCAACGACATCAAACCTGCACTTACCGTCCGAAATTTCGCGCGGTTCGTGCCGAATTCACGCGCTGACGCGTGAATTCGCCCAGTGCGGCCCGGGAATCTTCGTCCCCGGCACCGTGTTCAATAGCCACAGACCTAATCACGCCAACCGAGGAGCAAACATGGCCGACCTTCAGGCCGTCACTGACGCCGACTTCGAGACCGAGGTCCTCAAGTCCGAGACCCCCGTGCTCGTCGACTTCTGGGCGGAGTGGTGCGGCCCGTGCCGCCAGATCTCCCCGATCCTCGACGAGATCGCCAAGGAGCACAGCGACAAGCTCCGGCTGGTCAAGATGAACGTCGACGAGAACCCGATCACCCCGGCCCAGTACCGGATCACGGGCATCCCGGCGCTCAACGTGTACGTCGGCGGTGAGGTCGTCAAGCAGATCGTGGGCGCCAAGCCCAAGGCCGCGCTGCTGCGCGACCTCGCCGACATCATCGGCTGAGGCTGCGGCTGACGAGCCTGGAGGGGACCTGTCTGACAGGGCTGGTCCCCGATCACATAGCCTGCGCGCCCGGAACCCCCTTGGTTCCGGGCGCGCGGTCTGTTTCAGTAGTCCCTGCGGCGCCCTGCAAAGGGTTCGACCTCCGCTACGAGCACGGGAGCCAGAGCTTGAACACGATCTTCCGCAACGGCGATGCTGGACCCGCCGTCACGCAGATCGTCGGGCTGCTCGCCCAGGTCGGGCTGCTTGAAGGCTCCCTGCCCACCTCCTACGACGAGCAGGTCGAGCTGGCGGTCCGGACTTTCCAGCAGCAACGCGGCCTGCACGTCGACGGGGTCGTCGGGGTCGCGACCTTCAAGCGCCTCGACGAGGCCAGGTGGAGCCTGGGCGACCGGATCCTGACCTACCTGCCTGGCAACCCGATGGGCGGGGACGACGTGTTCGTGCTGCAGCGCCGGCTGCTCGACCTCGGTTTCAAGATCGGCCGGGTCGACGGGTACTTCGGCGCCGAGACCGAGGCCGGGCTGCGCGATTTCCAGCGCAACGTCGGGGTACCGGCCGACGGCACCTGCGGCCCGCTCACCCTGAAGATGCTGGCCCAGCTCGCCCCCATGGTCAGTGGTGGGGCTCCCAACGCAATGCGCGCCATGGAGCGGATCCGCGACGCCGGTCCGCAGCTCGGCGGCAAGATCGTGGTGATCGACCCTTCCCCAGGCCAGCACCTGCCTGAGCAGTACCTCCGCCAGGCCGCCGAGATCGTGCACGACCTGGCCGCCCGGATCGAGGGCCGCCTGGTCGCCACCGGCGTCCAGGCCTTCCTCACGGCCTCGCGCAACGGCCGGCACCGTGCTGCCGGGGTGGGCGAGCACGTCGAGGAGACCGAGCGCGCCGCCTTCGCCAACCGCGCCAACGCGCACCTGTGCATATCGCTGGCCGTCGACGCCTCGAGCAACCCCGGCGCGTGCGGCGTCGCGACGTACTTCTTCGGCTCCGAGGAGCACAACACGCGATCCTCGACCGGCGAGCGGTTCGCGAGCCTGGTCCAGCGCGAGATCGTGGCGCGGACCGACCTTGTCGACCTGCGCTGCCATGCCAAGTCCTGGGACTTCCTGCGCCGGACCCGGATGCCTGCGGTGCAGCTCGACGCGGGCTACCTGTCCAACCCCGGCGACGCCCAGAGGCTCGCCGACCCCGGCTTCCGCGATGTACTCGCCGAAGCCGTCGTGGTCGCTGTGCAGCGCTTCTATCTGAGCCCGGAAGCCGACGCGCACACCGGCATCCTGCGGCTCAGCGAGCTCCGTTCCGCTCTCGGCGTCGACGCCGGTTGAGCAGCGCGGCCTGACTCGGCCAGCGCTAACCCTGGCCGAGCGCGGCACCCAGGTGCGCGCGTCGGTCGATGCCGAGCTTGCGGTAAGCAGCATGCAGGTGCGACTCGACGGTGGCCCGGGTGACGAAGAGCGCCTGGGCGATCTCGGGATTGCTCATCCCGACTGCCGCCATCTCGCACACCCGCCGCTCCGACGGGGTCAGCGCTGCGCTCCCGGTCTCGTAGGCCGCCCGTCGACCGGTACCGCTGCCGAGCTCTGCGTCCGCAGCCGCAACGATCCGCGCGGCCCCGCACGCCGCCGCGATATCCCGTCCCTCGCTCAACGCGGCACGACCGGCCGACGGCTGGCGCAACCGCCCCAGCTCGGTCCCCAGGGCGACCAACGACCTGGCCAGCTCCAGCCTCGCCGACGACCCACGCAGCACAGCGACCGACTCGGCCAGTACAGCAGCCCGACCGTCCTGGTCTCCGACCAGCGCCGCCGCTCGGAGCGCGGCGCCGAGAGCGCGACGTGCCCCGAACCCGCGGGCAAGCACGAGCTCCTCGTCGGCGAGCGATCGGGCCTCGGATTGCTCGCCGTTGGCAACCACCGCCAGCGCCAGCTGCGAGCGCCATGGGGTCCAGGCGGGATTGCGGACTCCTGCCCGCTCCGCAAGCGCACCGCAGCGCCGGAGCAGCGCGGCGGCCGTCGCATGCCGGCCTTGGGCCTGCGCGAGCCAGGCGCGGGCAGTCAGCATGTCGGCGGTCGAAGGGCCGACCTGCTCCACGACCGCTGTGCCTGCCTCGGCTAGGAGCTCCGCGGCCTCGTCGGTCCGGCCCTGCTCCACCAGGACGACGACCAGGTGGGCCAGCGCGAACCCAGGAAGAGCCGCGAGCGCGGGTGCCTCCTCGACGATCCGGAGTACGTCGCGGCACCACAGCTCGGCCTGCTCGAGGTCCCCGCAGAGGTACGCCGCCCAGCTCGCGAACGTGGCGGTCATCGCGAAGCTGACGATCGAGCCGTTACGACGGGCTGAGGCGAAGGCCGCGTCGTAGTTCTCCCGCGCCTCGTCGAGCTCGTCGCACAGGGCGAGCATGCTGGTCGGGATGATGTGAGCATCGGGGGCGTCCGGGCTCTCGGCCAGCAGTCCGCCGTCGGCCAGGCCTTCACGGGCATAGGTGAGAGCCGCCTGCCGTGAGCGGCCGGTCCTGGTCTCCTGCGCGGCGAGCTGGGCGCACAGGAGCCGTCCGCCGGCGGAGGCGGGGTCTGCGGCCGCGCGCATCTGCTCGATCCTGGCCTCGATGCCGGCCCCGTCTGGCGAGGCATGGACTGCGGACAGGTACGCCGCCTCGATCCGCTGGCTGAGGTCGTCACCAGCAGGAAGGCCGGCAGGAAGCGTTGCTGCCAGCGGCTCCAGGACCCGCAGCGCCTCGCCCTGCTGCCCGGCGAAGAGCATCAGCCTGCCGAGCAGATACCCGGTGACCGCCCGCGACATCGTGTCGTCCTGCTCACCGAATGCCCGGCTCAGGACCTCGATCGCGCGGGCATCGCCGGCGAGCGCCAGCGCCTGGCCGAGCAGGAGGCGCGCAGAGCCGCGTGCCTCGGGCGACGGCGGCTCGGCGAGGGCGCGCTCGGCGAGCACCGCGGCCTCGTGCGGGGCACCACGGTCGAGGTCGGATCTGGCTACCCTGAGCAGCAGGTCGGCCGCTGCCGCGTCGCCGACTCCCGGCCCCCGGAGCAGGTGCACGGCGACCTCGGAGTCCGGTGCACCCGACGCACCGAGGACCTGCGCCGCGCGCAGGTGCTCCAAGGCCCGTCCGGCGCCGGGACCATCGGCGTACGTGGAAGCCGCGACGATCGGGTGGATGAAACGGAGCGGCAGGCCGCTGCGGAGCAGTCGCGCGTCGGCGAGGTCGTCGGCTGCCGCGGCGGCGGCGTCCAGGTCCAGCCCGCTGAGATCGGCGGCATGGCGCAGCCCGGCGTCGGCCCCGAGCACGGAGACGGCCCCAGCGAGCGAGCGGGCAGCGGAGTTCAGGCGGCCAAGACGCTCGGTGGTCATCGTCGCGACGCTCGGCAGCGACAGAGCGCGCAACCGCGGGATCTCCGCCTCGCGCGGCACCACCGGGACCCTCGCCAGCTCGGCTGCGAGCTCGGTGGCGAAGAGCGCGTTGCCGCCGGTCCAGTCGTGGCAAGCGGTGATGAACGCAGCGTCGGCGCCGGTCAGGCCACGCGCCGCCAAGATCTCGCCGACGGCCGCAACGTCCAGCGGGAGCACCTCGAGGATCTCGGTAGCGGGCTGCCCCGCGATCGTGCCCAGGATGCTCCCCGACGCGGGCAGCAGGTCGGTCCGTGCCGCAAGGACCACCACGATCCGCGAGGTCGCGACCCGGTGGATCAGGTAGGCCAACCAGCCCAGGGTCGCGTCATCGGCCCACTGGGCATCATCGATCACCAGCAGCACCGGTCCATCGTCGGCCAGTGCCACCGCCATCCAGTAGAGCCCATGCCTGACCTGGAGCTCGGAGAGGCTGCCAGTCGTGTCAGCGCCGAGCGCATCGAACGCGAGCCCGGCGGGCCCCTCGCTCACTGCCTTGCGCCGGTCCTCGGGTAGCCCGACGAGATGCTCCTCGAACAGCTGGCGGGCGACCCCGAGACCGAGAGGCTGCTCGAGCTCTGCCGCCTCGGCTGCGAGGACCAGGGCCCCGGCTGCGCGGCCGGCTGCGATCACCTCAGCCAGAAGACGGCTCTTCCCGCTTCCCGGATCGCCAGTGACCAGCAGCGCCCTGCCTCGGCCCCGGCCAGCCTCGAGGAGCGCATCGGAGACGCGGGCGATCAGCGGGTCGGCCGACTCGGTGCCGGGACCGCTCTCGGGACAGCCGTCGCTAGGGGGCATGGCGCCAATTGTCACAGACGCGTCCGGGTGTCCTGACCGATCGGCGCAGCTCGGGACGGGCGCTTGACGACGCCTCGCAACCGCTCGGCGGCAGCTTCGAACTCCTCACGCCACGTCACCGCTGCCCGCAGATCCATCCGTAGCCGCGGGTACGCCGCATGCGGCCGGTGGGTCTTGAACCCGACAGCGAGCAGGAAGTCGGTCGGCAGCACGCAGACGTCCTCGCGTGGACGCTGAGCCCCGAAGGTCTCCACGGCGCTGATGCCGCCGTGCTTGAGGAGGTCCTTGGCCATCGCCTGGACCAGCACCCGGCCGAGCCCCTGGCCGCGATGCGTGGGCGCGACGTACCCGTTCGCGAGCAGGATCGCGTCGTTGCTCACCGGTGCGGTCGCGAACCCGTCGCCGCCGGGCAGGTACAGCGACGGGGCCCAGAGCAGGTGCCCGACGACCGCGCCGTCGACCCGCATCACCCGGCCGACAGTCCCCCACTCGCGCAGCATCATCGCCAACCAGGCAGCCTTCTCCTGGTCCTCACGGCCGCGCACCTGGTCGCGGCGTACGGGATCGAGCTCCCAGCAGACGCACGTGCTGCAATGCCCCGGCAGCTCAGCCAGGTTGTCGAGCGTCAAGCGTTCGACCTTCCGGGTCACAGACTCATCTTAGGGTCCCGGAGGCGGATCGACCGCCCATCAGCCGGGCTCAGCTGCGCAGGGTCGAGAGGAAGTCGGCGATCCTGCCGATGCCTTCGGTGAGCAGGTCGACATCAGGGAGCGTGACCAGCCGGAAGTGGTCGGGCTCGAACCAATTGAACCCGGTGCCGTGGGTGACCAGGATCTTCTTGGCGCGGAGCAGCTCGATCACGAAGCTCTCGTCGTCGGTGATGCCGAACATCTCGGTGTCGAGCTTCGGGAAGCAGTACAACGCCCCTTGCGGCTCGACGCAGCTGACGCCGTCGATCTCGTTGAGCAGCTTCCAGGCCAGCTTGCTCTGCTCGTAGAAGCGGCCACCGGGGCCGATGTACTCGCCGATCGACTGGTAGCCGCCGAGGGCGGTCTGGATCGCGTGCTGGGCCGGCACGTTCGCACACATCCGCATGTTCGCGAGCAGCGTAAGGCCTTCGAGGAAGTCCTCGGCGAGGTGCTTCGGGCCGGAGATCATCACCCAGCCGGCCCGGTAACCGCAGACGCGGTAGGCCTTGGACAGCCCGCTGAACGTCAGGCAGAGCACGTCGTCGGCAGCGAACGTCGCACTGTGGTGGTGCACGGCGTCGTCGAAGAGGATCTTCTCGTAGATCTCGTCGCTGAAGACGACCAGGTCGTGGCGACGGGCGATGTCGATCAGCCCGCGGACCGTCTCCTCGCTGTAGACCGCGCCGGTCGGGTTGTTGGGGTTGATGATCACGATCGCGTGCGTGTTCTCGGAGACCTTGGACTCGATGTCGTCCAGGTCGGGGTTCCAGCCGTTCTCCTCGTCGCACCGGTAGTGCACCGGTACGCCGCCGCCGAGGGTCACCGCTCCGGTCCACAGCGGGTAGTCGGGCGCAGGCACCAGGATCTCGTTACCGTCATCGAGGAACGCCTGGAGCACCAGGCTGATCAGCTCGGAGACACCGTTACCGATGAACACGTCGTCGACCTGGGTATCGGTCAGCCCCCGGCCCTGGTAGTACTGCGCGACGGCCGTCCGCGCCGAGTAGATCCCGCGCGAGTCGGAGTAGCCCTGGGCATCGGGAAGGTTGTGCACCATGTCGGCGACGATCGCCTCGGGCGCCTCGAACCCGAACGGCGCCGGGTTGCCGATGTTGAGCTTGAGGATCTTGTGGCCCTCCGCCTCCAGCCGCTGCGCCTCGAGAAGGATCGGGCCCCGTACGTCGTAGCGGACGTGCTGCAGCTTGCGGCTCTGGACGATTCGGCGCATGGTCCGAGTCTCGCAGAAGCCGGGCGCCCTCCGCCTCGGGTTATCGCCGGGATGGAGTGGCTGATCGAGGTCCCGTAGGGTTCGTCCATGCGCGACTTGGTCTACCCAGCGGTGATCGCGACCGCCCGCACGTGGTTCAAGCTCGGCGACGTCAGGATCGCGATGACGGGCGCGGAGAACATTCCGCTGACCGGCGGCGCGCTGGTGGCGGTGAACCACCTCTCGTTCGTGGACTACGTGCTGGCCGGCTACCCCGGTGCGGAACGCAACCGGCTGACCCGGTTCATGGCGAAGAAGGAGGTCTTCGACCACGCCATCGGCGGCCCGGTGATGCGCTCCTTCCATCACATCGCGATCGACCGCGCATCAGGCCAGGGCGGCATGGACGAGGCCCGACGCTACCTCGACGACGGCGAGCTGGTCGGCATCTTCCCCGAGGGCACCATCTCCCGCAGCTTCGAGCTGCAGCCGCTGAAGACCGGTGCGGTCCGGATAGCCGCTGATGCCGGCGTGCCTCTGATCCCGATCGTGCTCTGGGGCACCCAGCGCTTCTTGACCAAGGGCAAGCCCAGTGACTTCAAGCGGCACAAGACCGTCGCCATCGAGGTCGGCGAGCCGATGCACCCCAAACCTGAGGACAATGCCAACGCAGTGACGGCCGACCTTCAGGGCCGGATGGAGTCGATGCTCAAACGCTTGATCGAGAGCCACCCCGCAGACGAGCAGCCTCCTGGTTCCTGGTGGCTCCCGGCCTCGCACGGCGGCAGCGCCCCGACGCCCGAGCAGGCCGCCACGATGTACGCCGAGGAGCGCCGCCTGCGCGCCGAGCGCAAGGCGAAGAAGCCCGCCTAGAAGAAGCGCTTTCCGAGGCATCGCACGGCAGAGACTCGATAGTTGGTCGCCGTATAGATTTGTCGACTTATTGTTATATCGCTAAGTATTTAGATCGGCCTATCGTCACGAATCCGTGGATCGATGACGCCAACGATGCGCTCGAGGTCGCCCAGCGAGGCGAACTCGATGGAGATGCGGCCCTTGGCCTTCCCCATACTGACCTTGACCCGCGTGTCGAGGCGGTCCGAGAGCCGCTCGTTGAGATCGGCAAGGCCAGGAGCAGTCGGCCGGTTCGGCTTGACTCGGACTGTCTCGCCCTCGCCACCGCCGATGTCGCCGACGGCAACGATCTCCTCCAGCGCCCGCACCGAGATGCCCTCTGCAACGACCCGTCCGGCGAGCCTGTCCTGGGCCCCAGCATCCGCAACACCGAGCAGAGCACGGGCATGGCCCGCCGACAGTACGCCGGCCGCCACCCGTCGCTGCACGGCCGGTGAGAGCTTCAGCAGCCGCAGGGTGTTGCTGATCTGAGGACGGCTCCTGCCGATCCGCGAGGACAGCTCCTCGTGGGTGCAGCCGAAGTCGTCGAGCAGCTGCTGGTAGGCGGCCGCCTCCTCGAGAGCGTTGAGCTGGGACCGGTGCAGGTTCTCCAGGAGGGCGTCTCGGAGCATGTCGTCGTCTTGGGTTTGACGGACGATCGCGGGGATCGTAGTCAGCCCGGCCTCGGTAGTCGCCCGCCACCGGCGCTCACCCATGATGAGCTCGTAGCGGCCGTCGTCGACCTGCCGGACGACGATCGGCTGCAAGAGCCCGATCTCCTTGATGGAGTGCACGAGCTCCGCCATCGCCTCCTCGTCGAACACCGATCGCGGCTGCTTGGAGTTCGGAGTGATCGCAGCGATCGGGAGCTCAGCGAAGTAGGCCCCAGCCACAGTCTCCTGGACCGCGATGGAGTTCGGAGCCGCCGCGGTCGCCTGCGCACTCTCGTCGATCTCGGGCTGGGTCGGGATCAATGAGCCCAGACCGCGCCCCAGACCGCGCCGCTTCTCACTCATGCGCCACTCCCCTCGGCACCCTTGTGCGCCATCTCCCGTGCTGCCTCCAGGTAGCTCAGTGCTCCTGGCGATCCCGGATCGTATGTCATCACGCTCTGCCCGTAGCTCGGGGCCTCGGAGACGCGGACCGACCGTGGGATCGAGGTCCGCAGAACCTGGTCGGCGAAGTGCTCACGTACCTCGCTGGCGACGCCTGCCGCGAGGTTGGTCCGGCTGTCGTACATCGTGATCAGGATCGTCGAGATCGACAGCTCGCTGTTGAGGTGGGCCTTGACCATCTCGACGGTCTCGATCAGCTGCCCGAGTCCTTCCAGGGCGTAGTACTCGGCCTGGATCGGGATCAGCATCTCCACGCCAGCGACGAGCGCGTTGAGGGTCAGCAGTCCGAGCGACGGCGGGCAGTCGATCAGGACGTAGTCGATCCGGTCCTCGCCGGCAGTGTCCTCGGGCCGGGTGGCGATCAGCTCGAAGGCGGCCAGCGCCTTGCGCAGGCGGCTCTCCCGAGCCACCACGCTCACCAGCTCGATCTCGGCGCCGGCGAGGTCGATCGTCGCCGGCACGACGTACAGGCCGGGGATCTCGGGGTGCTGCTGGACGACTTCGGACATCGGCAGCCCGTCGACAAGGAGGTCGTAGGACGACGGCGTCCCGCGGCGGTGATCAACAGCCAGAGCGGTCGATGCGTTTCCTTGGGGGTCCAGGTCGACGACGAGGACTCGAAGTCCGCCCTGCGCGAGCGCGACCGCCATGTTGACAGTGGTGGTCGTCTTGCCGACGCCACCCTTCTGGTTCGCCACCACCATCACCCGCGTCCGGGCGGGACGTGGGAGCGGATCGATGAAGGTCGACCGCTCTCGCGCGCGCAGCTCGGCCTCGATAGCACGCGCCAACGGCGTCGAGGTGTCGCTGTACGCAGTTGGCTGCGCTTCGAGGTCGGCAGCCGTCCGCACGACGGGCGTCTCGGCTGGCGCGCTGCCGTCGGTTTCGATGTTGTCCTGCTCGGTCACGCCGTGCTCCTGGGGAAGTGTTTCACGTGAAACAGACCTGCTGGTCTGTGGATAACTAGGCTTTGCTGTGGATAACCCCGCTCAGATGGTCGATCTGGCCGGTGGAAAACTATTTCAGACCACCCGGGTCATTCCTAGATCCATGCCGCACTTCGGTCACTTCTTCTTGATCTTCACGAGCCGAACCACTGGATCGGCATACGCGGACCCGACCTCGACGATGCCTTCAATGTGGCCTCGCGCCAAGCCGATCGCCTTCCTTGCGGTGGCGATCTCCTGCTCTGCTGAAGAGCCTTTCATGGCCAGGAACAACCCGCCAGACCTCACCAGCGGAAGCGACCAGCGACTCAGCCTGTCGAGGGGGGCAACTGCCCGTGAGGTCACCACGTCGTACTCCGCCGAGCCGTGTACTTCCTCGGCTCGAGCTCGGCGGACGGCAACGTTGGTCAGCCCGAGCGCCACGACGGACTCTTCGAGGAACGTCGTCCTGCGCAGCAACGGCTCGATCAGCGTCACGGTCAGATCCGGGCGCCGGATCGCCATCACCAGACCTGGGAGCCCTGCTCCTGATCCGATATCCGCGACGCTGGCTCCCTCGGGAACCGCTTCGGTCACCGCCGCACAGTTCAAGATGTGCCGGTCCCAGAGGCGCGGCACCTCCCGCGGACCTATCAGGCCGCGGACGATGCCGTCAGTTGCCAGGAGGGTGGCGAACGCGATCGCCGTCGGCAGGGCATCCGAAAACACCCCCTGCGCCTCGTCCGGCACAGAGGGTGGTCTCGGCTGTGAAATGTCGGGGAGTGCCACTAGAGCCAGCTCACCCCGGCTGTTTCACGTGAAACAAACACGGTCACGCTGGGAG
>DATAZI010000005.1:0-6180 GCA_036272095.1 Marmoricola sp. | reverse complement strand
AGAGGTCCTCCTCAACGTGATGTACGACGTGCCGTCCCGCGAGGACATCGGCAAGGTCGTCGTGACCGGCGAGGTCGTCTGGGACAACGTGAACCCGACCCTGATCCCGCGCGAGCCGGAGAAGAAGGCCAAGAAGTCTGCGTGATGAGTTCGCGTTAGCGCGAACCCATCAGACTCCGAGGTCAAGTGGAGAGCACGCGCCCGGACGGCTCAGCCTTCGGGGACAGGCCGATCCCGCACGACGGTCTTCCCGAGGAAGCCGCACAGCCAGATCAGGATCCCGAGCATGACCGAGATCACGGCGATCGCGATGCCGTTGGCCAGATGCGGATGTACGAAGCACTTGGGGTTGCCGTTGGAGCTGTTCACGATCGTCGATGCTGAACAATCGACGACGTGGCGCTTGGACACGACGACGATGCCGTCGACCAGCCCGACGAACGCCAGCAGGATCCCGAGTCTTACGGCCAGCACGACTCCGAAGCCTCCGGGCAGGTCGACGAGCGAGGTCGGCGGCTGGCTGCCGGGTTCCGGTTGGTCTTCGCTCATGCCTCGGATCCTAGGGGGCGACAGGGGTACGAACCGGTGACGGCGCGTCTCGGCAGGCTCGACGAGCGGGGTCGAACGCTCAGGCCTCTTCGACCGGGGCGAGCTCGGCTTCCACGGTGAGCTCGGTGGCGTCGGTCGGGGTGAAGACGAGGTCGCCGGTGATCTTGCCGACCTTCTTCAGGTCCTCGGCCGCAGCCGAGGCGGCCTCGACGAGGGCGGCGGGACCGGAGATCTCCACCCGGGAGAGCTCGGCGCGCATCGAGACCTTCGCCTGTGACTTCACGCCGCGGATGCCGCCGAGAGCTGTCGCGACGGCGGTGAGCATCGCTGGATCTCCGTCGGGAGCGATGCCGAAGACCGGCCAGGCGGCATGGTGGATCGAGCCGCCGTCGTTGGCGGAGCCCCACCACGACCAGACCTCTTCGGTCACATACGGCAGGAACGGGGCGAGCAGCCGGAGCTGGACGTGCAGGGCCGTCGCGAGCGCGGCCTTCGCGGACTCGGTCGCGGATCCACCTGTCTCGTCGTACGCGCGCTCCTTGACCAGCTCGAGGTAATCGTCGCAGAACTCCCAGAAGAACTTCTCGATGACCTCGAGCGCGGTCGTGTAGTCGTAGGCATCGAAGGCGTCGGTCGCGCGCGAGGTCACCTCGGCGAGCCGGGCGAGCAGCGCGCGGTCGATCGGCTCGGTGACCTGGCCCGGGTCAGGATCGGTCGCGCCGACGCCGCCGAGGACGAACTTCGAGGCGTTCAGCACCTTCATCGCCAGCCGCCGGCCGACTTTCATCTGGGCCTCGTCGAACGGCGAGTCCAGGCCAGGACGAGCCATCGCGGCGCGCCAGCGGACGGCATCGGCGCCGAACTTCTCCAGGATCTCGTTGGGGACGACGACGTTGCCCTTCGACTTCGACATCTTCTTGCGGTCGGGGTCCATGACGAAGCCGGACATCATCGCGTGCGTCCACGGCAGCACGTGGTTCTCGTGGTGCGCGCGGACGACGCGGCTGAACAGCCAGGTCCGGATGATGTCGTGGGCCTGGGTGCACAGGTCCATCGGGAACGTGCGCGCGAACAGGTCCGGGTCGGACTCCCAGCCACACGCCAGCTGCGGGGTCAGCGACGAGGTCGCCCAGGTGTCCATCACGTCGGGGTCTCCGATGAAGCCGCCGGCTCGGCCACGCTGGTCCGGCGTGTAGCCCTCGGGAGCGTCCGTCGACGGGTCGACCGGCAGTGCCGACTCGGCCGGCAGCAGCGGATGGTCGTAGTCAGGCTCGCCCTCGGCGTCCAGCGGGTACCAGACCGGGAACGGGATGCCGAAGAACCGCTGACGGGATATCAGCCAGTCGCCGTTCAGGCCGCCGACCCAATTGTCGTAGCGGTGCTTCATGTGCGGGGGCACCCAGGTGATGCCGTTGCCGTCCTCGACGAGCTCCTTGCGCAGCTCTTCGTCACGCCCGCCGTTGCGGATGTACCACTGCCGGGTCGCGACGATCTCGAGCGGCTTGTCGCCCTTCTCGTAGAAGTTCGTCATCCGCTGCGTGGGCTTCGGCTCGCCGTCCAGATCGCCGGCCTCACGGAGCTTGGCGACGATCTCCTCGCGGGCGCTGAACGTCGTCTTGCCGGCCAGGTCGGCGTACGCCGCTGCGGCTGCGGGAGCGGCAAGCCACTCCGGGGTCTCGCGGAGCAGTCGGCCGTCGCGGCCGATGACCGTGCGGACCGGGAGCTGCAGCTCGCGCCACCACTGGACGTCGGTGAGGTCGCCGAAGGTGCAGCACATGACGAGGCCGGAGCCCTTGTCCATCTCGGCCGCGGGATGGGCGACGACGGGGATCTCGACGCCGAAGACCGGCGAGATGACGGTGCTGCCGAACAGCGGCTGGTAGCGCTCGTCGTCGGGGTTCGCGATCAGTGCGACCACCGCGGGGATGAGTTCGGGCCGGGTGGTCTCGATGTGCAGCGGCGTGCCGTCAGGCCGGTGGAAGGCGACCCGGTGGTAGGCGCCCGGGTACTCCCGCGCCTCCAGCTCGGCCTGGGCGACCGCGGTCTGGAAGGTGACGTCCCACAGCGTCGGCGCGTCCTGCAGGTACGCCTCGCCGCGGGCGAAGTTGCGCAGGAAAGCACGCTGGCTGACCGTCTGGGCGTCCTTGCCGATCGTCGTGTAGGTCGTCGACCAGTCGACCGAGAGGCCCAGCGTGCGCCACAGAGACTCGAAGACCTTCTCGTCCTCGACGACCAGGTGGCCGCAGAGCTCGACGAAGTTGGGCCGCGAGATCGGGATCTGCTTCTTCGGGTCCGGCTTCTCGGGCGGGGTGAAGGCGGCGTCGTACGGCAGGCTCGGGTCGCAGCGGACGCCGAAGTAGTTCTGCACCCGGCGCTCGGTCGGCAGGCCGTTGTCGTCCCAGCCCATCGGGTAGAACACCGACTTGCCGGTCATCCGCTGGTAGCGGGCGATCAGGTCGGTGTGCGTGTAGGAGAAGACATGGCCCACGTGCAGGCTGCCCGAGACCGTCGGTGGGGGAGTGTCGATCGAGTAGACGTTCTCCCGCGGCTGGCTGCGGTCGAAGGCGTAGGTGTCATCGGCCTTCCAGCGGGCGGCCCAGGTGCCCTCCAGACCCTCCAGAGCAGGCTTGTCCGGTACTACGACGGCGCCGGGTACGGCGGTCGTCGTGGTCTCCGGCGCGCCCAAGTTCAGGCTCTGGGTATCAGTCATGAGCGCCATGCTACGGAAGCCGGAGCGGCACCCGGAAACCAGTTAGCCGCGCTGGGACGGCGCGGCTAGGGTCCGGCCATGGACTACGTGCTCGAGTTCCTCGACGACCCGCACGCGTTCCTCGCTGCGGCCGGGCCGTTGCTCGCTACGGACCCGGTCCGTTGCACGGTGATCGCGTCGGTGACGGCCCGCCTAGCGCGGGGTGATTCCTCGCGGCCAGACGGTGCGCCGGACCCGTGGTGGGTCGTCGTACGCGACCAGGATGGGACGCCGGTGAGCGCCGGGATGCGCACGGCCCCGCTGCGGCCGTACCCGCCGTACTTCCTGGCGATGCCGGACGAGGCAGCACGGCTGATGGCCCGGACGCTGCACGAGCGCGGCGAGAGCATCGAGGTGGTCAACGGGTTCGTGCCGACGATCGACGGCCTCGTTGCTGAGACGACTTCCCTTGCCGGCGGCACCGCGGCCCAGACCGAGCGGACTTCGCTCTACGAGCTCACCGACCTGGTCGAGCCAACGGGCATCGGTGGTCGTCTGCGGGTCGCCCGGGAGGACGAGGTCGACCTGGTCCAGGACTGGTTCGACGCGTTCGGCCCGGATGCCTCCGAGCAGGCGGGGCGCGTCGATCCGCACCCCGCCATCGAGACCCGCGCGAGCACGGCTGCCCGGATCGCCGCCGGGGACGTCTGGATCTGGGAGACGCCGGAGGGCGTTCCCGCGGGTGTGACCGCCTTCAACCCGGTCAGCTTCGGCGTGGCCCGGGTCGGGCCTGTCTACACGCCGAAGGAGCACCGCGGCCACGGGTACGCCGCCGCCGGTGTCGCCGCGATCTCGCGTCGGCTGCTCGACGAGGGCGCGCGGGTATGCCTGTTCGCCGACGAGCAGAACCAGACCTCGACCGGGGTCTACGTCCGCTTGGGCTACCGACCGATCGCCGTCACCGGCGGCCTGAGGATCCAGCGGTAGCGCTCAGTCGAGCGGGTCGATCACGCCGTACTGGCTCAGGCCGGCCGAGAGCACCGAGACCTGCTCGCGGGCGTCGCCGAGCCAGTGGCTCAGGGCGGTCAGCCGCGAGGTGAAGTGCCCGATCGAGAACTCGTCGGTCACCCCGATGCCGCCGTGCAGCTGGATCGCCTCCTGGCCGATCCGCCGTGCTGCGCGGACCGTCTGCAGCTTTGCGCGGGCTGCCGCATCGACGACGGCGTCGTCCTCGCCGTACGCCGAGACCAGGGTGGCCCAGGTGACGATGCTGCGCGTCAGCTCGAGATCGGTGTACATGTCCGCTGCACGGAAGGTCAGGGCCTGGAACCGGTTCAGTGTCACGCCGAACTGCTGCCGCGTCGTCAGGTACGACGTGGTCAGCCGCAGGGCGGTGTCCATCGCCCCGAGGGCTTCGTGGCAGGCGGCGATCTGCGCCCGGGCGTTCACGATCTTCAGGGTGGCCCGGACGTCGCCGCCATCGCCCAGCACGGTCGCATCAGAGCGCTCGAACACCAGGTGCGCGGCCCGGCCGCCGTCGTGGGTCCGGTACGCCGTGACGTCCGCGGGTCGGTCGACCAGGAACACCTCGCCGTCGACCTCCCAGACGATCGTGTCCGCGCGTGCGCCCTGGACCACCGGCTCGGCGACCTCGCCGGAGGCGAAGGTCACCAGCCGCTCGCCGGTCGCGAGCGCGCCGAGAACCTCGGCGCGCTGGTCGTCGCTGCCCAGTGCCGCGACCACCCCGCCGGCGAGGACCACGGTCGCGACGTACGGCTCGGGTGCGAGCACGCGTCCGATCTCCTCGGCCACGATCGCCACCTCCGCCGGGCCGGCGCCCATGCCGCCGTCTTCTTCGGCGAAGGGCAGACCGAGCAGGCCCATCTCGCCGAGCCGCAGCCACAGCGCCTCGTCGTAGCCTGGGTCGGCTGCGGTGATGGTGCGCCGGTGCTCGGAGTTGGTGGCCGGGTCGTAGCCCTTGAGCAGTCCGCGGACCGCGTCGCGCAGGGCGGTCTGCTCGTCGTCGAGCTCGAAGTCCATGTCAGAGTCCTAGGATCGTGCCGGCGATGATCTGGCGCTGGATCTCGTTGGACCCGCCGTAGATCGACGCCTTGCGGAAGTTGAGGTAGGTCGGGACCGCGTGCGCGGCCCACTCAGGGACGGTCTCGGAGTCCGAGGCCAGCGAGAACGGCCCGGCGAGGTCCACGATCAGCTCGGTGACCTCCTGCTGCAGCTCGCTGCCCTTGAGCTTGAGCACCGATGAGGCCGGGTGCGGCTTGCCGTCGGTGGAGTTGGCGACCACCCGGAGCGCGGTCAGCTCGAGGGCGAGGAGCTGGTTCTCGAGCTCGACGAACCGGGCTGCCATCAACGGGTCGGCCAGCGCGCCGAGCTGGCTGGCGTGCTCCTTGGCGGTGGCGAGCGCCCGCTTGGTGGCGCCGACCGGTGCGACCCCGACGCGCTCGTTGCCGAGCAGGAACTTGGCCTGGGTCCAGCCCTGGTTGACCTCGCCGACCAGGTTCTCGCCCGGGACCCGGACGTTGTCGAAGAACACCTCGTTGACCTCGAAGGTGCCGTCGAGCAGCTTGATCGGTCGCAGCGTCACACCGGGGGAGTCCATCGGGAACAGCAGCATCGAGATGCCGGCCTGCTTCTTCACCTCGGGATCGGTGCGGCACAGGCAGAAGATCCAGTCGGCGTGCTGCCCGAGGGTGGTCCAGGTCTTCTGACCGTTGACGATCCAGTCGTCACCGTCGCGCTCGGCGCGGGTGGTCAGGGAGGCGAGGTCCGACCCGGCGTTCGGTTCGGAGAAGCCCTGCGCCCACCAGATGTCCAGGTTCGCGGTGGCGGGCAGGAACCGTTCCTTCATCTCCTGGGACCCGAAGTGTGCGATCACCGGCCCGATCATCCCCGCGTTGAAGGCGAGAGGAGGCGGTACGCAGGCG
>DATAZI010000004.1:0-62874 GCA_036272095.1 Marmoricola sp. | reverse complement strand
CGCGAGAATGGCTGCCTGTCTAGCGGTTTCACGCATCGGACCTTGTTGCACAAAGGTTCCGGGTGCCGTCAGACTCCCCCGAGCGCCATCACCGTGACAGAAGGAGACACCGTGAGAATCGGCATTCCCCGCGAGTCCAAGAACGGCGAGACGCTGGTCGCTGCGACGGCGAAGACCGCCGGGCAGCTCCAAGCGCTCGGCTACGAGGTGGTCATCGAGTCTGGCGCAGGCACGGCGTCCGACCAGCCGGACGACGACCTGGCCGCTGCCGGGATCGAGCTCGTCGGCACCGACGATGTCTGGGAGAGCGACATCGTGGTGAAGGTCAACGCGCCGTCGCCCGAGGAGATCGCGCGGCTGCGCCGCGGAGCCGTGGTGATCGCGATGATGGCGCCCGCACGCAGCCCCGAGCTCGTCGAGCAGCTGGCCGAGGCCGGCGTCACGGCGCTGGCCATGGACGCGGTGCCGCGGATCTCGCGGGCCCAGTCGATGGACGTGCTGAGCTCGATGGGCAACGTCGCCGGCTACCGCGCGGTCGTCGAGGCCGCGCACGCCTTCGGCCGCCAGTTCACCGGGCAGGTCACCGCGGCAGGCAAGGTCCCGCCGGCCAGCGTGTTCGTCGTCGGCGCCGGCGTCGCCGGCCTGGCAGCGCTCGGCGCCGCCGGCAGCATGGGCGCGCAGGTGCGCGCGTTCGACGTACGGCCCGAGGTGGCCGAGCAGGTCGAGTCGATGGGCGCGTCGTTCGTGACGGTCGACATGGAGTCCGAGGTTTCCTCGGACGGCTATGCCAAGGAGATGACCGAGGCCCAGGCCGCTGCGACCGCCGTGATGTACGACGACGAGGCGCGCAAGGCCGACATCGTCATCACCACCGCGCTGATCCCGGGCCGGCCGGCACCGGTGCTGATCACCGCCGAGACAGTCGCCGGTATGCGGACCGGCTCGGTGATCGTGGACATGGCCGCGGCGAACGGCGGCAACTGCGAGCTGACGCAGACCGGCGAGGTCGTGCACACCGAGAACGGCGTGACGATCATCGGCTATACCGATCTGGCTGGCCGGCTGGCCGCCCAGACCTCGCAGCTCTACGGCACCAACATCGTCAACCTGCTCAAGCTGATGACGCCGGAGAAGGACGGGGTGATGACCCTCGACCTCGAGGACGTGATCGTCCGCGGCATCACCGTCGCCGACCAGGGCGAGAGCCTGTGGCCGCCGCCGCCGGTGCAGGTCTCCGCGGCCCCGGCAGCGGCGCCGGCCGCCGCTGAGCCGGCCGCTGCGAAGGCGCAGCTGTCGCCGAGCGCGAAGGTCGGCCTGGTGCTCGGCGCGATCGCCGTGTTCTGGCTGGTCAACGCGACAGCGCCGGCCCCGATCCCACAGCACTTCACCACATTGATGCTCTCGATCGTGATCGGCTACTACGTCATCGGGAAGGTCGCGCATGCGCTGCACACGCCGCTGATGTCGGTCACCAACGCCATCTCCGGGGTGGTCGTGGTCGGTGCGCTGGTCCAGGTCTCCAGCCACGACCGCTCGATCCAGATCCTGTCCGCGATCGCGATCCTGCTCGCATCGATCAACGTCTTCGGTGGCTTCGCGGTCACTCGGCGGATGCTCGCCATGTTCAGCAAGGGAGCTTGAGGAATGGACATCAACTCGATCACCAATGCGGCGTACATCGTCGCTGCGCTGCTGTTCATCCTCGCGCTGGCCGGGCTCTCGAAGCAGGAGTCTGCCCGCAACGGCCTGACCTACGGCATGGTCGGCATGGCGGTCGCCCTGACCGCGACCGCTGCCCGCGTCATCGACGACAGCCACTCGGGCAACGCACTCGCGATCGTGCTGATGCTGATCGCCGTCGTCGTCGGCGCCGCGATCGGCCTGTGGCGGGCGAAGATCGTCGAGATGACCGGGATGCCGGAGCTGATCGCGGCCCTGCACTCGTTCGTCGGTCTCGCTGCGGTGCTGATCGGCATCAACGGCCACATCGAGGGCTCGACCGACTTCCTGCCGAGCCTGATCAACATCCACCAGGCCGAGGTCGCGATCGGGATCTTCATCGGCGCCGTTACCTTCACCGGCTCGATCGTGGCCAACCTCAAGCTCTCGGCCCGGATCAAGTCCGAGCCGCTGATGCTCCCGGGCAAGAACTTCATCAACCTCGGTGCGCTGGTCCTCTTCGCGATCCTGACGGCGATCTACGTCGGCGGACCGCAGCACAGCGGATCGCAGACGGTGATCATCGTGCTGCTGACCGCGCTCGCCCTGGCGCTCGGCCTGCACCTGGTCGCCTCCATCGGCGGTGGCGACATGCCCGTCGTGGTCTCGATGCTGAACAGCTACTCCGGTTGGGCGGCCGCTGCCTCGGGTTTCCTGCTGAACAACGACCTGCTGATCGTGACCGGCGCCCTGGTCGGGTCCTCGGGTGCCTATCTGTCCTACATCATGTGCAAGGCGATGAACCGGTCGTTCATCTCCGTCATCGCCGGCGGCTTCGGCATCGCGGCGCCGGCTGGTGATGCCAAGGACTACGGCGAGCACCGCGAGATCGGTGCCGAGGCTGCCGCCGACCTGCTCGCGAACGCCTCGTCGGTGGTGATCACCCCGGGTTACGGGATGGCGGTGGCCCAAGCGCAGTACCCCGTCGCCGAGCTCACCTCCAAGCTGCGCGCCAAGGGCGTCGAGGTCCGCTTCGGCATCCACCCCGTCGCCGGCCGGCTGCCCGGCCACATGAACGTGCTGCTCGCCGAGGCGAAGGTGCCCTACGACATCGTCTTGGAGATGGACGAGATCAACGAGGACTTCCCGAGCACCGACGTGGTGCTGGTGATCGGCGCCAACGACACCGTCAACCCGGCGGCGCTCGACGAACCCGGCAGCCCGATCGCCGGCATGCCGGTGCTCGAGGTCTGGAAGGCCAGGGACGTGATCGTCTTCAAGCGCTCGATGGCCACCGGGTACGCCGGCGTGCAGAACCCGCTGTTCTTCAAGGAGAACAGCCAGATGCTCTTCGGCGACGCCAAGGACAAGGTCGAGGAGATCATCCGAGCTCTGGGCTGATCGCTAGCCCAGGAAGCCGGCGATCTCTTCAGGGGACCACGGCGGCGAGTCGGCATGGTCGCGGTAGGCCAGCAGCTGCTCGCGCGGCCTGGCGAACCGGCCGAGGTAGCCGCCCGCACCGGCCAGCACCTGGCCGGTGATCTCGGCTGCGAGGTCGCTGGCGAGGAAGACGTACAGCTCGGCGACGTGCTCGGCCGGTGCCGGCGCCAGCGAGGCATCGCGGGCCGAGTCGCCGAGCAGGCCGCGGGCGTGCAGCCGGGCGATGCCCTCTTCGAACTCGGAGCCGGTGCTGAGACGGGTGCGCGCACCAGGGCAGACGGCGTTGACCCGGACGCCGTGCTCGCGCAGCTCGGCGGCCAGTGCGTAGGTCAGGCTGTTCACGCCGCCCTTCGCAGCGGCGTACCCGGTCCCGCCGTAGATGCCGGTGAACGCGTGCGATCCCGTCAGGACGATGCTGCCGCGGCCGCGCTCGACCATCCCCGGGGCGACTGCGCGGGCCAGCGCGAACGACGACGTCAGGTGCGACTCGACCAGGCCGGCCCACTCCTCGGCGGAGATGGACAGGATCGATGAGCCCGGCGGCTCCGGCGTACCGGCGCAGTTGATCGCGATGGTTATCTGGCCCAGCACGGAACCGGCCGCGACCATCCCCGCCGCTGTCCCCGGGTCCGTTACCGAGCCGGCAACGTCCGCCGCAGCGGCGGTACGGGTGGCATTGATCTCGGCCGCGGTGGCCCGGCAGGCGGCGGCATCGCGGCCGTTGACCACGACCGACGCACCGTGCGCCGCCAGCGAGAGCGCGACTGCTCGGCCGATACCGCGGGAGGAGCCGCTGACCAGGGCCACCTGACCCTCGAGTAGACCGGACATGGGCCAAAGGTACGGTCAACGATCATGAGCATGCTGCCCGAGTCCGTCAGCGCGCTCGACGTCGAGGCTGCGGCACTCCGGCTGGCCGACGTCGTAGCCAGGACGCCTTTGGAGTTCAGCCCGCGGCTGACCGAGCTCACCGGACATCAGGTCTGGCTCAAGCGCGAGGACCTCCAAGGGGTCCGCTCCTACAAGATCCGCGGCGCCTACAACTTCATCGTCCAGCTCGACGAGGACGCCCGGTCGCGTGGTGTGGTCGCCGCCAGCGCCGGGAATCACGCCCAGGGGGTGGCTTTCGCCTGCGAGCGGCTCGACATCAGCGGCCGGATCTTCGTGCCGGGGACCACGCCGCGTCAAAAACGCGAGCGGATCGCCGCGATCGGCGGCGCCGGTGTCGGGGTGATCGTCGGCGGGGACTCCTACGAGGACGCGGTCCGGGCCGCTTCCGCCGATGCGGCGGCCACGGGCGCGGTCGTCGTCCCGGCCTTCGACGACCCGCGCACGATCGCCGGGCAGGGGACCGTGGCAGTCGAGATCGTCGAGCAGCTCGGAGCCCGACCGGACGTGGTGATCGCGCCGGTCGGCGGCGGCGGGCTGCTGGCGGGTATCGCGGCCTGGTTCGCCGGTACGCCGACCCGGCTGGTCGGCGCAGAGCCGGCCGGAGCCGCCTCGATGGCCGCCGCCCTGGCTGCCGGCGCACCGGTCGCCCTGGCCTCGGTCGACCCGTTCGTGGACGGGGCCGCGGTCGGGATCGTCGGAACCCACACGTACCCGATCGTCGCGGCCAGCGGGGCAACGGTGGTGCCGGTCGACGAGGGCCGGGTCTGCACCGAGATGCTCGCGCTCTACCAGACCGACGGCATCATCGCCGAGCCCGCGGGCGCGCTGGCGACAGCGGCGCTCGGGCTCGACCTGGGGCTGGAGCAGGGCAGCACGGTGGTCTGCGTCGTCTCGGGCGGCAACAACGACATCAGCCGGTACGGCGAGATCCTGGAGCGCTCGCTGATCCACGAGGGCATCAAGCACTACTTCCTGGTGAGCTTCCCCCAGGAGCCGGGAGCGCTGCGCCGGTTCCTCGCGGAGATCCTCGGGCCGGACGACGACATCACCCTGTTCGACTACGTCAAGCGCAACAACCGGGAGACCGGGCCGGCGCTGATCGGCATCGAGCTCGGCAGCGCGGCAGACCTCGACGGGCTGCTGCAGCGCCTCGCCGAGAGCCCGCTCGGCGTCGAGCAGGTGCCTCCGGGCAGCCCGCTCTTCCACTACCTGGTGTGAGAAGCCCCGGTGTGAGACGCCCTGGTGTGACGGCAGCTGATCAAGGAGCTGATCGCCGCCGGCTGACTACGCTTCCGCCATGTCCCCTCAGTACGAACTGCGCACCGACGTCCCCTCGCCGGGGCCCTTCTCGGCTCTGCTCGGCTTCCGCTACATCAGCCTGGATGCCGACGAGGCGGTCGTCGAGGCTGATCCGGGGCCGGAGCACTGCAACGGCGGCGGCATCGTGCACGGCGGCTACCTGTCCTCGCTGCTGGACACCACGACCGGCTGGGCGGCGCACAGCGGCCTGGCGCCGGGGACAGCGGCGCCGCACGTGCAGCTGAGCGTCCAGTACGTCCGGGCCGCTCTTCCCGGAGCCGTGCTGGTCTGCCGCGGCCGGGTAGTCGGCGGCGGCCGTCGGATCGCCTCAGCCGAGGCCGAGATCACCCAGGGTGGCAAGGTCATCGCCCGCGCGATCACGAGCCACGCCCTGATCAGCCGCGGCTAGGGCCTCAGCGGATCCGGAGCTTCCGCATCATCTTGAGGCCCGAGAGCATCGACGACGCGTAGTCGTCGTAGTCCTGGCCCGGACGCACGCCCATCACCTGCTTCTTGAGCTCGCCGATGTTCTGCACGTCGGTGTACTTGGTCAGGCCGCCATCACCGTGCCGGGAGCCGACACCCGACTGCTTCACGCCGCCGGACGGGGTCCCCTTCGAGGCGTACGCCGTGGCCAGGGAGTCGTTGATGTTCACGTTGCCGGACTCGATCTGCAGGGCGACCTGCCGTGCTGCCTTGAGGTCACGACCCCAGACCGAGGCGTTCAGGCCGTAGTCGGTGTCGTTGGCCAGGGCGATCGCCTCGGCGACGGTGGCGTACTTGTGCAGTGCGACGACCGGGCCGAAGGTCTCGGTCGAGCCGGCGAGCATGTCCTTGGTGACGCCCTCGAGCACGGTCGGCTCGAAGAAGGCAGGTCCGAGGTCGTCACGGGTGCTCCCGCCGGTCAGCACGGTGGCGCCCTTGGCGACCGCGTCCGCGACGTGCGCGGCCACCCGCTCGCGGTGCTCCGGCGAGACCAGCGACCCCAGCTCCGGGCCGAAGTCGTAGGAGGCGCCGATCTCGAGTGCCTGGGCGGCTGCGACGAAGCGGTCCCTGAACTCGTCGTACCGGCTGGCAGGCAGATAGATCCGCTCGATGTGCATGCAGATCTGGCCTGTGTTGCCGAAGACGCCGAACAGGGCGCCGCGGACGGTCTCCTCGAGGTCGGCATCGGGCAGGACGATCATCGGGTTCTTGCCGCCGAGCTCGAGGCAGCAGCCGATCAGGTTGCGGCCGGCTCGCTCGCCGATGACCCGGCCGGTGCCGGTCGAGCCGGTGAACATGACGTAGTCGGCGTTGTCGATCAGGGTCGGGCCGACGTCGGGCCCCTCGCCGCAGACCACGCCGAACAGGCCGCTGGGGAGGCCGGCCTGCTCGAGCAGCGAGATCCCGTAGAGCGGGGAGAGGGCGGTCTTGTTGTCCGGCTTCACCACGACGGCGTTGCCGGCGATCAGGGCCGGGATCGCGTCGGAGAGCCCGGTGGCGAACGGGAAGTTCCAGGGCGCGATGATCCCGATGACGCCCTTGGGGACCCGGACCTCGGTCGAGCTCGAGACGAGCGGCACCGGGCCGCCCCGCCGCTTGGGGGCCAGGAGTCTCGGAGCCCGCTTGATGTAGTGGCTCATCACCATCGGCGGGTCGCAGGTCTCCTCCAGGGCCATCCGCCGGTTCTTGCCGCTCTCGGCCTGGATCAGGTCGGCGACGAGGTGCGCGTTGTCGATGAGCAGGGTGTGCGCCTTCTTGAACACCTCGAGGCGCTGCGCGACCGAGCGCTTGGCCCACTCCCGTTGGGCCGCCCGCGCGGTCGCGAAGACCTGCTCGATGTCGGCAGGGCTCGACTGCGGCAGCTCGACCAGGACATCGCCGGTGTACACCTCGCGCAGCTGCCACGGCGCCTGACCGTTGCCGGGCACCCGGGCAACCAGGCCGGAGAGCAGCTCGTCGGTCAAGGTGGCGGGACGCTGCACCCGCAGCGGTGTGCTGGTCATGGCCGGACCCTAGCCCGCAAGTGGGCCAGTCCACACGGGATCGATAGGGACGACGAGCCCGTCTTGAACTAGAGTCAGCATCAGATCAGTGGTGGTTTAGTCGGGCCGGGGTAGCTTTTCAGGTCAAGCCGACTAGACCGGTTGGGGACCTGGTGAGCGTAAACAAGCTGGAATTCGCGCACCGTGGGCCTCAGAGGCCTCAGGTTGGCTTGCTCCCGGAGGGATTTGACCGGTTTCATCTGACTCGTGCCGTAACGGGCACGCAATCAGGTCGTTGTATGAATACGGAGAGCCCACCTGACGTGCTGAGCGCAGTTGGCGAGATAGCACTGACACGGGAGACGTGAATGAAGAAGCTGGTAGTGATCGGGGTGTCGGCCCTTGTTGCGTTCATCGCAGCGATCGGCTTGGCACAATCGGCTAGCGCCTATCCGGAGACGACCTGCTCGGTCACGGTGAATGCCCAGAAGATCCTTTCGGGCTCCGAGCTGAAGGTCACCGGCAGCGCGCAGCAGTTCACGACGCCGCGGCACTCGGCCCGGCTCGCCGCTACGACGGTGCACTGGAAGGCGACGTTCAACAACGTCATCCACCAGGCCGACGTCAACAACTTCTCGACGACCTTCAAGGTCCCGGCTGTGACGGCCAAGAAGGTCTACCCGCTGGTCGTCCAGGCCCTGATGCCGGACGCGACCACCACCTGCCAGCGCACGCTGGACATCACGGTGGAGCCGAGCGGCACCCACGTCACGCCTCCGACCGGCCCGACCCTGCCGAACACCGGCGGCCCGCGGCTGGCCCTGCTGATCGCCGGCTTCGCGCTGGTGCTCGCCGGTGGCGGCGCGATCTACACCTCGCGCAAGCGTCACGGCGGCGGCCACACCGCCTGATCTGAGTCACTCAACGAGAGCCTGCCCTTCGGGGCGGGCTCTCGTTGCTTTTGTCGAGATCCACCCTCCCTGAGGCCTACCCTCGAAAACTAGAACACGTTACAGTCGCGCCATGAGCGAGAGCAGCGTAGGGACCGGCCAGAGCATCCTGGACCGCTTCAAGGTCACCGGGCAGGTGGCAGTCATCACGGGCGCAGGTCGCGGGATCGGAGCCGCCTCGGCCATCGCGCTGGCCCAGGCCGGCGCCGACGTGGTGATCTCGGCCCGGCACAGCAGCCAGCTCGCCGAGGTCGCGGCGCAGGTCGAGGCGGTCGGGCGCCGGGCCCTGGTCGTGAAGGCCGATCTGTCCGACCTCGAGCAGACCGCCGGCCTCGCCAAGGCGGCGTACGACGAGTTCGGCCGCCTCGACATCATCGTGAACAACGTCGGAGGCACGATGCCGCTGCCGTTCCTCGACACCGACGAGGACTTCTTGGTCGATGCGTTCAAGTTCAACGTCGCCACCGCGCACGCACTGACCCGGGCGGCGGTGCCGTTGATGCTGACCGGCGAGGACCCGGGCGGCTCGATCGTCAACATCTCCTCGGTCATCGGCCGGGTCTCCGGTCGCGGGTACGTCGCCTACGGCACTGCCAAGGCCGCCCTGACGCACTGGACTCGCCTGGTCTCCAAGGACCTCGCACCGCTGATCCGCGTGAACGCGATCGGCACCGGCTCGATCCTGACCAGCGCACTGGACTACGTCGCGAGCGACGAGTCGGTGATGACCGAGCTCGCCGAGAAGACCACCATGCAGCGCGTCGGCGAGGTCGAGGACATCTCCGCCGCGGTCGTCTACCTTGCGAGCCGGGCCGGTGCGTTCCTGACCGGCAAGGTGATCGAGGCCGACGGCGGCCTGGACATCCCTAACCTCGACTTTCACCTGCCCGACCTCGAGGCCCGGTGAGCACCGCCGAGACGCCCCTGCGCGTCGTCGCCTGGTCGACCGGCACCATCGGCCGCCACGCCCTCGCCGGCATCGACGCCCGCCCCGACCTCGACCTGGTCGGCCTCTGGGTCTCCAACCCGGACAAAGTCGGTCAGGACGCCGGCCGTCTCGCCGGCCTCGACCGTGATCTTGGGGTGCTGGCCACCAACGACAAGCAGGCGCTGTTCGACCTGAAACCGGACGCGATCGTGCACTCCGCGATGACCGACGACCGGATCTTCGATGCGCTCGAGGACCTCGTCGAGTTCGTCGAGCACGGCATCAACGTCGTGTCCTCGGGACCTGTCGTGCTGACCTTCCCCGAGGGCACCGGCCTGGACTCCTACGTCGATCGGATCAATGCGGCCGGTGCCAGCAACGGCGCCAGCCTGCACGTGAACGGGATCGACCCCGGCTTCGCCAACGACGTGCTGCCCCTGGTGATGACCAGCCTCTCCCAGCGCATCGACAAGGTCGTGGTCAGCGAGATCTGCGACTACTCGACCTACTACCAGCCGGTGGTGATGGGCGACCTCTACGGCTTCGGCCGTCCGATGGACTTCGCAGCGATGCTCTGGCAGCCGGGCGTGCTCACCGCCGCCTGGGGCCCGGTCGTCCGGCAGATCGCTGCCGGCCTCGACCTCGAGCTGGACCCGGTCCTGGAGGAGTATCACGAGCGGATCCCCTCCGAGGTCGACCTGACGATCGACTCCTGCGAGGTGCCGGCCGGCTCGATGGGCGCGGTCAAGTTCGGCGTGATCGGCACCGTGGACGGCGTACCGCGCGTCCAGCTCGACCACGTCACTCGGACCCACCCCGCCCAGGGCCCCGACTGGCCGCAGCCGGCCGAGGGCGACGGCGGGTACCGGGTGGAGATCTTCGGCGAGCCGATGATGAAGATCGACTTCAACCACCACGGCGAGCATGGCGACCACAACGTGTCCGGCATGATCACCACCGCGATGCGGCTCGTCAACGCCGTCCAGGCAGTGTGCAGCGCGCCGGGCGGCGTTGTGGTGGCCAAGGACCTGCCCCTGATCACGGGCCGGGGCCTGGTCGCGCGATGATGGCCAGATGAGCAACGAAGCGTCCGCCGGCGCCACCTCGCGACAGATCAGCCCCGACTCCGGAGCGCTCTGGACCGAGCCGGGAGCCTGGACGGTCGCACCGGGCGTGCACCGGATCCCGCTGCCGCTGCCGATGGACGGCCTGCGCGCCGTCAACGTCTACGTGATGGAGACCGACAGCGGGCTGGTCCTCATCGACGGAGGCTGGGCGATCCCGGAATCGCGGACCTTGTTCGACTCCGGCCTGAAGTCGCTGGGATACACGGTCAAGGACATCCGGCGGTTCCTGGTGACCCACATGCACAGGGACCACTACACCCAGGCCTGGGTCGTCGGCCAGGAGACCGGGGCCGAGGTCAGCCTCGGCATCGGCGACAAGGCCACGATGGACCTGATGCACGACGGATCGCTCTCCGCCGATCCGAACCTGAGCCGGCTGATCGCCGCAGGCGCGCTCGAGATCGCCGAATCCTGGAGCACGGCGATCCCGCGCGAGGACCAGCCGTCGCACAACTACGGGATGCCGGACGTCTGGCTCGACCGCGACCTGGTGATCGACGTCGGCGGCCGCCCGATCGACGCCATCGCGACGCCCGGTCACACCCAGGGCCACTACGTGTACGCCGACACCGAGGGCGGGATGCTGTTCGCCGGAGACCACGTGCTGCCCACGATCACCCCGTCGATCGGCTTCGAGCCGGCCTGGGTGGAGAACCCGCTGCGCGACTTCCTGGACTCCCTGGAGAAGGTGCGTGCGATGCCGGACATGCTGCTGCTGCCGGCGCACGGCCCGGTGGCGCCGAGCTCGCACCGACGGATCGACGACCTGCTCGCCTTCCACGACGAGCGCCTGGACCTCTGCAAGGACGCGATCGCCGGGGGCGCGGGCACCGCCTGGGAGGTCGCCGGCGTGCTGCCTTGGACCCGTCACAACCGGAACCGCTCAGAGCTGGGCCCGTTCGACGCGGTCCTGGCAGCGTTCGAGACGCTCGCCCACCTTGAGCTGCTCGCGATCAAGGGCGACCTGGTGCGCACCGACGACGCGGAAGGGACCCGCTCGTACTCGGTGCCCGTACCCGGCTAGTCTGGCCTTTCACGACAGGGGAGCGCCCGCAAGATCTGAGGCGCTGAGAGTGCGGAACAGCCGCAGACCCTTGAACCTGCACCGGTTAGTACCGGCGAAGGAAGTCGAAGGAGAGTCATGCGTCCTCGTTCCACTCTTACCAGGGCGGCAGCGGCGACCGCCGTGCTGCTGACCGCGGTCGCTGCCCTCGCGGGCTGCGGCTCGTCCTCCCAGGACACCGCCAACGGCAAGGTCCTGACGATCGCCACCCACGATTCGTGGGCGATGTCGAAGGACGTGATGGCCGAGTTCAAGGCAGAGACCGGGATCACCGTCCGGATCGCCAAGAACGGCGACGTCGGCGAGCTGACCAACAAGCTGGTCCTGACCAAGGGCGACCCGATCGCCGACGGTGTCTTCGGGATCGACAACACCTTCGCCACCCGGGCGATCGACGAGGGCGTGCTCGCCAAGTTCACTCCGCCGATCGCGCCCGCCTCGCTGAGCCGGTTCGAGCTCACCGACAACGGCGAGTCGTACCTCACCCCGATCGACTACGGGGACGTCTGCGTCAACGTCGACGACACCTGGTTCGCCCAGCACAAGATCCCCGAGCCGAAGACGCTCGACGACCTGATCGACCCCCGGTACAAGAACCTGATGGTCACGCCGGCCGCCACCACCAGCTCGCCCGGGCTGGCGTTCCTGCTCGCCACGATCGGCCACTACGGTACGACCGGGTGGAAGGCCTACTGGCAGAAGCTCCTGGACAACGGCGTGAAGATCGACGCCGGCTGGACCGACGCCTATGAGGTCGACTTCACCGCCGGCGGCGGGCACGGCGATCGCCCGATCGTGCTGTCCTACTCCTCCTCGCCGCCGTTCACGGTGCCCAAGGGCGGGACGAAGCCGACCACCAGCGCGCTGCTCGACACCTGCTTCCGCCAGGTCGAGTACGCCGGGGTGCTCAAGGGAGCGAAGAACCCCCAAGCGATGCAGAAGTTCATCTCGTTCATGATCAACAAGCAGTTCCAGGCGGCGCTGCCCGACAACATGTACGTCTACCCGGCCGACACCTCGGTCGCCCTGCCCGCTGACTGGAGCACCTGGGCGCCGGTCTCACCGGACCCGATCGCCGTCTCCCCGGCTGACATCACCAAGAACCGCACCCAGTGGCTCGACGAGTGGCGCGACCTCACCACCCGGTGATCGGCGGTCGGCGTGCCGCCCGGCTCGGTACGGCGGCACTGGCCGCCGTACCGCTGCTCGTCCTAGTCGCGTTCTTCCTCTACCCGGTCGGCGGGATGGTCGCGCGCGGCTTCTGGCCGGGCGGGGCCTTCCACCCCGGCGGCGTCTGGGACGTCCTGGCGCGATCCCGGGTGCACCGGGTGCTCTGGTTCACCGTCTGGACCGCGGGCCTGGCCACAGTCCTCGCGGTCGTCCTGGGCGTGCCGGTCGCGTTCGTCCTGCACCGCCTCTCGTTCCGCGGCCAAGGCGTGCTGCGCACCCTGATCGTGGTGCCGTTCGTGATGCCGACGGTGGTAGCCGGGGTGGCGTTCCGCGAGCTGATCAGGACATCGGGACCGCTCGGCGGCCTGCACCTCGACGGCACCCCGACGGCGATCGTGGCGGCCCTGGTCTTCTTCAACGTCAGCGTCGTCGTGCGGACGGTCGGCTCGTTCTGGGAAGGCCTGGACCGGCGTACCGAGGAGGCAGCCGCAGCTCTGGGCGCCTCGCCGCTGCGGGTCTTCGGCACCATCACCCTCCCGGCGCTGCTGCCGTCGGTCGCCTCCGCGGCGAGCGTGGTGTTCTTGTTCTGCTCGACCTCGTTCGGCATCGTGCTCACCCTGGGCGGGCTGCGCTACGCCAACGTGGAGACCGAGATCTACCAGCTCACCACCCAGGAGCTCGACCTGCAGGGAGCCGCCGCTCTGTCGGTGCTGCAGATCGTGGTGATCACCGCTCTGCTGGTCCTCTCCCACCGGGCTCGTCGGGGCAGCCCGGCTCTGAGTCGCCAGGCCCGGCGAGGGCGCCGGCCACGCTGGCGCGACACTGCGGTACTCGCCTGGTCGGCGGTGGTCATCGCGATGCTGATGACGCCGCTGGCGACGCTGGTCGAGGCCTCGCTGCGGTCCTCGGACGGCTGGACGCTCGCGAATTATCGGGCGCTGCAGACGACAGGCAGCGACGATGCCCTGCTGGTCACCGCATCCAGCGCCTTGCGCAACTCGTTCGTGATCGCGCTCCAAGCCGCCGGCATCGCGCTGATCCTCGGCGTGATCGTGTCCTACCTGGTCTCGCGGCGCCCGCGCTCCGGCGCGGGCCGTCGGGCCAGCGGGCTGTTCGACGGGATCTTCATGCTGCCGCTCGGCGTCTCCGCGGTGACGCTGGGGTTCGGGTTCCTGATCACCCTGGACCGGCCGCCGCTGGACCTGCGGACCTCCGAGCTGCTGATCCCGATCGCCCAGGCGATGGTGGCCCTGCCCCTGGTCGTCCGGACCCTCGCGCCGGTGCTGACATCGATCGACCCGCGGATGCGCGAGGCCGCCGCGTCGCTGGGGGCCGGGCCGCTGCGGGTGCTGGCCGTCGTGGACCTTCCCCATGCCTGGCGGGCGATTCTCGCCTCGATCGGGTTCGCGTTCGCGGTCTCGCTGGGCGAGTTCGGGGCGACCAGCTTCCTCGCCCGCGATGACAGTCCGACGCTGCCCGTGGTGATCTACGACCTGATCGGCCACCCGGGGGCTGCGAACTTCGGGATGGCAATGGCCGGCTCGGTCGTGCTCGCAGCGGCGACCGGGGCAGCGATGCTGCTCGTCGAGTCCTTCCGGGTCACCTCGGTAGGGGCGTTCTGAGATGGACGGGCTCAGCGTTCGCGATCTGTCGGTCCGCTTCGGGGCCACCACCGCCGTGGCCCAGGTCGACCTGGAGGTGCCCAGCGGCTCGGTCACCGCCGTCCTCGGGCCGTCCGGGTCCGGGAAGTCCACGCTGCTGCGCGCCGTCGCCGGCCTGGAGTCGCCCGCCTCCGGTTCGGTGTCGTACGCCGGGGCGGACCTGGCCCGGGTCCCCGTCCACCGCCGAGGCTTCGCGCTGATGTTCCAAGACGGCCAGCTCTTCGCCCACCAGAGCGTCGCCCGCAACGTCGGCTACCCGCTCCGGCTCCGGCACCGGCCGGCCCGCGAGATCACTGTGCGGGTCGCAGAGCTGCTCGACCTGGTCGGCCTGACGGGTTTCGAGGACCGGTCCCCGGCGACGTTGTCGGGAGGCGAGCGGCAGCGGGTCGCGCTGGCGCGCTCGCTGGCGGTCGAGCCACGGATGCTACTGCTCGACGAGCCGCTGAGCGCGTTGGACGCCGGCCTGCGGGAGCGACTGGCGGCTGACCTCGCGGCGATCCTCCGCACCGCGGGGACGACGACCCTGCTGGTCACCCACGACCACGAGGAGGCCTTCGCGGTCGCCGACCGGATCGTGCTGATGCGTGACGGCCGGGTCGTCCAAGGCGGCACCCTCGACGAGGTGTGGCGAGCCCCTGCAGATGCCTGGGCGGCGAGGTTTCTGGGCTACGCGGTGACCCTGGAGGGCGATGCTGCCCGCCGGCTCTGCGACCTCGTGGCACCGCAGGCAGCGTGGACCTCGGTCGCCCTGCGCCGATCGGCCATCCGCCTCGACGAAGGCGGCCCGCTGGCCGGCACCGTGCTCGCAGCCCGGGTCGGGCCCGACCAGGTCCGTCTCGAGCTCGAGGTCGACGGGCTCGGGAGGCTGGAGGGCGTCGCCGACCCGGGACACCGTGTCCAGGCCGGTGACCGGGTCGCGCTGAGCGTCGTACCCGACCGACTGGCGGCACTGCCCGGACCGGCCTGAGCCGGGGCTAATAGACTCCGTGCCTGTGACCCAGACCGCGACCTCCCCGCGACCCGAGGTCCCGTCCTCGTCGCGGACCGTCGCGGTCCTGCACTGGCGCCGGGCCTACGCGATGCTGGTCGCGATCGCGGTCATCATGGGCGGGCTGTGCGTGATCTGCAGCAAGTCGCTCAACTACCCGCTCCGGGACCCGGATGGCTTCCTGGGCCCAGCCTGGATCAGGCTGCCGCTGCTGGTCGGCGGGGCGTTCATCGCGGACGTCGTCCCCAGGACCCTGTTCCGCTCACGAGGCAACCCGACCCGCTACATCACCGAGGCCCGGCTGCTGATCAAGGAGCACTGGACCCGCGAGCGGATCACGCTGGTGGTCGTCGGCCTGATCGGGTTCTACGTGACCTATGTCAGCTACCGGAACCTGAAGAACTTCCTGCCGTTCATCCGTTCCGACAGCTCCGGGCACGCCAAGCTCTACGACTACCAGCTGCACCGCTTCGACGAGTGGCTGCTCTTCGGCCACGACCCTGCCACCGTCCTGCACAAGCTGCTCGGGACCGGCTTCGTGGCCTACATCCTGTCCTGGGACTATCTGATCTTCCTGCCGATGGTGCCGATCTCGGTGGTGGTCTGGGCGGTCTGGTCCAAGAACGTCAGCTTCGGCTACTGGTTCATCACCGCCCAGTGCATCTGCTGGGGCCTGGGCACGTTGAGCTACTACCTGGTCCCGACCCTCGGCCCGAACTTCGCCTCGCCCTGGCTCTACAAGGACCTGCCGCTGACGGGCGTCTCCAAGCTCCAGGACTCGCTGTTCAACGGGCGCCAGAGCGTCTTGTGGAACCCGTTCGCCGACGGCGTCCAATCCGTTGCCGGCTTCGCGTCCCTGCACGTCGCCATCACCGTCACCCTGGCACTGGTCGGCCAGCACACCCTGCGGACCCGGGCGCTGCGGATCGGCCTGTGGGTCTACTCCGGCGTCACGATCGTCTCGACGACCTATTTCGGCTGGCACTACATCGCCGACGACATGGCGGGCCTGTTGATCGCGTTGATCGCGGTCTACCTCGGCGGCCTCGGCACCGGCCAGAAGTTCGACCGCTGGGGGCGACGCTCGCACCCCACGACTGCGACGAGCGGGGTCCCGATCGAGGACGTCGCCGAGGGCCTCGTCGACGCCCGCTGAGGCGTCTGTTCCCAGGCTTGTTCCGCGGCCTGACAACACGCAAATTCTGCGGTCAGATGAATTACAACCTTGTAGTTTGTCAAGCCAACACGCGGGGAACTGAAAATTATTTTGTGAAAGGTGTTCCCAATGTGACTGGTGGGGTTTAGCGTCGGGGTCGCGTCACCGTGAAAAACGGTGCTCGCACCTTCCCCGACGTCACCGAAAGAACGAGGTACGACCGTGCGCAGCACAGTCCGAGGAGCGCTAGCAGCAGCGGTCGCACTCGCATGCGTCGTCGGTGTCGCCTCGACGGCCGTCGCGGACAAGCACCCCACCGTCCCCACCAAGTCCCAGGTCGACCAGGCCAAGGCCAACGTCGCCAAGAAGGCTGGCGACGTCGCGTCGATCCAGGCTGCCCTGGTCGTGGCGAACAACAAGCTCGAGCAGGCCGGCGACAAGGCCGAGGAGGCCTCCGAGGCCTACAACGGCGCGGTCTGGCACCTGCAGCTCGCGAAGGCGGCCACCACCAAGGCGCTCGCAGCGGCGAAGGCCGCGACCGCCCACGTCGCCACCGAGCGTGCGGGCATCGCCGCCCTGGCCGTGCAGTCCTACTCCGACGGCACCTCGCTGGCCGGCGTGACCGCGCTGCTGGGCCCAGGTGGTCCGGCCGACGCGATGAACCGGGTCGATGTCGTCGAAAGCGCGGCGTCCTCGATGAAGGCGCGGTTCGACGAGTACGCCGCCGCCAGCGCGCTCGCCAAGGCAGCCACCAAGAAGGCCGAGGCCGACCAGGCCAAGCAGGTCCAGCTCACCACCGACGCGGCGCACCTGCGTGACGCTGCTGCGGCGCAGGCCAAGGACGCCCAAGGCCAGGCCACCGCCATCGCAGCCCAGCGGCAGCAGCTGATCACCCAGCTCGCCGCGGACCAGAAGATCTCGGTGGCCCTGGCCACCCAGCGCCAGCAGGCGCTCGAGGCGATCGCTGCTGCGAAGGCCGCTGCCGCTGCCGCCGCCAAGGCGCGCGCCGAGGCGATCGCGGCCGCTAAGGCCGCCGCTGCCAAGAAGGCCAGCGAGGCCAAGGGCGGCAGCTCCAACGACAGCGCCGACGACCCGACCGACAGCAGTCCGACCACGACGGTTGCGACCACCGCTGCCGCCTCCCGGGCGATCGCGTTCGCGCGCAAGCAGCTCGGCAAGATGTACCTCTGGGCCGCTGCCGGCCCGGACCGCTGGGACTGCTCAGGCCTGACCATGGTCGCCTGGCAGCAGGGCGGCGTCTCGCTGCCGCACTACTCTGCCGCCCAGTACGCCGAGATCGAGCACATCGGCGTCGAGGACCTCCGTCCCGGGGACCTCGTCTTCTGGGGCGGGTCGCCGGACACCATCCACCACGTCGCGATGTACCTCGGCGGCGGGATGATCATCCAGGCGCCGCACACCGGTGCCTCGGTCGACATCGAGTCCATGTACGCCTGGGAAGCGCCGAGCTACTTCGGCCGTCCCTGACCTGCGCTGCGGCTTCGGGCCCACGCATGACCGGGCCGTGAAAGTGGCACAGTGGAGACATGGCCGATAACGCTGGCACCAGTCCTGCCCCCGTCGTCGATGTCCCGGCGCTGACCGCGCTCCTGGACGGCACCTACGTCGAGGTCCGCAATCTGACGCGCAAGCGCCTGGTGGAGTACGCCGGGGTACTCGACGATCAACGCGAGATGGACCGGCCCGCCTTCCGGGAACGGGTCAAGGACGTCGTCATCGAGCTGGCCGGCACCGGCCAGACGGCGCTCGGCTTCCCGATCGAGTACGGCGGCGGCGGCGACATCGGGGCGTCGATCGCGGCGTTCGAGACGATGGCCTTCGGCGATCTGTCGGTACTGGTGAAGATCGGCGTCCAGTTCGGCCTCTTCGGCGGCGCGATCCTGCAGCTGGGCACCGAGCGTCATCACGACGCCTACCTCGCTGACGTCGTCGCCGGCGAGGTGCTCGGCTGCTTCGCGATGACCGAGACCGGGCACGGGTCCAACGTGCAGGCCCTCGGCACCACGGCGACGTACGACCTGTCTACCCGCGAGTTCGTGATCACCACGCCGGACGAGAGCTCGCGGAAGGACTACATCGGCAACGCCGCCGAGCACGCCCGGCTCGCCGTCGTCTTCGCGCAGCTCGAGATCGGCGGGCAGTCCCAGGGCGTGCATGCCTTCGTGGTGCCGATCCGCGACGACAAGGGCCGGCCGCTGCCTGGCGTACGTACTGAGGACGACGGCCGGAAGATCGGGCTCAACGGCGTCGACAACGGCCGGCTGTCCTTCGACGGCGTCCGGATCCCGCGGGAGAACCTGCTCAACCGGTACGCCGACGTCACCGAGACCGGCGTCTACGTCTCCGACATCGACAACCCGGACCGGCGCTTCTTCACGATGCTCGGAACCCTGGTCCAGGGCCGGGTCTCCGTCGGTGGCGCGGGGATCAACGCCAGCAAGGTCGCGCTCTCGATCGCTGTGAAGTACGCGCTCCAACGACGCCAGTTCGGCAACCCGGGCGCTGGCGAGGAGCTGCTGCTCGACTACGGGCTGCACCAGCGCCGGCTGCTGCCGCTGCTTGCTCGCACCTACGCGCTGCACTTCGCCCAGGAGATCCTCGCCGGGGAGCTGCATGCGGTGTTCTCGGCGACGACAGAGGTCGACGAGCGGACGCGGCGGGCACTGGAGTCCCGGGCGGCCGGCACCAAGGCGCTGGGCACCTGGCACGCCTCGGAGACGATCCAGGTGTGCCGCGAGGCCTGCGGCGGCGCCGGCTACCTCTCGGCCAACCGCTTCGATGCGCTGCGCGCCGATACCGATGTCTTCACCACCTTCGAGGGCGACAACCACATCCTGCTCCAGCTGGTCGCGAAGGGCCTGCTGACCGACTTCTCCTCATCCTTCGGCGAGCTCGACCAGCTCGGGATGGTGCGCTTCGTCGCCGAGCTGGCGGTCGAGACGGTGATCGAGCGGACCGCGGTGCACAAGCTGCTCGAGCGGATCAAGGACGTGCTGCCTGGCGGCGACGACTCCTGGGACTCTGAGGCTGGCATCAGCGACCCGGAGTACCAGCTGGCCATGCTGCGCTGGCGCGAGGAGCACATGCTCTCCGGCGTCGCCCGCCGGCTCAAGCGCGGGATGGACGGCGACATGGATCCGGCGGAAGTGTTCAGCCGCTGCCAGGACCACGTCATCGGCGCTGCCCGGGCGCACGTCGAGCGGCTGGTGCTCGAGGCGTTCTGCGCCAAGGTCGCCTCGATGCCCGACGACGCCGGTGCGGGCAACAAGGGTGCTCTGTCCATGCTCTGCGACCTGTACGCGCTCTCGGTGATCGAGGGCGACCGCGGCTGGTGGATGGAGCACGGGCGGCTGTCCTCGCAGCGCTCGAAGGCGATCAGCCGCGAGATCGGCGAGCTGTGCCGTAGGGTCCGTCCGATCGCCGAAGACCTGGTGGACGGCTTCGGGGTGCCTGCGGAGATGCAGGCGACCGAGATGCTCGCGCCGCGGGCCTGAGGAGACGAGACCCGAAATGCTCGAACGCCTGCGTCTGCCCGGCCTGGGCGGCTGGAGCGAGGACCCGCTGTGGGCCACCGTCTACGACTGGTCGGTCGAGCACCGCAATGTCGGCGGTGCGCTGTGGAGGCTCGGGATCGGCAGCGACCTCGGCCTGCTCTACGACGCAGCCGCGGAGATCGGCCGGCAGCCGGCGGGGTCCTCGGTCCTCGACGTGCCCTGCGGGGGTGGCGTCGCCCTGCGCGGCCTGCGCCGCGGCCAGGGCATCCGGTACGTCGCTGCTGACATCGCGCAGGCGATGCTCGATCGAACCATGGACGCGGCCCACCAGCGCGGCGTCGCCGACCAGGTGGTGCCTGAGCTGGCCGACGTAGGTGACCTGCCGTTCGCGGACGGGGAGTTCGACCTGGTCGTCTCCTTCACCGGCCTGCACTGCTTTCCCGACCCGCACGCCGCCGTCCTGGAGATGGGCAGGGTGACTCACGCCGGCGGCGTACTGAGCGGCAGTGCGCTGCTCAACCCGGACACGCTGAGCATCGGCGGCTTGCGCACGATGCCGATCCGCCAGGTCGGCCGGGTCGCCGGCCTGCTGGGCCCCAGCGCCACCCGGATCGAGGTCCGGGACTGGATGGAGGAGGCAGGCTTCGTCGACGTGACCCTCAGGATGTCCGGAGCGATGGGCTACTTCCGAGGAGTCAAGGACGCGTCAGCGGACTTGAACGGAGCGGGTTGAGCGGCGAGCCCGACTGAGGAACGAAGTCGAGTCCGAGCGTCGAAACCTGGTGAGCCGACCGGAGTCCCTGCCAGCGTCGCCGCGTCTCGACACGCTTGAGTCAGTGCGGGAGGCCGCCGTTGGCCTGGAACCGCTCGATCGAGGCGACGATCTCGGCCTCGGCCTCGGTGCGGCCGACCCAGTTGGCGCCCTCGACGGACTTGCCGGGCTCGAGGTCCTTGTAGACCTCGAAGAAGTGCTGGATCTCCAGCAGGTCGAACTTCGGGAAGTGGTTGATGTCGCGGATGTGCTCCATCCGCGGGTCGCTCGTCGGGACGCACAGGACCTTGTCGTCGCCGCCGGCCTCGTCGGTCATCCGGAACATGCCGATGGCGCGGCACTTGATCAGGCAGCCGGGGAACGTCGGGGCCTGCAGCACCACCAGCGCGTCGAGCGGGTCGCCGTCCTGGCCGAGGGTGTTCTCGATGTACCCGTAGTCCTCGGGGTAGGCGGTCGAGGTGAACAGCATGCGGTCCAAGCGGATCCGGCCGGACTCGTGATCGACCTCGTACTTGTTCCTGGAGCCCTTGGGGATCTCCACGAGAACGTCGAACTCCACTGCGTTTCCTTCCGCTGCTGCTGCCGTTGGTAGTGCCGGGCTAGTCTCCCGCACAACGACCGGCTTCGCTAACCGAGGGGATGAAAAGTGGCAGCGCGTGAGCAAGGACACGCTCGGCGTTCTCGCCGACGCCGCGGCTGGGTCTCCTGGATCCCCGAGGTGGTCGTCCTGCTGGTCGTCGTCGCGGCGTACGGGAACGCGCAGTACCACCTCGGCCACCGCTGGTTCGGGCTGTCGCTGGCCGACCCGACGAGCAACCCTGCGGCCGTCGCGCCGCCTGCCGGACTCGACCTGCCGGTCGGCAACGTCGCGCCGGCGGTGGCGCAGTACTCGCCCGGCGGGCACCTGGACCCGGCCGCGGTGAAGGCCGCGCTGGCTCCGGTCATCGACGACGCCAGGCTCGGCGGGCACGTGACCGTGCAGGTCACCGAGCTGGGCTCGGGGAAGGTCGTCTACCGGCACGGCGACTATGCGGTGGCACCGGCCTCGACCAACAAGCTCCTCACCACGACCGCCGCCCTGGCAACGCTCGGCCCGATGAGCAGGTTCAGCACCAAGGTCGTCGCCGATGGCGACGCGGTGACCCTGGTCGGCGGCGGCGACCCGTTCCTGGCGAGCACTCCGGCGAAGGCGCGCGGCCTGTATCCGGCCCGCGCGGACCTCGTCACCCTGGCCCGGCGTACGGCGGCTGCGCTGGCGGCCCGCGGGACGACCAGGATCAGGCTCTCCTACGACACCAGCCTGTTCAGCGGCCCGGCCGTCGACCCGCACTGGCCGAGCACCTATGTCACCGAGAGCGTGGTGCCGCCGATCGGTGCGCTCTGGATCGACGAGGGTGCCGATGCCGACGGGCACTACGTCGCTGACCCGGCCCAGGTCGCGGGCGACGCTTTCGCCAGTGCGCTGCGCGCGCAGAAGATCCAGGTCGTGGGAGCCGTGCACGAGCAGAAGGCGCCGGCCGCCGCGACGCAGGTCGCAGCGGTCCAGAGCGCGCCGCTCGGTGAGATCGTCCAGGAGACGCTGGCGCTGAGCGATAACAACGCGGCCGAGGTCATCGCCCACCACGTCGGGCTCGCGGTCGACCACGACGGCTCGTACGCCGGGGGAGCCGCCGCGGTCTTCTCGGTACTCCACGGTCTCGGGGTCGACCTCACCGGCTCGCACGTCTACGACGGCAGCGGACTTTCCCGCGACGACCGGCTGACCTCGATCACGCTGACCGACGTGCTCAGGGTCGCTGCGTCCGCGGCGCACCCAGGCCTGCGCGAGGTGCTGACCGGCCTCCCGGTCGCGGGCTTCTCCGGCTCGCTGCAGCGGCGCTTCGACAACGGCCCGGACGCCGCCCGAGGACGGGTCCGTGCCAAGACCGGGACCCTGACCGGCGTGCATGGGCTGGCCGGGCTGGCCACCGACCTCGACGGCGACCAGCTGGTGTTCGTGATGATTGCCGACCGGGTCTCCTTCGAGGACAACCTCGACGCCCAGCACGATCTCGACCTGATGGCCGGGGCTCTCGGTGCCTGCCACTGTGGTCAGTGACCGTAGGGTCTTCCCATGACTGACCCAGCGCGCCCCGGGATGATCGACTGGGACCTCGCCGTACGGGTGGGGTCGCGGTTGGCCGGTGACGGCCCCGTGGTGAGCCGCACCGAGGCCAGTGCGGTGGTCGCCGAGCTCCGCGCCGGCGCAGAGCGCTCTACCCCGCTGGTCCGGGAATTCACCGGCCTGGTCGCCCAGGAGCGGACCGCTCCGGTGCTCGTGGTTGACCGGGGCGGCTGGATCCAGGCCAACGCAGACGGGTTCGCGACGGTGATCGCCCCGATCGTCGACAAGCTGCAGGAGCGGAAGGGCGCGCCGACCGGCATGGCCGAGGCGATCGGCTCCCGGATCACCGGCGCCGAGCTCGGGCTGATGCTGGGCTTCCTGGGCAACAAGGTCCTCGGTCAGTTCGACCCGTTCCACTCCGCGCCCGGCGCCGCGGGCCGGCTGCTGCTGGTGGCGCCGAACATCGTCAGCGTCGAGCAGGAGCTCGGCGTCGACGAGCACGACTTCCGGCTCTGGGTGTGCCTGCACGAAGAGACCCACCGGGTGCAGTTCACCGCCGTCCCGTGGATGCGCGACCACCTGCACGAGCTGATGGGCAAGATCGTCAGCGCCGTCGAGACCGACCCGGCAGCGCTGCTGACCGAAGGCGCAGCCAAGGTCGGCGCGATCTTGTCGGGCAAAGCCGAGGGCAGCCTGCTGGACCTGTTCTCCTCGCCGGCGCAGAAGCAGGTCATCGACCAGGTCACCGGTGTGATGAGCCTGCTCGAGGGCCATGCCGACGTGGTGATGGACGGCGTCGGCCCCGAAGTGATCCCGACGGTCTCGGCGATCCGGGAGCGTTTCACCGAGCGCCGCAAGGGAGTCGGCGCGTTGGACAAGCTGCTCCGCAGGCTCCTGGGCCTGGACCAGAAGATGGCGCAGTACCGCGACGGAGCCGTCTTCACCCGGGCCGCGATCGACGCCGTCGGCATGGAGGGCTTCAACGCTGTCTGGGCCGAGCCGGCGAACCTGCCGACCAAGTCCGAGATCCACGACCCCGATGCGTGGTTGAAGCGCGTCCACGGCTGATGAGTCTCGATCCGGCGCTTGCCGCGGTGAGGTTGGCGGTACGGCGCGGTCTGGGGATCCTGGCCGACGGTGAGGGCGGGGTATGGGCTCCTGACCTCAAGGACTCCGTGATGGTCGCCTGCTCGGGTGGTGCTGACTCGCTCGCCTTGCTGGCGGCCACGATCTTCGAGGCGCACAAGCTGCCGGTGAAAGTGATCGGCGTGACCATCGACCACGGACTGCAGGACGGCTCGGCCGAGCACGCGGCCCGTGTGGTCGAGCAGATGGCGACGTTGGGCGCCGACGAGACGGCGACGATCCGAGTCACGGTCGACCCGGGACCGGCGGGGATTGAGGCTGGTGCCCGCGAGGCCCGGTATGCGGCGCTCTCCCAGCTCGCCGAGCACTTCTCCAACGAGTTCGTGCTGCTCGGACACACCCTCGACGACCAGGCCGAGTCAGTCCTCCTCGGGCTTGCGCGCGGGTCGGGTGGGCGTTCGCTGCAGGGGATGCGTGCGGGCTTCCGTCGCAACGAAGGGGAGCCGGCCTTCGTGCCGTTCCGCAGTCGCACCGAAGATGGACCGGACGGACCGACGACGTACTCGCTCGGACATCGTGAGTACCGGCACTCGACGTACTTCATGCGTCCGATCCTGGGGATCACCCGAGCCCAGACTCAAGCTGCCTGCCGGGCCGAGGGCATCGAGTGGTGGGACGACCCGCAGAACGTCGATCCGCGGTTCTTGCGGGCTAGGGTCCGGCACACGGTGATGCCGCTGCTGGAGCGCGAGCTCGGACCGGGCATCGCCCAGGCGCTGGCCCGGACCGCCGAGCAGCTTCGTGCCGACATGGGCGAGATCGAGTGGCGCGCGGCGGCGGCCCTGGACGTGGCGCGCATCGACGGCGGAATCGACTGCGAACGTATCGAGACCGAGGGCACGGCGATCTTCACCCGGGTACTGAGGCTGGCCGCGATCGAGGCAGGCGCGATCGCCTCCGAGCTCAGCTACGAGCACGTACGCGCGATCTGGCATGCCACGCCGGGCAAGGACATCCAGCTCCCCGGCCACGTCACGGCGCACCGGACCGGTGAGCTCGTGCTGTTCAAGCCGACAGTCACACCGAAGTAGCCGCCACCCTGCCTGATTCGAGTAGTGGCCGCTCAGGCTCGCCGTCGACCCGCACCTCAACCAGCAAGCGCAGGCTGATCCGGCCCGGAGATTCTGAGCATGTTGCCCGGAACACCCCTGAACAGGGGCTTCTGGGCGAAAAGTGTCGGTGGGCGTTCCCCGCGTTGAGCCATGACCTCGACCGCCGATCTCGATGCCGCGGCGGTTCTCGCCGGCGCTTAGGCCGTCAGGCCGATCTCTTTGGCCAGCAGCCGCAGCGTCTCCTCGCGCTCGGGCGCCGCGTCGGCGGGCGTGCCGGCGAAGGCGCCCGCGACCGGGTTCACCATCACCTCGTCGACGCCGTACGTCGTCGCTAGGTCCCGCAGCTTGGCGGCCGCTGTCTCGGGCGTGCCTATCACCCAGCGCTCTTTCATCGACAGCACCAGGGGCAGGTGCGCGTCCGGGATCGGGTCGGCCTGGGCCTCTTCGACGGTCCGCTGCGCCCGGAGCGTGCCGCCGGTCCGCAACGCCACCATCGCCTGGAGCTGGGGCAGCGCAAGAGCCTCGGCCCCCTCGATCGTGCCCGCGACCACGACGTTCACGGTCAGGAACGTCCGCGGAGCAGCGAGGTGCGCCGACGGCTGGAACCCGGAGCGGTAGAGCTCGAGCGCCTCCGCGGTCCCGTTGCCGGAGAAGTGGTGGGCGAACACGTAGGGCAGTCCGCGGGCCGCGGCCAGCTGGGCGGAGTAGTCCGAGGATCCGAGCAGCCATACCGTCGGCTGACCGGTCGCGGCAGGCGTCGCGTTGAGCGCATGCACGCGGCCGTTGACCTCCAGGCCGACACCGCCCGGGCTCATCATCGCGATCACGTTGTCGACGTACGACGGGAACTGGCTGACCGCGTCGTCGCTGACACCGCCGGCGCCGTGCCGCAGCGCGTACGAGGTGACCGGGTCGGTGCCCGGTGCGCGGCCGATGCCCAGGTCGATCCGGCCCGGGAAAGCCGCCTCGAGGAGCGCGAACTGCTCGGCGATCACCAGCGGCGCGTGGTTGGGCAGCATCACCCCGCCTGAGCCGACCCGGATCCGCTCCGTGGCTCCGGCGACCATCGCGATCAGCACCGGCGGGTTGGTGGCGGCGACCGCGGGCATGTTGTGGTGCTCGGCCAGCCAGTACCGGTGGTAGCCGGCCTCGTCGGCGGTCCGCGCGAGCGACCGGGTGGCAGCCAGCGCGTCCGTGGTCGTCTGGTCGCTGCGGACGGGGACGAGGTCGAGGACGGAGAGCTGCATGCAGGGGCAACGCGGCTGTCCGGCCCGTTCTTCCCATGACCTAGGCTCATGGCCATGGACGCCGCGGATCTCGAAGCTGATCTCGTCAACATCCTCTACACCGAGGCAGAGATCCAGGCCAAGCTCCGCGAGCTCGCCGTCCGGATCGAGGCGGACTACGTCGGCAAGGACATCCTGATCGTCGGCATCCTGCGGGGCGCCGTGATGGTGATGGCCGATCTCGCCCGTGCCTTCGACCGGCACCTGGAGATGGACTGGATGGCGGTCTCCTCCTACGGCTCGGGGACCAAGTCCTCCGGGGTGGTGCGGATCCTCAAGGACCTCGACACCGACATCACCAACCGGCACGTGATCGTCGTCGACGAGATCATCGACACCGGCCTGACCCTGTCCTGGCTGATCTCCAATCTCGCCTCGCGCAACCCGGCGTCACTGGAGATCTGCACCTTGCTGCGCAAGCCCGAGGCGCTGCAGATGGAGGTCGGCGTGAAGTACATCGGCTGGGATATCCCCAACGAGTTCGTAGTCGGCTACGGCCTGGACTACAAGGAGCGCTACCGCAACCTGCGGGACATCGCGACGCTGGCCCCGCACGTCTATTCCTGACCACGAAGAGGCGCTTGCTAGGACTACCTGAGAGTATGTCCGGTGTGAAGCGAATTCTGCGCGGTCCATGGTTGTGGATCGGTCTAGCCGCGGTCGCCGTGATCCTGGCGCTCCAGCTCTTGGCGTCCGGTGGCGGGTACGACCAGATCAAGACCTCCGAGATGGTGTCCCACATCGACAACGGGGACATCAAGTCGATGACCTTCGTCGGCGGTGGCGACCAGCAGATGCAGGCCGTGCTCAAGGATGGCAAGAAGGTTTCGGCTGACTGGGTCGACGGCCAGCAGACCAGTCTGGTCAACGCCGTGGCCAAGCAGAAGATCAAGTACACCTCGAAGGTCCCGCACACGAGCCTGCTCGGCTCACTGGCAGCAACGTTCCTGCCGATCATCGTGCTGGTGCTGCTGTTCCTCTTCCTGATGAACCAGGTCCAGGGCGGTGGCGGCCGGGTGATGCAGTTCGCGAAGTCCAAGGCCAAGCTGATCAGCAAAGACATGCCGAAGACCACCTTCGCCGACGTGGCCGGCTGCGAGGAGGCGATCGAGGAGCTCGGCGAGATCAAGGAGTTCCTCCAGGAGCCCGCCAAGTTCCAGGCCGTCGGCGCCAAGATCCCCAAGGGCGTCCTGCTCTACGGCCAGCCCGGTACCGGCAAGACGCTGCTGGCCCGCGCTGTGGCCGGTGAGGCAGGAGTCCCGTTCTACTCGATCTCCGGCTCGGACTTCGTCGAGATGTTCGTCGGCGTCGGCGCCTCCCGGGTGCGCGACCTGTTCGAGCAGGCCAAGGAGAACGCCCCGGCGATCGTCTTCATCGACGAGATCGATGCTGTCGGCCGGCACCGCGGCGCCGGCATGGGCGGCGGCCACGACGAGCGCGAGCAGACCCTCAACCAGCTCCTCGTCGAGATGGACGGCTTCGACGTACGCGGCGGCGTCATCCTGATCGCGGCCACCAACCGGCCCGATGTCCTGGACCCGGCCCTGCTGCGCCCGGGCCGCTTCGACCGCCAGATCAGCGTCGACGCTCCCGACCTCAACGGCCGGCACCAGATCCTCAAGGTGCACTCCCGCGGCAAGCCGATCGGCGCGGACGTCGACCTGCTGTCGGTGGCCCGCCGTACGCCGGGCTTCACCGGTGCCGACCTGGCCAACGTGCTCAACGAGGCCGCGTTGCTGACTGCCCGTTTGAACGGCAAGCTGATCGACAACGCCATGCTCGACGAGGCGATCGACCGGGTCATCGCCGGACCGCAGAAGCGGACCCGGTTGATGAGCGAGAAGGAGAAGCTGATCACGGCGTACCACGAGGGCGGCCACGCCCTGGTCGCCGCGGCCCTTCCCGGCACCGACCCGGTGCACAAGATCACGATCCTGCCGCGCGGCCGGGCCCTGGGCTACACGATGGTGCTGCCCGATGAGGACAAGTACTCCCAGACCCGCTCGGAGATGCTCGACAAGCTGGCGTACATGCTCGGTGGCCGTGCCGCGGAGGAACTGATCTTCCACGACCCGACGACCGGTGCTGGCAACGACATCGAGAAGGCCACCTCGCTGGCCCGCGCGATGGTCACCCAGTTCGGCATGACCGACACCCTCGGCGCGATCAAGCTCGGCGACGACAACTCCGAGCCGTTCCTGGGCCGCGACATGGGCCACACCCGGAACTACTCCGAGGACGTCGCCGCGACGATCGACGAGGAGACCAAGAAGTTCCTCCAGACCGCGCACCAGGAGGCCTTCGACATCCTCGAGGAGAACCGGGACGTCCTGGACTCCCTGGTGCTCGCGCTGCTGGACCGGGAGACGCTGGACAAGGCCGAGGTTGCGAAGGTCTTCGAGCCGCTGCGTCGTCGCCCGGCCCGTCCGGCCTGGACTGGCTCGCCGGACCGTACGCCGTCGACGATCCCGGCCGTCTCGGTCCCCAAGAGCGCCTCCAACGGTGTCGCCCACGAGCCCGAGGGCGGCGTCATCCTGACCCCTCCGGGTTCCGACGGCGACTCATTCGGGGAGGCACCTCACCCCGGGAACACTGCGTGAGTGAGGCGGATCGGCCCGCGTTCGACCACGACCGGGCGGCGGCAGCCGTCAAGGAGCTCCTGCTCGCAATCGGCGAGGACCCCGACCGGGAGGGCCTCAAGGAGACCCCGGCGCGAGTGGCCCGGGCTTATGAGGAGCTGACCCACGGCCTGCGCCAGAGCGCGGAGGACGTCTTGACGACGACGTTCGATCTCGGCCACAACGAGATGGTGCTGGTCCGTGACATCGAGCTCTGGTCGATGTGCGAGCACCACCTGGTGCCGTTCACCGGCGTCGCGCACGTCGGCTACATCCCCTCCGAAGACGGCAAGATCACCGGGCTGTCCAAGCTCGCGCGGCTGGTCGACGTCTACGCCAAGCGGCCCCAGGTCCAGGAGCGGCTGACCACCCAGGTGGCCGACTCGCTGATGAAGATCCTGGACGCCCGCGGGGTGATCGTGGTGATCGAGGCTGAGCACCTGTGCATGACGATGCGCGGGGTCAAGAAGGCCGGCGCCCGCACGATCACCTCTGCGGTCCGCGGGATCATGCACAACGCCGCGACCCGCTCCGAGGCGATGGCGCTGATCAATGCGTCTCGCCGCTAGGCACGTCGCCGGGCTCCCGGTGCACGACCGCCCGCTGGTGATGGGGGTGGTCAACGTGACCCCCGACTCGTTCTCCGACGGCGGCCGGTACGCCGACGTGGACGCCGCCGTCGCGCACGGCCTGGACTTGATCGCCCACGGCGCCGACCTCCTCGACATCGGTGGCGAGTCGACCCGCCCGGGCGCGACCCGGCCGCTGGTCGCCGAGGAGCTGGCGCGGGTGATCCCGGTGATCGCCGAGCTCGCCGCCGCCGGTGCGCGGGTCTCGGTCGACACGATGCGCGCCGAGGTCGCTGCTGCAGCGACCGACGCCGGGGCGGTGCTCGTCAACGACGTCTCCGGCGGCCTGGCCGATCCGGCCATCCTCACCGTCGTCGCCGGTTCCGGGGCTGCGTACGTCGCGATGCACTGGCGTGCGCACTCCACCGAGATGCAGTCGCGGGCGACGTACGACGACGTCGTCGGCGAGGTCCGCGACGAGCTCGCCGGCCGGATCGAGGCCGCCCTGGCCGCCGGTATCGCCGCCGACCGGCTGGCGATCGACCCCGGCCTGGGTTTCGCCAAGACCGCCGATCACAACTGGCAGCTGCTGCGCTGCCTCGGCGAGCTCGACGCCCTCGGGCTCCCGGTACTGGTCGGCTCGAGCCGCAAGTCGTTTCTCGGCACCTTGCTCGCCGAACCGGACGGCGTCCCGCGCCCCGTGGACGACCGCGAGGACGCCAACGTCGCGCTGACCACGCTCGCCGCGCTCGCCGGGGTCTGGGCGGTCCGGGTGCACGAGGTCCGCGGCAGCGTCGACGCCCTGAAGGTGGTCGCCGGTTGGCAGGGACGCGGGTTTGTGCCAGCCGGGCCCACGGGTAGGGTCGTGGCGGAATGAGTGACCAGCTGGCGGTGCGCGGCATCGAGATCTACGCACACCACGGTGTGTTCGACTTCGAGCGCCGGGACGGGCAGATCTTCGTGATCGACCTGGTGCTCGAGATGGATACCCGGGCCGCAGCCGCTGGCGACGACCTCAGCCAGACCGTCCACTACGGCGAGCTGGTCGAGTCAGTGAAGACCGCAGTGGAGAACGACCCCGTCGACCTCATCGAAACCCTGGCCCAGCGCATCGCCGACGTCTGCCTCTCCTATGAGCAGGTGGACCGGGTGGACGTCACCGTCCACAAGCCGAACGCCCCGATTGCGGCAACGTTCTCAGACGTCGCCCTGACCATCTCACGGAGCCGAGCATGACTGAGTCCCCGAACCCCGCAGTGATCGACACCGACACCCTGACCGGTGACATGCACCCGATCCGCCGCGTCGTCATCTCCCTGGGCTCCAACCTCGGAGACCGGATGTTCGCCCTCCAGGGCGCGGTCGATGCCCTCGCCGACACCCCCGAGGTCTGGGTCACCGGCGTCTCGAGCGTCTATGAGACCGAGCCGGTCGGCGCACCGGAGGGCTCGGATCAGTTCCTCAACGCGGTGCTGACCCTGGACACGACCCTCTCGGCGCGCACCCTGCTGGAGCGGGCTCTGGCGGTCGAGGCGGCGTACGGTCGCGAGCGCAGCGAGACCAACGCCCCGCGGACCCTCGACGTCGACCTGATCGTCGTCGGCGACCGGCACGCGGACGACGACGACCTCCAGCTGCCGCACCCGCGGGCCGCCGAGCGCGCCTTCGTGCTCGCCCCCTGGCACGAGCTGGAGTCGGATGCCGAGATCCCGGGGTACGGCGCGGTTGCCGATCTCCTGGAGAAGGTCGGGATCGACGGCGTCGTACGCCGCGACGACCTCGAGCTCGAGGTGCAGTGAGCCAGGAGGATCCTCCTGACTCCGGCAGGATCACCCCGACCGGTCCGGGTCCGCTCGTCGTACTCGGCGTGATCGGGCTGTTCATCGGCTGGGGCGCGCGCGACCTGGCGATCCACAGCGGCTGGTTCACGCCGTCGGTCTCGTGGCTGGCCGTGCTGGCGACCTGGTTCGTGGCCGCGGCCACCGCCGGGACGGCGTACCTGACCTGGCGCACGGTCCGCGATGAGCGGCACCGGCTGACCGCTCAGCAGGGCCTGTCCCGGCTGGTCCTGGGCAAGACGATGGCGCGGATGGGCGCGCTGGTGCTGGGCGGCTGCCTCGGCTCGGCGATCTCCAACCTCGGTGTGGGCGCGGCGAACTCCGACCGGCTCATCCTGCGGGCGCTGCTCGCAGCGGCCGGGGCGGCAGCCGGGCTGGCCGCGGGCCTGCTCCTGGAGCACGCGTGTCGTGTCCCGCCCCCGGAGGCCGGCGACCTACCCTGAAGCATGGTTCGATCCCGTTCAGCTCGTCGTCGGCAACGCAGCGTCCGCGTCACTGTCGCGGTCTCGCTGCTCGCGGTGGCCACGGTCGCCGTCCTGGCAACTCTCCCCACCCAGTCCCCGACCTGGCTCAGCGCCGGCTCGGTGAGCGCACTCGTCCTCGGTTGGGCGGCCCTGCGGATCGTGTGGACCGAGGTCCTGCAGTCGCGTCGCGAGCAGGCCACCGACCGTGCTGCGACCGCCAGCGCCTACCGGTCGCTGTTCTCCGAGCGTGCCGCCGAGCACGCCGAGTTCACCACCGCGATGACCGAGCGGCTGGCCACCTCGACGGTCACCATGCACGAGCTGCAGGGCGAGCTGGTCGCCTCCCAGCGCCGGGTTGCCGAGATCGGCAGGCGCGCCGAGAACGCCGAGTCGTCCTACGCCGCGACGCTGGTCCGGGTCGCCGAGCTCGAGCGCTCTATCGACCTGCTCCGCGACGAGCAGGAGGTCGAGGAGCTGGTGGCCTTCGACGAGTTGGTCGCCCAGGCCGCAGGCAAGCACGCGTCAGCCGAGAGCATCGAGGCCAAGCTCGCCTGAGGAGCTAGACGGCGGAACTCAACGGTTGATGTCGGTGCGCAGCATGGCGTGGATGCCGTTGGGCGTCAGCACGCCGAGGAACTTGGGGCCGTCGGTGACGCCGATCATCGCCCTGTCCTCGCGCATCAGCAGCGCCATCGCCTCCTCCAGGGTGGCGCTGACCTCCACGGTCCCGCCGAGCTCGGCGGCGCTGACGCCCTCGAGGGGCTCGAGGTGGGCCGGGTCGATGGCAGTGACCGCGAGGCGCCGCAGGCCGCGCGCCTGACCGACGAACTCGGCGACGAAGTCGTCGGCCGGGGCACCGAGCACGGCGGCCGGGGTGTCGTACTGCGCCAGCCGGCCGCCGGCAGCGAAGACAGCGACACGGTCGCCCATCTTGGTGGCCTCGTCGATGTCGTGGGTGACCAGCAGCACCGTCTTGCCGAGCTCGCGTTGCAGCCGGTGGAACTCGTCCTGCAGACGGGCGCGGACGATCGGGTCGACCGCGCCGAACGGCTCGTCCATCAGCAGCACCGGCGGGTCCGCGGCCAGGGCCCGGGCGACGCCCACCCGCTGGCGCTGGCCGCCGGAGAGCTGGTGCGGGAAGCGCCTGGCGAACACCGACGGCTCCAGGCCGACCAGCGACATCAGCTCCTCGGCGCGGGCCCGCGCATGCGCCTTGCTCTCGCCGTACAGGAGCGGCACGGTCATCACGTTGTTGATGATCCGCTGGTGCGGGAACAAGCCGACCTGCTGGATGACGTAGCCGATGCCGCGACGCAGCTGCACCGGGTCGACGTTGGTCACGTCCTGGCCGTCGAGCACGATCCGGCCGGTGGTCGGCTCGATCAGCCGGTTGACCATCTTCAGTGTCGTGGACTTGCCGCAGCCGGACGGTCCGACCAGGCAGACCAGCGCCCCTCGAGGCACCTCCAGGTCGAGCTCGTGGACCGCGACCGTGCCGTCGGGGTAGGTCTTCCCGACGCCTTCGAGCCGGATCATCGGCTCTGCGGATGATCCTGTCGGGGCCGCGCTTGGGCTAACGTCCATCGTGTGATCTCGCTCCTGGTGCCCGGTGCTGCTCAGAACTGCCTGACCCGCAACGAGTGGGTCTGCGGGAAGTACTTCTCCAGGTTCCACAGCGATCTGACCAGTGCCCTGGGCCAGCACCTGAAGATCGTGGTGGTCTCGGTGCTGCTCGGGCTGGTGATCGCGTTTCCGCTGGCGCTTCTGGCACGACGGTACCGAAAGCTCGAGTGGGGAGTGGTCGGCGCGACCACCGCGGTCTACACGATCCCGTCCCTGGCGCTCTTCTCTCTGCTGGTCCCGTGGACCGGCCTCTCGGAGACCACCGTCGTGATCGGGCTGGCCCTGTACTCGCTGACCGTGCTGGTCCGGAACATGATCGACGGGCTCCGAGCGGTGCCTGATGACGTCAAGGAGTCCGCGATCGGGATGGGCTACACGAGCCGGCGGATGCTCTTCGCGGTCGAGCTGCCGCTGGCGCTGCCGGCGATCATGGCCGGTCTCCGGGTGGCCACGGTCTCGGCCGTCGCACTGACCACGGTCGGCTCGATCGTCGGGTACGGCGGCCTCGGCACACTGCTGATCCAGGCCAACGGCACCCAGTTCAAGGCCCAGGTGCTGGCCACCAGCGTCCTGTGCGTGCTGCTCGCCGTCGCCCTGGACCTGGTGCTGGTCGCCATCCAGACGGCGCTCACGCCGTGGACCCGGCGGGCGGTGGCCCGATGAGCGGTGTCTGGACCTGGCTGAGCGACTCGTCGCACTGGAAGGGCTCGGACGGCATCCCGGTGCTGCTGGGCCAGCACAGCCTGCTCACCTTGGTCGCGGTCACCGCCGCCGCGGTGGTCGGGCTGCCGGTCGCGCTCTACCTCGGCCACCATCACCGCGGCGGCACCCTGGCGGTGAACCTCTCCAACATCGGCCGGGCGATCCCGATCGTGGCGCTGCTCTCGCTGCTCTCGCTCGGCGCCATCGGCAGCGCCGACTTCGGCCCGTTCGGCCGAGCAGGGCTGGCGACGCTGATCACCCTGGGGCTCTTCGCCCTGCCGGCGATCATCACCAACGCCTACACCGGCGTGGCCGAGGTCGACCCGGACACGGTGGAGGCGGCCCGGGGTATGGGCATGTCCGGCTGGCAGGTGCTGCTGCGCGTCGAGCTGCCGCTGGCCGCCTCGCTGATCATCACGGGGCTTCGCCTCGCGGTCGTCCAGGTGTGGGCCACCGCGACCATCGCGGCACTGGTCGCCGGGCCGGGCCTGGGGCAGATCATCACCGAGGGCTACAACACCAACAGCCAGGCCGAAGTCGTCTCCGGGGCTCTGATCGTCGGCGGGATCGCCTTGCTGCTCGAGATCGCGATGGCGCTGCTGCAGCGCGTCGCGGACCCGGTCGCGCGGGCGGTCAGGTAGGCCATCGGGCGGACGCTCCCGCGACACTGTCGGTCCGGCGCACTACAGTCATGAGCGGGCAGATCGACGAGCCCACCGGACACGCGCGGGGCACCCCGCGGGACACAGAAGGCGGAGCACCAATGAACAAGACACTCTCCAGGAGGGTGATGGTGGTCCTCGTGGCCGTCCCCCTCGCCCTGACCGCCGCGTGCGGCAGCAGCAACAAGCTCGGCGGCAGCAGCGGCGGCGGCAGCAAGGACGTCACGATCGTCGGCCAGGACTTCACCGAGGGCAACATCATGACGGCTATCTACTCCGACCTGCTCGACAAGGCCGGGTACAAGTCCACCGTCAAGACCCTCGGCGGCCGCGACGTCTACATCGGCCCGATGGAGAAGGGCAGCGTCCAGGTCGCTGCTGACTACCTCTCCTCGATGACCGAGGACCTCAACCGGCGTGCCAACGGCGCCAACGCGCCGCTGGTCGCCTCCTCCGACCCGGTCGCAACGCTGGCCGAGCTCAAGACCCTCGGGGCGAAGTACGGCCTCGCGCCTCTGCAGCCGGCCGCCGCTCAGGACGCCAACGCGTTCGCGGTGACCAAGAAGTTCGCGAGCGAGCACAACCTGACGACGCTGAGCGACCTCGGCGCCCTCGGGGGCTCCTACAAGCTGGCTGCTCCTTCGGACTGCCCCACGCGTCCGGAGTGCAAGCTCGGCCTGAAGTCGGTCTACGGCATCAACGTCTCCAAGGTGGTGCCGCTGGACTTCGACAGCGCCGCCGCGAAGAGCGCCCTGTCCAAGGGGGAGGTCCAGATCGCCGAGGTCGCCACGACCGACGCGACGCTCGACTCGCTCGGCCTGGTCGTGCTGACCGATGACAAGAAGTGGCAGAACGCCGAGAACCTGGTTCCGGTCTGCAACGCCGCGTGGTTGAAGAAGAACCCGAAGGCGGCCGCAGCGCTCAACAAGCTGTCCTCGGTGCTGACTACCGAGGACCTGACCGGCTTGATCGCCAAGGTGGACAGCGACCGCGAGAAGGCGTCCGACGTCGCCGAGGCGTATCTGAAGGACAAGGGACTCATCTGAGGTCCCCGCTCCGTCGACAGCTCGCGCGAGGCGCCCGGAGGCTACGAGCCGGGCGCCCCGCGCTGAGCATCGTCGTGCTCGCGGCCGGGAAGGATCCCGGCCGCGTGCGCGACACCCTGGCCTCGGTCCGCAACCAGGCCTCCGCGGAGCTCGAGATCGTGGTCGTCTGCTTCGACGGCGGCAGCGAGGCCGCGCGGGCAGCGGCCCAGGACGACACCCGGGCCCGCTTCCTGGACGCCGACTCGGTCTCGGCCGCCCGTGCGGTCGGGGTCGAGCACAGCAAGGGCGACCACGTCCTGGTCGCCTCGCCGGGCGACCGCTACCCCGACGCTGCCATCGCCGACCTGGTGCCGACCCTCGCTGACGGCGAGACGCTCTGGCTCAACGACGGCCTGGACAACGGGACGGTCGTGCCGGGGGACCTGGCCGGGGACCTCGAGCTTCGGCCCGACCTCGCCCGCCTTCCCTACCTCGGGCGTCTGGTGGTGCCGCGCGAGCGGCTGCTCGGGGCTGCCACAGACGACGACCTCGACGGCATGCAGACAGCGCTGGCGGTGCTCCGCTACGGCTGCACGATGACTCCTTTCCGGGCGTACGCCGACGCACGCGACGCTGCGACCGGCCCCCCGGTGCCGGACAGCGACCCCTTCGACGAGCTTCCCGCCGCGATCGAGCGGGACCGGGTTACCCAGCTCGCTCTCGCCGACCTGCCCCCGGCGGCGGAGCAGCGCGCCCTCGGCGGCCTGCTCGGGATCGAGGTCTTCCTGACGCATGCGGCAGTTGCCGGCGACGAGCAATGGCAGCAGCTGGGCGATCACTGTCGGACGCTGAGGGACCGGGCGCCCGGCCAGCTCGACTCGCTGCCCGTCACCCTGCGCGCCCTGGCGCTGCTGGCAGCCGAGGATCGTCGCGACGAGGTCGAGAGCCTGGTCGCCCGGGCGCGCGGGCGGACCGGCTTCCCGACCCGGGTCCGCGCCGGGCGGGTGCTGGCCGACCTCGGGGCCGACCTGCCTGACGATGTCCTCGAGGTCGGCGAGGACGAGAGCACCCTGGTCGCGGCGGCCCGGAGGTTCGTGATCGACGATGGCAGCACCCGGCTCGAGGTCCTAGCGGGCGTTCGGCACCTCGACACCGGACCGAACCGCGCTGTCGCGGCTCGGCTGGTCGGTGGCGACCGGGCCCTCCCGCTGGTGGTGCGTCTGGGCAGTGACCCGGCCGTGACGCATTGGATGGGCGGCAGCGGGCACGATCAGGACGGAGGCCTGCTGACCCTGATCGTGCCGGTCGAGGACCTGACACCCGGCGCCTGGGAGATCGAGCTGGACTGGTCGGACCGGGAGGTCCGGCGGGTAGCCCGGGTCCGGCACCTGATCGCCCAGGGCTCGGCGGCCCGACCGCCGGTCGAGGTGCGGCCCGGACTGCTCGCCCAGCTGCAGATCCGGCACGGACGGGTCGCGCTGCTGGCAACGCTCCAGCCCGGGACAGCCACCGCCGGCCACCCCGACGAGATCACCGGGCTCGACGAGCCTGCACCACCCACGCTGTCCCGCTTCGCCGTCGAGGACGACCTGGTGCGCCTGACCGTCGACCGTTCCGTGGACCGCGTCAGGCTCCGCGGTGGCGGTCTCGAGGTCGAGGCAGCGCCCGGCAGCGCCGGGTTCTGGACCCTGCCGCTGGCCACATCACTCGACGGTGCGGAGCACCCGCTGCCGGCAGGTCCCTATGAGCTGCTCTTCTCCGCCGACGGGGGCGACGTTCCGGTGCGCCCTTCGGCGAACCTCGTCGACCTCCTGCCACTCGAACAGGGCGCCGGCGAGCGCCGCGTGCAGCTGCTGCTGCACCGCAGTACCGACGTCAGGGTCCGCCTCCGATAACCGCTGGCCCCCGATGACCCCTGGCCTCCGATAGCCTCTGGGCATGGCCGAGGTGCTCATGCTCCACGTAGGGGCACCGAAGACCGGCACCACCTATCTGCAGCAGGTCATCTGGGGCAACCGCGCCTCCCTGGAATCCCAGGGCGTCTTTTCGCCGTTCCGGCGGCCGCGCAAGATCCTCTCTGCTGCCGCAGACGTGCGCGGTACGGCGTGGGGATCCGACCTCGACCTCGCCACCGGAGCCGAGCTCGCCGAAGCGATCAACAAGGTCCAGGGCACCTGCCTGATCAGCCAGGAGCTGTTCTGTGCCTCGCCGCCGGACCGGATCGGGAAGTTCCTCGCGGCCATCGACCCGGCGACCGACGTACACGTCATCTACGCCACCCGCGACCCGGGCCGGCAGGTCCCGGCAATGTGGCAGCACGCCGTCCGGGCCCGTGGCGCAGAGAGCCTGGAGGCGTTTCTCGAGCGGATCCAGACCGACCCCGAGGCGTCGTACTGGCAGGACCAGAGCTCTGTGAAGGCACTGGACCGTTGGGGCCGCTTCGTCGATCGGGGGCGCTTCCACCTGCTCACGGTGCCGGCACAGTCCGCCGACCCTGCCGTCCTGTGGAGCCGGTTCGCGGGCATCGTCGGGATCGACCCCGCCTCGGTCGATCTGCCGAGCGGACGGGAGAACGTATCGCTCGGCCTCGTCGAGACCGAGCTGCTACGCCGCCTCAACGAGCGTCTCGGTCCCCGGTTCCCGATGCGCCGCCGGTACATCGTCTCGGTGCACCGCACCGTGATCCTGCCGGCGCTGGCGACGTCGCCCGACCGGGACCCGATAGCGATCCCGCCGGACCGGGCGCCGTGGTTCGCCGCCCGCGCCGGGGCCGATGTGGCCGAACTGACCGAGCGTCGCGAAGAGTACGACCTCGTCGGAGATCTCGCCGAACTCGTCATCCCTGTGGTCGCTGCCGCCGCGGACGCACCGGATCTGACCGACGACGGCATGCTGCTCGACGCCGCCCTGAAGGCGTGGATCCGCCAGCTCGAGGGCTTCGAGGCCCTTGCCGCAGTCGAGCGCGAGCACCTGCGCGACGAGGAGGTCGACGGCTACCGGCCGGCCCCAGCCAACGCGCCCACCGGCCTCGTCGCCGGCCTGCGCCGCCGTATCCGCGGGCAGGGCCGATGACCGCGGCCCCGCTTTCGGTGCTCGGAGCCCTGGCAGACAGCTATGCGCGCAGCCTCCCGGTACGACGCGTCGCCGTCGTGGGGAACGCCCCACTCGAGGCCTCGGTCGAGCGGGCCGAGGCGATCGATGCCGCCGACGTGGTCATCCGGGTCAACAGCTTCGTGCTCGACCGTTCCGATAAGGACGGCCGCCGCGGTCAGGGCCGGCACTGCGACATCGTGCTGTGGAGCCGTCTGGTGCCGGCCACGCCCGACCTCTTCGACCGCTACCGCGAGCGCCTCTACGTGCTGCTCGAGCCGATGCGGATGTACGGTCGGCCGGAGATGTGGCCCGCATCCTGGCCGGCCGACCTGGGGTTCGTCCCTGCACCCAACGCAGACGTGGCGATCCCACTGAACGAGGCCCTGGGGGTGCCGTGGCGCGAGGAGCGGTTGGCCCCGACGACCGGGACCACGGCTGTCTGGCTGGCAGCGCAGCTGTGGCCCGAGGCGGAGCTGGCCGTCGCCGGAATGTCGTTCATCGACGATCCCGGGCAGACCCGGTGGGAGCATCAGTTCGGTGACTGGACCGCCGTCGGTCCCGAGCACCGGATCGCTGCGGAGGCTGTCCTGCTCCGCGGTTGGGCCGATGATGGCAGGATCACCCTGCTGCGATGAGCGGGAGGAATGCGATGAGTCAGACCGAATCCGGGGTACCGGGCCGGGCGCGAGGTGCCTTCGGCGGGCTGCGATCTGCGCGGCGGGCGCTCGGCAAGGCCAATGCGCTCCCCGACGGCGCAGCCGACGTGATCGCGGACCTGCAACGCCGGCTCGCCGACGTCGAGCGCGAGGCCATCCGGCTCTCTCCGCAGGTAGCGGCGCTCGAGGCACGAGTCGAAGATCTGCGGGCCCGACTCGACGACACTGGGTACCCCGCGGACGATGCAGAGCGTGCCGAGGCCCGCCGGCTGGTCGAGGAGGTCCGGTCCGAGCACGCCAAGGTCCGGGCCCGGATCAGCGGTGCAGTCGTCTTCGAGGAGCGGCTGCGGGTCCTCGAGGAGCGGGCCCCATAAGAGGGGGCCCCATAAGAGGGCCCAGTGGAGCCCGGCGGCTAGCGCAGCTTGCGGCGCGCGTAGCCGGCAGCCCGGCGTACGGTCGAGCGCTTCGCGGTCTTCGGCGGCCGCGGCACCAGCAGCTCGGCGATCTCGGCCGGCGGCTGCAGCATCGCGCCGACCACACGCTGGACGACGTAGGACAGCTCGCTGGAGGAGATCTCGTCGAAGTCGCCGATGTTGCGCTCCTTCGGCTCCTCGGCCGCGACGATCGCCGGCCAGTCGAATCCGCCGAGCTCGGCGACCCGGCGGTTCTCCCCGGCGTACCGGTCCAGCAGCCGCTCGCGGAACTCGGGGGTCAGGTAGACCGCCGACTCCTCGTTCCAGCCGAGCTCGTCGGTGACCGCGACCAGCTCGCTGCGGACCAGCGCGATCCAGCGCATCCGTGTCGCGCGGCCATGCTTCATCCCGCGGGTCCGCTCGCCCAGCTGGGCCTTCTTGATCAGCGGCGAGAGCCGGCGCGCGGTCTCCACGGTGCGCCAGCCGGTGCCGACGTTCGTGACCTCGGCATGCTCGGCTGTGTGCTTGATACCTGCGGTCTCGCAGAAGTCCGCGACGACGTCCCCGTCGAGGAGCGCGCCGCGCGCGAACGGGCGCAGCCGCAGGTCCACCCCGGGGATGCTGGCGACGACTTTGTCGGCGAAGGACGCGTAGTTCATCAGTGACAGGTCGATCGGGCTCCAGGTGCCGAACTCCTCGAACGGCAAGTCGACCAGGTGCGCGTACTCCGGGCGCATGCTGACCAGGCGCTCGACGTAGAAGGCGTTGTAGAAGCCTGCCTGCTCGCGCACGTAGTGCACCCAGCGCACGTCGACGCCGGCAGCCCTGGTCCGGGCGCCGATCTCGGCGAGCTGGTCGGCGTCGAGGTTCGTGAAGTTCTCCGAGGACACCACCGTGGTGGCCGCCTCGCCAGTGACGATGTCCGCCAGCAGCTTGTCCCAGCCTCCGCGCGAGGACACGAACGAGAGACCCCCGCGCAGGTCGGCGGTGAGGTTGCCGTGCGCGACGCCCAGCGAGCGCCCGGTCGCGGAGTAGACAGCGTCGCCGAGCTGGTGGTCATGGTCTGCCCGGGCCAGGTAGAGCTGGATCGCGCTGGAGCCGGTCTTGTAGGTCCCGGCATGGATGACCAGCGTCTTGGGCGTCACTGGCCGAGTTTCTTCTGCTCGATGAGCGCGTTGATCGCGACCAGCTCGGGGTGCTCGTCGAGGACCCCGATGATCTGGTCGACGTCGAGAGCCGCAGCGCCGTGGTCCTCGATCAGCGCGCGGATAAGGGTCAGGTCCTCGGGGGTGTCCAGGGTGACCCGGTACGCCGAAGCGTCGGCGTCGCGGGCGATGTTGCGCAGAGACATCCGACCGGAGCCATTGGCGTACAGGTACGGCGTGACGTGCTCGCGCTGCGCCGGGTCGCGGGCGTGCTCGGCGGCATCGAGCAGGGCGGCGGCACTGAAGACCTCGAAGTCGAAGCCGCGGGGGTAGGTGCGCTCGAGGCCGTTGGAGACGTAGAGCCACGGGTCGGCCGCCTGGTCGAACCCGGCCAGCCCCCGCTGTACCAGGGCGCCATCGATCAGCGGGCAGTCCGAGGTCACCCGGACCACGGTCTCCAGGCCGTACGCCGCGATGCAGCCGGCGTACCGGTCCAGGACGTCGTTCTCGCTGCCGCGGTGCACGCCCAGGTTGCGCTTCTCGGCGATCGCGACGATCGGGTCGTCGGTGGCGTTCGTCGTCGTCGCGATGTACACCTCCAGCCCGGCCGCCGCCAACCGGTCGAGGTGGTGGTCGAGCAGGGTCCGGCCGCCGACCTCGATCAGCACCTTGCCCGGGAGCCGGGTGCTGGTGGTCCGGGCCTGGGTGATGACCCCGACCTTCACCCGAGCACCTCGGTCAGCGTCGAGGTCACCTGGTCGACCTGGTCGTCGGTGAGGTCGGGGTACAGCGGCAGCGAGAGCTCCTCGGCGTAGAAGGCCTCCGCGTTCGGGCACATCCCGCGCTGGTAGCCCAGCCGTGCGTAGACCGGGTGCCAGTAGACGGGGATGTAGTTGACCTGGACGCCGATGCCCTTCTCGCGCATCTTCTCGAAGGCCTCCCGGCGGCGCCCCTCGAGGATCCGCACCGGGTAGAGGTGCCAGGCCGGGTCGACGTCAGGCCGCTGCGCCGGGACCCGGACGCCGTCGACGCCGGCCAGCGCTGCGTTGTAGCGCGCGGTGATCTCGGTACGCCTCTGCTTGAACGCCGCGAGCCGGGCCAGCTGGGAGAGCCCGAGAGCCGAGGCGAGGTCGGTGAGCCGGTAGTTGATCCCGAGCTCGTGCACCTCCTGGTGCCACGGGCCCTCGTCGAGGATCTCGAAGCGGTCGGGGTCGCGGACCAGCCCGATGAAATGGAACTCGTGCGCGCGCTGGGCGATCGCCGGGTCCTTGGCGATTACCGCGCCGCCCTCGCCGGTGGTCAGGTTCTTGGTCGGGAAGAACGACAGCGTGGTCAGGTCGGCCAGGTCGCCGACCGGACGGCCGCGGTAGGTCCCGCCGACCGAGTGCGCGGCGTCGTCCAGGGTCAGCGCGCCAACCCGGTCGGCCAGCGGCTGGAGGGCGTCGTAGTCGGCCGGGTGGCCGGCGTAGTCGACGGCGGCGACCACCTTGGTGCGCTCGGTCAGGACCGCCTCGACGGCGGCCGGGTCAAGCAGTGCGGTGTCCTCCTCGACATCGGCGAAGACGATCTCGGCACCGAGGATCGAGGCGCAGGACGCTGTCGCGACGAACGTCATCGGAGTGGTCACGACCTGGTCGCCCGGGCCGACTCCGGCGGCGGCGTACGCCATGTGCAGCGCAGCGGTCCCCGAGGTCGCCGAGATCGCACGGTGGCCTCCGGTCGCGACCGAGATCGCCTCCTCGAAGGCTGTGACGCTCGGACCGGTCGTCAGCCAGTCGCCGCGCAGGATCGCCGCGACGGCGGCGATGTCGTCCTCGGAGATGGACTGGCGGCCGTAGGGGAGCATGTCTGCCTCAGATGCCCGACTCGAGGACCTCGCGCAGGTCGTCCACGCCCCACCAGATGTCGTTCTTGTCCGAGGCGCAGTGGAAGCCCTCGGGCACCGGAACTGCGTCCTTGATCGGCTGGTAGCCCCACTGCGGGGTCTCCGGCTCGATCACGTAGTACTTCCCGTCGGCGATGATCACCGCGCGGCGACCTTCCTCCGGGCTGATCATCTCCTCGTGGAGCTTCTCGCCGGGGCGCAGCCCGATGTCGATGAACTCGGCTCCTGGTGCAACCGCGTGCGCCAGGTCGACGACCTTGTGCGAGGGGATGTGCGGCACCAGCAGCTCGCCGCCCTGCATCAGCTCGAAGGTGTCGACGACCATCTGCACGGCCTGCGGGAGGGTGATCAGGAACCGGGTGCAGCGCAGATCGGTGATCGGCAGCTTCTCGCCGGCCGCATGCATCGCGCGCCACTTCGGGATGATCGAGCCGCGCGAGCCGGTCACGTTGCCGTAGCGGACGACCGCGAACCGGGTCGGGTACGACGCTGCGTAGTTGTTGCCCAGGATGAAGATCTTGTCGGCGGTCAGCTTGGTCGCGCCGTACAGGTTGATCGGGCTGGAGGCCTTGTCGGTGGAGAGCGCGACAACCTTCGTCACGCCCGCGTCGATCGCGGCCTCGACCACGTTCTGGGAGCCCAGCACGTTGGTCTTCACGAACTCGAACGGGTTGTACTCGCCGGTGTCGACCTGCTTGAGCGCTGCGGCGTGCACCACGTAGTCGACGTTGTGCATCGCACGGAAGAGCCGCTGCTGATCGCGGATGTCGCCGATGAAGAAGCGAAGCCGCGGGTCGTCGCCGAACAGCGCGCGCACCTCGAACTGCTTGAGCTCATCGCGCGAGAACACGATCAGCCGCTTGGGGTCCAGGTTGTCCAGGGCGTACCGGATGAACGCCTTGCCGAACGAACCGGTGCCTCCGGTGACCAGGATGCTGGATCCCGCAAGAATGGACATGTGAGCCTTCCCGTTCTGGGTGGAGCACGCGGAAGTTCCCGCGGTCAGCCGGGCTGACGATACCGTGTCGTGAGCGCGGGGTGCGGTCCCGCTGTCTCGGGAGTATGTGGGGGAACGAGCCGATGGCAGTGCTGAGTGTTGTTGTGCCTTTCCACGATGTGAGGCCCTACCTCAGGGCGTGCCTGGAATCCCTGGCACGGCAGACGCTGGAGGACCTCGAGTTCATCCTGGTCGACGACGGCTCGACCGACGGCAGCAGTGCGGTTGCGGAGGAGTACTGCGCCTCCGACCCACGGTTCCGGCTCGTGATCCAGGAGAACCTGGGCTGCGGCCTGGCACGGAATACGGGCGTCCCGCACGCGAACGGCGAGTACCTCACCTTCGTCGACGCCGACGATGTGGTCCACCACCGCGCCTACGAGCGCCTGGTCGGCAGCCTGGCCGGTTCCGGCTCGGACTTCGCTATCGGCACCGCCGCGAGGTTCGGCAGCCTCGGCGTCACCCCGTCCTACGTCCACCAGCAGGCGGTAATCCGGTCCGGCATCGGCACCCACATCTCGCAGCACCCGGAGCTGGTGTTGGACCGGATGGCCTGGAACAAGGTCTACCGGAGGACCTTCTAGGATGCCCACGGATTCAGCTTCGAGCCGATCGGGATGCAGGACTACCCGGTCAGCGTCGCAGCGCACGTGCAGGCGAAGGCCGTCGATGTGATCCCCGACGTCGTCTACTACTGGCGAGAGCGCGATGGCGGCATCCCGTCGCTGACCCAGCGCAGCCAGGAGCTCTCCAGCCTCTCCGACAGGGTCACCTCAGCACTGATGGTCCTCGACATCGTCGAGGCCGGCGCACCCGCGTCGGTCCCGCTCCTGCACGAGCACCTGCTGGACATCGACCTGCCGACGCTGGTCCAGGCGGGGCCGGCGGCCGCTGATCTGGCCACCCGGCTGGGCGCCAGACTCGGGCTTGCGGACGTCCCCCGGTGGGCCCGGGAACGCCTCGAGCAGCGAGGAGCGGCGAGCTCGTCGAGAGAGCCGCGCGCCTCGGTCGACGACGTGGTCTGGGAGGACGGCCGACTGGTGCTCCGGGTACTGGTCGAGGTTCCTGGGGCGGACTCCACGGTGACCCTGGGCTGGGACGACGGGTCCGGTGCGAGTGCCGACATGGCCGCCGAGGAGCTGTTCCGGCGATCTCTCGGGCCCCGAGGCACCGAGGTCGAGCTCCGTACCGTGCTGGACCCCGCGGTATTGCACCTGCCGGAGGCGCCGGTCGGACTGGGCTTCCGCTCGTTGAACGTGGCAGTGACGACCGACGCGAAGTCGTGGACAGGCGTCGCCACCGGCCCCCCGCACGGCCGCGGCCGCTACGTAAGGGCGCTTCCTGCCGCGAGCAACCGGCGAGTGCAGCTCCAGCCGTTCCTGATGGGCCGGTACGGCGTCATGGTGCACCTTCCGCGCGTCCAGGCCGACAGCTGCGAGGTTGTCGGCGATGGGCTCGAGCTGCGCGGCCGGATGTTCCTGCCCGAGCCGAGCAACGAAGCCCGGCTGATCGCGGTCGGCACGACGCTCGCTATCCCGATCGCCGTCGAGGCGGACCCGGTGCCGCCGCACGTGCTCCGCTTCTCCGCGCGGGTCCCGGTCGCCGAGCTCGCCGTCGACCCCGACCTGGTGGCCGCTTTCTCGGTGCAGCAGGAGGCCGGACTGAGATTGGTAGACGGAGACGAGTCGCGACAGGTGACGGCCGGAGCCGGGTTCCGGGGTGCGCACCTGGTGGTCGGCACCCGGAGCGTGGGTATCGCCCGCAACCACCGGGGCGCCCTGGTGACGGTCGAGCAGCGGGTATCACCGACCCTCACCGACATCGCATGGACCGGTCCGAGCACGCTCCGCTTCACCGGCACCTGGGGAGGCCGGCAGCCGATCCCGAGCCAGGTGGTGCTGCGCTACGGCAAGGCCGTCGACGGCCCGGTGCTCACTGCGGGGGTGCGCGCACGTCGCGGTGGCTACGTCTTCCAGCTCGAGATCGCCTCCCTGGTCCGGGCGCAGCCGGCCGCCGGCGGCCAGCACCCGGAAGAGCCGTGGCACCTGCTGCTCCCGTTCGCCGACCAGCTCGCCACCCAGGTCTTCGACAGGGACGCGCTGGCAGGCTTCGCCAAGCCCCGGGTGGTCGATGGCCACCGGGTCGCGCTCCAGTGCACCCGCAACGACGTGGTCCGGCTCGCTATCGGGCACTAGGTTCTCAGACGTGAGTACGCTCGTTATCTTCTGCGACGTCGGACCGGCCTACGGGGTCGGCCACCTGATGCGCTGCCTCGCCCTCGGCGAGGAGTTCGCCGACCGCGGCTGGTCGGTGGTGGTGGCCGCTGACGTCGCCTCGGTACCTTTCGCCCAGGCCCAGGTGGACGCGCGCGGCTTTACCCACCAGCAGGCCCCGGCGGGCGTCGAGGAGCACGTGGCCGTGCTCGCGCAGCACGGCGCCGATGCTGCGGTGATCGACAGCTACCACGTGCCCGATGAGGTCTACGCGGCTACGGCCGCGCTGGTGCCGACGCTCGCACTGGTCGACGGCGACCCCGGCCCCCGGACCGCGCTGATGCTGCTCGACCAGAACATCGGGGCGCAGGGCGACGACTGGCCGGTCGGCGACGGCACGGTCCGGCTGGCGGGCCTGGATTTCGCGCTCATGCGCGACGAGATCCGCAGCCAGCGCCCGGGCTCTCCGGTGCGCGCCGACGGCGTACCGCCCCAGGTCTTCGCGTTCTTCGGCGGCACCGACGCCTTCGGTGCGGGGCCGGTGCTGACCGAGGCACTCATCGCGACCGGTCGGCCGTTCAGGCTCCGCGTCGTCGCGCCGGTGCCGTGGTCCGAGCCGCCGGTCCCGGGCCCCGGCCAGCAGATCGAGCTGATCGGGCCGACCGACCGGCTGGCCGCCGAGGTGCTGGCCGCCGACCTGGTGATCAGCGCGTCCGGTACGTCGAGCTGGGAGCTGCTCTGCCTCGGCGCCGGCTGCGCTTTCGTGTGCGTCGCCGAGAACCAGGCCGAGGGCTACCGGCGGATCCTCGGCGAGGGTCTCGGTCTCGGTCTCGGCTCGATCGGCGACCTGCGGCATGGCACCGGGGCCGCGACCACGGTGCTCCGAACGGCTCTCGACGACGCGTCGCTGCGCTCCGCCCTGCGCGATCGAGCGTGGTCGAGGGTCGACGGCGATGGTCGGGTGCGGGCGGTCGACGGTTTCCTGCGTGCGGCATCGGACCGGCTCGGTTGATATAAACAGGTAGTGCACACGGCTAACCACTACTACGGGCACGCGCACCTGTTCGCGGACTATGTCGGGATCCCCTTCCCGGTGATCATCGACGGCTACCTGCAGCACGGGTGGAACCTGCACGACGGATTCGCGGTCGGGACCGGCTTCGTCCCAGGTGCGAAGCTCTTCGTCTGGTCGGAGTCGGTGCTCCGGCGGGGGTGGGCGATGGGACGCCGCAACTACCACGTGATCGGGTCCGCGTGGGCCTACCTGCTCGAGATGGAGGCCGCAGCCGCCGCCGTCGCGATGCCGGCACCCGACCCCGCGACCGAGCGCAGCGGCACCATCTTCTATCCGTTCCACGGCTGGGAGGGCCAGGAGGTCGCTGGCGACCACGCAGCGATGCTGCGCCGGCTCCAGGAGGTCGAGACCGAGCCGCTCACGGTGTGCCTGTACTGGGTCGAGCACCGCAATGACGCGATCCGCGCCGTCTACGAGGACGCCGGCTGCCGAGTGATCACGCACGGGATGCGTGGGTTCGCCTACCAGGGCACCGATCGCGACTTCCTCCGCAAGCAGTACCGCGAGCTGTCCACGCACAAGCGTGTCGTCTCGAACCGCCTCGGCTCCGCCATCCTCTACGGTGCGTCGGTCGGCTGCGAGGTCGGCGTCTACGGTGATCCGATGATCTTGGAGAACGAGGACCCGGTCTACGGCGGCATCGAGCGCCAGAAGCGGAACTGGCCCGAGCTGCACCAGGAGTTCGTCCCGCGCGACTGCGTCGAGCCCCTGGCCGAGGCCGAGCTGGGCCTGCGGCAGGTCCGTGAGCCCGCCGAGATCATGAGCCTGTTCGGCTGGACGCGGCCCGTGAGCCAGCTGGCGGCGCCCGCATGACGGCGACGACCGACGGGATCACCCTCCTCGGCTCGGAGATGCTCACCTGGTCCGACCTGGACGGCGAGGCAGGAGGCTTCGGCGGGGTCCTGGCTCCTCACCTGCTGCACGGCTTCACCGGAAACCGGGGCCGGGTGCTGCTCGCTGGACCGACGACGGTCGAGGTCGTCACCGACGTCGCCGGCCGCTTCGCCGCGGCGGACGTGCTGGTCCGTTCCTGGATCGACGCCCAGCAGCTGCGCGACGCGCTGCCCGACGCCATCGGGATCTACTGCGGCCCACTGGACCGGCTGGCCGGGCTCGAGCGCACCTACGACGCTGTCGTCGCGGTCGGCGGCACCGACCGGTTGCACAGCGCTGAGGAGGCGACTCCGTCGGTCAGCGCCGTCCTCGCGGACCTGGTGGCGCTGGTCGGTGACGCCGGCGAGCTGTTCGTCGGCGTCGGCAACCCGGTCGGGATCGACCGGCTCCTCTCGCTCGGCTCCTCGAGCCGTCACCACGACGCCGCCTGGCCCGAGGGGGACGCGTCCCACGGTCCGGAGCCGACTGTCTCAGCCGTCCTCGCCGAGCTGACCGGGAGCCACGGACTGGTGCACGAGGAGACCTGGTACTGCCATGGTCGACGCAGCGCGCCCCTGGTGGCGGCGTCCTCGGCGACCCTGCACGACGCCGGTGAGGACGTGGTGCTGAGCCGGGTGCTCTCGCACGCCTACGACGTCCTCGACGCGACCTCGCCTGCGCTCAAGGACCCGGCTGCCACTGTCCGCGACCTGACCCGCGCCGGTCTGGGCGCGGAGACCGCCCCGCTCGCAGTGGCTCACCTGCGCCGAGGTGGGACAGCCACTGCCGGAGCGGCTGTGCTCCTGGTCGGAGAGCCCGACCGGGCTGCTGGCGCGCTCGCCTACCGATTGCGACGCACCGGGTCGCTGTGGACACGCGACCTCCTCGATGGCCAGGCGTCCGGCCCGGTCACGGTGACCGCCAACCTCGTCCGCGACCCCGGCGCGCTGGTCGGGCCGTTGCCTGAAGGGCTGACACTGACCGAGCTGATCGAGCAGGCCTGTGCCGCGCACGACGTCGCTGCGGCAGGTATCTGGGTACGCCGCTACGCGGAGTGGCTCGGCGCCCCCGGCACCATCGTGGCGGCCGAGAAGGTCGCCGTGCTGCCGAGCCTCCTGGCTACCGACGGTGCTGGCCTGGTGCCTCTCGACGCCAGCTGGCGTGCGGAGGTGGCCGCCACCCAGCAAGCAGTGCTGCTGCGCGGGCTGCTCGACGTCGGAGTCGACCTGCTCGCCCGCGGCATCCGGCACCCGTGGTCGCCGGCTGCATCGCCGCGGGTGCTGGCGACCGAACTCGCGGCGGCGGCCGGGATCGAAGATGCCGGTCCGGCACTTGACGAGGCCCTGGCCCTCGACGCCCGGCTGCGCCCTGTTGTTGGCGATCCCCTGAGCGCGGTCATCGATGATCCAGCTGGTCTGAACGGTCTCACCTACGCCGAGCTCGTCGACGTCGCGCAGGGCCTGGCCGCGCGGGCCGCTCAGGCCGACGAGCACGTGGTCTGGCTGCTGAAGCGGGTCCAGGGTCGGCAGCGGGCGCTGCGAGCCGCCCGGGGCACCATCCATGAGCTCCACACCTCCCGTGAGATGCGGGCCGGCCGGATGATCTTCCGGATCCGCGAGGCGATGCGGAAGTACCGCATCCGCCGGATCCGACGGCGCCACCCTGAAGGAGTCTGGAAGGACCCCGCCACGATGCCGGTCGAGGAGGAGGAGTACCCCTACGTCCTCGAGTCCGACAACGTGCCGCCGGGATACCGGCCCGGGCAGGACTTCGAGGTCGTCGAGCCGGAGACGGACGAGGGCTAGCGGGGCCTCGCTCGGCGCAGGATGCCCCAGGGCAGGGCGCCTTAGAGCAGGTCCAGCGACATCGGCGTCCCCATCGCCACGTCGGCCCGGAACGTGCGCCCCTCGATCTCACGGAACGAGTCCGGCGCCATGCCGTCGGCCGGCCGCACCGAGCGGACGTTGTCGGGTCCGACGGCCTCGCCGGCCTTGACGTCGCGGGACACGAACAGGGAGCGCCGGAAGCGCAGCCCTTCGGCCTCGATCTGCTTGGGGCCGATCCGGGCCTCGCCCATCGCCTGCCAGGCGATCCGGGATTCTGTGACCAGCGAGGCGAACTCGCCGGGGTCGAGGGAGAAGTCGGCGTCCACGCCGCCGTCGGCGCGGTCCAGGGTCAGGTGCTTCTCGATTACCGTGGCGCCGAGAGCGACCGCCGCGACCGAGGCGCCGATCCCCAGGGTGTGGTCCGAGAGGCCGACCTGGACGTCGAGACCATCGCGCAGGACCGGGATCCCGCGCAGGTTAGAGGCCTCCGGCGGTGCCGGGTACGACGCGGTGCAGGCCAGCACCACCAGGTCGTTGTTGCCGGTCTCGCGCGCGGCCCGGACAGCGGCGTCGATCTCGCCGAGCGTGGCGGTGCCGGTGGAGATGATCGTGGGCAGGCCGGTGCCGGCGATCGTGCGCAGCAGCGGCAGGTCGGTGATCTCGCTGGAGGCCTGCTTCATCAGCGGGACCCCGAGGCTGGCCAGGAACTCGACCGCAGTCGGGTCGAACGGGGCGCTGAAGCCGATCAGCCCGAGCTCGTTGGCCAGCGAGAAGATCGGCTCGTGCCAGTCCCAGGGCGTGTGCGCCTCGGTATAGAGGTCGTAGAGGCGCCGGTTCGGCCATAGCGGGTGGTCGGCACTGAGCCGGAACATCGGGGAGTCGACGTCGAGGGTGATCGTGTCCGCGGTGTAGGTCTGGATCTTCACAGCGTTGGCGCCGGTCTCGGCAGCCGCCCGGACGATCTCCAGCGCACGGCCGAGGTCGCCGTTGTGGTTGCCGGACATCTCGGCGATCACGAACGGCTCGTGGCCGGGCCCGATATGCACCGGGCCGCGCGGCCCGGCGACGGTGATCGTCCGGCTCTTGGTGTCGGGCTCGCTCACTGCCTGCCTTCCTTCGGCTGCCTGCGGTCCTCGCGGCGCAGGCTGATCGGGTAGAACACGCGGCCGTCGTCGTAGGTGACCGGCTCGCCCTCGGTGAAACGGAACCGGCGGTTCATGGCCCGGACGGCCTCGTTGCCTTCGAGGACCTCGCCGTGCAGCACCGCCAGGTCCAGCTGGTCGAACGCCCAGGCGCACGCGTCCTTCATCAACTGTATCCACGCCGGGACGGCGACGCCGTCGCGCGCAGCGGTCTCGCTGTCGAGGAAGAAGCCCCACGACCCGGTACGACGGCCAGATCCGGAGGCTGATCCGGGCGCTGGATCGAGGTCGAAGAACGTCACGATGCCCAACGGCCGGCCTGCGTACTCGAATACCAGGACCCGCTTGGTGGCGTCCTCGCGCACCCGCGCCCACCACGCCGCGTGCTCCTCGGCAGTGATCTCGTGCTCGTTGAGGCTGACCGCGCGGTTCGCCGGCTGGTTGCGCCACAACCGCATCGGGGCCACGTCGGCATCACGGGCTGGGCGGAGCATGGGCCAACGGTAGTCTCCTCGCCATGACTGCTGATCTCGGCCGGGTCATCGACGTGCGGACCGGCCTCGAGACGACCTGGGCTGACCTACCTGAGCACACGGTCCCGGCGCCGGCCGCAGTCGTCGTCGGCTCCTCCTTCGACGCGCTGGCTTGGGTCCGCGCGCACGTCGAGAGCGGCGCCGAGCTGCTGATCGTCGCGCAGGGGCGGATGGAGCCCAGCCTCCGCGCCGAGCTGGACGGCGCCGGCTTCAACATCGTCGCGCCGGACGGCATCGTGACGCCCAGCGGCAGCCCGCGTCCCGCGGAGGACGGGCGGCTGTGGCTGCTGACCTCGGGATCCACCGGGCGCCCGAAGCGGATCGGCCACACGCTGGAGTCGTTGACTACCGTGGCCGGCGAGCTCGCCCCGCGCCGATGGCTGTGCCCCTACTCGCCGGGGACCTACGCCTGGTGGCAGGTCGTGACGCTCGCTCTCGCCGGTCCGGGCCAGGACCTCGTCGTGGTGGACCCGACCGCCTTGGACGGCTGGGCGGCGGCAGCGGCCGAGCATCGTGTCACGGCCGCCTCGGGCACGCCGACGTTCTGGCGGCAGAGCCTGATGGCGCAGAAGGACGCGCTGGCCGGCGTACCGCTGGAGCAGATCACCCTCGGAGGCGAGCCGGTCGACCAGGCCGTCCTGGACCAGCTGCGCGCAGCGTTCCCGGACGCCCGGATCTCCTGGATCTATGCATCTTCCGAGCTCGGCGCCTCGATCGTGGTGCACGACGGGCGGGCCGGGTTCCCGGTCGAGTGGCTCGACCGCGCGTCCGCCGATCGCCCGACGCTCTCGGTCGTTGACGGCCAGCTGGTGATCGCCTCACCGCACCACGGCGCCGGTCTCGGGGGCGCGGTGCCGACCGGCGACGCGGTAGTGATCGAGGACGGCCGGGTGGTGATCACCGGCCGGATCAACTCTGATGAGATCAACGTCGGTGGCTCCAAGGTCTCCGCCGGGGTGGTCCGTTCGGTGCTCCAAGCGCACCCGGCCGTCGCCTGGGCGGCCGTGCGGGGCCGGAAGTCAGCGCTGGTCGGCAGCCTGGTCGTTGCCGAGATCGTGCTGGCCTCGGGCTTCGCCGATACCCGCGAGCTGACCGCCGACCTCACTTCCTGGTGCGCCGAGCGGCTGCCCGAGTACGGCGTCCCGCGCCGGATCAAGGTGCTCGAGGAGATCCCGGTGACCCAGACCGGGAAGTCCGCGGTCTGATCGAGGGCGCCTTGTGTGACCTAGGCCACCAAACGGTTCCCTATCCGGAATCCAGCGGCCCGGCGTAGTGTTTTTACGTCATTGAGTAGTAGTGCGGTACCCGCCAGGGACTGCAACGAAAGGCGATGAGCCCACATGACCCGTATCGGGGTTGTCGGCGCCGGCCGTGTCGGTGCTGTCCTTGCCGCTGCGCTGCGCGCTGCCGGTCACGAGATCGTCTCCTCCGCCGGTGAGTCGACGGCATCACGTCGACGGATGGCCGAGTTGCTGCCCGGCGTACCTGGTGCGAAGCCGACTGATGTCGCCCGCAACTGCGACCTGCTGCTGCTGACCGTGCCCGACGACATGCTCGAGAACGTGATCACCACGCTGGTCGGCGCAGGCGCGATCCGACCAGGCCAGTACGTCGTGCACACCTCCGGGCGCCACGGGCTCGATGTCCTGCTGGCTGCGACCGAGATCGGCGCACGGCCGGTCGCGATGCACCCGGCGATGACGTTCACCGGAACTGCGGTGGACCTCGAGCGGCTCTCCGGCTGCGTCTTCGGCATCACCACCGAGGGCTCCTCGCGGGCGCTCGCGGCTTCGCTGGTCGCCGATCTCGGCGGCGTGCCGATGTGGGTCGCCGAGGACAAGCGCACGCTCTACCACGCCGGCCTCGCGCACGGCGCGAACCACTTGGTGACCCTGGTGTCCCAGGCGATGGAGCTCCTGGCCGCCTCCGGCGCCGAGGACCCGGCTGCGACGCTGCGCCCGCTGCTCTCGGCCGCTCTGGACAACGCGCTGACCTCGGGTGACGCCGCGCTGACCGGCCCCATCGTGCGCGGCGACGTGAACACGGTGCGGGCTCACCTGCACGACATCGCCGAGACCGCGCCGGCCACGATCCCGTCGTACGTCGCGATGGCCAAGGCCACTGCGGACCGGGCGCTCCTAGATGGCCGGCTGCTGCCGATCCGGGCGGTCAAGATCGTCCGGCTGCTCGACGAGGCGCTCGCGGGGGTCGAGCAGCCGCAGCTGGCGCACCGCCAGCGCTCCGAGCCCCAGTGAGGGGTCCAGTGAGGGGTCCAGTGACCTCGACGCTGGTTCGCGTGGATTCCCGCGCCGACCTCCGCGGCGCCCTCGCGTCCTTCTCCGGGTCGTCCTTCTCCGGGTCGTCCTTCTCTGGGTCGTCCTTGGGGAAGGTCGTCCTGGTGCCGACGATGGGTGCCCTGCACGCCGGGCACGAGGCGCTGGTCCGCCGGGCCCGCCACGAAGCCGGGCCGGATGGCGCGGTCGTCGTCTCGGTCTTCGTGAACCCGACCCAGTTCGCGCCCGGCGAGGATCTCGACCGGTACCCGCGGACACTGGAGGCGGACCTCGAGGCCTGCGCAGCGGCTGGTGCCGACGTGGTGTTCACCCCTGCTGTCGAGGAGATGTACCCGGCCGGGCTGTCCGACGGTGTGAAGGTGGCGCCCGGGGAGCTCGGCACCATTCTCGAGGGCGCGTCCAGGCCGACCCACTTCGCCGGGGTGCTGACGGTGGTGGCCAAGCTGTTCGGGCTGGTCCGCCCCGACGCAGCGGTGTTCGGGCAGAAGGACTACCAGCAGCTGGCGTTGATCACCGCGATGGCCGCCGAGCTCTGCCTCGGCGTCGAGGTCATCGGCGCCGAGACGGTCCGGGAGCCCGACGGCCTCGCGCTCTCGAGCAGGAACCGGTTCCTCGACCCGGTCCAACGGCAGCAGGCCCTCGCTCTCTCGGCGGCCCTGGCCGCTGGCTGTGAGGCTGCGGCCGGGGGCGGGCAGGCGGCTCTTGCTGCCGCGGATCGCGTCCTCGCAGCAGCCGAGGGTGTCGACCTCGACTACGTCGCACTGCGGGCCGTCGACCTCGGCGCGGCGCCCAGCAGCGGCGAGGCCAGGATGCTCGTGGCGGCCCGGGTGGGCAGCACCCGCCTCATCGACAACACTGCCGTCATGATCGGGAACGGAGACAGCTGATGCTGCGCACCATGATGAAGAGCAAGATCCACCGGGCGGTCGTGACCCAGGCCGACTTGCACTACGTCGGCTCGGTCACCGTCGACGAGGACCTGCTCGATGCCGCCGACCTGCTCGCCGGCGAGCTCGTGCACATCGTCGATGTCACCAACGGCGCCCGGCTGGAGACCTACACGATCGCGGGCGAACGCGGGTCCGGGGTGATCGGCATCAACGGGGCGGCGGCACACCTGGTGCACCCGGGCGACATCGTGATCCTGATCGCCTACGGACAGATGGAGACCGCGGAGGCCACGTCGTTCGAACCGCACGTGGTCTTCGTCGACGCTGGCAACCGGGTGGTCTCTCTCGGCTCCGACCCGGCCGATGTCCCCGCCGATGCCCCTGCTGGCAGCGGCCTGCTCCGCGGCGATCTGGTCGAGGCCCAGGTCGCGGTCCAGGCTCCCGTCCAGTGATCCCGCGGCTCCCGCAGCGGCTGGCCGCCGGCGACCCCGGCTGGACCCGGCACGCCGATGTCGTGGTGATCGGGACCGGTATCGCCGGCCTGACCGCCGCCCTGCGTCTCCGGGGGCAGGTCGAGAAGATCCTGGTGGTGACCAAGGACGTGCTCTCGGCTGGCTCGACGCAATGGGCCCAGGGCGGTATCGCCGCCGCGCTCGGTCCCGGCGACAGCCCCGAGGAGCACGAGATCGACACCCTGGTCGCTGGCGCCGGTGCGTGCGACCTCGAGGCCGTCCGGGTGCTGGTCAACGAAGGACCCGACGCTGTCCGCGAGCTGATCGCGCTGGGCGCCAACTTCGATCACTCGGCCGGCGGCGAGCTGTCGCTGACCCGCGAGGGCGGCCACCACCGGGACCGGATCGCGCACGCCGGCGGTGACGCGACCGGCGCCGAGATCCAGCGCGCCCTGGTCGCCGCGATCGAGGCGGCCCCTGAGATCGAGGTCATCCAGCACGCGCTCGCCGTCGACCTGCAGCTCGACGCGGCGGGCGCCGTGGCAGGCCTGACCCTGCACGTGATGGGCGAGGGCCAACGCGACGGTGTCGGTCAGGTCCGCTGCCGCGCGGTCGTCCTCGCCTCCGGCGGGCTGGGCCAGGTCTTCTCCCAGACCACGAACCCGGCCGTCTCGACCGGCGACGGGATGGCGCTGGCGCTGCGGGCCGGCGCGGTGCTGCGCGACCTGGAGTTCGTGCAGTTCCACCCGACGGTGATGTACCTGGGCCCGGACTCGCGAGGCCAGCAGCCGCTGATCTCCGAGGCGGTCCGGGGCGAGGGTGCGTTCCTCGTCGACTTCGAGGGCAACCGGTTCATGCAGGGCGTCCACGAGCTCGCCGACCTGGCCCCGCGCGATGTCGTCGCCAAGGCGATCACCCGGCGGATGCACGAAGAGGGCCAGCCGCACATGTGGCTCGACGCCCGGCATCTTGGCCGAGAGTTCTGGGAGCACCGGTTCCCGACGATCCTGGCCACGGCGCGGCGCCACGGCGTCGACCCGGTCACCGAGCTGATCCCGGTTGCGCCGGCCTGCCACTACGCGTCGGGCGGCGTGGCCACCGACCTATGGGGCCGTTCCACGATCCCCGGGCTGTACGCGACCGGCGAAGTCGCCTGCTCCGGCGTGCACGGCGCCAACCGGCTGGCGTCGAACTCGCTGCTCGAGGGCCTGGTCTTCTCCAGGCGGATCGCCACCGTCCTGCCGGGCGAGCTCGGCGCCCAGACCGAGCCTGAGATCGACCCCGCCGATCCGGGCGTCGTGGACGGCAAGGTGCGCACGGCGCTGCAGACCACGATGACCGAGCGGGTCGGCGTACTGCGCAATGCCCGGGGGCTCGAGGTCGCCGTCGGCGTGCTCGGCGACCTCGCCGGCACCGAGGGCGAGGAGGGCGTCGAGGCCTGGGAGGCGACCAACCTGGTCTCGATCAGCACGGCGCTGACCGCTGCCGCCGCGTTGCGCGACGAGACTCGGGGCACGCACTGGCGCGAGGACTTCGGCGAGCGCGACGACGCCGGCTTCGCCGGGCACTTCGACGTCGTCCTGATCGACGGGGCGCCGGTCGTCACCTTCAACGCCTCGCCGGCGACCGACGAGGTCCAGCCATGACACCGTACGCCGAGCTGCCTGCCGGCCTGCTCGCCGAGCTCGAGTCGGCAGGCCTCGTTCCGCGAGCTGTGTACGACACGATCGCCGGCGCCCTGGCCGAGGATCTTCCGGCGGACGGCACCGGTGTCGATGTCACCAGCGAGGCGACCCTGCCCGACGTGACGGTCACCGGCGACTTCGGCGCGCGCGAGGACGGCGTCGTGGCCGGGCTCGGCGTCGCGGCTCTCGTGTTCGCCTGCGTCCTCGGCGACAGCGCGGTGGTCTCCGACCGGCTCGCCGACGGCAGCCGGGTCGCCGTCGGCGACGTGGTGATGCGGGTCAGCGGGCCCGTCAAAGGCATTCTGATCGCCGAGCGCACGGCACTGAACTTTGCCTGCCACCTCTCCGGGGTCGCCACCGCGACAGCAGCCTGGGTTGAGGCGCTGGAAGGCACCCGCGCGCGAGTGCTCGACACCCGCAAGACCCTGCCCGGCTACCGCGCGCTGCAGAAGTACGCCGTCCGGTGCGGCGGCGGCGTCAACCACCGGTTCAGCCTCTCGGACATGGCGCTGGTCAAGGACAACCACGTGGTCGCCGCCGGCGGCGTGCTGCCGGCGTACCGGGCGGTCAAGGAGCGGTACCCCGGCCTCGAGGTGGAGGTCGAGGTGACCGACCTCGACCAGCTCCGGGTGCTGCTCGACGCCGGCTGCCAGCAGATCCTGCTGGACAACATGAGCAACGAGCTGATGGCCGAGGCCGTGGCTCTACGAGACGCGCACGGCGGCGGCGCCACCCTCGAGGCCAGCGGCGGACTGACCTTCGACCGTGCCCGCGAGGTGGCGGAGACCGGCGTCGACTTCATCTCGGTCGGCGCGCTGACCCACTCGGTCAAGGTCTTCGATCTCGGCCTCGACCTTCCAGAGCCGGCCCCGGCGTCATGAGCACGCTGCTCTGCGCCGACATCGGCAACTCGCACACGACCCTGGGGCTGCTCCGCGAGGGCGAGGTGCTCGACCACTGGCGGGTGGCGACGCTGGAGACGCGGACCGCCGATGAGTGGTTCGTGCTGGTCCGCGGGCTGATGCGGGACTCGGCGGGACTGGGGCGCGAAGGCGTGCCTGACGGCATCTCGGTCTGCGCGACCGTGCCCTCGGTGCTGCACGAGTGGCGCGACATGCTGACCCGCTACTACGGCGAGGTGCCCTCGGTCGTCGTCGAGCCGGGTGTGCGGACCGGCGTGCCGGTACTGATGGACAACCCGCGAGAGGTCGGCGCAGACAGGGTCATCAACGCCCTCGCTGCCGCGACCCTGTACGACGGCCCGGCGATCGTCGTGGACTTCGGCACCGCGACCACCTTCGACGTGGTCAGCCCGCGCGGGGAGTACATCGGCGGCGCGATCTCGCCGGGGATCGATATATCCCTGGAGGCGCTGGGCCGGCGCGGCGCCCAGCTCCGCAAGGTCGAGCTGCTCCGCCCGCGCACCGTGATCGCGAAGAACACCGTCGAGGCCGTCCAGTCCGGGATGGTTTTCGGCTTCGCCAGCCAGGTCGACGGCATCGTGGCGCGGATGATCGCCGAGCTCGGCGTACCGGTCGAGGACGTGCACGTGATCGCCACCGGCGGCCTCGCGCCGGTCGTCGTCGACGAGTGCCGCTCGATCACCGACCACCAGCCCTGGTTGACCCTGAACGGCCTCGAGCTCGTCTTCACCCGCAACCAGTAACGCGACCGGGCGCGGATGTCCCGGCGAAGTACGCCGACCGGGCGCGGATGTCCCGCTAGTACCTGGCCAGACGCGCTCGTGCCTCGCGGACCCCGTCGGACAAGATCCGGGCAGCGTCCTGGTTCCGGCCGTAGACGTTGACGCGTGTGAACACCTGCACGGTCCAACCTGCTTCGACCACTTGCGCTCGGCGTTCTTGGTCGTGCCGCAGCTGCTCAGGACCGTGCCACTCCTCGCCGTCGTACTCGGCGACGAATCGGAGCTCCTCGATCGCCAGGTCGACGCGAGCGAGGAACCGGGCGCCGTCGAAGATCTCGACCTGGGGAACCGGTGGTGGGAGCCCGGCCTGGTAGAAGCGCAGCCGGAGAGCCGATTCACCGGGCGACTCGCTTCGCCGATCGGCGAGCGGGGCAAGCCACCGCAGCTGCCGGACACCGCGGAAGCCCTTGAACCGTGTGGTCGAGCCGAGCAGGTCGTCGAGCCCGAAGTCGCCGAGTCTGAGAAGCTGGTCCATCGCTGAAAGCGCTTGGTCGCGGTAGCGCAGTCGGCCGAGATCGGCGGCAGTCCGCAGTGGAGTCGTCAGTCGTACACCATGGATCTCCGTGATGTCGCTCGCGAGCAGCGTACGTCGTCCGCTGTCGGTCAGCCCGTTGCGGAGCCGACCCTCGCCGTCGGCACCGAACACCGACACCGGCGGAGCAGCGAGATGCGAACCCGGCTTCAGGATCATCGGGGCACCGGCGAGCCAGCCTGCGCTCTCGTCGGTCACGACGTACTTCGCAGGCACGACGAGCTTGAGAGCTCGGGCGCGGAGGAGCTGGCTGTCCGGTGCCTGAGCGGCGACGTACACGCCGGGAATGAGTCGCCGGACCAGGCCTTCGTGGACCAGGAGCGTGAGCCGACGACGTGACAGGCCCGCTCGTCGCGCCTGGTCGTAAGAGAAAGGGGCGTCGAGTTCGAGCGGAAACTCGGGGCCGAGGACGGCGGGGACGGGAGCAGGAGGCACGTGGCAGGGTGGCCTCCGGTCGCGGGGGCGCGCGTCGATGATCCACAGATGCGAGGAACACTCACCGATATCCACAGTCGGGACATCTGCGCCCGCTCGACGCGCTTCGACGGGACATCTGTGACCGGTCGGCGGTGCGGGGTGGGACATCTGCGACCGGTCGGCGACGGGCCGATAACCTTGCGCCCATGACCGACCAGTCTCAGCCCGCCGTCGAAACCGCGGTCGACGACCTGCCCGAGCAGATGCAGGTGCGGCACGACAAGCGCGCGCGGCTGATCGAGTCGGGTCGCGAGGCGTACCCGATCGGGGTGCCGCGCTCGCACACGGTCAAGGAGATCCGGGAGACCTACGACCCGCTGCTGGAGACCGGCGAGATCGAGGCGGACACGATGACCGGTCAGACCGTGTCGATCGTCGGACGGGTGATCTTCCTGCGCAACACCGGCAAGCTCTGCTTCGTCCGGCTGCGCGAAGGCGACGGCTCCGAGCTGCAGGTGATGCTGTCGCTGGCCGACCTCGGCGAGGAGCAGCTCGCCGACTTCAAGGCGCTCGTCGACCTCGGCGACCTGCTCGCCGTCACCGGCGAGGTGGTGACGAGTCGTCGTGGGGAGCTCTCGGTGCAGGCGAGCACCTGGCAGGTAGCGGCGAAGACGCTGCGGCCGCTGCCCAACGAGCACAAGCCGCTTTCGGACGAGGCCCGGATCCGGCTGCGGTACGTCGACATGATGATCCGGTCCGAGGCCCGTGACATGGTCCGGACCAAGGCCACCGTGCTCCGCAGCATCCGAAGCACCCTTGATTCGCAGGGCTACCTCGAGGTCGAGACGCCGATCCTGCAGCTCACCAACGGCGGGGCCGCTGCGCGTCCGTTCCGGACCCACCTCAACGCCCTCGACCAGCCGATGCTGCTGCGGATCGCGATCGAGCTGGACCTCAAGCGCGCGATGATCGGCGGTGTCGACCGCGTCTACGAGATCGGTCGCACCTTCCGCAACGAGGGCCTGGACTCCACGCACGCGGCAGAGTTCTCGATGCTCGAGGCGTACCAGGCCTACGGCGACCAGTTCACGATGATGCAGCTGACCCGCGACCTGGTGCTCGACGCCGCCCGGGCGGTCGGCCGGACCGTCGTGCCGGGTCGCGACGGGTCCGAGATCGACCTGGAGGCCGAATGGCGCCAGGCGCCGATCCTGGAGCTGGTCTCGGACGCTCTGGGCAGTGAGATAACTGCCGAGACCTCGGCCGAGGAACTGCGCAAGCACGCCGCTGTGCGCGACGTCGAGCTGCAGCCGAAATGGGAGGCCGCCGAGATCATCGTCGAGCTCTACGAGCAGCTCGTCGAGGATTCTCTGATCAATCCGACTTTCGTCATGGATTACCCTGCCGCGGTCAAGCCACTGGCGAAGGCGCACCGTTCCAAGAATGGCCTCAATGAGGCTTGGGACCTGATCATCAACGGGGTCGAGCTGGCACCAGCGTACTCCGAGCTCAACGACCCGGTCGTCCAGCGCGAGCGGCTCACTGCCCAGTCCCTGCTGGCTGCAGCCGGCGATCCGGAGGCGATGGAGCTCGACGAGGTATTCCTCAAAGCCATGGAGTACGGCATGCCGCCGGCAGGTGGAATGGGCATGGGCGTGGACCGGCTGATCATGCTTCTCACCGGCGCCGGGATTCGTGAAACCATTCTTTTCCCGCTCCTGCGTCCGGAATAGTTTTCGGTTTCGGGTACTGTTCCAAATATGGCGCAGAAAGTAACAATTGTCCTCGAAGACGACCTTGACGGCTCACCCGCTGACGAGACCGTGAGCTTCGCCCTCGACGGCCGCGACTACGAGATCGACCTGAGTGCGAAGCACGCTGGCGACCTCCGCGACGCCCTTGCCGTCTACACGGCGCATGCTCGGCGTGCCGGCGGCCGCAAGCGCGGCCGTGCCGGCAACGGCCCGAGCCCTGCCGACATCCGGGCCTGGGCCAGGGAGAACGGCTTCACCGTCCCGGATCGGGGCCGGGTGTCCTCGGAGGTCCGCGAGGCCTACGTCGCGGCCCACTGATCCTCAAGGATCGCAGGGCACCGCGCGGCTGCTCCGTGTTCGCTACAAGCGAATACGGCCTTTCACCGGAACACGTAGGGTGGAATCAGGGTTCGTAAGGCGTGTGGGTTGCACGCTGAGCGGCCCACGTAGTCCAAGGAGCGATGCCCATGTTCGAACGGTTCACAGACCGTGCCCGTCGTGTTGTCGTGCTGGCCCAGGAAGAGGCCCGCATGCTCTCGCACAACTACATCGGAACCGAGCACATCCTGCTCGGTCTGATCCACGAAGGTGACGGCATTGCGGCCAAGGCTCTCGAGAGCCTCGGCATCTCGCTCGAAGGCGTCCGCGCCCAGGTCGAAGAGATCATCGGCCAGGGCCAGCAGGCGCCGAGCGGCCACATCCCCTTCACACCCCGCGCGAAGAAGGTTCTGGAGCTCTCGCTCCGCGAGGCCCTCCAGCTCGGGCACAACTACATCGGCACCGAGCACATCCTGCTCGGCCTCATCCGGGAGGGCGAGGGCGTTGCCGCCCAGGTTCTGCAGAAGCTCGGCGCCGACCTCAACCGGGTCCGCCAGCAGGTCATCCAGCTGCTCTCGGGCTACCAGGGCAAGGAGGCCCAGGCGGCCGGTACGGCGCCCGAGACGGCCCCGAGCTCGAGCCTGGTGCTCGACCAGTTCGGTCGGAACTACACCCAGGCCGCGAAGGAGGGCAAGCTCGATCCGGTGATCGGCCGTGAGAAGGAGATCGAGCGGGTCATGCAGGTCCTGTCCCGACGGACCAAGAACAACCCGGTCCTGATCGGGGAGCCAGGCGTCGGCAAGACCGCGTGCGTCGAGGGCCTCGCCCAGGCGATCGTGCGCGGCGACGTGCCCGAGACGCTGAAGGACAAGCAGATCTACTCCCTCGACCTCGGTGCGCTGGTCGCCGGCTCGCGCTACCGCGGTGACTTCGAGGAGCGCCTGAAGAAGGTGCTCAAGGAGATCAAGACCCGCGGCGACATCATCTTGTTCATCGACGAGCTGCACACGCTCGTGGGTGCAGGTGCTGCCGAGGGCGCGATCGACGCTGCCAGCATCCTCAAGCCGATGTTGGCCCGGGGTGAGCTGCAGACGATCGGTGCCACCACGCTGGACGAGTACCGCAAGCACCTGGAGAAGGACGCCGCCCTCGAGCGCCGGTTCCAGCCGATCCAGGTCGCCGAGCCGACGATCGCGCACACCATCGAGATCCTCAAGGGTCTGCGCGACCGGTACGAGGCGCACCACCGGGTGACCATCACCGACGAGGCCCTGGTGGCCGCGGCGACGCTGGCCGACCGG
>DATAZI010000003.1:0-8513 GCA_036272095.1 Marmoricola sp. | reverse complement strand
GCGTCTGGCCGAGTGAACAATTTTCACTCAAGCTGGTCCAGACACTCTGGCTGAATTGCCTTGTTTAAAGGGATATTCGGGGCCAATAGCCTAGATAACCATCGCTTCCTGCCCAGCGGCTCGTTGTCAGTCATTGCGGTCTTCCTCGATAGAGTCCGGGTGCCGCACCCCACCCCGTGAAGGACCCCGTCCCCCGATGAGCCTGTTGAACGCCTTGAAGTCCGCCGTGATGAAGCGCATCGTTGCGCGGACCGGTGGACTCGACCTCACCAAGCTCGACAAGGTCCCCGACCGCCTCGCCTGGCCGCTGTACCGCGACGGCATCGACCCGACGGCCCGCCTCACCGCGTTCAGCCAGACCGACCCGGTGCAGAAGCTGAGCTCGCTGATGGGCCTCGACATCTGGCTGATCACCGGGTACGACGAGGGTCGCGAGGTGCTCGGCGACGTCAGGCACTCCACCGACATCCGTCCGTACATGGGCGCCAGCGGCGACGTCGAGAAGGGCGACATCGGCGGCCTCGGGTTCACCGATCCGCCGGAGCACACGCGCCAGCGCAAGCTGCTGACCCCGGAGTTCACGATGCGTCGGCTGGACCGGCTCAAGCCGGCGATCGCCGACGTCATCGAGCGCCAGCTTGACGAGACCGAGGCCGGCGCTGCGGCACATCGCGACGGCGTCGTCGACCTGGTGCAGACCTTCGCGTTCCCGGTGCCGTTCCAGGTGATCTGCGACCTGCTCGGACTGCCGGACTTCCAGCGAGAGAAGTTCCGCAAGCTCGGCGCCGCGCGGTTCGACGTGACCGAGGGAGGGGCCGGCTCGATCGGATCGATCGGCGCGTCCCGGGAGTTCCTGCTGGCCGAGGCCGCTCGTCAGCGCACCGAGCCAGGGGCCGGGCTGATCGGGCAGATCATCCGCGACAGCGGAGACCAGATCAACGACTTCGACCTGGGAGGGCTCGCCGACGGAGCCTTCAACGGCGGCATGGAGACCAGCGCTTCGATGCTGGCGCTCGGCACCGTCCTGCTGCTGCAGAACCCGGTGCTGTGGAAGTCGCTGGCCGAGGACCCCGACAGCGTCGACGACATCGTCGAGGAGCTGCTCCGTCAGCTCGCGGTGGTCCAGATCGCGTTCCCGCGGTTCGCCCGCGAGGACGTCGTGGTCGGCGGCAAGCGGATCAAGAAGGGCTCGGTGATGCTGGTGCACTTGCCGATCGCCAGCCGGGACCCGCGCTCGACGCCCGGGCCGGGCCTGTGCCCGATGAAGGAGTCCTCCAACCACGTCGCCTTCGGGCACGGGCTGCATCGCTGCGTCGGTGCCGAGCTCGCCCGGATGGAGCTGAGGACGGCGTACCCGGCGCTCGCGAAGCGGTTCCCGAACATGCGCCTGGCCGTGGACCCTTCCGACCTGGAGTACCACGCGAAGTCGATCGTGTTCGGGATCGAGTCGCTGCCTGTCGTGCTGGGCTGATCGAGGCCACTGCCGCGTCGGGATCAAGCGAGCAGGTCGGTGGCATCGATCGCGAGCACCAGGGCCCCGATCATCGAGGCCCGGTCGCCGAGCGCGGCGACCAGCACCGGCGTGGTCGAGGTGCCGGCCAGCACGTGCCGGCGCAGGCCGAGGCGGGCCGACTCGAGCAGCAGCTCGCCGGCATGCGCCATGTCGCCGCCGACCAGGATCACGTCGGGATTGAGCAGGTTGGTGACCGTTGCCAGGCCCCAGCCAAGATGCAGGCCGGCGTCCTCGAAGACCCGGAGCGCCGAGACGTTGCCTTGCTGGGCCGCCTCGATGATCGCGTCGACGTTGGCGCCGGGCATCTGGTCGCTCATCATCGACAGCGCGGTGCCGGTCGCGGCGTACGCCTCGAGGCAGCCGCGGCTGCCGCACCGGCACAGCGGCCCCTGATCGTCGAGGGTCAGATGGCCGATCTCCCCGGAGGTCCCCGAGGTGCCGCGGAAGAGCGTCCCGTCCAGGATCAGGCCGGCGCCGACGCCTGAGGAGACCTTCACGAAGACCACGTTCGCGTGCCCGCGGCCGTGGCCGTGCCGGTGCTCGGCGAGTGCGCCGAGGTTGGCGTCGTTCTCGATCAGGACCTTGGCACCGAGGGCTGCGGAGGCCTCGTCGCGGGCGTTGACGCCCACCCAGCCGGGAAGGATCGCCGAGCTCATCACGACGTTGTCCGAGAGCGGCGCCGGCAGCCCCATCCCGATGTTGCGCAGGACGACCGCCTCCGCCCCGAGCTCGCGGAGCATGATGCCGAGCATCTCCTTCGCCGCAGCCAGGCCCTCGACGTGGCTGTGGCCCGGGGGGAGGACGCGGCGCAGCTCGGCGAGCACCTCGCCGGACATCTCGCTGATCGCCACCGAGACGTGGCTGTGCCCGAAGTCGACCCCGGCGACCAGGCCGGCGCCGCGCGCCAGCCGGACCGAGGTGCCCCGGCGCCCGGAGCCCGCCACGGTGCTGACGACGTCGGCCGCGGCGAGCTCGCGGACGATGGTGGAGACGGTGCCGGCGGCCAGGCCGGTCTCGCGGGCGATGTCGGCCTGGGAGGCCGCTTCGGCCCCGCGTCCGAGCAGCAGCGAGAGCACCCGGCGCTGGTTCGCGACCTTCAGCGAGGCCGCGGAGCCAGGGGCTGTCCGCGTTTGCTCGTGGGGGTCCGGGGGCATGAGTGAACTGTGAGGCAACTCTCCCGTTGTCGTCAAGAGATGTGCACTAGGTTGCGCTTAAGACACGTTTTGGGAAAGTTATATTCAACTATTGACGACTAACCTGTGACCCAGCACACTCGGAGAAGCCGAACGGGCCTCAGCTCAACCGCCGAGCCCTCACCCCTCAGGAGGAACACCCGTGTCATCTCTCTTCCGCCGCGCAGCCATCACCGGCTCCGTGCTCGCGCTCAGCGTCACCGCCCTCGCCGGCTGTGGCAGCTCGAGCAGCAAGGACGACAATTCGTCCAGTGGCTCGGGCGCCACCGCCAAGTCCGCCTGCAGCCTGACCTCGCCTCCGACCAGCGGTGCCTCGGCCCCGGCTTCGGGCGGTGCCACCGGCAAGGCGTCGGGGAAGGTCGGCGTGATCCTGCCGGACACCACGTCCTCGACCCGCTACACCCTCTACGACAAGCCGCTGCTCACCTCAGCGCTGAAGGCTGCGGGCATCACGCCCGACGTCCAGAACGCGCAGGGTGACAAGAACAAGTTCGCCTCGATCGCCCAGAACATGATCGGCGAGGGCGTGAAGGTCCTGATCATCGACTCGATCGACGCCGCCTCGGGTGCCGGTGTGGAGAAGTCGGCGGCTGCTGCGGGCGTCAAGGTCATCGACTACGACCGCGTCAACCTCGGCGGTACCGCGGGTTACTACGTCTCCTTCGACAACGAGGACGTCGGCAAGCTGCAGGCGCAGACCCTGGTCGACTGCCTCAACGCCGACGGCGTCAAGAAGCCGAAGATCATCATGATGGACGGCGGCACCGACGTCGACAACAACGCGGTCCTGTTCAAGAAGGGCGCTCACGAGGTCCTCGACCCGCTGGTCGCGGCCGGTAAGGCCACCATCGAGCAGGAGGCTGTCGTCAAGGGCTGGAACGTCGCCAACGCGGCTCCCGCCTTCACCCAGGCTCTGACCGCCGCCGGCGGCAAGGTCGACGGCGTGGTCGCGGCCAACGACGACATCGCCAACGCCGTCATCGGTGTGCTCAAGCAGCAGGGTCTCGACGGCCACGTTGTCATCACCGGTCAGGACTCCGGTGTCGAGGGCCTGCAGAACATCGTGACCGGCCAGCAGAGCATGACGGTCTTCAAGAACGTCAAGCTCGAGGCGCAGGCCGCTGCACAGCTCGCGATCGCGCTGATCGCAGGCAAGGACCCGAGCTCGGCCGGCCTCACGCTGGCTCCGTTCTCGGACCCGCAGTCGGCGACCCACAACCTGCAGGCGCTGCTGCTGCCGGCTCAGGTCATCACCCAGGCCAACGTCAACGACGTCGTCACCGCGGGTGCACTGACCACGGCCGACATCTGCAAGGGCATCACCGATGCCTGCGGCAAGCTGGGTCTTTCCTGATCCACTAGAACGGGCAATCATGGCCGGGCGGCCGCCCACTCGGGGCCGCCCGGCCATGATCCCTGTCCGGCACGAGTCCAACTCGGTACGACCCAGAAGACGACTTCACAGAAACCGGCGGTGATTCCCCATGACGGACCCGATCCTCTCGATCAGGAAACTGAACAAGAGCTTCGGCCCGGTCCACGTGCTCCACGACGTGGACTTCAACGTCTATCCAGGGCAGGTGACCGCGCTCGTCGGTGACAACGGCGCCGGCAAGTCCACCCTGGTCAAATGCATCGCCGGCATCAACGGCATCGACTCCGGCGAAGTCCTCTTCGAGGGCAAGCCGGTCACCCTGAACGACCCGCGGGACGCGACCGGGCTGGGTATCGAGTTCGTCTACCAGGACCTCGCGCTGGCCGACAACCTCGACATCACCCAGAACATGTTCCTCGGCCGGGAGATCCGCCGGTACGGGATGTTCCTCGCCGACGGCGAGATGGAGAAGCAGGCCCGCGAGGCGCTCGCCAGCCTCTCGGTCAAGACGGTCTCCTCGGTCCGCCAGGTCGTGGCGAACCTGTCCGGCGGGCAGCGCCAGACCGTCGCGATCGCCAAGGCCGTGCTGTGGAACAGCAAGGTCGTCTTCCTCGACGAGCCGACCGCCGCCCTCGGCGTCGCCCAGACCCGCCAGGTCCTCGACCTGGTCCGGCGGCTGGCCGACCAGGGCCGCGGGGTCGTCCTGATCTCGCACAACATGAACGACGTGATGGAGGTCGCCGACCGGGTCGTGGCGCTCTACCTAGGACGGGTCGCCGCCGAGGTCGAGGCCAAGGAGAGCAGCACGACCCAGATCGTCGAGCTGATCACCGCTGGTCGCAGCGGTGATCTCGGACTGCACCCTTCCGCCGTCAACGAGAGCATCTGAGGCCGCCATGACGTCCAACGCCCCTGAGACCAACGTCGACGCCGGCACCCTGCCGAAGCCCGACCGGGCCAGCGACTTCTCCCTCGATGTCGAGGAGCGCTCGATCAGCGACGCCGTCCGGGACTGGGTCAACAAGCTCCGCACCGGCGACCCGGGCGCGCTGCCCTCGGTGCTCGGCCTGGTGGTGCTGGCGCTGATCTTCATGCAGGTCAGCAGCCGCTTCCTGTCCAAGTTCAACATCGGCAACATCCCCGGTCAGGGCGCCTACATCGCCGTGATCGCACTCGGCCTGGTGTTCGTTCTGCTCCTCGGCGAGATCGACCTTTCCGCCGGCACGGCCGGCGGCACCTGCGCGGCGATCGCCGCGGTCGGGGTCTTCAACAAGCAGCTGCACGGCTCGCTGCCCGGGCTCCTGTACTGGAGCCTGATCGTCGGGATGGCGCTGGCGATCCTGCTCGCGGCGTGGCTGCGGGCATGGTCGGCGGCCGTCGTGATCGCGGCAGGCGAGATCCTGATCGTCACCAACCTGACCCAGCACCTGATCCCGGCCCTGCTGGCCGCCGTGTGCATCGGCACCGCGATCGGCGTCTTCAACGGCTACCTCGTCGCCAAGGTCGGCATCCCTAGCTTCGTCGTCACCCTGGCACTCTTCCTGGCCTGGCAGGGCGTCTTGCAGTTCGCGCTCAACAGCCAGCCGGTCAACACCTCGAACTACAACCTGTGGCACAACCTCGCCTACGGCAACCTCAGCGACACCTGGAGCTGGATCTTCGTGATCGTCGTGCTCGCCGGGTACGTCGCCTTCACCGTGCTGAAGTCGGTCACCGCCAAGCGCGCCGGCCTCGCCCGCGACGGCCTCGCGCTGGTCCTGGTCCGTGGCGGCGTGCTCGCGGCGGTGGCCGTGGTGATCACGATCCTGGCCAGCGGCAACCGCAACACCAACCAGTTCCGGATCATTGAGGGAATCCCCGTGCCGGCGGTGATCGCGATCGTCTTGATGATCGTCTGCACCATCGCACTGTCCAAGACGATCTGGGGGCGCCACCTCTACGCGACCGGCGGCAACGCCGAGGCCGCGCGTCGTGCCGGCATCGACGTGGTGCACATGAAGGTGACCGCGTTCGCGCTCTGCTCGGCGTTCGGCGCGATCGGCGGGGTCCTGCTGGCCTCCTCGCAGTCCTCGGCCTCACTAGACCTCGGATCCGGCAACGTGCTGCTCTTCTCGGTGGCGGCCGCCGTTATCGGAGGCACGTCGCTGTTCGGTGGCCGCGGTAAGCCCCGTGACGCGATCCTCGGCGCACTGGTGATCGCGATCATCCCCAACGGCCTAGGTCTGCGCCCGAGCCTGGGCGCTCAGTGGCAGCAGGTCATCACCGGTGTCGTGCTGCTGCTCGCGGCTGCCGTCGACGCGGTCTCCCGCAAGCGGGCCGCCCGTAGCTGACCGGGGCTGATCGCGCACCCGCCGAACGGACGCGTCCGCACCGCCGGACGGACGCGAACCTACCGCCGACCGTACGTCGTCGTACGCTCCACGACCGGCCGTCCGATACCGGCGCCGATCGAGATCAGCTCCTCGACCGTCTTCGCGGAACCGTGCTCAGAGCCGGCCATCCGGGAGATGGTCTCCTCCATCAAGGTGCCGCCTAGGTCGTTCGCGCCGGCGTTCAGCATCGCCTGGGTGCCCTCGGTGCCGAGCTTGACCCAGGACGTCTGGATGTTGTCGATGCGCCCGTGCAGCATGATCCGGGCCATCGCATGCACCGCGAGGTTGTCACGCAGGGTCGGGCCGGGGCGGGCGACGCCGGCGAGGTAGATCGGCGCCGAGTTGTGCACGAACGGCAGGGGCACGAACTCGGTGAACCCGGGCACGCCTTCGTCGATGTTCTTCTGCTGCATCGCGGCCAGGACCTTCAGGTGGCCCACCCAGTGCCGCGGGTGGTCGACGTGGCCGTACATCATCGTCGAGCTCGACCGGATGCCCACCCGGTGCGCGGTGGAGACGATCTCGATCCAGGTGCTGGTCGGCAGCTTGCCCTTCGTGAGCACCCAGCGGACCTCGTCATCGAGGATCTCCGCCGCGGTGCCGGGGATCGTGTCGAGTCCGGACTCGCGGGCCTTGATCAGGAAGTCCTCGAAGGACAGGCCCGTGCGGGACGAGCCGTTGACGATCTCCATCGGCGAGAAGGCGTGCACGTGCATCCCGGGCACCCGCTTCTTGACCGCCGCGGCGATGTCGAAGTACGCCGTACCGGGCAGCTCGGGGTCGATACCGCCCTGCATGCAGACCTCGGAGGCGCCGAGCTTCCAGGCTTCCTCGGCGCGGTCGGCGACCTCGTCGAGCGAGAGCGAGTAGGCGTCGTCGTCGGTACGACGCTGCGCGAACGCGCAGAACCGGCATCCGACGTAGCAGACGTTGGTGAAGTTGATGTTCCGGTTGACGACGTAGGTGACCTCATCGCCGGAGACGTCCTTGCGCAGGTCGTCGGCGAGGCGGATGACCTGAGCCAGGAGATCCCCGTCGGCGGTCATCAACGTCAGCGCGTGCTCGTCGGAGAGGTTGCCAGGGTCGGCCTCTGCGGCCGCCAGGGCTGCACGACCGGCACCGGTCGTCGCGCTTGTCGAGACGTGGTCGGTCGGTCGCCGCGTCTCGACACGCTCGACGTCCGACTTGAGCTCGTCCCAGTCGCCGTAGACGTTCTCGAAGTCGGAGCGCCGGTCGGCGCTGCGTCCCTCGGTGTCGACGGTCTCGTGGAGGTCGGTCCGCCCGACGCTGGCGAAACCGCCGTCCGGCTCCTGCCAGGGGAGGCCGACCGGGCGGCGGGTGCCGGCAGTGATCTCGTCGCTGACTAGGCCGTCCTCGCCTGCCAGTGCCGCGACGTGGCCCGAGACCCGAGGGTCGATCCACGGCTCGCCGGCGCGGACGTACTCCGGGTGCGCGGTGAGCCTGGCCCGCAGCGTGAAGCCTGCGCTCGCGGTCAGGTCGCGCAGCCGGTCCAGGGACGGCCAGGGCCGCTCGGGGTTGACATGATCGGGCGTCAGCGGGGACACCCCGCCCCAGTCATCGACGCCGGCACCGAGCAGTGCCCGGCACTCCTCGAGATCGACGAGGTTGGGCGGAGCCTGCAGTCGGACCTTCGGGCCGAGCAGGATACGGGAGACCGCGATCGCCGCGACGTACTCCTCGAGGCCGAGGTCGTCGGTGTGCCGCATCGCCGTGTCGGGCTTGGCCCGGAAGTTCTGGATGATGACTTCCTGGACGTTGCCGTACTGCCGGGCGACGCGGCGCAATGCGAAGATCGACTCGGCCCGCTCCTCGAGGTCCTCGCCGATGCCGATCAGCAGGCCGGTAGTGAACGGCACCGAGAGACGACCGGCGTCCTCGAGCACCCGCAGCCGTACGTCGGGGTCCTTGTCCGGCGAGCCGTAGTGGGCCTCGCCCTTCGTCTCGAACAGCCGCCGCGACGTCGTCTCGAGCATCATCCCCATCGACGGCGAGACCGGCTTGAGCCGGTTCATCTCCTCCCATGACATGACACCCGGGTT
>DATAZI010000002.1:0-2353 GCA_036272095.1 Marmoricola sp. | reverse complement strand
GGAAGGTGCCCGCAGGGCACCGAACAGGCTAAACCCCTGCGGCAGTCATTCCGCGCAGCTCGTGCTTGAGCTCCTTGATCTCGTCGCGGATACGGGCCGCGACCTCGAACTGGAGCTCGGCCGCGGCGGTGTGCATCTGGTCGGTCAGCTGCTCGATGATCGCGATCAGGTCGCCGCGCGGTGCGCTGCTCGCGCCGACGCCGCTGCCGCTGGCGACCGAGGCCTTGTTCCGCGAGGAGAGGCCGGGGACCGGGGACTTGCCGCGGGACTGCTGCCGGCCCGCCCCTCCGATGAGCTCCTGGGTGTCGGCGTCCTCGCGGTTGATCTGGTCGAGGATGTCGGCGATCCGCTTGCGCAGCGGCTGCGGGTCAACCCCGCGTTCGAGGTTGTAGGCGACCTGCTTCTCCCGGCGGCGGTTGGTCTCGTCGATCGCGCGCTCCATCGACGGGGTGATCTTGTCCGCGTACATGTGCACCTCGCCCGACACGTTCCTGGCGGCGCGGCCGATCGTCTGGATCAGCGCGGTGCCCGAGCGCAGGAACCCCTCCTTGTCCGCGTCGAGGATCGCGACCAGCGACACCTCGGGCAGGTCGAGGCCCTCGCGGAGCAGGTTGATGCCGACCAGCACGTCGAACTCGCCGACCCGGAGCTCGCGCAGCAGCTCGATCCGGCGCAGCGTGTCGACCTCGCTGTGCAGGTATCGGGCACGGACGCCGTTCTCGAGCAGGTAATCGGTCAGATCCTCCGACATCTTCTTGGTCAGGGTGGTGACTAGCACCCGCTCGTTGCGCTCGGTCCGCAGCCTGATCTCCTCGAGCAGATCGTCGATCTGGCCCTTGGTCGGCTTGATGATGACCTGCGGGTCGACCAGGCCGGTGGGCCTGATCACCTGCTCGACCACGTCGCCGCCGACCCGCTGCATCTCGTAGGGGCCGGGGGTGGCCGACAGGTAGATGGTCTGCCCGATCCGCTCGGTGAACTCGTCCCAGGTCAGCGGCCGGTTGTCGATCGCGCTCGGCAGCCGGAACCCGTGGTCCACCAGCATCCGCTTGCGGGACGCGTCGCCCTCGTACATCGCGCCGATCTGCGGCACGGTCTGGTGCGACTCGTCGATCACGAGCAGGAAGTCCTCGGGGAAGTAGTCGAGCAGCGTGTTCGGCGCGCTGCCGGCCGCGCGGCCGTCGATGTGCCGCGAGTCGTTCTCGATGCCGGCGCAGCTGCCGACCTGGCGCATCATCTCGAGGTCGTAGGTGGTCCGCATCCGCAGCCGCTGCGCCTCCAGGAGCTTGCCCGCCTGCTCGAGCTCGGCCAGCCGCTCCCCCAGCTCCACCTCGATGCTGGCGATGGCGCGCGCCATCCGCTCCTCGCCCGCCACGTAGTGAGTCGCGGGGAAGACGTACAGCTCCCGGTCCTCGGTGATCACCTCGCCGGTCAGCGGGTGCAGGGTGGACAGCCGCTCGACCTCGTCGCCGAACATCTCGATCCGGACGGCGAGCTCCTCGTACTGCGGGATGATCTCGATCGTGTCGCCCCTGACCCGGAAGGTGCCCCGGGTGAAGGCCAGGTCGTTGCGGGAGTACTGCATGCCGACCAGGTGCCGCAGCAGCGCCTCCCGGTCCATCCTGTCGCCGATGTGCAGCCGCAGCATCCGGTCGAGGTACTCCTGCGGGGTGCCGAGGCCGTAGATGCAGGAGACCGACGCCACCACGATCGTGTCCCGCCGGGTGAGCAGCGAGTTGGTCGCCGAGTGGCGCAGCCGCTCCACCTCGTCGTTGATTGAGGAGTCCTTCTCGATGTAGGTGTCGGTGTGCGGGATGTACGCCTCGGGCTGGTAGTAGTCGTAGTAGGAGACGAAGTACTCGACCGCGTTATTCGGCATCATCTCGCGCAGCTCGTTGGCGAACTGGGCCGCGATGGTCTTGTTCGGCAGCATGACCAGGACCGGGCGGTCGAGCCGCTCGGCCAGCCACGCCACGGTGGCGGTCTTGCCGGTGCCGGTCGCGCCGAGCAGGACCGTGTCGACCTCCCCCGCGCGGATCCGCTTCTCGATCTCCGCGATCGCGGCCGGCTGGTCCCCGGCGGGCACCATGTCGGTGACGACCTCGAACGGGGCCACCTTCCGCTGCAGGTCAGTTACCGGACGCATGATGCCACCTCCCTTGTCTTAGAAGTTCAACTCTAAGCCGGGGGTCTGACATTCCGGGGTCGGTCTCACGACGGACGGCCGCGCTCGTTGCGCGCGCAGCGCCTCGGCGAACGGCCGCTCCAGCCACGCGAGGTGGTCGGCCTCGCCGTGGTGGTGGGTGGTGAGCTGGTCCGGCCGGCGGACGGCGGTGTGCCGCATGTACTCGCG
>DATAZI010000001.1:0-9035 GCA_036272095.1 Marmoricola sp. | reverse complement strand
CCCGAGCGCCTCGTGGCAGGCCGCGATCCGGGCCCGTGCGAAGACAGGTTCGAGGGCCTCGCGGACATCGCCGCCGGCACCGAGCACGGTGGCAGCGGACCGGTCGAACGTCAGACGCGCGGCGCGACCGCCGTCATGGGTTCGGTAGGCCTTCACGTCTGCCGGGCGCTCGACCAGGAACACCTCGCCGCCCACCTCCCAGACGATCGTCTCGGCGCGGGCGCCCTGGATCACCGGCTCGGCGACCTCGCCGGACGCGAACGTCAGCAGCCGCTCACCGGAAGCGAGCGCACCCAGCAGGTCGGCGCGCTGCTCGTCCGAACCCAGCGCGGCGACGACCCCGCCGGCCAGGGCGATGGCGGCGACGTACGGCTCGGGCGCGATCACGCGTCCGATCTCCTCGGCGACCAGCGCCAGCTCGACCGGCCCGGCCCCCATGCCGCCGTCCTCCTCGGCGAACGGCAGGCCGAGCAGGCCCATCTCGGCCAACCGGCCCCAGAGCGCCTCGTCGTACCCGGGGTCGGCTGCAGTGACCTCGCGCCGGTGCTCGGAGTTGGTAGCCGGGTCGTAGCCCTTCAGCAGCCCGCGCACGGCGTCGCGCAGCGAGGTCTGTTCGTCATCGAGTTCGAAGTCCATGTCGGTTCCTCAGAGTCCCAGGATCGTTCCGGCGATGATCTGGCGCTGGATCTCGTTGGATCCGCCGTAGATCGACGCCTTGCGGAAGTTCAGGTAGGTCGGCACCGAGTGCGCTGCCCAGTCGGGCACCGTCTCGGAATCCGAGGCGAGCGAGAGCGGTCCGGCAAGGTCGACCAGCAGCTCGGTGACGGCTTGCTGGAGCTCGGTGCCCTTGAGCTTGAGCACCGAGGACGCCGGGTGCGGCTTGCCGTCGGTGGAGTTGGCGACCACGCGCAGCGCAGTCAGCTCGAGGGCGAGCAGCTGGTTCTCGAGCTCGACGAACCGGGCCGCCATCAGCGGATCGGCGAGCGCGCCGAGCTGGCTGGCGTGCTCCTTGGCCGTCGACAGTGCGCGCTTGGTGGCGCCGACCGGGGCGACCCCGACGCGCTCGTTGCCGAGCAGGAACTTGGCCTGGGTCCAGCCCTGGTTGACCTCGCCGACCAGGTTCTCGCCCGGGACCCGCACGTTGTCGAAGAACACCTCGTTGACCTCGAAGGTGCCGTCGAGCAGCTTGATCGGCCGGAGCGTCACACCGGGGGAGTCCATCGGGAAGAGCAGCATCGAGATGCCGGCCTGCTTCTTGACCTCCGGGTCGGTGCGGCACAGGCAGAAGATCCAGTCGGCGTACTGGCCGAGCGTGGTCCAGGTCTTCTGGCCGTTGACGATCCAGTCGTCACCATCGCGCTCGGCGCGGGTGGTCAGCGACGCCAGGTCGGAACCGGCGTTCGGCTCGGAGAAGCCTTGGGCCCACCAGATGTCGAGGTTCCGGGTGGCCGGCAGGAAGCGCTCCTTCATCTCCGGCGACCCGAATTGCGCGATCACCGGGCCGATCATCCCGGCGTTGAACGCCAGCGGCGGCGGGACGCAGGCCAGCTGCAGCTCCTCGTGCCAGAGATGCTTCTGCAGCGGCGTCCAGTCCTTGCCGCCCCACTCGACGGGCCAGTTCGGCACGGCGATGCCGGCGGCGTTCATCGCGCGCATCGAGCGGACGAAGTGGTCCTTCTCGATGTGCCGGCCGGACCGCATCGCCTCGCGGATGTCCTGGGGGATCTCGGTGGTGAAGAAGGTGCGCATCTCCTCGCGGAATGCGGCCTCCTCGTCAGTGAGTCGAAGCCTCATGCCGCGACCCTACTGTCCGGTAGATCACCAGACCAGGACGGGCTTGACGACCTTCCCTGCGAGCACGTCGGCGACGGCGGTGTTGATCTCGCTGAACGGGTAGGTGGTGATCAGGTGGTCGACGTCGAACTCGCCGGCGGCATTCATCGCGATCAGCCGCGGCACCATCTCCTGAGGGTCGGAGTCGCCCTCGATCGAGGCCTTGATGGTCTTGCCGGTCTGAAGCAGGTCGATCGCGTCGATCGCGTACTCCTCGGCGCCGAGGCCGAGGGCGATCAGAGTGCCGCGGACCTTCAGCGACTGCTGGGCCTGCTTGACGACCGCCGAGATCGCGGTGGTGTCGATCGCGTACGCCGCGCCGCCGCCGGTGAGCTCCTTGACCTCCTCGACCACATTGTCGTGGACGGTCGGGTCGACACCGATCGCGCCGTAGTGCGCGGCAGCCTCGCGGCGGGACTCCTGGGGGTCGACGGCGACGATCGTCTCGACGCCGAGGTGCTTGGCGGCTGCCAGTGCGGCGAGGCCGACCGCGCCGACGCCGTACACGACCAGGCTGTCCGCCGGCCCCGGCTTCAGGACGTTCAAGACGGTGCCGGCGCCGGTCTGGAACCCGCAGCCGTAGGGCGCGACCTTGGTCAGGTCGACCGACTTGTCGACGACCACGACGTTGTCGGCGTACGCGATGGCGTGCTGGGACAGGCTGGATTGGCCGAAGAAGTTGCCGAAGACGCCGGCTCCGTCCTTGGAGTAGGTCTGCGATCCGTCCATCCGCATGCCCATGTAGTTGAGCAGCAGCGAGGAGTCGCAGTAGCCGACCAGGCCGTTGCTGCAGTTCTCGCAGCCGCGGCAGGACCGGAAGCTCATCACGACGTGGTCGCCGACGTCGATCCCGGTGACCTCCGCGCCGACGGCCTCGACGATCCCGGAGCCCTCGTGGCCGAAGACGTTGGGGAACATCTCCTCAGGCAGGAAGCCCTTGAGGTGGATGTCGGTGTGGCAGAGGCCGGTGGCGACGATCTTGACGAGCACCTCGTCGGCACGCGGGCCCTCGAGCTCGACCTCCTCGAGCGAGAACTCGGCGCCCTGGGAGTTCACGATCGCGACGGTGGTCTTCATTTACTGCTCACGCTCCAGCCAGAAGTAGTAGTGGTCCGCGGTTCCGAAGGCCGCTTCGAGCTTGCCGTTCATGATGCCCATCACCGTGGTGGCGTCGACTCGCTTGAAGTGGTCGAAGACCGCCATCGCGTCGTACACCATCGTCGCTGTGGTCTCGCCGCGGAAGCCGACCTCCCAGAGCGAGGAGTAGCCGCCGCCGGCGTACTTCGTGTTGGAGTACAGCTCGCCGTCCTTGCCCCGGCAGATCAGCGGGTGGCCGTCGAGCAGCGAGTCGAACCGCTTGCCGTGCCAGCCGATCGTGCCGAGCAGTGCCCCGGCCGGATGGCCGGTGGAGAAGTCGCCCCCGTGCCAGGCCCCGAGCATGTCCTGCGCGCGCAGGGTCTCGAGGTCCGACCACAGAGCGTCGAGGTCGTCCGGCGCCGGGGAGGGGGCGGACCGGAGGGCCTCGAAGCGCTCACGAACACTCACCGGCTCACCATAGTGGAACCTGTTCTAGATTGCGTCCCACTACGCTTGGCCCGCGATGACTGACCTACCCGATGACAAGCCCAGTGAAGCCCGCCCGGCGCAGACCTACGCCGAGGTCGAGGACGCCCTGCTCTCCCGTTGGCCCGAGTCGCGGCTCGAGCCCACGCTGGACCGGATCCAGGCGTTCACCGAGCTTCTCGGCGAGCCGCAGGCGTCGTACCCGGTGGTGCACCTGACGGGCACGAACGGCAAGACCTCGACCGCCAGGATGATCGAGACGCTCATCCGCGGGCTCGGGCTGCGCACCGGCCGGTTCACCAGCCCGCACCTCGAGCGGATGAACGAGCGGATCGTGATCGACGGGGAGCCGCTGTCGGACGAGGACTTCATCAGCACCTTCAACGAGATCGCTCCGTACACGCACCTCGTCGACGCCGACTCCGACCACCCGCTGTCGTTCTTCGAGACCATGGTCGGGATGGCCTTCGCAGCCTTCGCCGACGCCCCGGTCGACGCTGCCGTGATCGAGGTCGGGATGGGCGGAGCCTGGGACGCGACCAACGTGGCAGACGGGCAGGTCGCGGTGCTGACCCCGATCGCCATCGACCACACGAAGTACCTCGGGTCGACCGTTGCCGAGATCGCCCGCGAGAAGGTCGGCATCATCAAGCCAGGCGCCACCGTGATCTCGGCGGTCCAGGAGCCCGACGCTGCCGCGCAGATCGTCCAGCAGGCCGCCGAGGTGGGTGCGATCGTGGCCCGGGAGGGCATCGAGTTCGGTGTCATCACGCGGGTCCCGGCCGTCGGCGGGCAGATGCTCTCGCTCCAAGGGCTCCGCGGCACCTACGACGAGGTCTTCCTGCCGTTGTACGGCGCCCACCAGGCTCAGAACGCCGCACTGGCGCTGGCTGCTGTCGAGGCGTTCGTGGGCGGCGACGAGCCGTTGGCCGAGGAGGTCGTCCGGGACGCGTTCGCCGAAGCCACCTCGCCGGGCCGGCTCGAGATCGTCCGCCGGTCCCCGAGCATCGTGCTCGATGCCGCGCACAACCCGCACGGTGCGGCCGCGCTGGTCGAGGCGCTGGACGACTCGTTCACCTTCGACCCGCTGATCGGAGTCGTCGGCGTGATGGCCGACAAGGACTACGAGGAGATGCTCGGCATCCTGGAGCCGGCGCTCGCCCACATCGTCTGCACCCAGAACTCCACACCGCGCGCGCTGGCGGCCCACGAGCTCGCCGAGGTGGCCCGCGGCATCTTCGGCCAGGACCGGGTCAGCGTCCAACCCTCGCTGGCCTCGGCGATCGACGAGGCCGCCACCCTGGCCGAGGTGGGTGGCGTGTTCGGCGAGGCGATCGGCTCCGGCGCGGTCCTGGTGACCGGGTCGGTGATCACGGTCGGTGAGGCCCGTTCGCTGATCAGGCCGAGGGACGACCGCGGATGATGCGTCGCCGGTTGTGCTCGGCGATCCTGTTTCTCCAAGCGATCGTGCTGGGCCTGACGACGCCGGTCCTGATCTCGGTGGAGTCGGTCGACCGGGGCCGGTCGCTGTGGATCGGGCTGGGCCTGACCGTGGCATGCCTGCTGACCGCCGGGCTGCTGCGCAAGCGCTGGGCCTACGTGCTCGGCTGGGCGATCCAGGTGGCCGCGATCGCGCTGGGGGTGCTGGTGCCGGCGATGTTCGTGCTCGGTGCCATCTTCGGGCTGCTGTGGTTCACGGCGTACCGGCTCGGCTCGATCATCGACCGGGACAAGGGCACCGCGCTGTAGCGACCGGTTCGGAATCCTTGGCGGGCCCGTCGTACGAACCTAGGCTGCCCTCATGGAGTCCTACGCTCGGGGAGAAGACAGTCCGGCACTGCTCGAGGAGACGATCGGGGCCAACCTCGCCCGGACCGTCGCGGCGTACGGCGACCGCGAGGCGCTCGTCGAGGTGGCCAGCGGCAGGCGCTGGACCTATGCCGAGCTCGACGCCGACGTCGATGCGCTGGCACGCGGACTGATCGCGGCCGGCATCGCCAAGGGCGACCGGGTCGGCATCTGGGCACCGAACTGCGCCGAGTGGACGATCACCCAGTACGCCGCCGCCCGGGCCGGCGCGATCCTGGTGAACATCAACCCGGCGTACCGGACCCACGAGCTCGGCTACGTGCTGAACCAGTCCGGCGTCACGCTGCTGGTCTCTTCGGAGTCGTTCAAGACCAGCGACTACCGGTCGATGGTGGCCGAGGTGGTCGGCGAGACCGCCGTCGAGCGCGTCGTGTTCATCGGCACTCCCGACTGGGACGAGCTCGTCGCCGGCGGGGAAGGCGAGACCGGGCTGGCCGAACGGGCCGCCAGCCTGGAGCCGGGCGATCCGATCAACATCCAGTACACCTCGGGCACGACGGGCTTCCCCAAGGGAGCGACGCTGAGCCACCGCAACATCCTCAACAACGGCTACCTCACCACCGAGACGATCAACTTCAGCCACACCGACCGGCTGGCGATCCCGGTGCCCTTCTACCACTGCTTCGGGATGGTGATGGGCAACCTCGGCTGCACCACCCACGGCGCCGCGATGATCATCCCGGCTCCGGGCTTCGACCCGGAGATCACCTTGAAGGCGATCCAGGACGAGGGCTGCACCGGCGTGTACGGCGTCCCGACGATGTTCATCGCGATGCAGAGCGCCCCGGGCTTCGCCGACTACGACCTCAGCACCCTGCGGACCGGCATCATGGCCGGCTCGCCCTGCCCGGTCGAGGTGATGAAGAGGTGCATCAACGACATGCACATGGAGGAGGTCTCGATCGCCTACGGGATGACCGAGACCAGCCCGGTCTCGACGCAGACCCGCGCCGACGACGACCTCGAGCGGCGTACGGCGACGATCGGCCGGGTGCACCCGCACGTCGAGATCAAGATCGTCGACCCGGGCAGCGGCGCGACGCTCGAGCGCGGCGAGCCGGGCGAGCTCTGCACCCGCGGCTACTCGGTGATGATCGGCTACTGGAACGACGAGCAGAAGACCGCCGAGGCCATCGACCCCGACGGCTGGATGCACACCGGCGACCTGGCGGTGATCCGCGAGGACGGCTACGCGGTGGTGGTCGGCCGGATCAAGGACATGGTGATCCGCGGTGGGGAGAACGTGTACCCGCGCGAGGTCGAGGAGTTCCTCTACACCCACCCCGACATCGAGGACGTGCAGGTGGTCGGCGTACCGGACGAGCGGTACGGCGAGGAGCTCTGCGCCTGGATCCGGCTGCGCGAGGGGGCGGCGCTGGACGCCGCGGCGGTCCGCGAGTTCGCAGCCGGCAAGCTCGCGCACTACAAGATCCCGCGCTATGTGATCGAGGTCGACGAGTTCCCGATGACGGTGACCGGCAAGGTCCGCAAGGTCGAGATGCGGGCCGAGTCCGCCCGCCGCCTCGGGCTGGAGTGACGGGCCGGTAGCGTTCGTCCCATGACTCAGCGAACCCTGGTCCTGCTCAAGCCCGACACCGTACGCCGTGGCCTGGTCGGAGACGTGCTCGCCCGTTTCGAGGCGAAGGGACTCACGATCGTCGCGCTCCAGCACCGGCAGATCGATGGTGCGATGGCTGACCAGCACTATGCCGAGCACGTCGAGCGGGACTTCTACCCGCCGCTGAGGGATTTTGTGACCAGCGGCCCCCTGGTGGCGCTCGTGCTCGAGGGCGACGAGGCGATCGAGGTCGTCCGCGCTCTGAACGGCGCGACGGACGGGCGCAAGGCCGCCCCCGGCACCATCCGCGGCGACCTCTCGCTGTCCAACCGCGAGAACCTCGTGCACGGTTCGGACTCCCCGGAGTCCGCCGCTCGCGAGATCGGCATCTGGTTCCCCGGGCTCGCTGAGTAGACGGGCTAGCATTCACCTTTCCCGATTGAGGGGATATGGGATGTTTTCTCGCCTCGGCCTGTGCGCGCTGGCGGCGTTGATCGGGCTCGGCGCGCTCGTCACCGGGTGCGCCGCGAAGACGATCGGCTCTCGAGCGGTGGCAGCGCACAGCAGTTGTCACGGGGTCACCTTCGACCAGGTCAGCGGCCCTCGGCCCGCGCTCGCCAAGCCTCCGTTGCTGCCGTACGACGTGTCGCCGGCAGTGTGTGCGGCCTACTGGATCAAGCAGGTCGACGACGGGTTCGTGCCGCAGTCGCTCGCGGTCGCGGGCGGGACGGCGTACGTATCGGGCTACAAGTGGGCGCGCCGGCCACGTGATCGCGCCTGCCAGCTGGCGGTCGTCGACCTGCGAACCGGCGCGACCCGGGCGTTCGTCCCGCGCTTCGAGGCTCCGGTCTACCACCCGCAGCCGACGTTCTGCCGGCACGGCGGGGGACTCGAGCTCAACGCCGACGGCCTCTGGGTCGCCGAGCGCAGCAGGTTGTGGCTGCTGGACCCGTCCAGGCTGGGGCGCGGCGATCCGGTGAAGCGGGTGTGGAGGCTCGGGCCCCGGCTGCGCGGCTCGACGATCGTGATCGACCACGGCCGGCTCGGGCTCGGCAGCTGGCGTCCGCACCGCCCGGGACGGGTTGCCTGGATGCACCTCGGTCGGATCCTCGCCCCGGGCGTCACCGAGCTCGACCGGCCGTACGCCGCGCGCCGCGACCCGGTGAACCTCCAAGGCCTCACGATCGGGGTCGGCGGGCTCTGGTTCAACTCCTCCAGCACGCACTGTGCCGCTCTGAAGGCTCCCGGGCGCTCGGCACGTGCCTTCGTCCCCGGTTCCGAGGACATCCAGCTGGTCGGTGCCGACCTGTGGACGGTGAGCGAAGCAGGGGCCAAGAACTATCTCGACACCGACGAGCAGATCGTGCCGATGCTGCTGCGCCTGGACCGGCGTGCGGTGCTGGCGGCTCCGCCTGCGCACTGCGCCTGGTGACCTGCGCCTGGTGACCTGCGCCTGGCGAACCACCCGGGCGGCTTCAGGCGTGTCGTCCCGCTGAACAGTGCTCCTCGAACCTAGTCTCGTTACTGGTGTTACGCGTGGTTCCCGTGTTGCGCACGGGACGATGCGTCGCGCCCACTTCCCCACGATGTACCTGCGAGGAAAAGAGATGGCGAACAACCTGATCGGCCGTGACCTGGCAGTCGACCTCGGCACTGCCAACACGCTGGTCTATGTGCGCGGCAAGGGCGTGCTCCTCGACGAGCCGTCCGTGGTCGCGCTGAACAGCCAGACTCGCGAGATCATCGCCGTAGGGACCGACGCGAAGCGCATGATCGGGCGTACGCCGGAGGGGATCACCGCGATCCGCCCGCTCCGCGACGGCGTGATCGCCGACTTCGACGCCACCGAGCAGATGCTGCGGCACTTCATCGCCCAGGTGCACCGCCGCCGGTACTTCGCCAAGCCCCGGATCGTGATCTGCGTCCCGAGCGGCGTCACTCCGGTCGAGCAGCGCGCGGTCAAGGAGGCCGGCTACCAGGCCGGCGCCCGCAAGGTCTACATCATCGAGGAGCCGATGGCCGCTGCGATCGGTGCCGGCCTGCCGGTGCACGAGGCCACCGGCAACATGGTCGTCGACATCGGCGGCGGCACCACCGAGGTCGCGGTCATCTCGCTCGGCGGCCTGGTCACCACGCTGAGCGTGCGCACCGCGGGCGACGAGCTGGACCAGGCGATCATCGCGTACATGAAGAAGGAGCACTCCCTGATGCT